>NZ_JAZKUD010000003.1:0-180034 GCF_036625275.1 Accumulibacter sp.
TTTGAAAAAGGCCCCGCAAGTACTGTTCCGCTTGCTCGGCCGTGCTGCGCGTTTTACGGCGGAAGCACTCTCGGAACGACTGAAAATGGCTGGTCAGATTCTCGCAGCAACTGGCCACCGCACGCCCGATCCCAAATAAATAAATTTGGCGATTTCATCGTCATACTCCTTATGTGGTAGAGCATTAGATATGTGGCTCAACAGCCTGTATTTAAACCGTTTTAGCAATGTGGAAAAGTAGAATTAATGCCTTATAGGCTTTCGGAGCCGTCCATCGGGATTCTCTACAGTCATGTGCTTGGCGGCTCACGGCTTGAAGCTTCCTGATGGACCCCCTGAAATGTCAAACTTTTCCAGTCCCCCGGCAGAGCCGGGGGATTTCCCATTTTTGGTTGAAACTTGAACGGTTCCTGGCCATCTTCGATGTGGCCCCCTTCGATGATGCCGCGTCTCGGCGCCATGGCGCGGTACGCGCCTTTCTCAAGGCCAGAGGCACACCCATCGGCCCGCTGGATACGCTGATCGCGGGCCATGCCCTGATGTTGAATGCGACGGTGGTCACGAACAACGTCGGGGAGTTCGCGCGGGTATCGGGGTTAACCGTAGAGGACTGGCTCCATTGATCGGATTGGCGGTCGCGCAGCACCGTCGGTGTGCCGTCCGCCATAGGACTTCCCTCTTCCGTCGCACCCGTGGGTGCTGATGGTGAAATCGCTCTGAATCCAAAGCCCGCATTTGCGCTTCCGTAAAATCCAGTCTGAGCATGGCCTCAGCCCCTCTGCGAAAGACCATCGCTCAAGCTTACCAGCGGCTGGCGCATGGAAGTAAAGTATTCTGAGACCGTGCTCGGCATACCGACTTGCAGTCTGATCGCCACCAACCGGCCAGCCTGACCACCGCAAGCTTGTCATCCGTCCCTGCCGGAGGAAAACATGGACAATGACCGATTGTTCCTACCCGCCCAGACAAGACGATGCCCAACGCCCGAGAAAACCCCCACGAATATCCTCGCCGCATCCTGATTGCCGTCACCGGCCTGTCGCCGCAGATCGTCACCGAGACCCTTTACGCCCTGGCCGTCTCGCCAACAGCGAGTGTGTTCATTCCCACCGAAATCCACCTGATCAGCACGCGCAGCGGCGCCGAAAAAGCCCGCCTGGCGTTGCTTTCGGAAGAACCGGGCTGGTTCCATCGTCTCAGCCGCGACTACGCGCTGCCGCCGATCCATTTCAGCGTCGACACCATCCACGTTCTCGAGGACGCCAACGGCAAACCGCTCGAAGACATCCGCTCGCCGGAAGACAACCGCCGCGCTGCCGACGGCATCACCGGCATCATCCGCGAGTTCACCGCCGACCCGGATTGCGCGCTCCATGTCTCGATCGCCGGTGGCCGCAAGACAATGGGCTTCTTCCTCGGTTATGCGCTGTCGCTCTACGGCCGCCCGCAGGACAAGTTGTCGCATGTCCTGGTTTCCGAGCCCTTCGAAGCCAGCCTCAGCTTCTACTACCCGACGCCGACCAGTCACGTTCTCGAAATGCCCGGCGGCCGCCTCGTCGATAGCGCACAAGCGCAGATCACGCTCGCCGAGCTGCCCTTCGTCAGCCTGCGTCACGGCCTTCCCGAAGCGCTGCTCACCGGCCGCGCGAGCTACAACGAAACCGTCGAAGCGGCGCGCCACGCTCTAGCGCCGGCAGAACTGCAGATCGACCTGGCAGCGCGGCGCATCCGTGCCGCCGGCAAGACCTTCCCGCTGCCACCGGCCGAACTCGCATTGCTCAGCGTCTTCGCCCGGCGCGCGCTACGCGGCGAAGCGCCGTTGCCGGCACCGGCGAAGGAAAGCCCTGACGCCGAGTGGAAGAATCGCTACCTCGTCGAGCTGCGCTCGATCGCCGGGCCACTGGGCGACCTCGACGGCACCGAGCGGGCGTTGCGCAAGGGAATGGACGGCGCCTATTTTTCCGCACACCTCTCCAAGCTCAGGAAAATTCTCGGGCGCGAACTCGGCCCCGCCGCCAGGCCTTACCTGATCAGCGACGGTGGCCGCCGGCCGCGTCGCTATAGCCTCGGTCTGCGACCGAGCGCGATCCGTTACGACATCCTCGAAACGGCGGTACGAGGGTGAGCGCACTGTCTGCCGGTGCCGCGAGCCCTGATCCAATGCGTCGGCTCATGGCAATCGACAACCGACAAGCTTGCCGTTGCTCAACGTGTTCGCAATAGCCGTTATGCTGTCGCGGACTCCAGCTAATGGCCGTCTCTCAGGTCTGCATCCGACCCACCATCCGGAACCAATGAGGAAAAAGTCATGACAAGAACTCCCCTCGCGTACAACCTCAGCTTCGCGACGCCCGCCTTCGTCGGCGATGCCGCACAGCAGGCGCAGTGGCGCACACCGCCGATCAAGGCACTGATTCGCCAGTGGTGGCGAGTGGTCAAGGCACCCCAGGTCGGTTTCAGCGTCGACGGACCCGACGGACTACGGGAGGCCGAGAACAACCTCTTTGGCAGCGCCTCCGACAACAACTCACACCAGTCCCTAGTGAAACTACGATTGAAAGATTGGGCCGCAGGCCAACTGAGCAATACCGCTTGGCCACGACGTGAGATCGGCCAGATCCAGGTCGGACAAGGACGTGTTCGGGCCGATGTTTATCTTGGTTTTGGGCCGATTGCACCGGCCAGCAGAAATCTCGGGCGTCCCGAACCCACGGTCGAACGGTTAGCCATCGACCCACAAGCGAACCAGCGCAACGAACTGTCGGTCCTGTTTGCGCGAACTGTTACCGGAAGCCAGATCGACGAAGTTCGTCAGGCAATCCGGTTGGCTTCGTGGTTTGGCGGCATTGGTAGCCGCTCGCGCAACGGCTGGGGGTCGATCACATTTCAAGGCAACTCCATCCCCCGACTGCCGCCATCTCCTAACGACTTGACGGCTTACTGCCAACCGTTCCGCGGATGCTTCACGGCCGATCGCGACTGGCCGCATGCAATCGGCAAGGACGACCTGGGTCCGCTGGTCTGGGTGGGAAGAAAGGACGGAGCGACGTTCAGGAACTGGAGAGAGGCTGTGTTTTTCCTCGCCACCTTACGACGAGACATCCGGGCTGCTGCAAAGCACTTTGGGCGGAATGAAGACATTTCCGCCAACCAGTTGATTGCCTACCCGGTAACCAAAGCGAACAACAGACGCTGGGGCAACGATGAACGGATCGCAGGGTCGCTACGCCTGAAGGTCGTAGAAACCGGGCAAGGACTGGTGCCGGTCGCGGTCCATCTGCCCTGCGCGGTTCCCCGGATTCTGTTCGACAAACTATCGTCAAGCGATCAACAGTGGATCAATCGCTATCAGATCGACATCTGGGCGGCTATTCATCAGAACATCGGCAAAATGATGAATCGACTTGGAGCCCCAAAATGAACAACCTCTGGAAAAAGAAACTCGCCGCCTGGCTGCACGACCCGGCGGAAAAGGCGCTGGTCCTGATGCGCGACGACGTCGGCCACGAACACGGTTCGGTAAAAACGCTTCGCAACCTGCTCGACATCAACGGCGCCAATTTCGACAAGCGCGCCGACCGGTTCGCCGCGGCGGCCGACCGGCCGCAATGGCCATGCGAACCTGGCCGGAAGCGGCCCGCGTGGGCCAACGTCCGCTTCGCCAATCAGCCGGTGCTGATCCACCCGCTGTCCGGCGAAGAAATCGACCTCGGCAGTCTGGATGACATCGCCGCGAAGCATATCCGCACGGTCAGCCTCGAACACTTCAGCGACCTGATCGAACGCGACACCGACGGCAAACCGGACCTGCGGCTGACCTATCTCGCCTTCTGGCGTTTCGGCCCGGAGCCTGCCCTCGTCGCGCCGGAAATCGGCGATCTCTGGCGCGTCCTGCCGGCCGACACCCGCGTCCCCGACCACTCGATCTGGACGCACCTGGACACCGTTTCGGCGCTCACCGGTGCGCTCGCCGACGACGAACCGGCCCTGCTCAGCATGAGCTTCGGCCCCGTCCAGGGCTTCATCGCCCAGGCCCGTTCGACTTCCGACCTGTGGGCGGGATCGCACCTGCTGTCGTCGCTGGTCTGGGAAGGTCTCAAGGTCATCTGCGCAGCGCTCGGGCCTGACGCCATCGCCTTCCCCAACCTGCGCGGCGTCGCCGCGGTCGACCGCTGGCTGCTCGAAGTTGCCGACGCGACGGGCCACGGCGCGCAGTGGCGCCAGCGCTTCACCACCATCGGCGCCGATTGGCTGCACCGCGCCACCGACGCCAACCCGCTGTTCGCCGCGACACTGCCCAACAAGTTCATGGCCATCGTACCCGCACGCCAGGCCGAGCAGCTCACGCGGCAGGTCGTCGAAGCGGTTCGGGACGCGGCACGCGCCTGGGCCGCAGCAGCGGCGCAGCACGTCCTTGATGACCGTGACCAGGGGCAACACTGGCAGGAGCAACTCGACAGCCAACTCGCCGGTTTTCCCGAAGCGCAATGGGCCATCGCCGAATGGCCGATCGGCAGCGACGGCGACCGCCTGCCCGATGCCGATCGGCTACGGCAGGCGCTGGCTGGCTACGGCACCGGCAGCCTGTTCGGAGAAGAAGTCTGGAAAGTGCTCAACCGCGAAGTCCGGATCGACGGCGCCGAATTCTTCAAACCGAACGCCGGCATCGTCTATCCCGCCGTGCACGAACTGGCCGAACGCAGCCTCGCCGCTGCCAAGAGCCTGCGTCCCTTTGCGCCGCTGCCACAGCACGGCCACCGCTGCACGCTGTGCGGTGAACGCGAATGGCTCACCGAGAAGGCCGCGCAACTGCATATCCCGGCCGGCGAGCGTCGCGAGACGCCCTGGCTGCGCAAGGCAGAGGCCGGCCGGTTCGGCATCCGCAAGGGCGAACATCTGTGCGGCGTATGCACGCTCAAACGCCTGTGGCCAACGCTGTTCGTCGAAGGGCTGGGCGAGTTGCTGGCGGACAAGCCAGCACGTTTCGTGATCAGCACGCACACCATGGCACTGGCAACGTCGCTGGATCACCTCGCGGACGCCTTCTCACCGGAAACGCTCGAAAGGCTCAGCGCGCTGTCGCGCAAATTCGCCATCCACGACCATCAGCCGGTGGCACTGCCGAATTCGCTGCACCGGCGCCTGTCGTCGCTGCGGCCAGCCACGGTCATGGACATCGTCAAGCGCCTGCCATCGGCCCTCGACGACGCTCGCGACGACGCGGCCGAAGGGCGTCTTGCGGATGACATCACCAGACTGCTCGGCGCCAGACCCGAAACCTACTACGCGCTGATCCAGATGGACGGCGACCACATGGGCGCCTGGCTGGCCGGCAATGACCCCGACTATCAATGTCGCTTCCCGGCCACCTGGCACCCACAGGTCCGCGCGTCGCTCGATCCATTCCGTGGCGACGCGGCGGTCGCCGCCTATCTGGACTCATCGCGGCCGGCCTCCCCGGCTCGCCACGCCGCCATCTCCGCGGCGCTCAACGACTTCTCGACGCACGTCGCCCGACATATCGTCGAAAACGTCTGCAAAGGCAAGCTGCTCTATGCCGGCGGCGACGATGTTCTGGCCATGCTCTCGGTCGACGACCTGCTGCCGGCGATGCTCCTGCTGCGCGCCGCCTGGAGCGGCAGCGCCGACTTGAGCGGCTTGCCGGGCGCCATCGACGTCAGGGATCTGCAACTCAAGAAGGGCTACGCCCGCCTCAAGGGCCGCCTGATGCCGATGATGGGCAGCCGTGCCAGCGCCAGCATCGGCGCCGTGGTTGCCCACCACCAGGCGCCACTGTCGGCCGTGCTGCGCAAGTTGCGCCGCGCCGAAGCAGCGGCCAAGGCGCATGGCCGAAACGCTTTCTGCCTGCAGCTCATCAAGCGCGGCGGCGGCGAAGTCGGCGTCACCAGCCGCTTCTGGGACATGGCGCAGGCCGCAGGGACAACGCCCTCAGCACCGCGGCTGGCCGATACCGCCTTGGGACTACTGCTGCGCTTCGCCGAAACGCTCGCACAGCCCCAGGTTTCGCGACGTGCCGTGTACAACGCCCTCGAATGGCTGTCCGGCCTGCCGGAACGCAGCCGCGACGGCACCAGCGACGAAGCCTGGCGGCAGATGCTGGCCCGCAATCTCGCCTGGCAGATCGAGAGGCAGGGCGGTGTGGTGCAGCACGCACGGGAGTTCGTCGACCTGGCCTGTCGCGAAAGTGCCAAGCCATCGGAAACGGCGCGCGTCCTCGGCGAATTGCTGGTCACCGCCGAATTCTTCGCCCGCAACGGCCGCGCCTTCGGCCAGATTGCCGCACAAGCAGGAGCACCTCGATGAGCACCTACCACTTCGTTCAGCCGCTCGACGTGCTGATGATCCGCGGCAACAAGTCCTTTGGTGGTGACGGCCAACACGGCGAAGCCGTCATGCCACCCTGGCCATCACTCTTCGCCGGCGCCTTCCGCTCGGCGCTGCTTGGCAAGGACGCCAGCCAACTCGCAAGCTTCGCGCAGGCCGGCGACCGACTCGCCGGCGAGCTGGGCGCGGTGCTCGGCAACCGTGATGAGCCGGGCAGCTTTGCCATCCATTGGCTGTCGCTCGCCATTCTCGGCGCCGAGGCCGGCGCGCCGCAGGCGATCGTGCCGCTACCGGCCGACCTCGTCGCCTTCGATGCCCCCCCCGGTGCCGCATCGCTGCTCACCCTGCAGCCGACTGCGCCATCGCCCGGCTGCCGGGCCAGCGGCGAGTTGCCACTTGTCGCCCACCTGCGTATTGCCAGGCAGGCCAAGCCACAGGCCGGCCGCTGGCTCGACGCTGCCGGGCTGGCGGCGCACCTGCGCGGCGAACTGCCGGCGCGCACCCTGAGCAGCGCGGATCTCTTCAAACGCGAAACCCGGCTGGGCATCGCTCTCGACCATGGCTCGCGAACGGCCATCGACGGCGCGCTGTATACCAGCGAAGCGATCGCCCTCGACCAGGCCGTCGGCTTCCTCGTCGGCTGCGAGGGAGACGCTGGCCAGTTGCCGAAATCAGGTCACCTGCGACTCGGTGGCGACGGCAAGGGCGCACGCCACCACGCCATTACCTTCACCGCACCCGTTGTACCCACGCAAGACATCGCCGCCAGCGGCCGCTTCCGGATCATCCTCGCGACGCCCGGCGTATTCGCCGGTGGCTGGCTGCCCGAAGGTGTCACGCACTCCGGCACCGCCGGGGACTACCGACTGCAGGGCGACGGCTTCTCGGCGCGTCTCGCCTGCGCGGCTGTCCCGCGCTTCGACACCATCTCCGGCTGGGACCTCGCGCGGCAGCAACCCAAGACCGCCCAGCGGGTGGCCCCGGCCGGCAGCGTGTACTGGTTCGACGACTTCGCCGGCGATGCCGGCAAGCTTGCCGAATGGGTCGCCGGCGGGCTGTGGGGCGATAATCCTGACCGACAACGCCGCGCGGAAGGTTTCAACCGCGCCTGGCTAGGACTTTGGAGGAGAAATTCACCGTGACGGTTTCGCTCCCGACTCGCCAATGCAATGCCCCCGCTGCAACCTGATCCCCGACGAAAGGCCAACTCCATGTTCGAAGCCCAGCAACTCGTTTTCTACTCCTGCGTCAGCCCCGTGCACATGGGCGCCGGTCAGGCGATCGGCGTCATCGACAACCCGATTCAGCGCGAAGTCCATACCGGCCATCCGCTGATCGCCGGCTCCGGCCTCAAGGGCGCGGTGCGGCACCACTTCACGCGCACCTGGCAGGACAGCGCGCTGATCAACCGCCTGTTCGGACCCGAGCGGAACGCCTCCGACCATGCCGGCGCGATCGCCTTCAGTGATGCCACGCTGGTCACCTTCCCGGTGCGCTCGCTGAAGAACACCTTCGTGCACGCCACCTGCCCGAGCGCCCTGGCACGACTCAAACGCCTCGCCGGAAGCGCTGCGGAATGGGCCGTGCCGAGCGTCGACGAAGGCAACGCTCGACTTGCGAATGCGGCCATCTTGACCGACAAGCGCCTGCTGCTCGAAGTGTTCGATTTCGCCGGAGAAGCTGACGCCAAAGTCACCGACATCGCCGTCTGGCTGGCTTCGAACGCCCTGCCACCCGGTGACGAACATGAATTCTTCCGCAACAAACTGAAAAATGACTTCGTCGTGCTCTCGGACACCGAGTTCGGGCATTTCGTCCGCAATGCGACCGTTGTCGAAGCGCACGTCAAAATCGACGACAAGACCGGCACGGCGGCCGATGGCGCGCTGTTCTACACCGAGAACCTGCCGCCCGAGACGCTTCTCGCCGGCCTGATACTTGCCAGCGTCGAGCGCCGCAAGGGTCCGGACAGGGAAGATCTCCTCGACGCCAAGCGCGTGCTCGCCGCTGTGCTCCATGACCAGGGCGAGCGTCACGGGCTGCTCGACCATCTGCTACAGGTCGGCGGCGACGCGACCACCGGCCGCGGCCTGATCGTCATCCACGCCGCCGCGGGAGACCGTCGATGAACACCCTCGACCAACGGCGTGCGCAATACGCCTGGGAACGTGCGAACCGCAACACCGTGGTTGACGGCTACCGCGAGATGGTCAAGGGCGCTCCCGCACTGATCATGGGCAACGGGCTGATGGCCACGCTTGCCTACTACCGCTCGCGCACCGGCAGCAACGAACGCGCCGCATCGGTCCTTCTCGAAGACGTGCTCGGCTGGCTGGCGAAGCGTCAGATCGTTCCTGCCGATTTCGCATTGGCGATGAACGGGTTTTTCAAGGCCGACGCACAGAGCCTGATGCGCGCCACCGACGAAACACTGGCCATGCTCCGCTGGCTGCGCCAGTTCGCGGATGCCATGAAGGGCGCACAATGAACGTCGCCGCCGTGCCCAAATATGTCCGGGATAGCGCCGCCGGCTTCCGCAACTGCCCGCCCGGCCATCGCTTCAACCTCTACTTCGAGATCTGGCAGGAGGGCAACTGGCTGATCACCAAGAACGGCAAGGCCGACGCCTTGCGCGCTTGTCTCGCCCTGGGTGACGCAGCGGTGGTATTGCGAGCGCTGCGCGCGCGCCAGAAGGCCCTCGCGGCAGCCCTGCCCGAAGAACAGCGCCAGATCATCGACGCGGTGTCGACCGCCCCCTTCGCCACCGGACTCGGGCTCGAACACCCGGTCGACAACGGCTTTGCTTTTCTCTCACCCTACGGCCTGCCCTACCTTGCCGGCAGCAGCGTCAAGGGCGTGCTGCGGCAGGCGGCGAACGAGCTTTACGACGACGGCGACGGCGAAATCACGCCGCCGCTGATCGACGCGCTGTTCGGCCAGGAACTGCAGAACGCCGACGCTCGACGTGGCGCGCTGACCTGCTGGGATGTCTTTCCGCAACCGTTCGGCGACAGCCTCGTCGTCGAGATCATGACCCCCCACTTCGGCGACTACTACCAGAACAAGGGCACGCCACACGACGCCGGCAAACCCAATCCGATTCCCTTTCTGGCTGTCCCCGCGCGCTCCGCCTTCCGCTTCGTGCTCACCTGCGATCCCGCACGCCTGCCGGTAGAATGCCCCGACTGGAAGACCACCCTCGACCGGATCATCGAACACGCCTTCGCCTGGCTGGGTTTCGGTGCCAAGACCACAGTCGGCTACGGCGCGCTGGCCGAAGACCCGGTGGCAGCGGACGAGCGCCGGCGGGTGGAGGATCAAAAGCGTCAGCAGGCGGCAGCAGCAGCCGAGGCCAAGCGCCGCGCGCTACTTTCGTCCGAAGACCGGGAACTGGAAGCCGCGCGTGGCAGCATCGCGGTCTTGCGCGTCGCCTTCGAAAGTGCCAAGGCAAAGGGAAGGTACCAGGCCGGCTCGCCCATCGACCAGGAGCGGTTGAAGCTCTTCCAGCAGGCGATTGAATGGCAAGGCCCGACGGCGCGCCGCGAAGCCGCCGGGCTGCTGCGCGAGGTCATCAGATGGACCGGCCCGCCAGGCAACAAGGAACGTAAGCAGCAATTCCAGACCTGGCTGGCGACGCTCGAAGCATGAGCCACCGCCGACAAGCCAGTCGCCCCGAAAGCCACCGGCACTACACGCTCGACGACCACCGAACCGGAGCATGAACATGACCACCCTCATCAGTTTTCTCGGCAAGGGCGACCCGCGAAAGGGCTACCGCACGGCCACCTACCGCTTCAATGCAGATGTCGCGTACACCGAGACCTTCTTCGGACTGGCCCTGACCAATTTCCTGAAACCTGATCGCCTGATCCTGCTTGGCACCCCGAGCAGCATGTGGGAAATCTTCTTTGACCGCGAAGGTGTCGAGGGCGACGCCATGCTGCCCCTGATTGACGCCGTCGCCGCAGGAAACGTCAGCGAGCACCTGCTCCACCTGCCACGCCTGCAACTCGCCAAACGGCTCGGCATCCGCGTTGACTGCCAGCTGATCCGTTATGCCCTTGACGAGACCGAGCAAGTCGACATCCTGCGTCGCCTGGCGGCCGTCCTGCAGCCCGGCGAGCACTTGTGGATCGATGTCACGCACGGTTTTCGCCACTTGCCCATGCTCGCCCTGGTGGCCGCACGCTACCTGGCAAGAGTCGTTCGCGTCGAAGTCGAAGAAATCTATTACGGCGCGCTGGAGATGACGCCTCCCGCCCCCGGCAGCGAAACGCCAGTGCTCAAGCTCCGCGGCCTGCTGTCCATGCTCGACTGGGTTGATGCTCTCGCTACCTACGACAAGGACGGCGACTACGGCGTCTTCGCGCCACTGCTGGTCAAGGACGGCATGGCCGAGCGGCGTGCAGAGTGGCTGGCCACCGCTGCCTATTCCGAACGTACGAGCAATACGAAACTCGCGGGTGAAAAGCTTCGCCAAGTGTTTGATTCGATCGAGACCCACGACGGGCCGCTCGGCGGACTTTTCCGCGAGACGCTTAAGGAGCGCATCGGCTGGTTTCGCGGGCCAACGCCCCACGACCGGGAACTCTCGCTCGCCGACGCCTACTTCAAACGGAGCGACTATCTCCGCGCTGCCACTTTCCTGTACGAGTCATTCGTCACGCGTGCCTGCTACAACGAAAAATGCAATGACACCGATGCTCAGGAGCGTGATGACGTCTACGACAGAGCCAGAAAGCAGACACCGGCGGTCGGAAAACTCAAAAACCTGCGCAATGCGCTCGCGCACGGCGTCCGATCGCATGGCGAGCGGGCAGACGAGAGCGCCAGGACCATTGCCAACGAAATCAGTTTGCGCAAGGTGCTCAAAGACTTACGCAAAAAGCTCTTCTAGCCGACGAGACAGACCCGTATGGAACTCGAACCGTCAGCCACCCGCCGATCCGATCAGCAACCCTGGCATCCACAAGGCCTCAGCGCTGCGCACCTGCCGAGCCGCGCAACTTCCTTCCCCGTCGCCCGCTACCGCTTCGAGTTCCAGGTGCGGCAGACCATCCGCCTGCCCGACTACGCCGGATCGATGTTGCGCGGCGCCTTCGGCCATGCCCTGCGCCAGCTTGCCTGCATGACGCGGCAGAAGGAGTGTGCCGGCTGTCCGCTGCTCGCCACCTGCCCGTATCCGGCGATCTTCGCCCCGCCAGCTCCCCCGGCGCACCGCCTGCAGAAGTTCTCACAGATTCCCGCACCTTACGTCATCGAGCCGTCAGACTGGGGATGTCGAGTGCTGGCGGCAGGCGAGACACTGATTTTTCATCAGGTGCTGATCGGGCGGGCATTGCAGGAACTACCGCTGATCCTCCTCACCTGGCGGCGCGCCCTCGCGCGCGGCATCGGTGCGGGTGACGGTACGGCGGATCTCGTCCGCGTCGTGCATTGCAGTGAGCGCGGCGATCAGGAAATTCATCGCCCCGAAGTCGGCACGATTGCGACGCATGACCAGGGGATTGCGCTGGTCCGCGAATCCGACGATTCGCGGATCAGCACGGCCACACTCCGGTTTGAAACCCCCCTGCGCCTACAGCAGAACGGCCGTGCCCTGCCACCGGACAGATTACAGGCACGAACACTGCTGATGGCGCTGGCGCGGCGCGCCAACCTGCTTGCCGAGTTTTATTCACCGAGTGCTCTGGTCGATGACTTCGCGACGCTCCGCGCTACCTGTGCCGACATCCGCGAGGACCAAAACCTCCGTTGGCTCGACTGGACCCGCTACTCGTCGCGACAGCAGCAGAAGATGAGCCTCGGCGGGGTAGTCGGAACCTGGCGGCTCGAAGGTCCGCTCGCGCCTTTCGCCCCGTTGCTGCAACTCGGAGAATGGCTGCATGTCGGCAAGGAAACCGTGTTTGGACTGGGGCGATACACGCTCACCGACGGCCTGCTGGGAGACATCTCGACAGATCCATTGAAAACTTGCGAACACCCCTGCCAACTCGTTGAAAAACAAGCTACAATTACCTAGGTGCAGGTCAGTAACCAGCCCTGAAATCAAAGGGATTGAGACGCCGAGAAGGTGCGGTCGTCGAGCAGCACCTTGACTGGTCAGTAACCAGCCCTGAAATCAAAGGGATTGAGACACCTCAAAAACTCGGATATTACCACCGCGTATCTCTCGGTCAGTAACCAGCCCTGAAATCAAAGGGATTGAGACTTTTTTCCCGTCGAGCGACCTCTTCCGCCTGTCTTGGTCAGTAACCAGCCCTGAAATCAAAGGGATTGAGACCCAACCCTCTTGTTGGAGTAGGCTGATCATCAGTGCGTCAGTAACCAGCCCTGAAATCAAAGGGATTGAGACTAGGAGCATTCTGCCCCCCTTTCAGATTTGCGCGAAGTCAGTAACCAGCCCTGAAATCAAAGGGATTGAGACCTACTATGGCTGCGGCGCCCTCTTTAAGGGCTTGTGTCAGTAACCAGCCCTGAAATCAAAGGGATTGAGACTCAATGCGCCCTAGTGATAAGGCGCATTGAAAGGCGTCAGTAACCAGCCCTGAAATCAAAGGGATTGAGACATTGGTTTTATTGGTGGGCTCAATCATCTTCTTCCACGTCAGTAACCAGCCCTGAAATCAAAGGGATTGAGACGCGCGGCGAACATCTCCTGCACGGGGACGCCCACCGTCAGTAATCTGCGGATCAAACTTGCCCCTTTGTGGCTTTCTGGTTTGCCGGCCCTGCCCGGCCGGCAAGCTTGCCAGACCGGACAGCCGCGCCGAGCCGTCTTATCGTGGCGCCATGAGCGATGCGGCACGAACCCTGTACCTGGTCTGTTACGACATCTGCGAGCCGAAGCGGCTGCAACGGGTGCACAAATATCTGATCGGCTACAAGGTCGGTGGCCAGAAGTCGTTCTTCGAGTGCTGGCTGACCGCCGCCGAACTGCGCGAGGTACGAGACACGCTGGCCGGGATGCTCGACCTGAGTCAGGACCGTGCGCACATTTTCCAGCTCGATCCGCGCATGGCGCGCGATCTGCTGGGGCGGGCGACGGCACCGGTGACCGATGTTTTTCTGATTGTCTGATGGCCAGGAGAAGGCGATGACCAGCTTGTATGTGGACCGGCGCGGGGTGACGCTCAAGGCCGATGGCGAGGCATTGGTGTTCTACGAGAATGGCGAGCGCATCGGCACGGTGCCGCTGGCGCCGCTGTCGCGGGTGTTCCTGCGCGGCGACGTGACGGTGTCTTCATCGCTGCTCGGCAAGCTCGGCGAGCGCGGCATCGGCGTGGTGGTGCTCTCGGGTCGCAAGGCGGTACCGACGATGCTGCTCGGCCGTCCGCACAACGACGCCGCCCGTCGCGTCGCGCAGTACCGCTTGTCGCTTGATGCGGATTTCTGCCTGCGCTTTTCTCGCGCCATCGTCGAAGCCAAGCTGCGCTCGCAGGCGGCTTTCCTCGCCGCACGCCGTGACAGCGAAGCCGGTTCGCGCTACCCGCTGACGCTGAGCCTGCAGCGCTTGGCGACCAGCATCGCGGCGGTCGATCAGCAGCCGTCGATGGCTTCGCTGCGCGGCCTCGAAGGCGCTGGTGCAGCCGCTTACTTCGAGGGTTTCGCCGAACTGCTGCCGGCTCGCCTGCACTTCAATGGTCGCAACCGCCGGCCGCCGCGCGATCCGGCGAACGCGCTGCTGTCGCTCGGCTACACGCTGCTGCACGCCGAGGCAGTACTGGCCCTGTACGGCGCCGGGCTCGATCCGTTCGTCGGTTTCTACCACGCACTCGACTTCGGGCGCGAGTCGCTGGCCTGCGACCTCGTCGAGCCGCTGCGCGTCGAGGTCGACCAGCATGCGCTGATGCTGTTTCGCTCGGAGAAGCTGCGCCCGGAGGATTTTTCCAGTACGGAGAGCGGCTGCCTGCTCGGCAAGGCCGGCCGCGCACGCTTCTACGCCGAATGGGAGGCACTGGCGGCACGCCTGCGCAAGCTGCTCGCCGAGAGCGTGTCCGACGTGGCGAACGCGATTTCGCTGGCGGGTGCCGTGCCTGCGCCATGCCCGGCAAGCAGCGCTGCCCCGGCCACCGACACCGGGGTGGACGACGATGACTTCTGAACAGGCTTTCGTCATCGGTTACGACATCAGCAATCCACGCCGCCTGCCGCGCGTCCATCGCGAGATGTGCAGGCACGCCTCACCGCTTGAATACAGCATTTTCCTGCTGGTCGGGAGCAACGCGGCCAAGGATCGCTGCCTGGAGGAGATCGAAGCGCTGATCGAACCGCAGGATGACGACGTGCGTTGCTATGCGTTGCCGGTGCGTGGTTTTCAGGGACGTATCGGACGCGCCAGCCTGCCCGAGGGAATCCTCTGGACCGGCTTGCCGGCAGCCATCGTGTGAATGAGGGCGCAACGCTCGTCAAGAGTTCGCGAACATCCAGGGAATCGGGGGCGCCTGGCAAGACGATCCGGGCGGAGAAACCTGGCCAGTGCGCGAGCGGTGCCCGTGAGCTATTCCCGTGGGCTATTCCGGCCGACGCGAATCGATGCTGATCGTCACCGGCCCGTCGTTGATCAGGTGTACCCGCATGTCGGCACCGAAAACGCCGGTCTGCACGCGCTGCCCGCTGGCGCTTTCGAGCTGTTCGACAAAGCTTTGAAACAGCGTTTGTGCGAGTTCAGGCCGGGCCGCACGACTCCACGACGGACGATTGCCTTTCCGGGTCGACGCGAAGAGGGTGAACTGGCTGACTGCGAGAAGCTCCCCCCTGGCGTCGATGACGCTGCGGTTCATCACCCCGGCCGCATCGGGGAAGATGCGCAGTCGGGCCAGCTTGGCGGACATCCAGGCCAGATCAGAGTCGGCATCGACCTCCTCGAAAGCGGCCAGGATCAGCAGACCCGACCCGATCGAGCCAACGACTTGTCCTCCGACTTCGACCCGTGCTGCGGCGACGCGCTGCACGACCACTCTCATCGGGAGGCTCCGGGATTGGAGGCTCCGGCATTCTGCTGACGGAGTCTCTCGGGAATCGGCAGCCAGCGCACGGGATTGGTCAAGGGTTCCGGCTGCAGCGTCACGTGCGCAATGCCCTGCTCGGCCAGCGCATGCCGGCTGGCGGCGAGAACCGCCGGCCATTGATCGAGTGACTCGACGACGAGATGTGCCGAAAGAGCGACGCGCTTCGACGACAAGGTCCAGATATGCAGGTCGTGCACCGAGGCAACCCCTGCGATGCCCGCCAGTACGCCTCCGATCTGCCCGGTTGACAGGCTCGGCGGCACGCCTTCCATCAGTGCCTGCAGGACTTCACGCAACAGACGCAGGCTCGACGCCAGCATCAGCGCGCAAATCAGGATCGAGAGCAGGGGGTCGATGGTGGTCCAGCCGGTCCACATCACGACTGCGCCGGAGACCAGCGCCGCCACCGAACCGAGCAGGTCGCCGAGGACGTGCAGCAGGGCGCCGCGCGTATTCATCGTCTGCTCGCCGTGCATCAGCAACCAGGCGACGGCGATGTTGAGGGCCAGGCCGAGCGCCGCCACCAGCGTGACCGCTGCGCCATTGACCGCGGCAGGATCGAGAATGCGGTCGACGGCGGCGACCGAAATGCCGACCACCACCAGCACCATGAAAACGACATTGAGCAGCGCCGCCAGCGTCTCGACCCGACCATAGCCGTAGGTGTGCCGTTGCGTCGGCGGGCGTTGCGCAAGCCAGGCCGCAAAGGCCGCAAGCCCGAGGGAAGCGCTGTCGGTGACCATATGTCCGGCGTCACCCAGCAACGCCAGCGATCCGGACCAGAAGCCGGTCGCCGCCTCGACCCCGGCGAAGCCGAGCGTCAGCAGCAAGGCCCAGAGCAGGCGCGGACCGGTGTCCACATGATGATGATGCGCATGCCCACCGTGCGGATCGTGGTCATGGCCGTGCTGGTGCGCGTGCTGGAGGGGTGAATCGCTCATGATCCGGGCATTGTACCCGAGATCGCTGCTTGGCTTGGAGGTGGGGAACGAATGGGTGTGAATGAAAGTGTCGGGAGGGACCGATATACTCCCCTCCCCCCTCGTGGGGGGCGAAGGCGGGGTTTCGCGGAGCACTGCTCCGCGCCGCCGCAGCCGGCCCGCGATGCAGCGCGGGCCGTGGAAGGGGTTGGGGGAGAGGGGGCGCCCATGCCCTCGCAGATGTCAGCAGAGCAGACTGACCGCTTTGGCGATGTGCTGTCGCAAGGATTCGACGAATTCGTGTGCAACGATGGCCCCCCTCTCCCTCAACCCCTCCCCCGCGAGGGGGGAGGGGTGATTACCGATGTCAACCCATCTCGATCGAACAAGGGACTTCGACCCACCCTTTCATTCGCACCCCCTGGGCGTCTGCTTCAGCCCAACTTAATGTTTATCCGCTAAAATCGCCGCTTACGCTGGAAGATGCCGATGACCCCACTGCCCCCATTGCCCACTCGCGAAAGCATCAATCGCTTTTTTCTCCTGACCGGACTGTGGGTGCTGCTGCACGTCAGCGCCTTCACCAACGACCAGAGCTACAGCACCCTCGCAGTGGCATTGTGGACGCTGGCGACCACGGTCAGTTACACCTTTCTGTACCTGCTACCGGCACTGATTCCCGGCTATCTGTTGCACCGGCTGCTGCTGCGGCGCCCGGCGACGCGCGCCGGGGTGGCCACGCTGGCGCTGCTGCTGATCGGCCTGACCGGAATGATTCACGTACTCCTGTTCGCCGACCGGGTGATTTATGGAATGTACGGTTTTCATATCAACGGTTTTGTCCTCGATCTGGTGTTCACCCCCGGCGGAATCGCCTCGCTCGGGGCCAGTCGCAGTACCGAACTGACCGCCAGTCTGGTGGTCATCGCCCTGCTGGCGTTACAGGCGGCAACCTACTACTGGGTGACGCGTCGCGCAGCCCGGTCGCGTCCGTCTCGCTGGACCCCGCGTGCGGGCTGGGTGCTGCTGGCCATCCTGAGCTTCGCGGTCGGCGAGCGCGTCGCCTATGGTTTCAGCGCCGCCGCCAACTATCAGCCGATTCTTTTTGCCAGCGAGCGTTACCCGCTTTACCTGCCGACCACCTTTCGCAAGCTGGCGTCCCGGTTGGGCATCAGCGGCGCTCCGGAGGGTACCGGCGGGGTGCATGTCAAGAACGGCGTCCTGAGTTATCCGCTGCTGCCGCTACGCGTCGAGCCGCCTGCGCGCCCGCTCAACATCGTCTGGCTGGCCGTCGAATCGCTGCGCTACGACATGCTGGACCGCACAATCATGCCGCAACTCTGGGATTTGTCCGAGCATTCGCTGCGCCTCGGGAACCACTACAGTGGCGGCAATACCACCCAGATGGGCATCTTCTCGATGTTCTATGGCCTGTACGGCAACTACTGGTTTCCGATGCAGGCGGCGCGCCGATCGCCTCTGCTGATGGATGTGCTGCAGCAGCAGAACTATCAGTTCAGCCTGCATACCAGCCAGAGTTTTACCTATCCGCCGTTTCAGGAGACGGTTTTCGCGAAAATGGACCCGGCCGACATGCATGCGCTGTCCGACGGTCCACAGCCGTGGCAACGCGACCGGCAAAACATCGACGACATCCTCCGGTTTATCGACAACCGAGACAAGACGCGGCCATTCATGACCTACATGTTCTTCGAGGGTACGCATGCCAATTACACTTTCCCGCCCGAGAGCGTCATTGCCCGCCCGTATCTTGAGGACTTCAACTATCTGTCGACCGACTTCGCACAGCAGATGGTGCCGATCAAGAACCGCTATATCAACGCCGCTCACCATGTCGACCAGTTGATCGGGCGTGTCATCGCGCATCTGCGTGCAAGGAAACTGCTCGACGACACGATCATTGTCGTTCTTGGCGATCACGGCGAGGAATTCATGGAACGCAAGCGCTGGGGGCACGCTGCCGACTTCAATCGTTTTCAGACCAGCACACCGGGTGTCCTGTGGATTCCGGGTCAGCAGGCACGCACCCTCAGCGGCATCAGCAGCCATCTCGATATCCCGGCAACGCTGATGCCCTTGCTGGGTGTCAAAAATCCGCCGGCAGATTACTCGCTCGGACAGAATCTGCTGGCGCCGGACTTCCATCGTGATTACGCTGTTGCGGCCGGCTGGAACCGTATCGCCTACCTCGGCGAAAAATTCAAGATCTCGTTCCCGGTCAATGCAGCGGGTGCCGTTCGCGACGAAGTGCTCGATGAAGACGACCGCCCGGTCAGCGATCGTGAACGCGCAAAAAACGAGATCCAACCGGCGATGGTCGAGATGATCAACAATCTGACCCGCTTCAGCCGTCCGAAAGGGTCGAGCTAACGGTCATGACTTTTCCAGGCACCCCCGATCATGAAAGTCATGACCGCTTCCCTCTCCCCCAACCCCTCCCCCACGAGGGGGGGAGGGGAGATTCGTGAGTCGCTGACACGACTTTCACATTAAAGCACCGAGCCTTACGGCGGTTCTGGTGATCGTGCTGGCAAACCCAAGGGTCCGGTCAGCCACCATAGCAAACGGGAGGAGCATGGCAACCCATCGTGAGAGCCGCGCCATTGCGCTACCGCCGGAGTGGTTGTTCGATATCGTTGCCGATGTCGAGCGGTATCCCGAGTTCCTGCCGCTGATGCGCGCAGCGAGGATCATCCGACGTTATCCCGAGGCTTACGAAACCGAGCAGACCCTGGCCCTGGGGCTGTTGCTGCATCGCTTCCAAACACGCACCGAACTTGCCCGGCCGAGCAACATCACGATCGTTTCCAACGATCGCTCGTTCTGCCGCTTCGACGTTCGCTGGGCATTTTCACCGCTTGCTGACGATCACTGCCACGTCGACTTCGCGCTCGACTGCGCGACCCGCTCGTTGTTCCTCAGGCCGGTCGTCGAAATGCTGATCCTGCCGATGGCTGCCAGCATGGTCACTGCTTTCGAGGCCCGAGCCCATGCGCTGGCGGCAAAGGCTGGACCAGTACCAGCGGCGACAAGGGCTGCCAGTCAACCGGTATCAGGCGTCGATGGCCGGTCGATTCCCTGAACAGGGTGTGAATTCTCGCTGCTTTGAACCCCTGGCCGGTTAAAATGCGAGCCTTCTCGAATCAAGGATTGCATCGTGAGCCAGGAGCCCCATAGTCAGGCGGCGAGTCCGACAGCACTCGCCAGCACCCATTTCATCCGCAACATCATCGAAGCCGATCTCGCTGCCGGCAAATACGCGGCGCGCCGATGGTCGGGTCATCCCGGCCCTGCCGAACAGCAACTTGCCGGCCCGCTTGACAGGGCGCCAATCCGCACGCGCTTTCCGCCCGAACCCAATGGCTATCTGCACTTCGGCCATGCCAAGTCGATCTGCCTGAACTTCGGCCTGGCGCAGGATTTCGGCGGTCGCTGTCACCTTCGCTTTGACGATACCAATCCGGAAAAGGAAGAGCAGGAATACGTGGATTCGATCATCGATTCGGTACGCTGGCTCGGCTATTCCTGGGAAGACCCGGTCTGCGAGGGCCCGTCGGACGCGGAGTGCAACCTTTATTTTGCCTCCAACTACTTCGACTGGATGATCGAGTTCGCCGAATACCTGATTCGTAGCGGCCACGCCTATGTCGAGAGCCAGAGCGCCGAAGAGATGCGCAGCCATCGCGGCACGCTCACTGAAGCGGGGACCAACTCGCCTTTTCGCGAGCGCAGTGTCGAGGAGAACCTGGACCTCTTCAGGCGCATGCAGAATGGCGAGTTTCCGGACGGCGCACATGTCCTGCGCGCGAAGATTGACATGGCGGCAGCGAACATCAACCTGCGCGACCCGGCAATCTACCGCATTCGCCACGCCAGCCATCACAACACCGGCGATCGCTGGTGCGTCTATCCGATGTACACCTACGCTCACCCCATCGAGGACGCGCTGGAGAACATCACCCACTCGATATGCACGCTCGAATTCGCCGACCAGCGCCCGTTCTACGACTGGCTGCTCGAGCGTCTGGCGGAAGGCGGGCTGCTGCAGCGGCCGCTGCCGCAGCAGATCGAATTCTCACGCCTTAATCTGACTTACATCGTGCTCTCGAAGCGCAAGCTGATCCAGCTCGTCGAGGAGCAGCATGTCGCCGGCTGGGACGATCCGCGTTTGCCAACCCTGGTCGGCGCGCGCCGCCGCGGCTATCCGGCAGCAGGTTTTCGTCTGTTTGCCGAGCGTCTCGGCGCATCGCGCTCTGACTCGCTGATCGAGTACTCGCAACTCGAAGACACCATGCGCGAAGTGTTGAACGAGTCGGTCGAGCGCCGCGTCGCCGTGCTCGATCCGCTCAAGCTGATCATCGACAATTATCCGGCCGGCCAGAGTGAAGACTGTTTTGCGCCCAATCATCCGCTCAAACCGGAACTGGGCAAGCGCGCGATGCCCTTCGGCCGGGAGCTGTGGATCGAGCGTGAGGACTTCATGGAACAGCCGAGCAAGGGCTACCATCGCCTGTACCCAGGCAATCTCGCCCGGCTGCGCTACGGCTACGTGCTCAGATGCATCGGCGGCGACCGTGACGAGAACGGCACGCTGATCGCCGTGCATTGCGAATACCTGCCGGATTCGAAAAGCGGCACTCCGGGTGCCGACAACTACAAGGTCAAGGGCAATCTGCACTGGGTTGCAGTCGACGGGGCCTTTCTTGCTGAAGTGCGGCTCTATGATCGGCTGTTCGCGGTTCCCTCTCCGGGTGCCAGACGCGCGGGCGATCCTGACGACGTCGAACGAGACTTTCGCGACGACCTCAATCCGGACAGCATCCGGGTCATCCGGGCCTGGCTCGAACCCGCGCTGCAGCATGCCCGGCCGGAAGAGAGTTTCCAGTTCGAACGCCACGGTTATTTCGTTGCCGATCGCGTCGACTCGCGGGAAGGCGCGCCGGTTTTCAACCGCACCATGACGCTCAGGGACTCATGGTCGAGCAAACCCGGCCAACGCAGCTAGCGACTTGCGCAGGCAAACTGCGCATAGCACACGAACGGGAGTGGTTTCAGCGGCAGAGGGTCCCCTGGCGTGAGTCTCGCAGGCGAAAACTGGAAAACCTGTTCACGGGCGTTCAGGCACGGGCCTCTCTGGCGAGAAAGTCTGCATAGGCCTTACCCAGTCCTTCTTCCAGACCCACCGTGGCTTGGCAACCCAGGGTGTGCATACGCGAGACATCCATCCGCTTTCTTGGCGTGCCGTCCGGTTGACTCGGGTCGAATTTGATACGGCCGGTATAGCCGACGACCTGGGCGACAGTTTCGGCCAGTTCGCGGATGGTGATTTCCTCGCCAGTACCGACGTTGATGTGTGAGCGCATCGGCTGGGTGTGGGCCTGGTAGGTGGTTTGGTCCAGGTTCATGAGGTGCACGCTGGCCTTGGCCAGGTCATCGACGTAGAGGAATTCGCGCCTGGGAGTGCCGGTACCCCAGAGGGATAGGCAAGGCTCCAGGGCCCCAGTGCAGATGCCTTGCAACTGGCGCTTGAGATCCTGCGGGATGGGACCGTTTCTGGTTTCGTCCTGTTCGATCGCAAGCCAGTTGTGATCGGCAGCGAGCTTGGCAAGATGCAGCTTGCGAATCATCGCCGGAATGACGTGGCTGTTCTGCAAGTCGTAATGATCGCCGGGTCCGTAGAGGTTGGTGGGCATGACGCTGCGGTAATCCGTGCCGTATTGGCGGTTGTAGCTCTCGCAGAGCTTGATGCCAGCAATCTTGGCGATGGCGTAGGGTTCGTTGGTCGCTTCCAGTGTACCGGTGAGCAGTGCTTCTTCCGGAATCGGCTGCGCGGCGAGTCTGGGGTAGATGCAACTGCTGCCGAGAAAGAGGAGTTTCTGCACGCCGACTCGCCAGGCTTCATGAATGATGTGGGTCTCGATCATCAGATTCTGGTAAATGAATTCGGCCGGGTAGGTCTGGTTGGCGTGAATGCCGCCGACCTTGGCGGCGGCAAGGTACACCTGTTCGGGTTTTTCCACTTCGAAGAAGGCGCGCACGGCGGTCTGCTGGGTGAGATCGAGTTCAGCGTGTGTGCGGGTGATCAGCGTCGCTGTACCGCGTTGCTGCAGGGCACGAACAATGGCGGCGCCGACCATGCCGCGGTGGCCGGCAACGTAGATTCGGGCGGGCGTCATGGTCTGTTCATTCGTTGTGGTCGAAGGCCTTGAAGCCGGCCAGCTTGACCAGGGCATCGCGTCTGGCGGAATTGTAGTCGGCCAGGGCCATTTCCTTGACCAGTTCGTGCAGGCTGGTGGTCGGTGTCCAGCCGAGTTTTTCGCGGGCTTTGCGGGGATCGCCCAGCAGGGTCTCGACTTCCGTCGGGCGAAAGTAGCGCGGGTCCACCCGGACGATGACCGTACCCGGCTTGACTTTGGCCTTGTCGCCCTCGACCCGGGTGACGATGCCGATCTCATTGACGCCCTCGCCTTCGAAAAGCACGCCCATGCCCAACTCGGCTGCGGCGAATTCGACAAACTGGCGGACACTGTATTGCACACCCGTGGCGATGACGAAGTCTTCAGGGTGATCCTGCTGCAGCATCAGCCACTGCATTTCGACATAGTCGCGAGCGTGGCCCCAGTCGCGCAGGGCACTGAGGTTACCCAGATAGAGGCAATCCTGCAGGCCGAGGGCGATCCGGGCGATGGCGCGAGTGATCTTGCGGGTGACGAAGGTTTCACCGCGAACCGGGCTTTCGTGGTTGAAGAGGATGCCGTTGCAGGCATAAATGCCGTAGGCCTCGCGGTAATTGACGGTGATCCAGTAGGCGTAGAGTTTGGCGACGGCGTAGGGGCTGCGCGGGTAGAAGGGAGTGGTTTCCTTTTGCGGGGTTTCCTGGACCAGACCGTAGAGCTCCGAAGTGCTGGCCTGGTAGAAACGGCTTTTCTTTTCCAGACCGAGGATGCGAATCGCTTCGAGCATGCGCAGGGCGCCGATGCCGTCGGCGTTGGCGGTATACTCGGGTTCTTCAAAGCTCACGGCAACGTGGCTTTGTGCGGCCAGATTGTAGATCTCGTCGGGTTGCACCTCCTGGATGATCCGGATCAGACTGGTGGAGTCAGTGAGGTCGCCGTGGTGAAGAATGAAGCGCCGCCCAGGCTCGTGCGGGTCCTGATAAAGATGGTCGATGCGGTCGGTGTTGAACAACGAGGAACGGCGCTTGATACCGTGCACTTGGTAGCCCTTGTCGAGTAGGGATTCAGCCAGGTAAGCGCCGTCCTGGCCAGTCACGCCGGTAATCAGGGCAACCTTTTGGGGAGTGGTCATGGGGGTTCATCCGTCAGTGGGGCGATGATGCTCGGCAAAGGCTAGTCGACAGTTAATGACTTTCATGACCCCGTGTGCCTGGAAAAGTCATGCCCGTTAGTCGTGATCGATTTTGCGCCAGGACGTCGTCTGATTGGGAATTTTATGCGGGCAACCCCATACGCGCCTGCAACAGGCTCAAACGGCGTGCCATCTCGCTGCTGCCAAACCCCAACTCGCGAATGATTTGCAGGCGCTGCAGCGCCGAAGCACCCGTGTAGAACGAAGAGAACGAGTCGAGCCTCTCCAGTTCCTCGAGGACTGCTGCCAAAACCCAGTTGCCGATGGCCTCACCAGGTACGATGGAATCGAAGCGTTCACCCGGTGCAAGAAACGGTTCGCTGGTGTCCACCTGCTGCTGCTGAAGGATCGTTGTGCACAGTTGCGCCAGCGCGTTTACAGCCAGGGATCTGGCGCCATAATCTCTTGCTACCCGTGCCAGGCTGGCCAGCCGCAGGTGCGAAGCCTGCTGTCCGCAAAGCGTCTCGAGGCAGCGGAAACCGGCTTCCAGCGCAAGAAAACGCGCCCTTGCCGGCAAGGAGGAATCCCGGCTGAGCGTATAGAGGGACAAGGCCTGCGCGACCTCTTCACTGCCCCCCGAATTCATGGTCACTGCCCACTCATTCGCGAGTTGTCGGCCGTAAGGTAATCCGCTGAGGGCATGCCGCCAGCGATGAATATCTAGACTGCCATCCGTTTCCAGAAGCTCCTTGATCTGCTCTTTTGCAGTTTCAAGTTCGGCAGCATCCAGCAGAACACCGCGTGCGGCGAGTCGTGCAGCGCGGTCGGGCTTGCAGCAGAACAAATTGAGCAGGAACCCATCCATTTGCGTTTCAGGGTTGAAGGGCACCAGCAGGTCGAGTCCGGGCACCAGCCGATAGGAAGTGTAGCCAAGTGCAGCAAAGGACTCTATCAGATGCGTATGCAGGTCGGCACCCGCCTTGATCTCGTATTGGACCAGTGGTGACAGCCACGCGAAGAAGCGTTCGCCGCCCTTCAGGATATTGGCCTCCTCGCCCTCGGCGTCGATCTTGACGACCTCGATGTCCTGCCAGCAATAAGTCTCCAGGCATTCGTCCAGCGTCACCAGGGAGACCGTCTCGGTCTCCTCGGTCGTTTCGGCGAGGTCATGCACCAGTGCGTTCAGTTCGGAGTGTGGGTTCAGCGATAGTTGGGCCGTACCACTCGCAGACGAGAGAGCGCTTTGTACCAGAGTGACCTGCGCGAAACCGTTGGCGGCAATCCCTTCCGCAAGGAGACCTGCCGTACTGGAGCCTGGTTCAAAGGCCCAGACCTGGCCTGTCGGCCCCACTGCCTTGGCCATGCTCAGGGCGTAAACACCGTAGTTGGCACCGATGTCGATGACTTTCTGGCCCGGCTGCAGCAAGTGGCGCAGGAACTTGATTTCATCCTCGAACCAGTCCTGCTGCTCACGCAAGACATACGGGGTAATCAGTTCCAACGAGTCAGGAGTGACGATCCTGACCCCGTCAAGCAAAGTGTGAGTGGTGGTGTAAGTCATCGATCATCGCCCCTCCAAGAAAAGATCATCACCATACCGTTTTGTGCCGATAGACGCAAAAACCCTGTCGGAACCGCCCAGCAATCGAGTGGGCGCCATTCGCCTTCTGACTTCACAATTGACCATGGTTGATGGAGGAACATATACTCCCCCATGGTGTCGGATTTTTCATGCTTCCGAGCATTCAGGAAAGGATGAGAAAACCCATCCACATTCGACACAAGGTGCCTGAGCACGCTGTTATCGACCCAGACGCAAACTCGCAAATCCACTAGAAAGAGGCCCGACCATGACCCAAACCGCAGAATTGGTGCTTCCAAACGATGTGCAGCCTGAAACCGTGCCCACCGAGCCGCTGGACGAACTGGCGACCCAAACCCCAGCCATCGAACCGAGGATGGCCCAGTTGCTTGAACTCACGCAGGCCAACGGTTCCAGCCTGATGCCGAAGGAGATCAACGCACAGCTTGACCGTCTGCTGCGTGACTACGACGAGCTGACCGCGCTCTATGCCGAAAACAACCGTCGCATCGACCAAGAGTTGGCTGAAATCCGCCAGTCCGGCGGCGCGCTCTCCAGCCAGGTGCATCAGCTCGGGGCCGATTTGCAGCAACAGGGCCGGTCCCTGGACGGACATGCCGCCGCCACGGAAAAACGCATCGATGCGGTGCGCGGTGAAGCTCGCACCTGGCTGGCCGACTCGGAGCAGCGCTGGAACACGCAGCTTGCGAACCAAAATGCGCGTATCAGTTCGGATCTCGCGCAGCTCGACGCAGGTCTCGGTTCACTGCACGGTCTGTTCAAGGCACAGGAACAAATCATCGCCGAGCAACGCGCGCGTCTGGATCAGTTTGATATCACCTATCAATTGCTTGATACCGCGACACGCGGCAACAAGCACCGTATCGAAGTGGTACGCGAGCAAGCCGAAAAGCAACACGCGATCGTCGAAGCGCGGATCGATGGTCTGAGCGCCTTGCAACGCGAACACCATGCCGAGTTGCAGACCTTGCAAAGCCTGGTCGGCGTCCTGCAATCGGAAACGGAGCGCCTGGATGAAAAAATCGGCAGGGTCGCGACCGCGCTGGCGGACCATCAGGGTGACACTCGCGAGCAGTTCAAGTGGACCCATCGGGCGATTGCCGGCCTGCTTTTGCTGACTGTGGTGGGCTTCGCTCTGGTCAAGTGGCTACCGGCTTTCGCCCCCGCCGGCAGCGAATCGGCAATGGCGCAAAACCAGGCCCGGATTAGCGAAGTCAGCAGCCAGGTAGCCGCACTCTCCGCGCGAGAAACGGCCCGCCAGGAGCACGAGTCACGGCAGCAGGCAAGCATTGACCAGGTCTCGAACCAGGTTTCCGATCTGGAGAAAAGCCTCGGCGATTTGCGTGCCGCGGTACAGAAGCTGCAAGTGCAAGGCATCGGAGCCGGGGTACTGCATGACAGCCAGTGGTTACTCGAACAAAACCCCAAGGCGTATACCGTGCAACTGGTGACCTCCCCCAGCCAGGCCGACATGGCACGCTTTATCGACCGCAACGTCAAACGGCTGGCGCTGGATTCCCTGGCCTTTTCCGTGAGCGCGCGCGAGCAGCGCACGGACTACCAACTGTTCTTCGGCGTGTTCAGTACGGTCACCCAGGCACGCACCGCCATCGCCGCACTGCCGCCTGAACTGCATGTCAACGGACCGTGGGTGCGTCAGTTCCAGTCGGTACAGGCTTCCTTGCGCTGACCAGGATCGAGATTCTGCTGAACCCTGGGTCGCTGCGATTCAATTTGCTATCGCCCAAACCCGTTCTTTGGCATACTTCTGCGGTATGCCATGGGTCGGTTCGATCGGCATCCTGGTTTCTTCTCCACTCGCCAACCTGCCAAGGAGGTCCAGCATGTTTCAGAGAATCTCGTCGTGCCTGTCAGCATTCGCCCTCGCCTTGTTCCTGACCGCCTGCGTTGGCCCTGGGATACAGGCCGAGCAGCCAATCGAAATCCGTAACGGTGTGATCGAACAGATCACCCTGGTGGAGTTGCCGAGCAATCACCATATGGGGGTTGGCGCCATTGTCGGCGGCATGGCCGGCCTCGGGATCGGCAGCCTGATCGGTGCCGGCAGCGGTCGCGATGTGGCCATGGTGCTCGGCACCGTCGGCGGCGCTCTGGTCGGCAACGCAGTTCAGAAAAAGTACGAGCAGCCTGTCCAGGGCCAGCAGATCATTGTCCGGATGGCCAACGGCGTGCTGATTTCTGTGACACAACCGAGCCATCCGGGTCTTCGCCAGGGTCAGCGGGTGTATGTTGAAGGCAGCGGCGAGAACGCTCGCGTCGTTCCACGCTGAACCTGTTTCTCACCCTTCGCAGTGGCGGCGCTTGAACTGGCTTCTACGCCAGTCTGCACGGTCGTCGCCAACACGGCGACGGTTAGATGAAAATATCCACAACTCGAGCGCAGTCTTTGGCCGCGCTCGAGTTGTGCGAAATCGCTTTATTGCCTGGCCTTCACCGGCGAATGAGCGCCGGCTCTCGCAACCCCGCCATCGCTCTCCTGCCTGGCAAGGTTCATAGTCGACCGAGCAGAACCTCGGCGACAAAGCGGCTGCCGATATACGCTAGGAACAGCACCATGAATCCTGCCAGAGTCCAGCGCAGTGCGACACGGCCGCGCCAGCCATAAACGCGACGCCCGACCAGCAAGGCGGCAAAGATTCCCCACGAGGCGAAGGCAAACAGGGTCTTGTGATCGAGAACCATGGCCTTGCCAAAAATCGCTTCGGAAAACATGACCCCGCTGACCAGCGCGGCCGTGAGCAGACAGAAGGCGACGAGAATCATACGAAACAACAGCGCTTCCATAGTCAGGATCGGTGGCAGACTGGTCAGGCTTCTGGTAACCGCCCGCTGGTGCAGCTTACGTTCGGCAAAACCCATGAACACGGCGTGCAGTGCAGACAGCGTGAATAGACTGTAGGCGAGCATCGCTGTCAGAAAATGAAGCTGGAAGCCCCAGGCATTGGCATTGGCCACCTCACGCAATTGCGGAAACAGCGCTGGTGCCAGAGCCGCGAGTGCCGCGAGCGGCAGGACCATCGGCTGCAGTCCGTCCATGCGTGCGCGAAAACTCTCCAGCCAGTAAATCAGGACCGCCAGCCAGAGCATCAGGGAGAGCGCAAAACTGAATGAGAAGCGCATCCCACCGGCGCTGAACAGGCCTGAGTAAAGGCCAACGCCCTGCACCACCAGGGCGCCAAAGATGGCTGCACGCTCCCAGGGTTGCATCGGCAGGGTCAGCAGCGGCTGCTTGCTTTCACGCCAGCGCGTCTGCCAGAAATGGATGCCAAGAGCAATGTAGAGCAGCGATGCAAGGACGTGCGGCAGAAGCTGAAGTAGAATGTCTGACATTCTCGAAGTCTACACCAAGCCGGAATCCAAATGCTCGACAACCTCACCCAACGCCTTGCCCGCGTCATGAAAACACTGCGTGGCGAAGCACGCCTGACCGAATCCAACATTGCCGATGCCTTGCGTGAGGTTCGCCTCGCCTTGCTTGAGGCGGATGTCGCTTTGCCCGCAGTCAAGGCGCTGATCGCCGCCGTTCGGGAAAAGGCGGTTGGCGAGGAAGTGATCGGTTCGCTGAGCCCTGGACAGGCCCTGGTGGGGGTCGTTCATCGCGAACTGACCCAGCTCATGGGCGAGGCCCATAAAGGGCTGAATCTGGCCACGCAACCACCGGCAATCGTTCTGATGGCCGGCCTGCAGGGTTCCGGCAAGACCACCACGGTCGGCAAGCTCGCCAGGATGTTGCGCGAGACGCAAAGAAAAAAGGTGCTCGTGGTTTCCTGCGACGTTTACCGCCCGGCGGCGATCGAGCAGTTGAAAACGGTGGCAGCACAGGCAGGTGCCGATTTCTTTCCCTCGGCGACGACCGACCAGCCGGTCGATATCGCACGCCAGGCGGTCGACTGGGCAAAGCGGCACTACCACGATGTCCTGCTCGTCGACACCGCCGGCCGACTGGCCATTGACGAGGCGATGATGAAGGAAATTGCCGATATTCACGCCGCCATCCGGCCCATCGAGACCCTTTTCGTCGTCGATGCGATGCTCGGCCAGGATGCCATCCATACCGCGCGGGCATTCAGCGAGGCACTGCCGCTGACTGGCATCATCCTCACCAAGCTTGATGGCGACGCGCGTGGGGGTGCCGCCCTCTCGGTTCGGCACGTCACCGGCCAACCGATCAAGTTTGCCGGGGTCGGCGAGAAACTGACCGGTCTCGAAGCCTTTCACCCGGAGCGGATGGCGTCACGAATCCTCGGCATGGGCGACGTGCTGTCGCTGATCGAGGATGCGCGGAAGGGCATCGACGAAGAAAAGGCGCTCGAGTTCGCGAAGAAGCTGAAATCGGGCAAGACCTTCGACCTCAATGACTTCAAGGACCAGATCGGCCAGATGCGCAAGATGGGCGGACTGTCTTCGATGATCGAGAAGCTGCCGGCGCAATTCTCGCAGGGAGCCGGTCAGCTACCGGCTGGCAGCGAGGAAAAGGCGGTCGCGAGGATTGAAGGCATCATCAATTCGATGACCCCCACCGAGCGCAGCCGGCCCGAGTTGCTCAAGGCCGCGCGCAAGCGCCGCATCGCCATGGGTGCCGGAGTTCAGGTGCAGGAGGTCAACCGCCTGCTCAAACAATTCGAACAGGCACAGAAAATGATGAGGCAGTTCTCCAGAGGAGGCATGGCGCAGTTGATGCGTGGCATCAAGGGGATGCTGCCGGGAATGCGATGATGCCGGCAGTCCCGGTTCAGCCCGGTCAACGCAGCGCCAGCTTGCTCTTCGTATAGGACCACTGACTCTCCCAGGCCATGCGTACCATGTTCGGGTATGCGGGCTGGCCAAGGCTGCCATTGTAACGGCCCAGTGCGCGGTAGAGGTCGCCGCGCTCGATGTCGAGGTAGTGGCGAAGGATGGTGCACCCGTAACGAAGATTGGTGCGCAAATGAAAAAGGTTGTCGTCGCTGGTTCCGACGAGCTTGATCCAGAATGGCATCACCTGCATGAAGCCCCGCGCGCCGGCGCTTGAGACTGCATATTTCTTGAAGCCGCTCTCAACCTGGATCAGGCCGAGTACCAGTTGAGGATCGAGACCTGCGCGCGTCGCTTCGTAGTGCACCGAGCGCAGGAATTCGAAACGGGCTTCACGGTCAGGGATGCGCTTCTCCAGCCGGCGTGACATCTCGGTCAGCCAGTCGATCGCCTCCATCGAATCCTGAAACGAGCTCCTGGGTGGCGCCCGATCCGAGACCGTTCTCGACAAAGCTGACTGCACACTCGCCGAGAGGGGTTCATACTTCTGCGCCCCGGCGTGTACCACCATGGGCAACAGGAGCACGAACAGGACCGCTACGCAGCGCACAGACGGTCCTTCAGGAACTGGCCGATCTCGGTTATTGGCAGCATCTGCGATTCGGCGTCGACCCGGCCCTTGTATTCGAATTTTCCTGCCGCCAGTCCGCGTTCACCGACCACCACGCGGTGCGGGATGCCGATCAGCTCCATTTCGGCGAACATCACCCCCGGACGCTCGTTGCGGTCGTCCAGCAGGACGTCGATGCCGGCGTTCGTCAGTTCAGCGTACAAGGCGTCGGCTGCCGCCCGCACCGCATCGCTCTTGGCGTAAGCCATGGGAACGATGCACACCTGGAACGGTGCGATCGCCGCCGGGAAGATGATGCCGCGTTGATCATGCCCCTGTTCGATGGCTGCTCCAACGACGCGGGTCACACCAATGCCGTAACAACCCATCTCCATGATCCGGCTCTGACCACTTTCGTCGAGAAAGCTGCATTTGAGTGCCTCGGCGTACTTGCTGCGCAACTGGAAGATGTGCCCCACTTCAATGCCACGGCACAGTTCGAGCGTACCCAGGCCATCCGGCGACTGGTCGCCGGCAACGACATTCCGGAAATCGCCGACCAAAGTCGGATCGACCAGATCGCGAGCGAAGTTGACCCCGACGAGATGGAACCCCTTCGCATTGGCGCCGCAAACGAAGTCGCTCATCACCGCCACGCTGCGATCGGCAAAGACCGGTATGTTGGCAATCCCGACAGGACCAATGTAGCCTGGCGGACAACCGAGGGCGGTGACAATCTCGTCGTCGCGCGCGAAACGGAACTCGCCGATGGTCTTCTGGGTTTTGAGTTCGTTGAGTTGGTGATCACCGCGCAGCAGGATCAGCGCCAGTCGACCTGAATCTTCTGCCGCGTCCTTCAACACGATGGCGATGGCCTTGACCGCCCTGGTCACCGGAATGCCGAGGAATGCGGCGACATCCTCGCAGCGGGTACGATCTGGTGTGGCAACCTTCTGCAGATCGACAGTGGCCGTGGAGCGTCCATCCGGCGGAGCCAGGGCCTCGGCCAGATCGACATTGGCAGCAAAATCGGAATCCGGACAATAGGCCAGTGCGTCCTCGCCGGAATCCGCCAGAACGTGAAACTCATGCGACCCGGTGCCACCGATCGAACCCGTATCGGCAGCGACGGCACGGAACTTCAGTCCGAGACGAGTGAATATTCGCGTATAGGTGTCGAACATGTTCCGGTATTCGCGCTGCAGGTCATCGAAGCTGCCATGGAACGAGTAACCGTCCTTCATCAGAAATTCCCGACCGCGCATGATACCGAAACGCGGCCGGATTTCGTCACGAAACTTGATCTGTATCTGGTAGAAGTGTACGGGCAACTGGCGATAGCTCTTCACCTCTCTGCGTACGACATCGGTGATCACCTCTTCGTGTGTTGGACCAATGACGAAATCGCGCTGGTGCCGATCCTTGCAGCGCAGCAGTTCAGGGCCATACTTCTCCCAGCGTCCGGACTCCTGCCACAGTTCTGCTGGCTGCACTGCCGGCATCGACAGCTCGATTGCCCCCGCGTCATTCATCTCCTCGCGGATGATCTTCTCGACTTTGCGCAGCACGCGCAGCCCGATCGGCATCCAGGTATAGATCCCACCCGCCAGCCGTTTGATCATCCCGGCGCGCAGCATCAGTTGGTGACTGATGACTTCGGCATCAGAGGGGGCTTCTTTGAGCGTGGACAGAAAAAACCGTGTAGTACGCATTGGAATTGGTTGGGCAGGAATGAAGCCGCGATTTTACTCGACAGATGAGCAAATCGGCGATGCCAATCATGCACAGGGGTCGGGGGCATGTTTTCATTTGACCGGAAGCCCACTAATAGGCTATTTTCGCCAGTTTGAGCCGAACCTTTCCGATGCCACAACCAAACTCCGGGCACCCTGCAGACCATGCCATCTCCGGCAAGGCAGGAACAGCTATTGGTGATCTCAAATTCGAAGCAGCACTCGCCGAACTCGAACAGATCGTTCAGAGTATGGAGGGAGGCCGCCTGCCGCTTGAGGAATCGCTGGCTGCGTATCGACGCGGTAGTGAGCTGCTCCAGCACTGCCAGCAGCAACTCATCGACGCCGAACGCCAGATCCAGATTCTCGAGAATGGCACGCTGCGCGATTTCGAGTCGGAAGTCGGAGAAGCGCGATGAACACGCCTTCCTTGCAGCCTGCCCCCTTTCTCCGGCCGTCCTTTCCGGACTGGATGTTCAGTGTCCAGGAACGACTGGAAGCAACGCTTGCCCACTGCCTACCACCCGGCGAGGCCATTCCGGGCCGTCTGCACCAGGCCATGCGCTACGCGACCCTGAATGGTGGCAAGCGGGTGCGCCCATTGCTGGTGTTTGCTGCCGGTGAATTGACCGACGCGGCCGCAGCGCGACTGGAAGTCGCCGCCACCGCCGTCGAGCTGATCCATAGCTACTCGCTGGTGCATGATGACCTGCCGTGTATGGACGATGACGTGCTGCGCCGCGGCCGACCGACCTGCCATGTCGAATACGACCAGGCAACTGCTCTGCTGGTTGGCGACAGCCTGCAGTCACTGGCTTTCGAACTGCTGGCGCGCGAGGATTTTGGTGACCCCTGCCGGCAGCTGGAAATGTTGCACCTCCTGGCGCGCGCCAGCGGTTCCTGTGGCATGGCTGGCGGGCAATCGATCGACCTCGAGGCAGTTGGCAAGCGGCTCAATCAACCCGAACTCGAATTGATGCATGCGCTCAAGACAGGTGCACTGATCCGTGCCGCCGTACTGCTCGGTGGGCTGTGCGGCACGGCACTGATAGTTGCGGAACGTGCATCGCTGGATCGCTTTGCCAAGCGTGTCGGCTTGCTGTTCCAGGTCGTCGATGACATCCTCGACTGCACGGTCAGCACGGCAACGCTGGGGAAAACGGCAGGCAAGGATGCCGCCGCCGAAAAACCAACCTATGTCACCCTGATGGGACTCGACCGCGCACGTGAATTTGCTGCCGATCTCAGGGCACAGGCAATCGAAACCCTCGCCATTTTCGATGTGCGCGCTCGGCGGCTGGTCGAACTGACCGATTTCATCACTCAGCGCAAGTTCTAAGACTCACTTCTGGCTGCCACCGCGCACTTCAGCAGGACGACCCATGACTCGTTACCCTCTACTCGACACCATCTGCGATCCGGCGCAGGTGCGCAAACTTGAGCGCAAGCAACTGCCGCAACTCGCCGACGAGTTGCGCAGTTTCCTGGTGGAGTCGGTCGCCAGGACCGGCGGGCATCTTTCTTCGAACCTCGGCACGGTCGAACTCACGGTCGCCCTGCACCACGTATTCGATACCCCGCACGATCGCCTGGTATGGGATGTCGGCCACCAGACTTACCCGCACAAGGTGCTCACCGGTCGGCGCACCGGTATGGCCAGGCTGCGGATGCATGGCGGTATTTCGGGTTTTCCGAAGCGCAGCGAAAGCAGGTACGACACTTTCGGTGTCGGTCATTCATCCACCTCGATCTCGGCCGCGCTCGGCATGGCGCTGGCCGCCAAAATCAAGGGCGAGCCGCGCAAGGTCGTGGCGATCATCGGCGATGGCGCCATGTCCGCCGGCCAGGCTTTTGAAGCATTGAACAATGCCGGCGTGGCGGACGCCGACATGCTCGTCGTGCTCAACGATAACGACATGTCGATCTCACCTGCGGTGGGTGCCCTCAACCGCTACCTGGCGCGCCTCTTCTCCGGGGGAAGCTTCAATGCCGCGCGCAAGGCAGGCGAGAAAATTCTCGACTTTTCGCCCTCGCTACGGGAATTCGCCAAACGCGCCGAGGAGCATGTCAAAGGCATGCTGACGCCTGGCACCCTGTTCGAGGAAATGGGATTCAACTATATTGGCCCGATCGACGGCCACGACCTCGAATCTCTGGTCCCCACCCTGCAGAACCTGAAAAATCTGAAGGGGCCGCAGTTCCTGCATGTGATCACCAAGAAGGGGCAGGGTTACAAGCTGGCGGAGGTTGATCCGATTCTCTACCACGGAGTTTCGAAGTTTCAGCCCGAGATCGGCATCGCCGGTAGTTTGATCGGAGCCAAGCCCAGTTACACGCAGGTTTTTGGCGACTGGCTCTGCGACATGGCAGCGACCGACCCGAAACTCGTCGGCATCACCCCGGCCATGCGCGAAGGATCCGGCCTGCTGCGCTTCAGCCAACGCTACCCGGATCGCTATTACGATGTCGGTATTGCCGAGCAGCATGCCGTCACCTTTGCTGCCGGCCTGGCTTGCGAGGGTTTGCGACCGGTACTGGCGATCTACTCGACCTTCCTGCAGCGTGGCTACGATCAACTGGTGCATGATGTGGCGCTGCAGAACCTGCCGGTGGTCTTCGCACTGGACCGTGGCGGCCTGGTCGGCGCCGATGGTCCCACCCACCATGGCGCATTCGACCTCTCATTCCTGAGCTGCATCCCCAATATGGTGGTGATGACCCCGTCCGACGAGGACGAGTGTCGCAAGATGCTGACCACCGCCTACCGCCTCGACGGTCCCAGTGCGGTTCGCTACCCGCGCGGCAGCGGTGCCGGTGTGGCCATCGACAAGGCACTCGTCGGACTACCGGTGGGCAAGGGCGAAATCCGCCGTCGTGGTAGCGGCGTTGCGCTGCTCGCCTTTGGCAGCATGCTGACGCCGGCTCTGGCTGCCGCCGAGGAGCTCGATGCCAGCGTCGCCAACATGCGCTTTGTCAAACCGATCGACCGCGACCTGATCATTGCGCTGGCGGCGGAACATTCTCTGCTGGTCAGCGTCGAAGAGAATGCCGTGATTGGTGGGGCAGGCTCCGAGGTCGAACGGGTCCTCGAAGACATCGCCAGTCCGGCTCGCCTGTTGCGGCTGGGAATTCCCGACCACTTCATCGAACACGGAGATCAGGCACTGCTGCTGGCCGAAATTGGCCTGGACCGCGAAGGAATTGTCCGGGCAATACGCGCACGTCAAAACAGCGCGGCGGATTCGGGCAAGCCGATCCACCGTCACAAAAATAACCCCCTGGAGCAGCCATGAACGCACCCGAAACCTCACGCAGCCCCGCCGTCATGGTCGACGTCCAGGGCTCGACCGATACCCGACAGATCGCCATCAACAAGGTGGGGATCAAGGCCATCCGGCACCCGGTGAAGGTGCTCGACAAGTCCGGCGGCATCCAGCATACGATTGCCATTTTCAACATGTATGTCGGTCTGCCGCACAACTTCAAGGGCACCCACATGTCACGTTTCGTGGAAATTCTCAACAGCCACGAACGCGAAATTTCGGTCGAGAATTTCCCGGCCATGCTGCGTGAAATGGTCGACCGGCTGGAAGCCGAAACCGGCCATATCGAAATGAGCTTTCCGTATTTCATCAACAAGACGGCACCGGTATCGGGAGTACAGAGCCTGATGGATTACGACGTGACACTGATTGGCGAGATCTGCCACGGCCGCATCGAGTCTACGATCAAGGTCATTGTTCCGGTCGCCAGTCTCTGCCCGTGTTCCAAACAGATTTCCGAGCGTGGTGCTCACAACCAGCGTTCCCATGTCACCGTCACCGTCCAGATCAACGATCACCTGTGGATCGAAGAACTGGTTCGCTTCGTCGAAGCCGAGGCCTCCTGTGATCTGTATGGCCTGCTCAAACGCCCTGACGAAAAATACGTCACCGAGCGGGCTTACGACAACCCGAAGTTCGTCGAGGATATGGTGCGCGACGTGGCGGCACGTCTCAACGCCGAGCGACGCATCAATGCCTATGTGATCGAGTCCGAAAACTTCGAATCGATCCACAATCACTCGGCTTATGCGCTGATCGAAAACGACAAACGGACTTTTCCGGCTCCCGCTTGAGGAGGCTTCCCCCGAAAAACGCGACGAAGCCTTCCGACTTCGTCGCGTTTTTCGGGGGAAGTCGCGTCAGCAACTCACGAATCTCCCCTCCCCATTTGCGGTGGAGGGGCCGGGGGAGAGGGAAGCGGTCATGACTTTCATGTGATCGGGGTGCCTGGAAAAGTCATGACCGTTAGCAGGATCGCCGAGGGTTCAGCGCTGCCGACGGACCAATTTTTCCTTGATCCGCGCCGACTTCCCTGAACGCTCACGCAGGTAGTAGAGCTTGGCACGCCGTACGTCACCGCGACGCTTCACTTCAATCGCCGCGACCAGCGGCGAGTAGGTCTGAAAGGTACGTTCGACCCCCTCGCCGGACGAAACCTTGCGGACGATGAAACTGGAATTGAGGCCGCGGTTGCGCTTGGCGATCACCACCCCCTCGTAAGCCTGCAGGCGCTCGCGGGCTCCTTCCTTCACCTTGACCTGGACGACGACGGTGTCGCCCGGTGCAAACGGCGGTATGACCTTGCCCAGACGGGCGATTTCTTCCTGCTCAAGTTGCTCGATCAGATTCATTGTTAAACTCCATGCAAGCGAATGACGCTTTATTGTCCTGACCGCATTGCTCCTGAAACTTCACCAGGAGTTGCGTTTCCGATTTTGACAACGCGCGCCCCGCCAACAACTCGGGACGTCGCTGCCACGTCCGACCCAGCGCCTGTTGCAGGCGCCATCGTCGTATTTCCTCGTGGTGACCAGAGAGCAGCACCTCCGGCACCCGCAGCCCGGCGTATTCCTCGGGCCGCGTATAGTGCGGGCAATCCAGCAAGCCCGCCACAAACGAATCCTGTTGTGCCGAATCGGCGTCGTTCAGCACCCCTGGCAACTGCCTGACGACTGCGTCCAGCAGCACCATCGCTGGAATTTCCCCCCCCGAGAGGACGAAATCCCCGATGGAAATTTCCTCATTCACACAGCGCGCGATGACCCGTTCGTCAATTCCTTCATAGCGTCCACAAACCAGCAGCAGTGCTTCACCGGCCTGGGCCAGACGCAGCACCCGCGCATGTGTCAAGAGCGTGCCCTGCGGCGACAGGCAGATGACGCGGCTGGCGGGCACACCCAGCGCCTGTTGCCGCGCTCGTGCCGCTTCGATGGCTGCTTCCATGGGCGCCGGCATCATCACCATCCCCGGTCCACCGCCATACGGACGATCATCAACGCTACGATGCCGGTCACAAGTGAAATCACGCGGATTCCACAAGTTCAGGCTCCAGCGCCCGGTCTCCAGCGCCCTGCGCGTCACTCCCGACTGCGTGAGCGCGGCAAACATTTCGGGAAACAAGGTCACGACATCAACAATCAACGACCTCGCTTCTGATGCAATCACCAATCCGTTTCCCAGTCAACGCGAACCGATCGCCCGGCGAGGTCCACATCCAGCACGATGGCAGCCACGAAAGGCAACAGTCTTTCGCCACGCTCGCCATCGCCAACCCGCAGAACGGTATTGGCCGGCGTTTCGATCAAACCGAGAATCCGACCCAGTGATTGACCGCGAGTATTGCGTACTTCCAGACCAATGAGGTCGGCCCAATAGTATTCGTCAGTGGCCGTCGGCGGCAAGGCTGCACGCGGCACGCCAACCAGAGCACCGCTCATCGCCTCAGCGGCAGTACGATCGGCTACGCATGCGAGTTGGGCAAGCAGCAAACCGTTGCGAAACTGACAACTGAGCAGTTTTGTCTGACGCCACAGATTAGGGGCCTCGCCCTCCTGACCAACCCACCAGTGAGTCAGTCGCGACCAGCTCAGCGGATCGTCGGCAAACGGATATACACGCATCCTACCCTGTAGCCCACAGGCAGCGACAATCTTGCCAAGGACAATGATGTCGGCCGGCGGGGATTCCTGAGCAGGCACTCCACTCGTGTCAGACACGCAGGAACAGCCAAGGCTCAGGCTGCAGCCACCTTGATGGATTGCTTGAGCAGGCGAGCAACCGTCGGCGAAGCCTGGGCACCCTGCTGCTGCCAGTAGCTGAGACGATCAGTCGCAATGTGCAGCCCCTGTTCATTGCCTGCAGCCTGCGGGTTATAGAAACCGATGCGCTCGATGAAGCGGCCATCGCGGCGAGCGCGCGAATCAGCGACCACCATATTGTAAAAGGGGCGCTTCTTGGCACCACCACGGGCTAGGCGAATAACGACCATGTCAATCTCTTCCAAATCCAGGAAAAAGATGGAATTATAGCAAGAAAGCAAGAAAAGATGCGCAGGTTCGCGGCATCGCGGCGATCACCAGGACAGAGGTCCGCCAGTTGCCGGAAACCACCGCAACAGAAACTTCGCTTGCCCACCCGTTTGCACTCACAGGTATAATCCGCGTAACCACAGTGGTGACACAAGGCTCTGATTTTAAGAAATGCTTTTAGGCTCCGTGGTAGCTGCCCTGCGCCACCACAGGCCAGGCAACGACAAGTCCGACAGCATCATGATGCAAACTCCAACTCCTTTGGCAGGTTGCTGATGACCGAAACCGCTTTTCACACTGCTGGCACAGTTCGCAACGCTGTGCATCAGATGGACATACGAAACATTCTCCAGTGGCTCACGTCGCCGGCGGCACCGCAGCCTGTCGACGAACTGCCGATGTTGCGATTCCATCTGCAGGCTTTGCGCCAGGTCAAGGTCACATCAGTGCAACGGGCTCATGCGCTCGACCGCCTGTACAAGCGCGGCATGAGAGTCATCACCTGCCTGCTCCCGTCGCTGACCAGCGACCTGGTGCTCCCTGTACCACGTAAGACGCACCGCATCGTCAATGGCATTTTGGACCTGCTGCAAATGCTCGCTGACGATATGCTGGCACTTCTGGAGGAGCCCTCCCCTGCCCGGCCACCCGAGCTGGCACTTTGGCGAAGCCTGCAGGCCCTTGCGCAACAGCTATTGATCAGTCACTTGATCGCCTGTCCAGCTCCCGCCGGCGCCTGGCAACAGCTGCATCAGACCTATGCAAGGGCACGACATCTGCAGGTGGATAATACAGCGGTCCAGAGGGGCTCCTCGCGCAGGCTGCAGAACGTTTACTATTCGGCAGTTCTGCTCGGCTGTGCCCAGCCCGCGTCACTGACTCCACAGGAAGTCCTGTTCCTTGCCGACTACTTTGAACGCTTTGCCGACCAGATTGAACCGACCTCCGTGGCTTCGCCCGTCGCTCCGGCAACTTTCTGGATCGATCCCGCGCGCGACGTAGCCGCCTTCTCTGTCTTACGCAAGCATTCTCGACCAACAACAGCCCTGCTCGATTCTTTCTCGTGCGTGCACCTGTGCTTGCTGCTCAGGGCCCAGATCGCCCAACTCGATGCAGGCACCTCCGCACCAGAACTGAACCTGCCGGACTTCGCAGGCACGTCGGCCGGACGCGGCGTTCTTGGCCGTCTCGCGACTCGCTGGGGCGACTTGGGAAAACGCCGCTTTATTCGCCGCAGACAGAACCACCGCGCACTCCTCGGTGCAGGCATCAACGGACTGTGGCATCTCGGCAGGAAGGGAGAGCCGGCAAGTGTCAACGTATCGCACTGGATGGTGACCAATGAAAGTCCCGATGGCTATGCCGTCATGCATGTCACCGGCAACACCGGGGTCCTGTCTGTGGGAAATGTGGTCGCGGTTCGCACAGACGCTGACCAGAACTGGCAGATTTGCCTGGTCCGCTGGGCTTTATCGGAAAACCCCGAGCATCTTGAACTCGGTTTGCAAATTCTTGCGCCCAAGGCGGTCCCGGCCATTCTCGCCCAGCCCTCCCATGACACGGGAGACACGGGCACCGAGTATCTGCGAGTACTGATTCTGCCGGAAATCCCGAAGCTTCGTTCCGGTCAGTCACTGGTGGTCGCCACCGGAGCCTTGCCGAAAGAACGCGAAAAACTGCTTCTGCTGATCGAGGGCGACAACGTCAGTGTGCGTGAAGTCAGCAGGACCGGCATTGAAGAACAAACCGGCAGTGTTGAAATCATGTCGATCGAACCTGTACAGAACCCGTTTTAATATGGAAGTCGCGTCAGCGACTCACGAATCTCCCCTCCCCACTTGGCGGGAGCAAAGGAAACGGTCATGACTTTCATGATCGGGAGTGCCTGGAAAATTTGTGATCTTTAGGGGGGTACATGACGATTTCCAGTCTCCCTGAACTCGGGCAGGGTCGCCGCAACCAGCGCACCCAGTAGCACCACCGCCCACGATAAATAGAGCCACAAGAGAAATATCGGTAGCGTTGCGAAGGTACCGTAGACGGCGGTGTAGGTTGGAAAATTTGACAGGTACAGCTCGAATCCCTTTTGCAGCAGCAGGAAGCCCAGCGCAGCAAGCAGGCCGGCCCATGCCGCGTCGCGCGTCGCCACCCGGGTATTGGGAAGTGCATGGTAAAGCCCGCCAAGAAACAAGCTCGCAATCACCAACCCGAGTGCCTTGAGCAGAATTGGCCTGACCCATGGCAGCTCGTCCAGCATGCCCAGCGAAGTGGTGACGGCATAGGAGGTGGCCAGCAGCACGCCACCAATCACCACCGGCCACAAGGCAACCAAGGCGGCAAACAAACGCAGGCGCCGCCACCAGGGGCGCGTCTCCCGCACCGACCAGACGTGATTGAAGGCGCGCTCGATGGTCAGCAACAGCATCAGGACCGTCGCCACCAAAACCAGCGAACCAATCGCAGTGACCTCGGCCGCCCTCTGGGAAAACTCGAGAATGTAGGCGATGATCATCCCGGCACCACGCTCCGGCAGCAGGCTACGGGCTAGCGAAAGCTCCAATTGCTCGACCATGCTCGGAAAAAAGGGAACCAGCGCGACAATGCTCAGAACAACAGCGACCAGCGGCACCAATGAAAGCAATGTGGTAAAAGCGAGGCTGGCGCTGATCTGATCGAAATTCTCCTCGACAAAGCGACGCCAGACGCGTGCCGCGAAACGACACCAAGGAAAATCCGAAGGAAACATGAGATGGTTATAAAATGGAGTGATGTCCGAGATTCTCGTTCTTTACTACAGTCATCGCGGTTCAGTGCGTGCCATTGCTCAGCAGATTGCCCGCGGCATCGAGTCAACCCGGCGTGCAACGGCGCGTCTGCGCACCGTTCCCAAGGTTTCGTCGGAGTGCAGCGCCAGCGCGCCGGCAGTGCCTACTGACGGCGCGCCCTATGTCGAGGCCGCCGACCTTGCGGAATGCATTGGACTGGCACTCGGCAGCCCCACCCGCTTTGGCAACATGGCTGCGCCAATGAAGTACTTCTGGGACGGTACTGCAGCCGAATGGTCTGCTGGAACACTGGTCGGAAAACCAGCCTGCGTGTTCACCTCTACCGCCAGTCAGCATGGCGGACAGGAGAGTACGCTGCTGTCGATGATGTTGCCGCTCCTGCATCACGGCATGCTGCTGGTTGGCCTGCCTTATACGGAGACGGCACTTTCCGCCACCCGCAGTGGTGGGACTCCCTATGGCGCCAGCCATGTCGCCGGTGGCGAAGGCAACCCAACGCTTAGTGATGAAGAACGGCGTCTCGCTTTCGCGCAGGGGCGAAGACTCGCGACCATTGCCCTGAAGCTCAACACCTGATGCGCCGCGGTTTCTACCTGATGGCGTCCAGCAGCCTGATTGCGCTGATTTTTTTGTGTCTCGCATGGGAGTTGCGCCTCGCGCCGGTCCAGCCCGGCGGTTCCTGGCTAGCCCTGAAGTGCTTGCCGTTGCTGGCGCCGCTGTTCGGGATACTGCACGGTCGCCGCTACACGTATCAGTGGGCATCGATGCTGATCCTGCTCTATTTCACTGAAGGCATCGTGCGCGCCACCACCGAACAGGGTATTGGGCAGTGGCTGGCGATCGCCGAAACCATCCTGGCGCTGATCTTTTTTGGCGCCAGCGTCGCCTTCGCCAGGCTGACCCGCTCCTCGGCACACTGAGTCACGCCCACGCCTGCCCTACACTGGTTGTCAGACGTCGCCCTGCGGGTCCAACCGGTCGGGAAACTGCAGTTTGTTCAAGGCATTGAGATAGGCCTTCGCCGAAGCAATGACGATGTCGGTGTCGGCACCATTGCCATTGACGATGCGGCCTGCCTTTGCCAAACGAACGGTGACTTCGCCCTGTGCATCGGTACCCGTGGTAATCGCATTGACCGAATAAAGCAGCAATTCTGCGCCGCTGCTAGCGATCGATTCGATCGCCTTGAATGCGGCGTCGACCGGACCGCTGCCCCTCCCCGATGCCTTCTTCTCGACACCACCGACCGTCAGTGTGACATCCGCTGCGGGCGTTTCGCCAGTTTCCGAACAAACCCGTGAATAGACCAGTTTGTAGTACTCGCCATCTGGTGCCTGGTCTTCATCCGAAACCAGTGCCTGCAGGTCTTCGTCAAAGATTTCGTGCTTTTTGTCGGCCAGTTCCTTGAACCTGGCAAACGCGACATTCAGCGCCTCCTCCCCGTCAAGAACGATACCCAGCGCCAACAGGCGTGACTTGAAGGCATTGCGTCCCGAGTGTTTGCCGAGCACCAGCTTGTTCTGAGCCCAGCCTACGTCCTCGGCACGCATGATCTCATAGGTCTCGCGATGTTTGAGAACGCCATCCTGGTGGATTCCGGATTCGTGTGCAAACGCATTGGCGCCAACGACGGCCTTGTTGGGCTGCACCGGATAGCCGGTAATCTGGGAGACCAACTTTGACGCGGGAACGATTTGCGTCGTATCGATACGCGTTTGTACCGGAAACAGGTCACTGCGAGTACGTACCGCCATCACCACTTCTTCGAGCGAGGCGTTGCCTGCTCGCTCTCCCAGGCCATTGATCGTACACTCGACCTGACGGGCACCGGCCAACACCGCCGACAGCGAATTGGCAACCGCCATGCCCAGATCGTTGTGGCAATGGGTGGACCACACCACCCGGTCTGCCCCTGCTACGCGCCCGATCAGGGTGCGCATCAGGTCGCCCCACACGGAGGGAACGCTGTAGCCAACAGTGTCAGGAACATTGATGGTCGTGGCTCCCGCATCGATGGCCGCCGCGAAAACTCGACAGAGAAAATCGACCTCGGAACGCACCGCGTCCTCGGCCGAGAACTCGACATCGTCCGTATATTCGCGTGCCCAGCGCACGGCTCGCACGGCCGCCTCGACCACCTGGTCTGGCGTCATACGCAATTTTTTCTCCATGTGGATCGGGCTGGTGGCGATGAACGTATGAATACGCCCCCGCGCTGCCGGTGCAATCGCCTCGCCGGCACGACGAATGTCATTCTCGTTGGAACGAGCAAGGGAGCAAATCGTCGACCCCTTGATGACTTTGGCAATCGACTGGATGGCCTCGAAGTCTCCGGGTGAAGCGGCCGCAAAACCCGCCTCGATCACGTCAACCTGCATGCGCTCAAGCTGGCGCGCGACGCGCAGCTTCTCTTCCCTGGTCATCGAAGCGCCCGGGCTCTGTTCGCCGTCGCGCAGTGTGGTATCAAAAATTACCAAGTGCTCTTTCATGTGCTGACTCCGGAGATAAAGATGGACTACCCTGCACAGCGGCTACCCTGGCGGGGTCACCGACCGAAACGGCGAGATACTTCGTGTCGCAAGACGAGCGATGCCGAGCTAGGCCACTGGCGGCGGCGACGGCTTGCGCCGGAGCAGCTGCATCAGCGCCAGGACATACCCCGAAAGACCATACGCAACGAAAAGCCCAAATAAGGCAACCGGCGTATCGTAGGAGAGCACGGCGAAGCCAAGCGCAATGGCAACAACAAAGATGAACGGTACGCTGCGCCGCAGGTTGACGTCCTTGAAACTGTAAAAGCGGACGTTGGACACCATCGAGATGCCGGCAAAGATCACCAGCCCACAAGCCAGCCAGCGCACATCCGCAGCGGCAATCTGCTTGTCGATCATCACCCAGAAGAAGCCGGTCACCAGCGCCGCTGCGGCCGGACTTGGCAAACCCTGGAAATAACGCCGATCGATCACTTCCAGCGTTGTATTGAAGCGCGCCAGTCTGAGCGCTGCGCCGACGCAGTAGATGAAGGCGGCAATCCAGCCGAGTCGCCCCATATCCTTGAGCGCCCACGCGTAGGTCACCAGCGCTGGAGCGACACCGAACGAGACCATGTCGGACAGCGAATCGTACTCCGCCCCGAACGCGCTTTGCGTACGCGTCATACGCGCTACCCGCCCATCGAGACCATCAAGTACCATCGCTACGAAAATACCCACCGCAGCCAGTTCGAAGCTGCCCTTCATCGCCTGCACGATGGCGAAGAAACCACCGAACAGCGCCGCCGTGGTAAACAGGTTCGGCAGAACATAGATGCCTCGACGCCGCAACTCGGGGTTGAACAAGGTCTTGCGAGGCTTGATTTCAGGCATTGCGCTATGAAGTGAAAACGGGCAGGAACCAAGAAGGCGGAAGACAGTGCGACTGCCTTCCGCTCGGCAAGCCATTCAATGGATCAGTTCTTGCTCTGATCCACCAGCCGGTTCTTCTTGATCCAGGGCATCATGTCGCGCAGCTTGGCACCAACGGTCTCGATCTCATGCTGTGCCATCAGACGGCGACGTGCGGTCATCGCCGGATAGTTGGTCCGCCCTTCGAGGATGAACATTTTCGCGTAATCGCCGCTCTGAATCCGTTTGAGCGCCGCACGCATGGCAGCACGCGAGCTTTCGTTGATCACTTCCGGCCCGGTCACGTACTCGCCATATTCGGCATTGTTCGAAATCGAGTAGTTCATGTTGGCGATGCCGCCTTCATACATCAGGTCAACGATCAGCTTGAGCTCATGCAGGCACTCGAAGTACGCCATTTCGGGTGCGTAACCCGCCTCGACCAGTGTCTCGAAGCCCATCTTGGCCAGTTCGACGACACCTCCGCAGAGCACGGTCTGCTCTCCGAAGAGGTCGGTTTCAGTCTCTTCACGGAAGTTGGTCTCGATCACCCCGCCCTTGGTTCCGCCATTCGCTGCTGCATAGGAAAGCGCAATATCTTTGGCCTTCCCGCTACGGTCCTGGTATACAGCGATCAGCGACGGCACGCCGCCACCCTTGAGATACTCCGAGCGTACCGTATGCCCCGGCCCTTTTGGCGCAACCATGATGACATCCACATCATCACGTGGCACCACCTGGTTGTAATGCACATTGAAGCCATGGGCAAAGGCCAAGGCAGCACCCTTCTTCATGTTCGGCGCCACCTCCGCATGATACACCTGCGGAATGGTCTCATCCGGGAGTAGCATCATCACCACATCGGCGCCTTTGACGGCCCGGGCCACCTCCTCCACCTTCAAGCCGGCATTCTCGGCCTTGCTCCAGGAAGAACCTTCCTTGCGCAAACCAACCGTTACCTTGACACCGGAATCGCTCAGATTCTGCGCGTGCGCATGGCCCTGGGATCCGTAGCCAACGATGGTGACTTTCTTGCCCTTGATCAGGGAGAGGTCGGCGTCCTTGTCGTAATAAACTTTCATGAAATTTCCTTCTATCCTGCAGTTCGATCTGATTAGACTTTGAGAATGCGTTCACCACGGCCGATACCGCACACGCCGGTACGTACCGTCTCGAGAATCAATCCAGCATCGATCGCCTGGATGAACGAGTCGAGTTTCGCGCCACTGGCTGTCAGCTCGACCACGTAGGTCGATTCGGTAACGTCGATGATGTGACCACGGAAGATGTCGGCCAGACGCTTCAGTTCCTCGCGGTCCTTGCCCGTGGCACGCACCTTGATGAGCATCAGTTCCCGCTCGATATGGGCAGCCTCGGAGAGATCGACAACCTTGATGACGTCGATCAGTTTGTTGAGTTGCTTGGTGATCTGCTCGATCACTGCGTCGGTACCCGAAGTGACGATGGTCAGCCGTGAAAGCGAGGGGTCTTCGGTTGGCGCGACGGTCAAGGTCTCGATATTGTAGGCGCGCGCCGAGAACAGACCGGCCACCCGCGACAGCGCACCAGCCTCATTCTCCAGCAGGATTGAAATAATGTGTCGCATCTTGCCTTTCCCTTACAGGTCTTCAGTCAGGATCATGTCGGCAAGACCTTTGCCGGCGGCCACCATCGGAAAGACATTCGCTTTCTGATCGGTGATGAAATCCATGAATACGAGATCGTCCTTATGATCGATAAATGCCTTGCGCAGCGCCGGCTCGACATCCTCGGGCTTTTCGATGCGCATGCCGACGTGCCCATAAGCTTCAGCCAGCTTGACGAAGTCGGGCAAGGAATCCATGTACGACTCCGCATAACGACTCCCGTAGAACATCTCCTGCCACTGCCGAACCATGCCCAGGTAGCGGTTGTTGAGATTGATGATCTTGATCGGTAAACGAAATTGCTTGGCAGTTGACAACTCCTGGATACACATCTGGATCGAGCCTTCGCCGGTGACGCAGGCAATTGGCATCTCCGGATGCTGCAGAGCCGCCCCCATGGCGTAGGGCAGACCGACACCCATGGTGCCCAGACCACCCGAGTTGAGCCAACGCCGCGGCTCCTCAAACTTGTAGTATTGTGCTGCCCACATCTGATGTTGACCGACATCGGAAGTCACGATCGCCTTCCCCCCGGTCACCTCATACAGCTTCTCCATGACGTACTGCGGCATGATGATGCTCTTCTTCATCCGGTATTTCATGCACTGCTTGGCGCGCCATGCTTCGATCTCCTGCCACCATGCCGCCAGCACACCGGAATCCGGACTGGCATTTCCGGCATCCAGCAACCGCAGCATTTCGTCCAGAACATCCGGGACATTGCCGACGATCGGTACATCGACCTTGACGCGTTTGGAGATCGACGAGGGATCAATGTCGACGTGGATGATCTTGCGCGGCAAGGAAGAGAAATTCTCCGGATTGCCGATCACCCGATCGTCGAAACGAGCGCCGATGGCCAGCAGCACGTCACAGTGCTGCATTGCCAGATTGGCTTCGACGGTACCATGCATGCCGGGCATGCCCAGGAATTGCCGGTCGGTTCCCGGATAAGCGCCGAGACCCATCAGGGTATTGGTGATCGGAAAGCCAAGGCGGCGGGTCAGCTTGGTCAATTGATCGGCACCATTCGAGAGAATGACGCCCCCACCGGAGTAAATCATCGGCCGCTTGGCCTCGAGTAACAGGTGAACCGCTTTCTTGATCTGCCCCAGATGCCCCTTGATGACCGGGTTGTACGCCCGCATCTGAATCGTCTCCGGATACTCGAACTTACACTTGGCTGCGGTAACGTCCTTCGGAATATCCACCACTACCGGACCCGGACGGCCACTGTTGGCAATATAAAAGGCCTTCTTGATCGTCACCGCCAACTGGTGTACGTCATTGACCAAAAAGTTGTGTTTCACGCAAGGTCGGGTGATACCAACGGTATCGCACTCCTGGAAGGCGTCCTGACCGATGTAGGCATTCGGCACCTGTCCTGAAATCACCACCAGCGGCACCGAATCCATATAGGCCGTGGCAATGCCGGTCACGGCGTTGGTCGCGCCCGGACCCGAGGTCACCAGCGCCACACCGACCTTGTGTGACGACCGCGCCAGGCCATCGGCCGCATGGACTGCTGCCTGTTCGTGGCGGACCAGAACATGTTTGATCTGATCCTGTTTGAACAGGGCATCATAAATGTGAAGTACCGACCCACCCGGATAGCCGAATACATATTCGACCTTTTCTTCCTGCAGGCACCTGATTACAATCTCCGCACCGGTCATCATTGTCATTGCCGTCGCCCCAGCAAGCAAATTGCTCGAAAAAAGTCTGCCACGTTAAAGCTTTGGCCGCAATTGGTCAAGGTATTCACCACAACCGACGCCTGCGGAAACAGTTTCCAACCCAACAACAGCAAGGATTCTCGCTCTGGCCAGCCAACGCGAACTGTCGGACTTCCTCACTGCAATCGAACGTCGTGCTTTCAAACAGGCCATGTTCGCGGTGCGTAATGAAGAATCAGCGCTCGACATCGTTCAGGATGCGATGATGAAGCTCGCCGAAAAATATGGCGATCACCCGCCGACCGAACTCCCGATGCTTTTTCAACGCATCCTGCAGAACACGATTCGCGACTTCTACCGGCGCAGCAAGGTTCGCTCGCTGTGGACTTCCTTGTTCTCGTCGTTTTCACACAGCGATGACGAGGATTACGATCCACTCGAAACCATTAGTGGTGAATCGGGATCATATAGTCCGCAAACACCGGATGACCAACTCCAGCAAACGCAACTCCTTGCGATAATTGAAAAAGAGATAGAATCGCTGCCCGCACGTCAACGGGAAGCCTTCCTCCTGCGTTACTGGGAAGATATGGATGTGGCCGAGACGGCCTCAGCCATGGGCTGCTCGGAGGGCAGCGTCAAGACGCACTGCTCGCGTGCCAATCACTCGCTGGCGGCTGCACTGAAAGTAAGAGGAATCACCTTATGAATGAACTACATTTTGCCTACAAGATCAGGCAACACCTGAATCGCGGACTCAAGGAACTGCCCGAGGAAACTCTCAAGCGACTCGAGAGTGCGAGGGAACGGGCACTGGCCCAGCAAAAGGTCTCGGTTCCCCAATCGGTACTGGCTGGGGTGGGTAATTTCGTACAGCATCAGGTCGACAACCTGCACATCAAGCAGGTGTTGCTGGCCCTGATCGTCGTTTTCGGTATCACCAGCTATACCTACTGGTATGCAGACCAAAGCATCACCGAACTCGAGATCATCGACAGCGCACTGCTTTCGGACGATCTGCCAATCGCTGCATTTACCGACAAGGGCTTTGATGCATGGCTGAAAAGCTCCGCGTCGCAGTAATTCTCGCTGGCTTTGTAGCGCTTACGGCCTGGGCAGATATGCCCAGCCCGACGGCCATAGTCACCCCACCCCAGCCACAGTGGACCGAGTTGCCGGTCGAGCAAAAGGTCATTCTCGCGCCACTCAGCGACAACTGGGACGCGATGGAATACAGCCAACAGAAGAAATGGCTGGGCATCACGCGCCGCTTTGCCGCCATGACGCCGGAGGAGCAACGCCGAATCCAGGTTCAGATGCAGGATTGGGCGAAACTGACCCCCGAGCAGCGCAGCCTCGCTCGCGCGCGCTTCATGACCGCCAACAAGCTTCCGGTCGAAAAGAAACAGGAACTCCGGCAGAAATGGGAGGAGTACTCCAGCCTGCCGGAAGAAGAGAAGGAAAGGCTCAAGCAGCAAGCTCCAAGCAAGTCGGTCCCCAAACCGGGGAGCCTACCCGGTAGCGCCACGCCCTCCGGCACCACAGCGCCGACACCAGCGGCCCCGACCGTCGGCACCCTCCCCCCGACAGTCGTCGAAGCCAGCCCCCTGCAGCCGCCGGTCACTGCCGCACCAGCGCCTGCAACGGCTGCGCCGCCGCCCGCCAGCGAAGCGGAAGTCCGCCGCTGATGCCGGCTGTGCAGGCCGTCGGGCGACCGGGCATCCTGCGTCGTCTGCTGAGTATGGCGTACGAGTCCCTGCTGCTGTTTGCCGTACTGGCCGTGCTGGTGCTTCTGCCGCATGTTCTCCTGGGCGCTTTCGCACATCGCCTGGTTTCCCCGGTCATTGGCTGGGCACATTGCTTTCTCGTGATGCTGATCTATTTTCTCTGGTTCTGGAGTAACGGGCGGCAGACCCTGGCCATGAAAACCTGGCGCATCCGGCTGGTAACCCGTGATGGCTTGCCCGTCCGCCCGACACGGGTGCTCCTGCGCTATCTACTGTGCTGGCCGAGCATCATTCTCGGCGGTGCCGGCATCCTCTGGGCATTGTTCGACCGCGACCGACAATTTCTGCACGATCGTCTCGCCGGCACGCGGCTGATCATCAACTGACCCCTCATTAATGTGAAAGTCGCGTCAGCGACTCACGAATCTCCCCTCCCCCTTGCGGGGGGCGCAGGCGGGGTTTCGCGGAGCACTGCTCCGCGCCGCCGTAGCCGGCCCGCGATGCCGCGCGGGCCGTGGGAGTAGTCGGGGGGTGAGATGGGGAATTCGCAGAGACTGCTCCGCGCCCATCGAGCGATTCCGGCGTGCAAGCCGGAATGCGCCCTGCAAGGGAGGGAAACGGTCATGACTTTCATGATCGGGGGTGCCTGGAAAAGTCATGACCGTTAGCGCTTTTCAACCCACCAGATGATGACCACCGCCGTCAGCAGGAACAGCACTGACGGCGTGACTGCGCTGAGTAACGGTGACCAACTGTTGATCGCACCCAGATTGGAAAACAAGCCGTTGAGCATGTAGAACAGGATTCCGGTCATCACCCCGGCAAAAATTTTGATGCTTACCCGGTCGGCCCGGTAATGTGCGCCGCCGAACGGCAAGGCGAGCGCAACCATGACCAAGGCTGCCAAAGGATAGACCACCTTTTTCCAGAAAGCGATGTCGTAGCGGTTGGTCTTCTGATGATTGTCCGCCAAATGTTTGGTATAGGCCGACAGGTGTCGCAACGACATCCGATCGGGCGAAACCATCAGGACCGCGAGAATGTCCGGATTCAGGGCCGATCGCCACAACATCTCCGGCATCTTCCGGACCTCAACCCGCTCGGCGAGCAGGACGGTCTGTACCACTTCGGTCAGCCGCCAACTATCGGGCAGGACGTGCCTCCCCTCCGCGGCTTCAATGACGGCACGTAAGCGTGCCTTCTCGTCAAATTCGTAAATGCGGATGCCGCGTAAACGTGCATCCGGCAGGACTACGCGCACATTGATGAAATTCCGTTCGTCCTTGACCCACAATCCCGACCGCAGATCCTGTCCGACCATTCGGCCCTTTTCCTTCAAGCGCATCTGATACGCCGCGCGTTCGGCCGGCGGCGCCACAAACTCGCCGATCAGGTAGGTCGCCAGGGAAAACAGACCGGCCACCTGAAACAAACCGCCAAGCAGGGCTGCGGTGGACAAACCCGAGGCGCGCAAGACGGTGAGTTCGGAGTGACGGGCGAGCACCGAGAGCGCGTAGAGCGTACCGATCAGGACAGCAATCGGCATCAATTCGTAGGCACGCCCCGGCGCGCGCAGCAAGGCAAAACCAAGCGCATGGTGTAACTGGTATCCACCCTGCCCGACGCTCTTGATCTCGCCGAGCAGGTCGAAAAAGGCAAACAAGGCCAGAAACGCCAGCAGCACCAGCAGGATGGCGCCGGCGAGCTCGCGCGCCAGGTAGCGACGATAAATCTTCATCGCGACAGACGGGCAAATGAGCTGACGGCAATGCGCCGGTAAAACATCAGCGGGAGGAGACAGAGCATGAACAGATGCACAGCCAGCATGCCGACAGCAAACGAAACCTTGCCGCTTGCCACCCAGCCCTGGCTGATGGTCACCAGGTTGTTGTAGATCAGATAAACGAAAATGGCCAGCAGCATGTTCGCCGAACGACCGGCACGCGGATTGACGAACGACAGGGGAATCGCCAGTAACGCCAGCACGACCGCCGAGAACGGCACGCTGAAACGGTACAGCAGCTCAGCCCGATAGACCGGCAAATCGATGGGCAACAAAGCCATGGTCGGCATCGTCCTCGGTGTCGGGGCAATGCCGCGCGCCTCCTTGGTCTCGACACGAACCGCATAGCGTGCATACTCCATGATGCGGAATTCTGCGCTGCCCGGAGGGAACTCGTAGCGACGGCCATTCTCCAGGATGATGAAGCGATCACCATTTGCGGCCACCTCCTGATACCCGGAGGCGGCCATCGTCACGCCCAAACGCTCCGGCCGCAGCTCGTTGACGAATACGTTGAAGACGTTGCTGGTGTCATCAGCGATCCCCTCCACAAAAACGACGCGTTCGCCGGCTGACGATTCCTGAAAGATGCCGGAAGAGATTTGTCCCGCATCGTGCCGGGAACTCAGTTTGTCGCGAAACTCGGCGCTCTGCGACAAGGCCCAGGGCGAAAGGAAAAGGGACAGCACCGAGATGGTCAGCACCAGCGGCATGACAAACACCAGGACCGGCCGAATCCACGCCATCAGCGACAATCCGGAAGAGAACCAGACCACCATCTCGGAATCCCTATAGCTGCGTGAAAGCGCCAGCAGAATGGCGACAAACGACGATAGCGACAACAACACCGGCAGGTAGTTAAGCGACGAAAAACCGAGCAGTGCCACCACGGCGTCCGGTTCGACACGACCTTGTGCCGCGTCACCGAGCAGCCGAATCAATTGGGTCGTCATCATGATGGCGAAAAGCGCAGTGAAGACGCCGGCCGCCAGGTGCGTGAACTCGCGCCGGACAGCACGCTGAAAGATCATTTTTTGACTTTGGTGAAAAACTGCAGTGATAATCGGCTTTTCGCAAACAGGGCGGATTGTCTGAGGAGGGGTGAGTGGAATTTAGCATAAAAAGTGGTAGCCCGGAGAAGCAACGCAGTGCCTGTGTGGTGGTCGGCATTTTCGAACCGCGCAAGCTGACGCTGGCCGCCGAACTTCTCGACAATGCGGCGCACAACCATCTTTCGGACATCATTCGCCGCGGCGACATGGAGGGAAAAGCGGGTTCGACACTGCTGCTGCACAATGTGCCGGGCACGCTTTGCGACCGGGTCCTGCTGGTCGGTCTCGGCAAGGAAAAGGAGTTTGGCGACAAGGCGTATTGCGATGCGATTCGCAGCGCCGTGCGGACGCTCAATGAAACCGGTTCCTTCGACGGTACCGTCTTTCTGACCGAAACGAGTGTCAGGAAGCGCAGCTCTGCCTGGCGCGTTCGTCAGGCGACCATGGTGGCGCAGGAAACCGTCTATCGTTTTGATCAGTTCAAGAGCAAAAAGGACAAGGTGCGTCGCCCCCTGCGCAAGCTTACCTTTGTCATTGATCGTCGCAACGAACTGGCCGGTGCCGAGGAAGCGCTGCACCAGGGGCAAGCCATTGCCGAAGGCATGGCCCTGGCAAAGAATCTCGCCAATCTGCCGGGCAATGTATGCACTCCGGCTTTTCTTGCCGAAACAGCACAAAAGATGGCTTCCGAACACAAGCTGGAGTGCCAGATTCTCGAACGTGACGAGATGGCCGCCCTGGGCATGCATTCCCTGCTGTCCGTTGCCAAAGGCTCGCGGCAGCCACCCAAACTGATTGTCCTGCAGCACAAGGGCGGCAAGAACGATGACAAGCCGGTGGTCCTTGTCGGCAAGGGCATCACTTTCGACAGCGGCGGCATTTCGCTCAAACCGGCACCGGAAATGGACGAGATGAAGTACGACATGTGCGGTGCCGCCGGCGTGCTGGGTACGATCAAGGCCGCAGCGTTGATGAAACTGCCGATCAATCTGACGGTGATCGTTCCCTCCTCCGAAAACATGCCCGGCGGAGCCGCCACCCGACCCGGCGACATCGTCACTTCGATGTCTGGTCAGACCATCGAAATTCTCAACACCGATGCCGAAGGCCGCCTCATTCTCTGCGATGCGCTGACTTATGCTGCTCGCTTTCAACCGGAAACAGTCATTGACGTCGCCACGCTCACTGGCGCCTGCGTGATCGCTCTTGGCCATGTCGCAACCGGCCTCTTTGCCAACAACGAGACCCTGGCGCGGGAACTCGTGCACGCCGGCGATGATGCACACGACCGCGCCTGGCAAATGCCCTTGTGGGACGACTACCAGGAACTGCTCAAAAGTCCGTTCGCCGACATGGCCAATATTGGTGGCCGCTGGGGAGGCAGCATCACCGCCGCGTGTTTTCTCGCCCGTTTTACCCGGAAATACGTCTGGGCTCACCTCGACATTGCCGGCACTGCCTGGAAGTCAGGCACCGACAAGGGTGCGACCGGGCGACCGGTGCCGCTACTCATGCACTATCTGTTGAAACGCGCCGGGAAGCTGAATTGACCCGCATTTTCTTCTACCACAACGCCTCTGACCGGATTGCCGCGACCGCTGCCTTGATCGGCAAGGCCCTGGCACAGAAGAAGGCCTCGCTGGTCTATGCACCCGATGCCGAGGTCGCCGCGGCCCTCGACCGCAGGCTGTGGATGTACCCGCCAACCGGCTTCATCCCGCACGTGCAAATCAACTCGCCGCTGGCTGCCGAAACCCCGGTACTGATTGCCAGTCAGCTTGACGTGTTACCGCAGGACGAACGACTGTTCAACCTCGCGACCGAGGTACCGCCGGGCTTTTCTCGTTTTGCCAGCCTCATCGAAGTGGTCGGCCAGGGAAGCGAAGAGCGCCTCGCCGGCCGTCAGCGCGTCCGGTTCTACAAGGATCGTGGCTACGACATCCAGTACGTCGATCTGACAGGGAAAGGTTGATGGCCGACGACAGCGACCTGATCCGCCGGGTGGACTCCCTGATCAACGCCGAAGCAGCAGCCGGCGGCGATCGTCGCCACGACTCACGTCGGTTACGGCGACGGCGCAGCTTCCTGGCCTCGACCACACCGGCCGACTCGTCAGCAGGCATCGCGCCTGCCCCCTCGTCGGGCGAAGATGAGGACGACCTGCCGGTCCTCACCGAAGTGGTTTTGCCGACGCCAGACATCCCGGAAGAAAACAGCGCCAGGCTACGCGAGACGCTCGCCGCAGATCTCGCCGAACGCCTTGATCGGCAACTGCAGAGCGAAATGCTGACGCTCGTCGAAGCGGCACTGCTGACTGCCACCGATTACTTGCAGAATGGTATCGCCGCAACCATTGAAGCAGTCTTGCGTGACTTCATCGAGCAAAACGGGCCGCCTCGACCGCCCCCCGAGGAACCCGCTCGCGGCCCGCAAGAACTGCCTGATCAGGCCTAGGCACCACTGCTGGGGCAAGCGCGTGATGCGGGTATAATGCGCGCTCCTGCCATCCCTCCGCCCTCCCCCATGGAACTCGCCAAGAGCTTTGAACCGGCCGACATCGAACGTCGCTGGTACCCCGAATGGGAAGCCAGAGGCTATTTCGGCGCCGGCCTCGATGCCGAAAAACCGAACGCTTTCTGCATCCTGCTGCCACCACCCAACGTCACCGGCACCCTGCACATGGGGCACGGCTTCAACCAGGCGATCATGGACGCGCTCACCCGCTACCATCGCATGCGCGGTGACAACACGCTGTGGCAGCCCGGTACCGACCATGCGGGCATTGCCACGCAGATCGTCGTCGAACGGCAACTCGACGCCCAGGGAATCTCAAGGCACGAACTCGGGCGCGAGAAATTTCTCGACAAAGTCTGGGAATGGAAGGCGTTCTCCGGCAGCACCATCACCCGGCAGATGCGCCGCCTCGGCACCTCGCCTGACTGGAGCCGCGAGCGTTTCACGATGGACGACGGCCTTTCGCAGACAGTCACCGAAACCTTCGTCCGACTCTATCGCGAGGGCCTGATCTACCGCGGCAAGCGGCTGGTCAACTGGGACCCGGTACTGCAGACCGCGGTCTCCGACCTCGAGGTGGTACAGGAAGAGGAACCGGGACATCTCTGGCACATCCGTTACCCGCTGGCCGACGGCAGCGGCTCGCTGACCGTTGCCACGACACGCCCCGAAACCATGCTCGGCGACACCGCGGTGATGGTCCATCCCGACGACGAGCGTTATCGGCACCTGATCGGAGAAAGGGTCAGGCTGCCGCTCTGCGAGCGCACGCTTCCGATCATCGCCGATGCCTATGTGGACCTCGCGTTTGGTACCGGCTGCGTCAAGGTTACGCCCGCACACGACTTCAACGACTACGCGGTTGGCCAGCGCCACAAGCTGCCGATGATCCCGATCCTCACCCTGGACGCGAAGATCAACGACAACGCCCCGGTTCGCTACCAGGGCATGGATCGCTTTGCAGCGCGCCAGCAGATCGTCGCCGACCTCGAAGCAGAAGGCCTGCTCGACAAGGTCGATGCGCATCTGCTGAAAGTGCCGCGCGGCGACCGGACCGGCGTGGTGATCGAGCCGATGCTGACCGACCAATGGTTTGTCGCCATGAGCAAGGCCGGTGCCGACGGCACGAGCATCGCCGCCAAAGCACTCGCCTGCGTCGCTTCGGGCGAGATCAGGTTCTTCCCCGAGAACTGGGTCAACACCTATAACCAGTGGCTGAACAACATCCAGGACTGGTGCATCTCGCGGCAGCTTTGGTGGGGCCATCAGATTCCCGCCTGGTACGCCGAGAGTGGACAGATTTTTGTCGCGCATGACGAAGCTGAAGCCAGGAACGAGGCCGCGGCACAAGGCTACCACGGCCCGCTGACACGTGACCCGGACGTCCTCGACACTTGGTATTCGTCAGCGCTGTGGCCATTCTCAACGCTCGACTGGACGCCGCAGTGGCCTGCCGAAAGCAACCCGGCGCTCGACCTCTACCTGCCTTCGACAGTCCTGGTGACCGGTTTCGACATCATCTTCTTCTGGGTGGCGCGCATGGTGATGATGACCAGACATCTCACCGGCAAAATCCCCTTCAAACACGTCTATGTGCACGGCCTGATCCGCGACGCCGAAGGCCAGAAAATGAGCAAGTCGAAGGGCAATGTCCTCGACCCGATCGACCTCATCGACGGCATCGACCTCGATGCGCTGATCGAGAAGCGTACCAGCGGACTGATGAACCCCAAACAGGCCGCAGAAATCGAACAGCGCACGCTCAAGGAATTCCCGGCAGGCATTCAGGCATTCGGCACCGACGCACTGCGCTTCACCTTTCTGTCACTGGCCAGCCCCGGTCGCGACATCAAGTTCGACCTTAACCGCTGCGAAGGCTACCGCAACTTCTGCAACAAGCTGTGGAACGCCACCCGCTTCGTGCTGATGCACACGGCAGACCAGGACCTCGGCCTGGCAGGCGGCGGCACCGACGACGGTGGGCTGGCGCTGCGCTTCTCGTTCGCCGACCGCTGGATCGTCAGCAAGCTGCAGCGTACCGAAGCCGAGGTCGAACAGCATTACGCCGACTACCGCTTCGACCTGCTGGCGCGCGCGGTCTACGAGTTCGTCTGGGACGAGTTCTGCGACTGGTATGTCGAGTTGTCGAAGGTGCAACTGCAGCAGGGTTCCGTCGAAGAAGTCCGCGCGACGCGGCGGACGCTGGCGCGCGTACTGGAGACGGTGCTGCGCCTGGCCCACCCGCTGCTGCCCTTCATTACCGAAGAACTCTGGCAGGCGGTGGCGCCAATCGCCGGCCGCAAGACCCATGCCTCGGTGATGCTCGCGGCCTATCCGCAGGCGCAGGCCGCAAGCATCGACCTGGCCAGCGAAGCCAGCGTCCAGGAGCTGAAGAATCTGGCCTACGCCTGCCGCAACCTGCGTGGCGAAATGAACCTCTCGCCGGCGCAGCGGGTTCCACTGCTCGCCAACGGCCAAGCCGCGTCGCTCGCCGGCTTCGCGCCCTATCTCAAAGCGCTCTGCAAGCTCTCCGACCTGCAGATCGTCGACGAAATACCGGCCGACGCCAGCGCGCCGATCGCCATCGTGGGCGAAACCCGACTGATGCTGCAGGTTCAGATCGACCTGGCGGTTGAATGCGAACGCCTTGACAAGGAAATCGCGCGACTCGGCACCGAGATCGGCAAGGCAAAAGCCAAACTCGCCAACGAGAGCTTCGTCGCGCGTGCTCCGGCCGCAGTGGTTGAACAGGAAAGGAAGCGCCTCAAGGATTTCGTCGCCACGCTCGAAAAACTCGAACCGCAACGCGAACGCCTCGGGCGGTCACGGCCGGCAAACTCACAGGCCGCGTCGAAGCGATGAAAAACGGGGGGCACGACAGCCTCCTACGACGTTTTCATCAGCCATAAGAGCGAGCACAAGCCCTGGGTGGAATGGCTCGCACGCGCGCTCATCTCCTCCGGCCGAACAGTGTTTCTGGACATCTGGAATCTGGTTCCCGGCGATAGTTGGGTGGAGGGGCTGCACCGGGGACTCAACGGCTGCCGCGCAGCCGTCCTCGTTGCCACACCGGAAGTGGTGAATTCCGGCTGGGTCAGGGAGGAATTCGACACCCTGCTGCGTCGCCGACAATCGGAGCCGAAATTCCGGTTCATTCCGATTGTTTTCGGCGACCTCCCCAATCTGCACTTTCTTGCCAATCTGCAGGTAGTGGATTTTCGCGATCCCGGTCGCTATCGTTATACCGAGCACGGTCACAGAATACTTAACTTCATGCGCCAGCTGCTGGTAAGATGAAGCGATTGTTTTTTGCAGATGGGGTGAGGCCATGCTCAGACTGGATTTTACGGAAGCGCAAATGCGGGCTTTGGATTCGGCGCGATTTCACCATCAGCACCCGCGGGTATGACGGAAGAGGGAAGTCCTATGGCTGAAGAGCCAGGGGCTGGCGCACCAGGACATTGCCCGGCTGGCGGGTGTCACGGGCAAGACCCTGCGCAGGTATTTTCAGGAGTACGTTGAGGGCGGCCCCGAGGGGTTGAAGGAATGGCATTTTCGTCGGCCGCAAAGCGAGTTGGTGTCGCACCGGGAAGCGATCGTGGCGTATTTTCGGGATCATCCGCCGGCGTCCATCCAGGAGGCAGGGGCGGCCATCACCCGCTTGACGGGCTTGACCCGTTCGCCCACCCAAGTGCGGGTTTTCCTGAAAGAGAAGTGCGGCCTGAAGCGCCGGAAGACCGGCACCTTGCCGGCCAAGGCGGACCCAGAGGCCCAGGAGACTTTTAAAAAAACGACCTCGAACCACGTTTGGCGCAAGCCCAGGCCGGCCAGCGCGCCGTCTTCTTTGTAGACGCCGCGCACTTTGTCCTCAGTGCCTTCGTGTCGGTGCTTTGGTGCTTTTCTCGGGTCTGGGTCAGGGCGCCCTCCGGTCGCCAACGCTTCAACGTCCTGGGCGCACTCAATGCCGTGACCAAACAGGTCATTACGGTGACCCATGCCACTTATATCAATTCCCTGAGCGTCTGCGAGTGGCTCGACAAGTTGGCGGCCTTGCCGCTGAACCTGCCCATCACGGTCGTCCTGGACAATGCCCGTTATCCATGCTGCGAACTTGTCAAAACGCACGCCGAGAAACTTCACATCGAGTGGCTGTTCCTCCCCACGTACTCCCTCAATCTCAATCTCATCGAGCGATTGTGGAAGTTCATCAAAAAGCAGTGCCTGTATGCCAAGTACTCCCCCAACTTCAGTTCCTTCATGAACGCCATCCAAGGTTGCCTGGACGATACCCACACTATTCACCAAACGGCTCTGAACTCCCTCTTGAGCCTCAACTTTCAAACCCTACAGAAAGCGCAGTTGTGACCGCGCACGGTATATTGAAGATCTCCGGCTTGCCGTGAGTGCGCAAGGCATCTTCCAGGCAATCGACACAGAAGGCCGCTTCCATGCGGTTGCTGATCCGCCAGCTGAGGACCTTGCGGCTATACCCGTCAATCACCGCGACCAGGTAGGCGAAGCCACGCGCCAGCCGGATGTAGGTGATGTCGGTGCTCCAGACCGGGTTGGGCCTGACCACAGGCACTCCGCGCAGCAGGTAGGGATAGACCGGCTGCTCTGGGTGCGGACGGTTGGTGTTCGGGCCCAGCGCCATGCCGGCTAACCCCAGCAACCGCATCAGGCGTTGCACCCGTTTGCGGTTGACCGTGTGACCCGCCTTCCCAAGGAAGATCACCATCCGGCGGCTGCCGTAGAACGGGTGCCGAGTGTACTCCTCGTCGATCAGGTGACTGTACAGAAGATCGCTGGCATCGACCACCGCCGGTTTTTGCTGCGCATCGATCGTCGACCGGCAGACCCCGGCCAGGACGCACTGCTGCACCATGGCGGCCGCCTCCCCTGGGTCGATCCACCCTGGCCGGATCATGACGGGCTGATCCCGGACTTTTTTTGAGCCAGTCCAATTCCCTCTTCAACTTGCCGATCTCGCTGTACAGCCGCTCCGGCTCCCGGTGGGCGGCCAGCGGCTTGGGACCTCGCTTCCCTTCAAACAGCGTCTTCGCCTGTTCCTGGATAGCCTTCTTCCACTGCCCAACCTGAACCGGATGGACGCCATACTCCTGGCCAATCTCGTTGATCGTCTTCACCCCTCGCACGGCCTCCAGACCCACCTTCGCCTTGAACTCCGGTGTATGTACCTTCCGCGTCTTCGTTTCACTCATCGTTCCTGGCTCCCTACCTTGGCGCACAGCTTAAACTACTGTCTGAATTCCGGGGACCACTATAGATGCACGTGCGTATCCAGACCTGGGCGCCGTACTCGACCCAGATTGATGTCAATGGCCGGGAGTGGCTGTGTCGGCAACTGCAGCACGACGATATCGCCTTCGAGCGCAGCGACAACAAGATTCTCTGGGTTTCCGATTTCGACGCTACCGCCAAACTCGCCGAGCAGTTCAGGCACACGGAGTGGCTCACCTTTCTGATTCGCCACGTGGCGGCGGTCAATCCGCTCCTCCCGGCCATCGCCGCGGCCGGGTTCGACGGCTACTGGTTCGGCATGGACCAGGCGGAAGTGGCCACCGATATTCTGTTCAAGTCCCGAGCCGATCTCGAACGTATCCACCCGGATCTCGTCAACGCCGCCATCACCGGCTTCGGGGCAACTGACGTGATGCGCTTTCTCGGTCAAAAGCCCCATCACGCCTTCACCGGCGAGGTCGTGATCGACAGCAAGAAGCGGCCCGAAGGCTGCCGCATCAAATTTCGCATCCGATGCAACTCCGTCAAACTCTACGATCATCTCAACGTCCTGAGAATCGAGACCACCATGAATCATCCGGCAGAGTTCAAAATCCTCACCTCCTTCGAGAACGCTGAGGGAAAGGTCGTCTGCCGGTGGTGTCCCATGCGCAAAGGGGTCTCGAATTTCTGGCGCGATGCCGAAGTCGCTCAGGGTGCCCACTCGCGCCTGATCGACGCCTTGGCCAAGGCTCCCCTTCAAGGCAATTCCAGATCTCTCGCCCGCAGTTCCAGTTGATTGCGGTTGGGCATCAGAACACGGGCCGCGGCCTTGGGCCGTACGGTTCTCGCAGGGTCTTCGTCGCTTGGGTTGGCCGGCAGCGTCGGTTCATCCGGGAACAGCGGTGGGGTCTTGGTCATGAGCAGGGGCAGTGTAGGAAATGACCTCGTCATTGTACGGGACGCGCCACGCTGGCGGGCAGACTTGGGGGAATATTTTCACAGCCTCTCAGCCCGCTCGATATGAGGCTCCTGCACCAGCCGGTGGTCGAGCCAGCTGAAAGGTGCCGGCCACTTCCGGCGGCGTTCGGGAACCCGCCAGCGTTTGCGGATGTTCATGGCGTCCTCCTTCGATATCCTCACCTAGTGGTAGCCGACCGCCGCGATGTCCTCTTGCAACGGGTTATCCCGCCAATGGGCCATAAGCCCAATGATTACAGTCGGTTGCCGGCTCAAGACATCTTGTAACGGTGCTGTCACGGGTTCCGGGGCGTGACCAGAAATCATCGAGGATTCAGAGACTTGAGCCGGCAAGACTGCTTGTAACGCTTCAGGGCTCGGGCGGTGGCTCCCCAGTCGGCCCTCGCCGGCTGTAGCCCGGGTGTGCCGCACGTCACGCCTGTACCCGGGCGACGGCTTGCGCACCCATGAAAGAGCCCCGATTCTCGGGTTTGGCCAGCCAACGCGCCTGGCTGGCCCGCTTGCTCGCCCCCTGGAAGGGGTCCGAGCAAGACTGCTGGTGGTGCCGCACGCTCCGCGCGTCCGGTTTGAACGACTGACCGCAATTCAGGCACTGGCGCTCCGCTTCTCGACCCATTCCGCCCCTCGCGACAGGAGTTCATCCCGGCTATGATGCGGTGTGGCCAAGCCACAACGAAGAAAACCGAAGAAGACGCAGGGAGCGGAAGAAGAGACGGCGACGATGAGAAAAGCAGGAAGAAGATAGACGGCAACCAGGCGGTTCATCTCCAGGTTCACATCGTCAGGTTCAGGCCACTTTCAGGTCGGCGGCGACACAGGGATGGTCCGGCACCCTGGCGCGGAGGTCGTGTAAGATGGCTCGATGAGGGGCGCCAAAAGTTTCCGTCGCTGAACGTGGGAGGGCAGATGCGCTTCATTCATTGTGCTGACATTCACCTCGACAGCCCGTTGCGTGGCCTGGAGGTGTACGACGGAGCGCCGGTAAACGAAATGCGCCAGGCCACCCGCAGAGCGTTCGCCAAGGTCGTCGACCTGGCCCTCGAACGCTCTGCGGACTTCGTCCTGATGGCTGGCGACCTCTTCGATGGTGACTGGCCGGACTTCAACACCGGCTTGTACTTCGCGTCCCAGTTGCGTCGTCTCGCCGATGCCGATATTCGCGTGTTTCTCATCTATGGCAATCACGATGCGCTCAGCAAGCTCACCAAGTCGGTACCGCTGCCCAAAGGCGTCTACAGTTTCCCGGCCAGGACCCCGGCGACACAGATCATCGAATCGCTGGGCGTCGCAATCCATGGGCAAAGCTTCGCGACGGAGGCGGTGAGCGCCGACCTTGCCGCAACGTATCCCGTACCGCCTACCGGACTGTTGAACATCGGTGTGCTGCACACCGCCCTGTCCGGCCGCGAAGGCCATCAGCCCTACGCACCGACCACCGCGGATCGCCTGACCGACAAAGGCTACGACTATTGGGCACTCGGTCACGTCCATCACCGCGAAATCGTCCGGGAATCCCCCTGGATCGTCTTTCCGGGCAATACCCAGGGTCGGCATGCGCGCGAAACGGGTGCCAAGGGCTGCATGGTCGTCGATGCAGAAGCCGGCATCGGCATCCAGCGCGTCGAATTCGTTGCCACCGACCTTGCCCGCTGGCAACACCTGCTCATCGACATTTCCGGACTGGCCAGCGAGGACGATCTGCACGCCGCCGTGCAATCCGAAGTGCGCCATGCGCAGGCGGCAGCGAACGACCGGATTCTTGCGCTGCGCCTGACACTCGCAGGCCGTGGGCCACTGCATCAGGTCATCGTGTCGCAGCGTGAAGCCATCCGGGCGCAGCTCGCGGGATCGATTGGCGAGGCTTCATCAGGCCATGCCTGGCTCGAAAAAGTCCGGATCAGGGTCACGGCGCCGCTCGATCTGCCGCGACTCGCAGAACGTGACGATCCGATCGGGCTTCTGATTCGCAGTCTCGCCGCACTGGAGCAAGACCCGGCGGCGCTGAACGCGCTTGCTGCATCCGTACTCGGGGATCTCGGGCAAAAAATCCCGCCGGAGCTACGCGGAACCGACAGCGCCTGGGCGCTCGATTCCGCCACTGCCCTGGCTGAAGCCCTGGCCAGTGCCAAGGAACGCCTGCTCGCCGCAATCGCCGCCGAGGACGACGAATGAAGATCGAGCAGATCGACCTCAAGGCCTACGGCCATTTCACCAATCAGCAGTTGCGACTGAGCGGCCCCTCCGATTTCCATATCGTTTGCGGGCCGAACGAAGCCGGGAAAACCACCCTTTGGCGGGCCATCAACGGCGCCTTGTTCGGAATTCCCAATGTCTCACCGGATACCTTCCTCCACGAAGCGAGAAAGATTCGGATCGGGCTCATTCTGAGCGCCCGCTCCGGTGAACGTCTGGCGGTCATGCGCCGGAAAGGCCGGATCAATACCCTGCTCGAGTACGATCCGGCAACGGGCAACGAAAGCGCGGATACGGTTCCGGACGAGCGCCTGCGCGACTGGCTCGGCGGCCTGAGCGAAGGGCTTTTTCTGGCCATGTTCAGCCTCGACCACGCCGCCTTGTTGCGGGGTGGCGTAGCGCTGGCGCAGGGCAAGGGCGATGCCGGCGAAAGTCTCTTTGAAGCCGGCGCAGGACTTTCATCGATCCGCAGCTTGCGTGCCAGGCTCGATCGCGAAGCCGAAACCCTGTTCAAGCCACGCGCCTCCACTTCGGTCTTCTACCGAACGCTCGCCGATTACGAAGAGGCCCGGAAACAGGCAAAAGACGCCGCTGTGCGTCCAGGCGAATGGACGGCTGCGAGAACGATGATGGAACTCGCCAGAAAGGCATACGAAGCAGCCAGGGCGGATCAGCTTCGACTGCAAAAGGACGCGCGTCGACTGGAGCGTCTGGCGGCCATTCTTCCGGATGTCGCCGCCCTTGCCTTGGCACAGCAGCGCCTTGTCGTGCTGGCCAGCCTCCCGCCGCTTCCGCCATCCGCCTCCGCTGAGCGAATCGCCGCCGTCATCAGGAGAAATGCAGCCGTCACCGCCGAACGGACGGCCCACCTGCGACTCGAACAGCGGCAAGGCGAGTTGGCCGCAATTCGATTCAACGATGCCGTTCTCGCCGATGCCGAGTCGATCGAGGCCATTCATCACGCCACGACCGCCTACCGCGAAGCGGGCGTCAAGTCGGCCACGGCCACAGCCGCCATGGCAAGAGCGCAAGCTGCCTTGGCTTCCGTATTGCGGCAGATCGCGGGGGATGCCACGCCCGAAGAAGCACTGCAAGGGATCCCGAATCCCATCCAGGCGGCAAGAATTCGCAGCTTGATCACGATCGGCGCGACGGTCAGGGCAAGGCATGCTTCCGACCTTCAGACCCTCAACGAAAAACAGCTCGCGATCGCGCAACTGCACGCCGAGTTGCTCGGTCTGGGTGAAGACGGTGCCGAGGCCGGCCTTGGCCCCTATCTCGATTCGATTGCCGATTACGGTGATCCACAAGCACAGGCGCAACAGCTCGAACGTGATGCGGCGGCGGCAACCGTCAAGCTGAATGCCGAAGCTGGCGCCTTGAAGATGCCTTCGGTCGATGCCATCGTGAAATTGACCGTTCCGCTGGAAGCCGAAGTTCAGCGCTTCAAGACCGACGATGATGAATTGCGTCGTCAGGCACGTTCCATTCGCGAAGCCATCGAGAAGATCGAAGACGATCTCGCCGCCCTGCGGGGCCAGATCAAGGGCATGGAGATTCGCGGGGAGGTACCGACCAAGGCAGCGGTTTCGGTCGAACGCCTACGGCGAAACGAACTCTGGCTGGCCATTCGCCGACACTTCATGCCGGCCGCAGGCGAATCGGTGCCGATGGAGCCGCCGCCGCCCGCAGAACGCTATGAACACGCGGTCAGCAGCGCTGACGATGCCGCCGACGGGTTGTTTGCCGATGCCGAGCGAGCGACCCGTTACGCCGAGTTTCGTGTTCGGGAATCACAGATGGACAATGCTCTTGGCCTGGAGCAGGGCCGCGCGGAAGAAATTGCGCAAGACCATGCGGCGCTCCGGCAGCGTTGGGCCGACCTGCTCGCTGCTCACGGGATGCCGACCGTCTCGATCGCCGAGGCGGCACAATGGATCGCCAAGCGCGACGCCTTGCTGCAGAAGTTCGATGCGATCCAGCTCAAACGGCAGGAGGTGCAGCAGCGCAGCCAGTTGGCACAGGAGATCCGCAACCGGATCACGGCCCTCTTCAAGGCGCTGAAATGCGCTTCACCAGCAGCCACAGAGCGGCTGTCGGAAATCCTGGCGCGGGCCCGTGCCATTGCCAAACAGCAAGCCGATCAAATCACGCAGCGTGATTTGAAGAAAACGGCTCTGGCCATGGCCGAAGTCGCCACAAAACATGCCGGGAGAGCCGAATCCAGGAGCCGGGAGAAGGCGGATGAGTGGCGCATGCAGTGGCGCGAAGCCATGCTGGCGATTCGTCTGGAACCCGATGCGAGCGCAGAGGAGGCGACCGCCAGACTCGAACAGTTTTCTGCACTTCAAGAAGCGCAGGATGCGTTGGATCTGGCCCAGCGGCAGCAGCGCGAGGCCAGAATCCACCTCGACGACTATGAAAACCGGCTGACCGGGACCTGGCGATCGGTTTACGGCGAACCGGTTCCTGCCGATGGCCGGGCTCATGATCTTCTGGCGGGCTCGTTGTACCGCGAACTGAGCTCGGCCCGTTCGTTGCAGGAAACCAAGGCCACACTCATGCAGCAGGTGACGGATGACCAGCATGCGGTCAGCGAAGCTCGGCAGAGCGCTGCCGACGCCAAAGCAGTCATCGATCGGCTCCTCCTTCAGGCGGGTTGCTGCACGCTGGAAAGTCTCGAACTGGTTGAGGGGAAAAGCGCGGAGCGATCAGCGCTGGGCACCGAAATCCGCGACATCGAAACGCGGCTGGTGAAATCGGCCGGCCGGCCTTTGTCCGAAACGCTGCAACAAGCCAACGGTCAGGACCCGGATGCCATCGCAGAAGCGATCGACCAGAACTCGCAACAGACTGAAGAGATCGCCGCCGAGGTCCAGAAACGCCACGAGGAATACCTCGCCGCCCGGCAGGCATTCGATGCCATGGATGGCGCCTCGACAGCGGCCGATGCACAGCAGAGAACAGCCCAGCACGCCGCACGAATGGCCGAACTTGGCGCCGACTATGCAGCATCACGCATCGCTTCGGCAATCCTCGCTCAGGTCATCGAGACCTACCAGAAGCGCAACCAGGGGCCGCTCATCGCACAGGCGTCCAGACACTTTGGCGCAATCACCACCGGCCGCTTTGCCGGCGTCGTGATCGATTACGAAGAAGAGCGGCAGATTCTCAAGGCCGTTCGGGCCGATGGCGAACGGCTGACGATGGAACAGTTGAGTACCGGGCGTCGCGATCAGCTCTTTCTGGCCCTGCGCCTGGCCGCCATCGAAGGCCATCTCGAGAACGGCGAACCCCTGCCGGTGATCATCGACGACATCCTGATCCAGTTCGACGATGCCGCCTCGGCCGCGACCTTTCAGGTACTGGCTGAACTTGCTCGGCGCACCCAGGTGCTGTTCCTGACGCACCACGAGCATCTGCTCGAAGTGGCCGAAGCCGCCATCGGCGGTGGGGCGTATCAGTCGCATGCGCTGTCTTGGTGAGCGCGAGGGTTCGGTGAAACGAGATCCGGGCCGGTCTGGAACGGCGCCGACAGCGTCGCACCGGCGCTACTGTGAAGTGGCGTCGCTTCACTGCAGTGGGGCGGGCGCGGCCACCGTCACGGCCCACCAGGGGCCATGCGTGCGGCCCAACTGTGCGGCCCAGTACCAGGCGGAAACGTCGCTCCATTGTTGGCCGTCCGGGGCATCGATTCGCTCCGCCACGTCGAGCCGGGTGGCGCCACGGGTGGCGAGGAATCTCGACCAGTATTGGTCGCCAACGCGCTTGATGGCCAGGGTTTCGATGCGGTAGCCGCTGGCCTTGAAACAGTCGCTGCTGGGGTGGAGCTGGCGGCTGGCGTGCGTCACCCAGCGCAGAATGATCTCCCGCTGGCCGTCGGTGAAGCGTCCGACGCGGCCGGGAAAATCCTGCTGCAGGCGGTTTTCGAGGGGCGTCAGCGGCAGGACGGTCAGCGGCCGACCCTCGAAGCGGGTCGGCCAGCCGGGGAAGGGCACGGCCGCCGGTTCGGCACGGCCGACCCCGTGGGCCAAAGGGGCCAGAGCGGCGAGCAGGCAGACCAGTTGCGTGGGTCGGGTTGGCACAGCGTCACCCGGCACCCTGACGGGAAGGCATGCCGGCCCTGCGGAGTGCGTCCGGTCGATGCGGTACAGCCCGTGGATGATCAGCAGTCCGGCCGCGACGAACACGGACATGCCGGCGGCCGTGTGTGCCCAGACCGGCAGCACCAGCAGACCGGTCTCCAGATAGAACAGGGCGGCGGCACGGACAGCATTGGCGGCGATGACGAGGCTTCCGGTCAGCGCGGCGGCGGCCAGCGTTTGCCGGGGCGTGAAGCGGAACAGCGCGGCGGCAGTGGCCATCAGATACGCACCTGCCCAAAGCATGCGGATGCCGCTGCACGGGGCGTCGATGGCGATCTGCCGGCCATCCCAGAGCAACACCGCGCCTGCCAGCTCAACGGCGAGGCCGTTGAGTTGCAAAAGCACGACGGCCAGCGATCCGGCCAGTACCCGCAGCGGGTAGCCGCCATAGAACTGTAGCGAAGCCGTCAGCGGCAATGCCAGCAGGGCCAGCGCCGCGACCGGAAAATCGAGGCGCCGGCCGAGCCGCCAGGCACTGCCCAGTGCGGCCAGGGCCAGGGCGGCCAGAAGCGCGCGCAGGGAGAGCGGCAGGGCGGCCAGGGTGGCTGCGATATACAGCACCAGCAATCCTGTCGGCAGGGCCAGCGGACGGTCGGGTGGCGATTCGGGAGCAGCTCGCCACCAGGCGCCGATCGCCGTCGCCAGGGCAAGCAGTCCCCAGGGATCGTTGGAACCGTCGAAGCTGCCCTGGACATACCAGACGAGAACCGGCCAGCAGGCAATCGCCAGCGAAGCGAAGAGCGCGACGCCGGCGTGCCTTGGTGCCCTCACGCCGGGCGGGGGGGCCTGGTTTGCCGGCGGCGCAGCAGCAGCCAGGCCAGGAGCCCCAGCACCGTGGCGATCAGCATCCATTCCTCGGGTTCGGGAATGGTCGGGACGCTGCCCTTCTCGACCGGCCGCAAGCCGGCCTCATCGTATTGCTGGCTGGTTTCGAGAACGACGGCGCCGCTGACCGGGGTCACCAGATGGTAGCGCAGGGCGAGGTCGGTGGCGGCCTGCCGCCCGGACCCGCCTTGTTCGAGCAGTCGCCCGAGCTGATCGGCGGCCCACAGGCGCGCCAGGTGCCCGGAGGTTTTCGTGGCCGGGTCGTGGACGACGGCGGCAGACGCCCGTTGCTCGCGATCGACGAGCGTTTTGGTGGTGCCCGGCGTCCAGGAGGCGAACAGCCGTTCGAGGTCGGCCTGCAGGCCGTCATGGCGGTATACTGGCCGCACCGCCGGCAACAGATCCAGGGCTTCGAGGATCTTGTTGGGGCCCGGAATGACTTCGAGCGGGTACAGGCGCACCCGGCCGGGACGTCGCTCGGCGTGCTGCAGCAGCGGTTCGACGCTTCCCAGCAGCACCGGCTGCGGGCCGTGCAGCCAGAGGACGGCCGCGGGAGATCCGGCAGCCGCCCAGTCCCAGGCCCTGGCCAGGGCCTCCAGGTTGTTCTGGCCACCGGCCAATTCGAGCCCCTGCAGGGCCTTGGCCGCCTGTTCGGCAGTCATCGCGCCGCTGGCCGTACTGGCGAGGTCGGTGGCCGGAAAGAAGCCCAGCTCCAGCGCGCCAGGCAGACGCGCCAGCGCAGCGGCGATTTCCCTGACGGCGGGCGCCAGCGAGGCAGACGCATCGACCACCAGCGCCAGCCGCTGCGGTGGCTGCACGAGCTGTTCCCGGTAGCGCTGGACGATCACCTGGCCGGGGCCAGCGCCGGTATCGTCGCTCCAGACGGTGTGCAGCAGCGGATTCCGGGGAACGTCGATCCAGGTCGTCCGGCCGCCGAGTTTTTCGTTGTCGATCTCGCCGCGCAGGGCGTAGCCGGTATCGGCGACCCTTTCCGGGCGCAAGGGCCCGGTGCCGGTCAGCGGCGAGTCCGCTTCGAGCCAGACGGAATGGAAAAACTTCGGCCCGATGTCGAAATTGCGCTCGCGAAAGGCCGGCAGTTGCAGTCTGGTAAGCGGGTCATCGCGGATCAGCAGCGGCACGGTGATGCCCAGGCGGACCTTCATCTCGCCCGCGTTGGGCGGAATGGGGAACAACTGGATCATCACCCGGTCCTGGCCAGCGGTGGTGACCAGCACCGGGTCCTGACGGCGGCGGACCACTTTTTCGTAGGCCTGCCGGGTCTGGGCACGGGTACCGAAGGCCGCCTCGCGCTCCTCGCCATCGATCCACAGCGTCAGGCGCGATACCACGGCGCCCGGTGGCAGCGCGATCTGCGCCCGGCCTTCCTGCTGCCGCGCCGTATCGTTCCGCAGGACCAGGGTCCATTCCAGATAGGCCAGGCTGGCCTTGGCATCGACCGATCCGTTGATGCGCGAAGCCGTCAGGCTGACGCCGGTCAGGCGGCTACCCACCACGCGGCCGCCGATGTCGCGGTCGAAACCCCGCTGCCAATCGCGCAAGCCCCGGCTGGCCGGTTCCGGCAGGTCGTTGAAGGCCTGGCCGGTGACCTGGTAATAGATCTTTCTCGCCTCGTTCGGGCTCACCGGATCGCTGAGGATCAGCAACAGGCCGATCAGGTCGGCGGACAAGCCGGAGCGCGCATAGCACAGATGCCGCAGCATTTCTTCGTTTCCGACCGCGCGCAGCCAGCGCAGGCCAGCCTGTCGGGTTTCCGGCTGGGCACTGGTCGCCATCTGCACACCGATGCGCGTCAGGGTGGACGGCAGGTCGATGACGATCAGGGCCAGCAGGGCCAGGACCCATCCGCGCCACGCCGCCGGCAGCCGGGCGCGGCCCTGATCGTTCAGGCGACGGTTGAGCAGCACGCGTCCCCGCCAGGCCGCCAACAGCGACAACAGCGGCGCCAGCGGCAGCAGGCCGATGCCGAAGTAGAGGGCCATGAACGGGGCGAAGGGCGTCAGCGGCAGATAGAGCAGCGCGTAGAAAGCGGCGATGCCCATCGCGACCGACTGCAGCCAGGCCAGCGCTGCGCTGGCGCGCACGCACGGTTGTGCCAGCTCGACCAGCACCCAGGCATTGGCCAGTGGCACCAGAGCAATCAGCAAGCCGTGCAGAAGGCCCGGAATGGGGTCGAAGAACGACTGGGCGCTGGCCTGGGTATAGGCCTCAAAAGCGAGGGTGAAGGCCGGCAAGATGACGCCCGCCAGCAGGATGAACCCTCTGGACGCGAGGTAAGGATCGCGCGCGGGTGGCCGGACAAGGGTCTCCCGATCGCCATTCGACGCCCGATCCGCTTCGTCGCTCATCGGTTTTTCCCGTTCTAGCCGCCCTGGTAGGCGGTGTAGGCCTGGTAAGCGGCAAACACCGCCAGGACCAGAAAGAAGGCGCCGCTGATCCGATGCAGCAGAGTCAGCGGAATTTTTTGCAGGATGGTGCGGCCCGCCAGGATTCCCAGTGCCGAGGTGGTTGCCAGCGCCAGGGTGGCGCCGAGCCAGATCGCGGCCGGCGCGTGAACGCTGCTCAAGGCCACGACCGCGAGCTGCGTCTTGTCGCCAAATTCAGCCACCGTCAGCAAGACGAAGGTGGTGAAGAAAATCCCATGACCACTCTTTTCCTCGATTTCCTCATCCTCGTCGTCCTCTTCGGCGCGCAGCGCGTGCAGGCCGAAGAGGGCGAAGAGAATGGCCACTGTCGCGCTGACCACGTATTCCGGCAACCAACTGGCAATGGCGGCGCCGAAAACGACGGCCAGGGTATTCAGCAGCGAAAATGCCGCCAGCGCACCGAGCATCACCGGCATCGGCCGATGCCGCGAGGCCAGGGTCATGCATACCAGTTGACTCTTGTCGCCGATTTCGGCGGCGGCGATTAAGGCAAAGCTGGTGGCAGCCGCCGCCGACAGCTCGACGATGCCGCCAGCGCCCACCAGGGATGAGATGTGCGGCAGCAGACCCTGTGGAGTATCCATTCTGTTCTCCGGAAAAGTGTCGGTGAGAGGCGCCGACGTGACTGAGCAATGCGGCGAAAAGCCCACGATTATAGCCTGCATGTTCGGCTGGGAACGATCCGGCAAGGATCGGAGGGTGCGAATGAAAGTGTTGGTTGAAGTACTTGGTCCGATGGAGAGACGTTGGCATCGGTAATCGCCCCTCCCCCCTCGCGGGGGAGCCACTGTTCGGTATTCAGACAAACGGCTGACCAGGCATGCCAAGGGCTCTCCCACGGGCTTAAGATCCCAGAGGGGTGTCGGGCTATGCCTCGCCTTCCGAACTCTTTTTCACAACATCCATGCGGCTCTCTGCGACCCACACCTTGGGGCTCTGCCCCAAACCCCGCACTCGCCGTGAGGCAGGGGCCGGGGATACTACACCCCTCCCCGGCCCCTGCCTCCAGCGTATTTGGCTTACAGGGCGTCAAGAGGCTTTCGCGGCATAAACGCGAGAGAAAATACCTCTCTCGCATTTATTCCACGGTCCTCTTGACCCCCTTTCAGCCATCACTTCCCATGCTCTCCCAAATGAACCAAAAACCATGAAACGAAGCATACAAGGGGAAACGGTCATGTCATGACTTGCATGATCGGGGGGGCCTGGAGAAGTCATGACCGTTAGCCGTCCGAAACGCCTCATCAGCCAACGCTGAACCTGACAGGAACCAGACATGAAACCACACGCTTTCATCGCCATGCCCTTCGGCAGCAAACCCGGTCACGATGGCCGGCCGATCGACTTCAATCGCGTCTATGCCGAGTACATCCGGCCGGCGCTGGAGGCGGCGGGTCTCGAGGTCTTCCGGGCTGACGAGGAGACCCGCGCCGGCGATATCCGGACCGACATGTTCCAGGAGCTGCTGGTCGCTGATCTGGTGGTGGCCGATCTGACGCTCGACAACGCCAACGTCTGGTATGAACTGGGGGTGCGGCACGCCTTGCGCGCGCGCGGCGTCGTCCTGGTGCAGGGGCCGCGGCCGAACCAGCCGTTCGACATTTACACCGATCGCAAGCTCAGCTACTCGCTGGTCGACGGTGCTCCCGACCCGGTGAAGCTGCCGGCCGAGCGTGATGCGCTGACCGCGATGGCGCGCGCCAGCATGGCGACCTCGACACGGCGGAAGGTGAGCCCGGTGTTTCAGTTGATTCCCAACCTGGAACAGCCGGAATGGCGCCGGCTGCTGCTGGCCGAGCGCAACGAGTTTTCCGATGCCTACGACCGCTGGTCGAGCCGCATGGAAGTCGCGCGCCAGAAAAACCGGCCCGGCGACATCCTGGTCCTCGCCGACGAGACGCCGATGCGCGCGCTGCACATTGAAGCCAGGCGCGGCGCCGGCAACGCTCTGCTCAAGCTCCAGCAATATGCACTGGCGCTCGAGCAGTTCGAACTGGCGCTCGACATCGATGCGGACGACAAGGCCAGTCGGGAGAAGAGATCGCTCTGTCTGGGTCGCCTCGGACGCTTCGAAGAGGCGCGGGAATGCGTCAGGCAGCTCACCGACGATCATCCGCGGGACGCCGAGTCCTGGGCGCTTGCCGGTCGCGTCGAGAAGGAATGCTGGATGGCCCGCTGGCGCCGGCCGGGGCTGACGCCGGCAGAGATGCAAACCCTGGCGAGAGAAGAGAATGCTGCCCTGGGCGAGGCAATCGATCCCTATTACCGCGCTTTCGTCAGCGACCCGACGCATCACTACTCGGGGATCAATGCGCTGACCCTGCAACTGCTTCGCCGGCACTGTGGTGGCGATGACCATCAGCGGGTGATCGACAATCTGGTCGGCGGCGTGCTGTGGGCCAGCCTGACCGCCCAGGAGCGAGACCACAAGGATTACTGGGCGCGCGCCAGCTACGCAGAACTGTGCCTGCTGGTCAATCCGCTCGACAGTGTCCGCAAGGAGTACGGCAACATGGTCGCGGCCGCCAACCGCGACTGGTTTGCCCTCGATTCCAGCCGGCAGACCTTGACCCTGCTGCACGACCTCGGCTTTCGTCCGGACCAGACCGCCGTCGCGCTGGCCATTGTCGACCGCGAGATCGCCCGCATCACCCCGCCGTTCGAGCCGCGGCAGGTGCTGCTGTTCAGCGGCCACATGATCGACGGCCCGAACCGCGTACCGCCGCGCTTTCCGGCGGCACGGGAGGGGCTGGCAGCCGAGCGGATCGGGCAGGCGCTCGACCAGCTCGGCGCCGGGCCCGGCGACCTGGCGCTGGCGCAGGCCGCCAGCGGTGGCGACCTGCTGTTCCTCGAAGCCTGCCAGGCGCGCGGCGTCCGCCTGCAACTGCTGCTGCCCTTCGATGAACCGGAGTTCATCGAACGTTCGATCCTTGCCGCCAGCAATGGCGAGCAGTGGCGCCAACGCTACTTCGTCGTGACCGCCGCCCCCGATGTGACGCGACGCCTCATGCCGGACGAACTGGGTCCCTTGCCGAAAAGCCGGCGCGGCGAGCCGGCGAACGCCTTCGAACGCTGCAATCTCTGGCTGCTGTACACCGCGCTGACCTGGGGAGTTCACAAGGTGCGTTTTGTCTGCCTGTGGAATGGTGGCGGCGGCGACGGGCCGGGCGGCACCGCGCACATGTACAACGAAGTGAAGCGCCGCACCGGACGGGTGACCTGGCTCGATACGCGCACCCTGTGGTGAGCGAACCGCGCGTACCGGCACCCGCGCGACGCGGCATTCGCTAGAATGGTGGCGGGCAGCAGAACGCCAGCGGCCGGGCTGTCTCGGGGTGCGCGAAGGCCAGGGACTCGGCGTGCAGCAGCAGGCGTTGGCCGGCGCCGCTCGCGGCGCCGGCCGCCTGGGCGTAGAGTCCGTCACCGACGATGGGATGACCGATCGCCAGCAGGTGCACGCGCAACTGGTGCGTCCGACCCGTCTCCGGCCACAGCGCCACGCGCGTGGTGTGGGCGAGCGGGTCATGGCTCAGCACCTGGTAACGCGTCCGGGAGGGCTTGCCGGCCAGCGGGTCGACCTTCTGGCGGGGGCGGTTGGGCCAGTCGGCAGCAAGCGGCAGGTCGATTTCGCCGCTGAGAAGCGCCGGCAGGCCACGGACGACCGCCACATACCGCTTGTCGACCTGACGGTTGGCGAACTGGGTGCTCAACCGTCGCTGCATCGTCTTGCCGCGTGCCAGGACCAGCAGGCCGGAGGTGGCCATGTCCAGGCGATGGACGACCAGCGCTTCCGGGTAGGCTGCCTGCACGCGTCCGGCGAGGCAGTCCTGTTTGTCCTCGCCACGGCCGGGAACCGAGAGCAGGCCCGCGGGCTTGTTGACCACCAGCAATGACGCGTCGAAGTAGACGATGGCGAGTCCGTCGTCGCCTGGCGCGGGGCAGGTGAGGGCGGCAAGGGCGGGGGGATGGGTGAGGCTCATGTCGGCGGGCAGTGGTCAGACCTGGCAAGGGGCTTGTCGCGCCGACGCCGGAAGACGGCGACGGACCCGGACCGGCAGCAGCGCGTGAACTGCCGGCGACGGGATGCGCTGGCCGGGATTCTCGCCCGGCTCGCCTCCGGATGTCGGTGCCGGCATTCCTCGGCCGGTCCACACTGTACCGCCTGGCTGGCGCCGCACTCTGAATCATCCCCCTGATCGCCGTTTTCAGGCAAAATTCGATTGCTGGCTGGCCCCGTGACGCCTGGCCATCCTGCCAGACCGCCCGGCCACCTCATCGTGCACAGCGTATGTGAGAGCAAGACAAGTGAGTAATCAAGACTGCTTCCGTATCCTAGAGGACATCGCCCGCGATCTTTCCGGCGAAGTCGTTTCTTTTCCGACTTTCCTCGATATCACCTTTCAGGTACGGACCGCGCTCAGAAAACCCGATTTGACCATCACCCATCTGGGTAAGCTGGTCAGCGCCGAGCCCCTGATGAGCACCAAGATCATCCGTTTGGCCAATTCGGTGGCGATGAACCCCTCTGGAAAGGCCATCGTCGATATCAATAGAGCGATCTCGCGAATCGGCATGGAGGCAGTGCGCAGCGTTTCCTTTGCCGTGGCGATGGAACAACTGCTCAATTCAAAGAAGATGGCACCATTCGAAGCGCTGTCGCGGCGCCTGTGGGAACACACCATGCAGGTCGCCGCGCTGGCACGCGTCCTGGCACGTCGTTTGACCCAGGTCAGCCCCGACGAGGCGATGTTCGCTGGTCTGGTGCATGACCTTGGCGTGTTCTACCTGCTCTCGCGGGCCGTGAATTTTCCTGCTCTGGTCGGCGATCCGGCTGAACTGCATGCGTTGCTGGTGGAATGGCATGACAGTATCGGACACGCCCTGCTGGCCGCAATGGGGATGCCGGAAGAACTGCTGGTGGTGGTACAGGAACACGAACAGGATCGAACGATCGTTACCCTGAAAACGCTGGGGGACGTGCTGTTCGTCGCCAACAAGCTGGCCAATCTGCAGCATGGATGGCGGGACAGCCTGTTTTGCGCTCCGCTTGACCCTGCCAGGCTGTCGCAGCTGTTTGATACCCAGGCGCTCGGCGCCCTGCTTGCCGAATCTGCAGAAGACCTGGCTTCGCTGAAAAGCGCGCTCTGCTCCTGAATTCGCCGACCGGCACCTAACGGTCATGACTTTTCCAGGCACCCCGATCATGAAAGTCATGACCGTTTCCCTCTCTCCCTCTCCCGCGAGGGGAGAGGGGAGGTTCGTGAGTCGCTGACGCGACTTTCACATTAACGGGTCGCGGCAAAATCGATGACCGCCCGCGCAACGTACCGTACTACAGCCGCTGGATCTTGGCGAGCAAGCCGGTTGTCGATGTCTGGTGAATGAACGGCAAGGAGCGCACGCAACCGCCCCAACCGCTGACTTCCTCATTGCCGACGATTCTCTCGAGTGGCCAGTCGCCACCCTTGACAAGGATATTGGGTCGGCAATCGAGAATGCGCTGCAATGGCGTATCTTCCTCAAACCAGGTCACCAGAGTGACCGATTCGAGAGCGGCGACGACCGCCAGACGATCGCGCAAGGGATTGACCGGACGGTCGTCGCCTTTGCCAAGACGTTTGACCGATGCATCCGAATTCAGCGCAACGACCAGCGCCGCACCGAGTGCGCGGGCTTCGGCGAGGAGGCTGACATGGCCGCGGTGCAGCAGATCGAAGCAGCCGTTGGTGAATACCAGCGGACGCGGCATGCGGTCAAGGCGCTCGGCAAGTTCGCCGGGGGAAACGATCTTGCTTTCGAAGGCCGGCAGGTGGGTCGATGGTTGAAGCCTGGGATCGGACATCCGTCACTTCCGCAAAAGCGCACATCGTACCGCCTTTCGAAATCGGGCGGCACCGGTTGGCCCGATTATGCAGCGCACGAAGTCATGCTTTTTCGGTATCGTGCGTTATTCGGGATTCGCCACAGGGGCCGGTCATGCACCATCGCTACCCATTGCACATCCACATTTCGACGCTGTTTCTGGCGCTGATACTTCTCGTTTGCGGTGTTCTTGGCGGCATTGGCTATCAACTCAGCAGCAAGCTGCTGGAAGAATCCGCTGCCGACCTGACGGCGCGCATCAGCCGTTCGGCACTGCTTGAAATGCGGCGCATCATCGAACCGGCGGAGGTGGCCACCCATCTGTTGAGCCTGCAGCGTGTGACCAGCGCGACCTCGCTCAAGGAGCGTCTCGACAGTCTGGAGTTCATGCGCCAGGCGCTCGACAGTTCGCCGGCACTGTCTTCGCTCTACATCGGTTACGACAATGGCGACTTCTTCCTGGTTGGACGTGTTGGCCATGGCAGCGCGAGCGAAGCCGCGCGAGCGCCGGCCGGCGCGAGCTACGTCGTGCAGAGCATCGAGCGGCTTGGGGCCGCACCACGCGGTCGTTTTATTTATCTTGACGCGGCTCTGCAGACCCTGCGCGACGACGACCGTCCGGACTACGCTGCGGCCTATGATCCGCGTGACCGGATCTGGTATGCCGAAGGACAGGCCTCGCCGACGCAGGTCAAGACGCCGCCGTACCTCTTTTTCTCGAGCCGGCGGGTCGGCACGACCCTGGCCAGTCGTGCCGGCGGCGGACGATCGGTGGTCGGTGCGGACATCCTGCTCGATACGCTCGGCAAGTCACTGGCCGGACAAAAGGTGACCCTGGGAAGCGAGATGGTGCTCGTTAACGCCCAAGGCTATGTACTGGCCTACGAGGATATCTCGCGGATGGTACTGGCCTCACCGGCAAGTGATGGCAAACCGTCGCTGGCGAGAATCGACGAGCTGGCTGTGCCGGTACTGGTACCGCTCCTGGCCGTCGTCAGGCAGATGCAGGGTCAGGAGGCGGCGTATGCGCTCGGCGTCAAGATGGCTGGCAACGAGTGGCGAGTATCGGTTAACCGCCTCATGCTCGAAGGCGTGCCGCCACTCTACCTGGTCACCGCCATCCCTGAAAACGAGCTGATGGCCGGTGCGCTGCAAGTGGTACGTCAATCGGCAACGGCCACGCTGCTCGTTCTGCTGTTGTCGATTCCGCTGACCTGGCTGCTGGCACAGAGTATTTCCCGGTCGCTGCGCCGCCTGGCCAGCGAAGCCGAAGCGATCCGCCATTTCGAATTTTCTCGGCCGATTGTCCTGGAATCTTCGATCCAGGAAGTCACCGAGCTTGCTTTGACCATGGACGGGATGAAGAGAACCATCCATCGCTTTCTGGACATCAGCCAGACCGTCGCCGCCGAGCAGAATTTCGACCGCTTGTTGCCGCGCTTGCTCGCCGATACGCTCTCGGCCTCCGAGGCACGGGCCGGCGTGCTTTACCTGGCCGAAGCCAGTCAGCTCAACCCGGCCGTGGCGCTCGACGACAACGGTTCGGCGTTGACCGGCGAATTGCCCGCGCTCGATGTCGCGCACGCCGGCCCGTTGCTCGGCGCTGCATTGGCCGACGGCATCGCCCGTGCCGGCCGGCTACAACCCGAAGACCTGGATCGCCTGGGGTTGGCGACCGCGGACTGGGCCGGGACGAACCACGCCATTGCCGTTCCGCTGTGTAACCGCAAGAGCGAATTGGTCGGGGCCATGATCCTGCTCAGCGAGACGGAAACGGACAGCAGCCGCCTGAGCTTCGTCAAGGCGCTTTCCGGGTCGGCGGCCGTATCACTCGAAAGCAAGGCATTGATCAAGGCTCAGAAGGATCTGTTCGAAGCGTTCATCCAACTGATCGCGGCGGCAATTGATGCCAAGAGTCCCTATACGGGCGGGCACTGCGCACGCGTTCCGGAACTGACCAAGATGCTGGCACGCGCAGCGTGCGCTGCCCGTAGTGGTCCCTACCAGGACTTTCAGTTGTCCGGGGATGATTGGGAAGTATTGCACGTGGCCGCCTGGCTACATGACTGCGGCAAGGTGACGACACCCGAATACGTGGTGGACAAGGCCACCAAGCTGGAAACCATCCATGACCGTATTCACGAAATACGGATGCGCTTTGAAGTGCTCAAACGTGATGCAGAAATCGGCAGCCTGCGGGCCATTGCCGCCGGCAAGGACGCCGAGACGGTGCGCCGCCAGCTTGCCGCCGAACTGCAGCAGCTCGACGACGACTTCGCCTTCGTTGCCCGATGCAACGAAGGCGGTGAATTCATGGCGCCGGAAAGTGTCGATCGCCTGCAGACGATCGCCGCGCGGACCTGGCTGCGTACACTCGATGACCGCATCGGCATCTCGCAGGAAGAGAAACTGCGCAAGGCGCACGCACCTTGCGCAGCACTGCCCGTTGCCGAAGCGCTACTCGCCGACAAGCCGGAGCACCTCATCGCCAGGCCAGCGCAGGATCGCATGCCGGAAAACAACCGCTGGGGATTTCGCATGCAGGTTCCGCACCTGCTATACAACCGGGGCGAGCTTTACAACCTTTCTGTCGCCCGTGGCACCTTATCGACAGAGGAACGCTACAAGATCAACGAGCATATCGTGCAGACGCTGATCATGCTTTCGCAACTGCCTTTCCCGAAACATCTCCGGCAAGTGCCGGAAATCGCCGGTGGGCACCACGAGAAGATGGATGGCAGCGGCTATCCGCGGCAACTCAGGCGTGAGCAAATGAGTCCGCTGGCGAGAATGATGGCCATCGCCGACATTTTCGAAGCCTTGACAGCAGTTGACCGACCCTACAAGAAAGGCAAGACGCTGTCGGAAGCGCTGGCCATCATGTCCCGGATGCAACAGGAGCAGCACATCGATCCGGAGTTGTTCGCACTCTTCCTGCGCGCCGGGGTATATCTCGACTACGCGCGACAATTCATGCAGCCGGAGCAGGTCGACGCGGTCGACGTCGAAGCTTTGCTCAGCGCGACGCTCCGCGGTCCACGCGCCGTTTGACGCGGCCTGATCGGTACGGAGGCGGGTGCCGTCCTCCCGGAGCAGCGTACGCGGCCGGGTGTGACATCGTCGAGCGCGGCGTTCGCCACAGACTGTCAGAATTCTTTACCCCTACCGGTGATCTCTCGCCAGTAGCACCAGGGAACTGCCGCCTGACCCGCCTTTAAATAAAAAAAATTTATACAAAGGCATAGCGCCTGCTTATTCATTTCAAACCGGCTGATCCTTCCATTTTTTCCCTCTGCTCTCGCCGATCGCGTTGCACGATCCGGCTGCGCCTCCCGAAGCGTCCCTGTATTCCAACATACCATACTGATATGCATGATTTTTTGATGAGGCCGAGTATTCAATGACGCGGCAGGGAGGGTCCCGGCGAAAGGTTCCAGGAAATGACGACGGTGCATTGAGATAAAGTGTGCCATTGATCACAGAGAATTCAATTAATTCAATTTATGATTTTGCTATATGGCCTCTGATCCTTCTATCTTTCCTAACCTTTACGTTCTCCCATGACTACGAAAATCTGCGTCAAGTGCAAGCAAGAAAAATCGGTGCTGGAATTTCACAAGAATTCACGAAGTGCGGATGGCCTGCATTCCTATTGCAAGGAGTGCAACAAGGCGCAGGCACTCGCGCACATCCGGGCAGAAAAAACCAGGAAAGCGTTGCTGCGAGCCGCCAAGCGGGCTGCCAATAATGCGGGGTGATCCGGTGGCCGGTCTGACGCGCTTTTCGTCACGCGGCAGACGGATGTTCAGTGGCCAAGCCCCCAGTATTGCGGGTTACCGAAAGTCGTCTTGAGCTGATCGATAAACAGCCGAACACGCAAAGGCAAATGCCGGCGTTGCGGAAATACGGCGTAGATGCCGACACTGGGTGCCGCATGCTCGTCGAGCAGGGAAACGAGCCGGCCACTCTGCAAATCGTCACCCACCTCCCACATCGATCGCCAGGCCAGGCCCTTGCCGGCCAGCGCCCAGGTATGTAACACCGCACCGTCATTGCACTCGAAGGTGCCCGACACCTTGTGGTTTCTCACCTCACCTCCCGGGCCCTGGCGCAGGGCCCACCCACGTTGTTGGCCAAGCGACAGGCAGTTGTGCGCAGCCAGTTCGTCCGGCGTACGAGGCGCCCCGTATTCAGCCAGGTAGGCCGGGCTGGCAACGATGACACGACGCATTTCACCGAGTTTGCTGCTCGCCAGGCTCGAATCGGCCATTTCGCCGATCCGTACCGCACAGTCAACGCCCTCATTGAGCAGATCGACGAGCCGATCGGTCAGGTCAAGCCGCACGGTGACTTGTGGATTGGCCTGCATGAAGGTAGCCACTTGCGGCGCGACATGCCGACGCCCAAAGCCAGCCGGTGCCGACACCTTGAGGTGACCGCTGGCACGAATGCCACCCAGTGAAACCGCTGCTTCGGCATTTGCCAGATCGTTGAGGATGCGCTGACAGTCCTCAAGGAAAGCCTGCCCTTCGAAGGTCAGCGACAGCTTGCGCGTGGTGCGCAGCAGCAACTTGACGCCAAGGCGTGCCTCCAGGGCATCGAGCCGGCGGCCGATCACTGCCGGCGTGATCCCTTCAAGCTGTGCCGCTGCCGAGAGACTGCCACGCGTCGCTGCGTTAACGAAGGCCTCGATTTGCTTGAGATGGTCCATCTCGCCGATTCGATACCAGAAGTAAAAGATAATTTGATTCCGATCGCTATTATCTTTGATTACAGCCTTCAATAGAATCGCTGCATTGCATCATCACCCATCGACAGGAGTCATCACATGAGCCTCAATCTACCCGCCGGCATGCAAATCAACGCACCGATCCAACCCGGTTACGAAACCATTCTCACCCCCGAGGCGCTGGCTCTGGTCGCCAAACTGCACCGCGCTTTCGAGGGTCGCCGCCAGGAACTGCTGCAGGCGCGTGTTGCTCGCCAGGAACGGATCGACGCTGGCGAGATGCCCGACTTTCTGCCGGAAACCCGGTCCATCCGCGACGGCGACTGGAAAATTGCACCGCTGCCGAAAGCGCTTGAGCGTCGCCGTACCGAAATCACCGGCCCGGTCGAAGCCAAGATGATCATCAACGCCTACAACTCGGGTGCCGATTCGTACATGAGCGACTTCGAGGACTCGAACAGTCCGAAGTGGGACAACCAGATCCAGGGCCAGGTCAACCTCTACGAAGCCATTCGGCGCCAGTTGTCGTTCACCAACGAAGCCGGCAAGAAATATGCACTCAACGAGACCATCGCCACGCTGCAGATTCGTCCACGCGGCTGGCACCTCGACGAAAAACACGTGACCGTCGATGGTCAGCGCGTTTCCGGCGGCATCTTCGACTTCGGACTCATCTTTTTCCACAACGCCAGAGAGCAGATCGCGCGCGGTGCTGGCCCCTTCTACTATCTGCCGAAGATGGAATCGCATCTCGAAGCGCGCCTGTGGAACGATATTTTCATCATGGCGCAGGAGCACATCGGCCTGCCGCGCGGCACCATCAAGGCTACCGTGCTGGTCGAGACCATCCTCGCCACCTTCGAGATGGAGGAAATCCTCTACGAACTGCGCGAACACTCGGCCGGACTCAACGCCGGACGGTGGGACTACATCTTCTCGTGCATCAAGAAGTTCAAGAAGAACCCGGACTTCTGCCTGGCCAATCGTGGCGCAATCACCATGGAGGTTCCCTTCATGCGCAGCTACGCGCTGCAACTGGTCAAGATTTGCCACAAGCGCGGCGCGCCGGCGATGGGCGGCATGAGCGCGCTGATTCCGATCAAGAACGATCCGGTGGCCAACGAAAAGGCGCTGGCAGGCATCCGTCACGACAAGACGCGCGACGCCAATGACGGCTTCGACGGCGGTTGGGTGGCCCACCCAGGGTTGGTGGCGATCGCCGCCGAGGAGTTTCAGAAGGTGCTCGGCGATCGCCCGAACCAGTGGGAAAAGCAGCGCGACGAGACCTTCACGGCAACGGATTTCCTCAACTTCCAGCCATCGCAACCGATCACCGAAGCCGGGGTGCGCAACAACATCAACGTGGGCATTCACTACCTCGGTAGCTGGCTCGCCGGCAACGGCTGCGTGCCGATCCACAACCTGATGGAAGACGCCGCCACAGCCGAGATCTCGCGTTCGCAGGTCTGGCAATGGGTGGTTTCGCCCAAAGGCGTTCTCGATGACGGCCGCAAGGTGACCGTCGAGATGGTGCGCGGCATGATCGCCGAAGAATTGCTCAAGGTGAAAGCCACGGTCAGTGCTCAGGGAGAAGATACCGCCACCTACGATCAGGCAGCGGTCATTTTCGACAAGATGTCGCTGACACCGGAATACCCGGAGTTCCTGACCCTGCCCCTGTACGAAGCCATGGAATAGATCCTCAGGACGAGGCGCCCAGGGCGCGCGCGCGCAAGGCGCCGAGTTCACGGCTGGCCGGGTCCGGAGCACTGCGGGTCGGCCAGCCCTGCAGGTGGCTGGCGGCCAGGTCGGCGAGTGCGCGAATCCAGTCATCACGCTCGTTGAGGCAGGGGAGGTAGTGGAATTCCCTGCCGCCGGCCTGCATGAACGCACTCCGGCCTTCGATGGCGATTTCTTCGAGCGTCTCAAGGCAATCTGCCGGAAAGCCCGGGCAGATCACGTCGACCCGCTGCACGCCCTGTGTTGCCAGCGCCTTGAGGGTTGGTGCGGTATATGGCTGCAGCCATTCGGCACGGCCGAAACGCGACTGAAAGCAGACCTGGTATTGTTCCTGACCCAGACCCAATGCCTCGGCAAGCAGGCGGCCGGTCTTGTGGCACTCGCAGTGGTAGGGGTCGCCCTTGTCCAGCGTGTAGCGCGGCAGTCCATGAAAGCTCATGACCAGACGATACGATCGATCGGGCCGGGCGTGGCTGAACCAGTGCTCGCGCGCACTCGCTGCCAGTGCCGCGATGTAGCCGGGGTGATCGGCAAAATTCCTGACCGTACGTATTTCCGGCTGATTGCGCACGCGTTGCAGCCAGGTGCCAGCCGCATCGAATGCACTGGCCGTGGTGCTCGCCGAGTACTGTGGATAGAGTGGCAGCAACAGAATGCGCGTGCAGCCCTCGGCCTTGAGCCGGGAGAGCTGTTCCGGAATCGATGGCTCACCATAACGCATGGCGAAATCGACGAGGACCCGATGTCCGGCCTGCCCAAGCAAGCCACGCAGCAACTTGGCCTGACGTTCGACATGCACGCGCAGTGGCGAGCCTTCGGCAGTCCACACCGCCGCGTACTTTTCCGCCGACCGGCGCGGTCGAATATTGAGGACGATACCGTTGAGAATCAGCCACCAGACAGCGCGCGGAATCTCGACGACGCGCGGATCGGAGAGGAACTCCTTGAGGTAGCGTCGCACCGCGGTGGCCGTCGGCGCTGCCGGTGTCCCCAGGTTGATCAGCAGGACGGCGCTGTTCGCGGATGAATCGTGGCGGTAGGCCGGTTCCGGGAAATAACCTGGCATCAGTATCTGGCCTGATAGGTCAGCGCTGAAGAGAGCAATCGGGCGGTAATTTCGACGATCGGAATGACCCGCTCGTAGGCCATGCGGGTTGGACCGATGACGCCCACCGAGCCGACCACTTCACCGTCCACGGCATAAGGTGCAGTGACCACGCTGCACTCGTCAAGAGGAGCCAGTCCCGATTCGCCACCGATGAAGATTTGTACCCCTTCGGCACGCTTCGAGAGATCAAGCAGTTGCATCAGCGAGGTTTGCTGCTCGAAGAGGTTGAACAATTCGCGCAACCGTCGCATGTTCGACGAGAATTCCTCGACTTCAAGCAGGTTGCGTTCGCCTGAAATCACATAGCGGTTGTCCGATCCACGCATGGCTTCGTCACCGGCCGTCAGTGCCGCGGCCATCAGCGTCTGCAGATCGCCGCGCAGTTTCTGCAGGTCTTCCTGGAGGCGGCGACTGATCGACTCGAAATCCTGGCCGACAAAATGTTGATTCAGATAGTTGGTCGCGGCGACCAGTTCGGATGGTGTATAGGCGCGTCCAGGGAAGAGCAGGCGATTCTGCACATCGCCGTCAGAAGTGACCAGGATCAGCAGAATCCGCTTCTCTGACAAGCTGACGAACTCCATCTGACGGATCTTCGGCGTCAGACGGCGTGGCGCCAGGACGATGCCGGCAAAATGGGTCAGCCCGGACAACAAGTGCGAAGCCTTGCTGATCAATTGCGAAGGCTGCGAGGGAAGCAACTGTTCCTCGATGGCGTCGAGCTTGTCCTTTTCGAGCGGCTGGACAGTCAGCAGAGTATCGACAAAAAAACGGTAGCCGCGTGACGTGGGCACCCGCCCGGCAGAAGTATGCGGGCTGGCGATCAGACCAATTTCTTCGAGATCGGCCATGACATTACGAACGGTTGCTGCCGACAGATCGAGGCGCGAGTACCGGGACAGGGCGCGCGAGCCGACCGGTTGCCCTTCGGCAATATAGCGTTCGATCAGGGTCTTGAGGAGCGTTTTGGCGCGGTCGTCTAGCATGGGTCCGATTCTACAAAAATTCCATTGATCACGGGGTGCCGCGGAAGCAGGCGGAATTGTGGTTTAATTCGCGCATGAACAACGCCTTTCCAGAAGATTCGACCGATTGCGCGCCGCTACCCCGGACGATTGCGCTGGTCGGAAAGTACCACAGTCCGGAGATTGCCGAGTCGACTCGCCTGCTGGCCCATTACCTGCACGAACGCGGCATCACCGTATTGATCGAGGAAGAGACCGCCAGGAACGTCATCTCGCATCTGGAACTCGGGAGCTGGGCGAGCGGCAGTTTCGCGTGGCTCGGTGCCCATGCCGACATCGCCATCGTCGTCGGTGGCGACGGTACCATGCTCAATGCTGCCCGCCAACTGGCCCGTTATCGGGTGCCTCTGGTCGGTGTAAACCAGGGGCGTCTCGGCTTCATGACCGACATCGCACGTAGCGACATGCTGACTTGCATGGACGACCTTCTGGACGGCAGGTTCGTTCCGGAAACGCGCATGCTGCTCGATGCCGATGTCGTGCGTGGCGAGCGTAGTCTCGTTTCCAACCTGGCGTTGAACGATGTGGTGGTAGACAAGGGCGCGATCGGGCGGATGATCGAACTCGAATTGTTCATCGACGGCGAGTTCATTTACCACCTGCGCTCGGACGGCCTGATCGTCGCCACCTCCACCGGCTCGACGGCCTACGCGCTCTCGGCCAATGGCCCGATCCTGCATCCGCAGGTTTCTGCCATCGCCCTGGTTCCGCTCTGCCCGCACGCCCTGACCAACCGGCCAATTCTGGTCAGTGACCGCAACGAAATCGAGATCAGGATCGTGCACGCCACCGATTCGCGTGCCCACTTCGATGGCCAGGTGACGGTCGACCTCCGCAACGAGGATTCCATACGTATTCGTCGCTCCGAATATTCGATCTGTCTGTTGCATCCACCGGGTTACAGCTATTTCGCCATGCTCCGACAAAAGCTGCACTGGAGCGAGCGACCCAAGGAACATTGACCCACTGCCGTGACGACGAGACTGACGATCCCCTTATGCTCTGTCGTTTGACGATTCGCGACTTCGTGCTGGTCGACCAGCTGGAACTCGAGTTTCAGCAAGGATTTGGCGCGCTGACCGGCGAGACCGGGGCCGGCAAGTCGATTCTCGTCGACGCCCTGGCATTCGCCCTGGGTGAGCGCGCCGACGCAGGCCTCATTCGCGCCGGCAGCGAGCGTGCGGAGGTGAGTGCCGAGTTCGACCTTACGGCTTCGCCGGCGGCTGCTGCCTGGCTACAGGCGCATGATCTGGATACGCAGGGCGTCTTGCTGCTGCGTCGCGTACTGGATGCCAGCGGCCGTTCGCGTGCTTATCTGAATGGTTCGCCAGTGACCGTCCAGCAGTTGCGGGAGGTGGCCGAATCGTTGGTCGACATCCACGGGCAGCATGCGCATCAGTCGCTGCTGCGCAGCGAAGCGCAGCGCGCTCTGCTCGATTCGCATGCCCGGCTCGAACCCCTGCTCGCCGAAGTGGCCACCGCATGGCGCAACTGGCGCGCGGCCAAGACGCTGTTTGATACCGCCAGCAGTGGCAGTGAGGCCCTGGCAGCCGAGCGCGAGCAACTGGAATGGCAGGTTCGTGAACTGCAAACACTTAACTTCTCGACCGAAGAATGGCAGCTTCTGAACGAGGAGCACAAACGTTTGGGCCATGCAGCCAGTCTTCTCGAAGGGGCGCAGTTCTCCTTGCAGGTATTGGCCGAGGGCGATGCCGCTTGTGCGGCCCAGGTCGCCGCCGCGGTCAATCGCCTGGATGGGCTTTGCGAGTACGATCCGGCGCTATCCGAAATCACCGATCTGTTGCAATCTGTGCAGGCCGAACTCAGCGAAGCGGCCTCTGCCCTGCATCGTTACACCCATCGTATCGAACTTGACCCACGGCGTCTGGTGGAAGTCGAACAACGCATCGAAGCGGTCCTGGGTTGCACACGCAAATTCCGCTGTACTCCCGATGACCTGCCAGGGCTACTGGCGCGCGGGCAGGAGCGACTGAGTGTCCTGGGTGAGACTGCCGACCTCGCGGCCCTGGCGGCGCGTGCCACGGCCGCCCGTGCGCAGTATGAACAGCTCGGGCAGCGTCTATCCGGCAAACGCGCCCAGGCAGCCGAGGATCTCGGCCGAGAGGTCAGCCAGGTCATGCAACAGTTGGCGCTTTCTGGAGGCCGCTTCGAGCTTGGCTTGTTGCCGGTCACAGGCGGGAATGCTGCCGGATTTGAACAGGTCGAGTTTCGTATCGCCGGCCTGGCCGGTAGTGAACCGCGATCGCTGGCCAAGGTCGCTTCCGGTGGCGAACTCTCACGGATCAGTCTCGCCATTCAGGTGGTCACCAGTCAGGCGGCAAGCGTACCGACGCTGATCTTCGACGAGGTCGATGTCGGAATCGGTGGGGGGGTTGCCGAAGTCGTCGGTCGTTTGCTGCGCGAGTTGGGAGAGGAAAGACAGGTTCTTTGTGTGACGCACCTGCCTCAGGTTGCCGCACGCGCCAACTGGCAATGGCAGGTCAGCAAGACGACTCGGGCAGGATCGGTTCGCAGCCACGTTGCCACACTCGAAGGAGAGGCACGGGTCGAGGAAATTGCGCGCATGCTCGGCGGCATCGACATTACATCGATTACCCGCCAGCATGCCAGGGAAATGCTGAGTCTGTCGTGAATGGCCTCAAGACGAGGCCCACACGCTGGTCAGCGCAGTGGCGACCCGCCAATTGCCCGGACACTTTCAGAAACCTGCCACGTTCCCCGGATTGGCCACGGATATTCCGTCGTGCTGTCAGGCTCTGTCTCCGTGGAACAGGCCGGGGAATCTGCAGAACGCATAGAACGAACTCTCAGGCAGGCTTCTTGAGCTTGTTCTTGGCCGCCTTCTTGAGGGTCTTGAAGAGTTCCGGATCTTCCGCCTTCACGTATTCGAGAACTTCAATGTCTTCACGTTTGAGGCGCTGGATGTCGATCTGCTCGACATGGACGAGCCTGAGCAACTCACGTACCGGCTTGGGCATATTGCGGCCGCTTTCATATCGCGAACCGCCACTCTGCGTCACGCCGATCTTGGACCAGAACTGCTGCTGATTCAAACCAAGCCTGCGACGAATTTCGCGAGGATCAACCTTCTCAACGACTTTGGTGACGGTGCTCATGACTATCCTTTCTGACATTCACCCCAAGTAGACCAGCAGAAAGTCGACTTCCTGCCATACCTTCATACAATATGACTTTGGTAATGCACGACGCACTATAAGCGATTCGCCCGGAATTTTGCAAGTGGCATTGCCATAGAACATCAGGCTAACGGTCATGACTTTTCCGGGCACCCCCGATCATGAAAGTCATGACCGTTTCCCTCTCCCCCAACCCTCCCACGGCCCGCGCTGCATCGCGGGCTGGCTACGGCGGCGCGGAGCAGTGCTCCGCGAAACCCCGCCTTCGCCCCCGCGAGGGGGAGGGAGATTCGTGAGTCGCTGACGCGACTTTCACATTAATGATGATCGGCTTGTCAGAAGCGCATAACCAAAGGATGCCATCGGAGGTGCGGCGGTGGATCAGGCCGCCTGTTGATGTTTGTCCTGGAGACGGTTCTGTTTCAGCCGCTTTCTGCGTTTCCAGCCAAGCTCCCGGCGCTGTGCTGACGATCGTCTTTCCTGCGGTGATGGCTTGCCGCAGGGGGTATTGAAACTGAAGCGCGAACGATTCTGTTATTAGGCATGAATTTTGCTTATTTTTTAGCTTGCGACGCTGATCGCTTGGACAGCCTTGCAAGAGCATCGGGCGCCTCTTTTCGGTGCCAGAGAGACGAGTTCGTGCACTTCCTTGGTGCGGCGCAGCATCTTGAATGGTTGGGCTATTCAGGGTATAGTCGCCAGTCCCCGTGAGTGACCCGGACGATCGGCTTAGCGCCGGACGCCGTGACGTTCCAGTCAGGGCTTGACCGGGTAATGTCTTTGTTTTTTGAGGATTCGAGTGTGATGAATGCGGCCATACCTGAAGGGCAGGGGCTTTACGACCCGGCCAACGAGCACGATGCCTGCGGCGTCGGTTTTGTAGCGCACATCCGGGGCAAGAAGAGTCACTCGATCATCGAGCAGGGCCTGCTGATTCTGAAGAATCTCGATCACCGCGGCGCGGTGGGCGCCGACCCGCTGATGGGAGACGGCGCCGGGATCCTGATCCAGATTCCGGACGGCTTGTTTCGTGAGGAGATGGCCAGGCAGGGTATCTTGCTTCCGCAACCCGGCGACTATGGCGTAGGGATGGTGTTTCTGCCCAAGGAGTCTGCTTCGCGCCTGGCCTGTCAGGAAGCAATCGAGCGTGCCGTCCGTTCGGAGCACCAGATCGTTCTGGGTTGGCGCGATGTGCCGGTCGACCACGCCCTGCCGATGTCACCGACGGTGCGTGCCAGGGAACCGGTGATTCGCCAGATCTTCGTTGGTCGTGGATCGGACATCATGGTCACCGACGCACTCGAGCGCAAGCTTTACGTGATCCGCCGCAGCGCGGCCAACGCCATTCAGGCGCTCGGGCTGAAGCACAGCAAGGAGTTCTACCAGCCGTCGATGTCGGCGCGGACGATCGTTTACAAGGGTTTGCTGCTCGCCCACCAGGTCGGCGAGTACTACACCGACCTCAAGGACCCGCGTTGCATTTCGGCGATGGCGCTGGCTCACCAGCGTTTCTCGACGAATACCTTTCCGACCTGGCAACTCGCCCATCCGTTCCGGATGATTGCGCACAACGGCGAGATCAATACCCTGCGCGGCAATTACAATTGGATGCGCGCGCGTGAGAAGGGGACTTCATCGCCGCTGCTTGGCGCCGATCTGGAAAAGATCTGGCCACTGATTTATCCGGGGCAGTCCGATTCTGCCTCCTTCGACAATGCGCTCGAGCTATTGGTGATGGGCGGTTATTCGCTCGCGCACGCGATGATGATGCTGATTCCCGAAGCCTGGGAATCGCACACGCTGATGGACGAGAGGCGGGGAGCATTCTACAAGTACCATGCGGCCATGATCGAGCCCTGGGATGGCCCGGCAGCCGTGGCCTTCACCGATGGGCGCCAGATCGGCGCCACCCTTGACCGTAACGGCCTGCGTCCGGCCCGTTACCTGGTCACCGACGACGATCTGGTCGTGATGGCGTCGGAGGCCGGTGTGCTGCCGATTCCCGAGGAGCGGATTGTCAAGAAGTGGCGCCTGCAACCAGGCAAGATGTTTCTCATCGATCTCGACCAGGGACGCATCATCAACGATGCGGAACTGAAGGATACGCTGGCGCTGACCAAGCCTTATCAGGATTGGCTGAGCCGCATCAACATCAAGCTCGACGACCTGCCCGTGCCGAAGAACGTTGCGCCGAGTGCCTGTTCGGTCCCTTTGCTCGACCGTCAGCAGGCCTTCGGTTATAGTCAGGAAGACCTCAAATTCATTCTCGAGCCGATGGCCACCTCGGGTGAAGAGGCCACCGGCTCGATGGGCAATGATTCGCCGCTGGCCGTTCTGTCGAATCGCAGCAAGCCACTGTTCAACTATTTTCGACAGTTGTTCGCACAGGTTACCAATCCACCAATCGACCCGATCCGCGAGCAACTGGTGATGTCGCTGGTGTCCTTCATCGGCCCCAAGCCGAACCTGCTCGGGATCAACGAAATCAATCCGCCGTATCGTCTTGAAGTCGCGCAGCCGGTTCTCGATTTCGACAACATGGCAAAGTTACGCCGTATTGCGACCTACACTGGCAACAAGTTCCACTCCGCCGAGCTCGACATCTGCTATCCGCTGGCCTGGGGTCACGAAGGCGTCGAGGCCCGGCTGGCGTCGCTGTGCGCCGAAGCCGAGGATCATGTGCACAAGGGATCGAGCATCCTCATCGTCTCGGATCGCCGGGTCGACGCGACGCATGTTGCAATCCCGGCGCTGCTGGCGACTTCGGCGGTGCATCACCATCTGGTGACCAAGGGGTTGCGTACCAGGGTCGGCCTGGTAGTCGAAACCGGCGCTGCGCGCGAGACGCATCATTTTGCCTTGCTGGCCGGTTACGGGGCGGAAGCGGTGCACCCCTATCTGGCTCTTGAAACCCTGCAGCAGATCGCCGGTGGCGATGCCGAGAAAGGTGATAAGGCCATCAGGCATTTCATCAAGGGCGTCGGCAAGGGTCTGCTCAAGGTCATGTCCAAGATGGGCATCTCGACCTATATGTCCTATACTGGGGCACAGATCTTCGAAGCCATTGGTCTGCAGAAGAAGATGGTCGACAAGTATTTCACCGGCACGTCGACGCAGGTGGAAGGAATCGGTGTCTTCGAAGTCATGGAGGAGGCGATTCGCCTGCACAAACAAGCTTTTGGTGACGACCCGGTGTTGGCGACCATGCTCGATGCCGGTGGTGAATACGCTTATCGCGTGCGCGGCGAAGAGCACATGTGGACACCGGATGCGATCGCCAAGCTGCAACATGCCACGCGTACAGGCAAGTACGAGACCTACAGGGAATACGCGCAACTGATCAATGACCAGACGCGGCGCCACATGACGCTACGTGGACTGTTCGAGTTGAAGCCCGCCGGTGCGCCGGTGCCGCTTGATGAAGTCGAGCCGGCCAAGGAAATCGTCAAGCGTTTTGCCACCGGAGCGATGTCGCTCGGGTCGATTTCAACCGAAGCCCACAGCACCCTGGCGATTGCCATGAACCGCCTCGGCGGCAAGTCGAATACCGGCGAGGGTGGCGAGGATCCGGCACGCTTCAAAATGCTCAAAGGCAATGAAAAGGTTTCCGATGTGGTCGGCAGGACGCGCATCGAACGCGACTATCAGTTGCAGCCTGGCGACAGCCTGCGCTCGGCGATCAAGCAGGTTGCTTCCGGGCGTTTCGGGGTGACGACCGAGTATCTGGTCAACGCCGACCAAATCCAGATCAAGATGGCGCAGGGTGCCAAGCCGGGTGAAGGAGGGCAGTTGCCAGGTCACAAGGTGTCCGAATACATCGGCTACCTCCGCCACTCGGTGCCCGGTGTCGGACTCATTTCGCCACCACCGCATCACGACATCTACTCGATCGAAGACTTGGCGCAGCTCATTCACGATCTGAAGAACACCAACTCCAGGGCCTCGATCAGCGTCAAACTGGTCTCCGAAATCGGTGTCGGTACGGTTGCGGCCGGCGTGACCAAGGCCAAGGCCGACCATCTGGTGATCGCCGGCCATGACGGCGGCACAGGCGCCAGCCCGCAATCGTCGATCAAGCACGCGGGTTCGCCATGGGAGCTGGGTCTTGCCGAGACCCAGCAGACGCTGGTGCTCAACTGCCTGCGTGGGCGTGTTCGGGTACAGGTTGACGGGCAGATGAAAACCGGGCGTGATGTCCTGATCGGTGCGCTGCTCGGCGCCGACGAGTTTGGTTTCGCGACGGCGCCGCTCGTCGTCGAAGGTTGCATCATGATGCGCAAATGTCACCTCAACACCTGTCCAGTGGGTGTGGCCACGCAGGATCCGGTGCTGCGCCGCCGGTTTTCCGGTCAGCCCGAACATGTCGTCAATTACTTCTTCTTTGTCGCCGAGGAAGTGCGCGAACTGATGGCACAGCTCGGCATTCGCAGTTTCAACGAGTTGATCGGCCGCAGTGATCTGCTCGACATGCAAAAGGGGATCAGTCACTGGAAGGCACAGGGGCTTGACTACAGCCGTATTTTTCACCGCCCGGAAAACCCAACCGGCGCACCAGTATTTCAGTGCGAACAACAGGATCACGGTCTGGCAAAGGCGCTCGATAATCAGCTGATTACACTCGCCCAACCGGCTCTGGATCATCGCGAGAAAGTTAGGATCGACCTGCCGTTGCGCAACATCAATCGAACCGTCGGGGCGATGTTGTCCGGTCGAGTGGCGGAGATCTACGGGCACGCCGGATTGCCCGACGGCACCATCGAGATTCATTTCACCGGTACCGCCGGGCAGACCTTCGGTGCCTTCTTGGCGCGCGGAGTGACCCTGGACCTGATTGGTGAAGCCAATGACTACGTCGGCAAAGGTTTGTCGGGTGGACGGATCATTGTCCGTCCGAGTGCCGGTTTCCGTGGTGAGACGATGCACAACATCATCGTGGGCAATACCGTCCTTTATGGCGCGATCGAGGGCGAGGCGTTCTTTGCCGGTGTCGCCGGCGAGCGCTTTGCTGTTCGCAACTCGGGGGCCACCGCCGTCGTCGAGGGAGTTGGTGACCATGGCTGCGAGTACATGACCGGTGGTACCGTCGTCGTGCTCGGCATGACCGGCCGCAACTTTGCGGCGGGCATGTCCGGTGGCGTGGCTTACGTGCTTGATGAAGAAGGGAGCTTCGAGTCGCGCTGCAATATGGCGCAGGTGTCGCTGGAGCCGGTCGAGGAGGAACTGGTGGCCCGCCAGGTCAGCGACGCCGGCGATGATCTCGAGGGTCACGGCAAAGTGGATGTACGCCATCTCGGGGTAATCGACGAAGTGCTGCTCAAGGGACTGATCGACAAACACTATCGGTATACCGGCAGCCGGCAGGCGCTGCGATTGCTCAATGACTGGGAGCGGTGTCGCAGACGCTTCGTGAAGATCATGCCACATGAGTACCGTCGGGTGCTCAGCGAACTGGCAGCGCAAAAGCAATTGGAGGCAGCATAAGCATGGGTAAGCCGACTGGATTCATCGAATATCAGCGTCTGGCGGAGGCCAGTGAGCCCGCCGCATTGCGCCTGAAGCACTACCGCGAATTTGTCAGGACCCTCACCGACGAGCAGGCGAAGCAGCAAGGGGCTCGCTGTATGGATTGCGGGATTCCGTTCTGCAACACCGGCTGCCCGGTCAATAACATCATTCCTGACTGGAATGACCTGGTTTACCGTGGCCATTGGGAACAGGCGCTGGCGGTACTGCATTCCACCAACAATTTTCCGGATTTCACCGGCCGGATCTGCCCGGCACCCTGCGAAGCGGCGTGTACGCTCAATATCAACACCGACCCGGTGGGCATCAAATCGATCGAGCATGCGATCGTCGACAAGGGTTGGGAAAAGAACTGGATCGTTCCGCAGCCGCCGAAAGTCAGGACCGGCAGGAAAGTGGCCATCGTCGGTTCCGGCCCGGCCGGCCTGGCGGCTGCCCAGCAGCTGGCGCGCGTCGGGCATGCGGTGGTCGTCTTTGAAAAGAACGACCGTGTAGGTGGCCTGATGCGCTACGGAATTCCCGACTTCAAGTTCGAGAAATCGCATATCGATCGCCGCATCGAGCAGATGCAGGCTGAGGGCGTCGAGTTTCGTGTCAACCAGGAGATTGGCGGCAGCGGTGCCAAGGCAGTGCCGGTAGCGCAGTTGTTGGCCGACTTTGACGCGCTCATCGTCGCCGGTGGCGCCGAGTTGCCGCGTGACCTCAGCGTGCCCGGCCGCGACCTCGACGGCGTGCATTTCGCGATGGAGTTCCTGCCGCAACAGAACCGGGTCAACGCCGGTGACCCAGTGCCCGCGCAAATTCTCGCCACTGGCAAGCGGGTGGTCGTGATCGGTGGTGGCGATACGGGTTCCGACTGCGTCGGCACCAGCAACCGGCATGGCGCGCTGTCGGTTACCCAGTTCGAGGTGATGCCGCAACCACCGGAGCAGGAGAACAAGAGCCTGACCTGGCCGTATTGGCCGCTCAAGCTGCGGACCTCCTCTTCGCACGAAGAAGGTTGCGCGCGCGACTTTGCTGTTTCGACCAAGGAGTTCGTTGGTGAGAATGGCAAGGTGAAAGCCCTCAAGGTGGTTCGCGTCGACTGGAGCGAAGGCCGCATGCAGGAAGTTCCCGGCAGCGAAACCGAGATTGCGGCCGACCTGGTATTGCTGGCCATGGGCTTTGTCTCGCCGGTCAGGCAAGGCCTGCTGGAGCAACTGGCGGTTGAGCTCGACGCACGCGGCAACGTCAAGGCGACGACCGATGGGCAAGGCTGTTACGCCACCAGTGTCGCGAAAGTGTTTGCCGCCGGCGACATGCGGCGCGGCCAGTCGCTCGTCGTCTGGGCAATTCGCGAAGGTCGGCAATGCGCGCGTGAAGTGGATGCTTTCCTGATGGGTCGTTCCGATCTGCCGCGGTGACACGTCTCATCATGAATTGCATTCTGTGACGAATGCAATTCGCGCCGTCGTTGCTGCTGGCCGCGGCAATGACGGTTTTTTTAATGTGCAAGTCGCGTCAGCAACTCAAGAATTTTCCCTCTCCACTCGCGTGAGAGAGGGGGAAACGGTCATGATTTTTCCAGGCACCCCGATCATGAAAGTCATGACCGTTAGGTCAAGAACGGCACCGAAGCGTGACATTATTGTGAGTTGTTCACGTCTGAAACTGAAATAATATACGGCAAGCCGATTAGCAACTGTCGTGGTGCCGATCGGCTCCGGATCTGGCTCGTCCACCGGCGTACTGTTGCCGTGCGAGGGCAGGCAGCAGGAGAAACTCCAACCATCGCGTTCTACCGGGTTCCTGTTCATGAATATCGTCATTCTCGCTGCCGGGCAGGGCAAGCGCATGCATTCCAATTTGCCCAAGGTACTGCATCCACTGGCCGGCAAGGCGCTTCTCGCGCACGTGCTGGACACCGCCCGCAGCCTCGTGCCGCAACGCCTCTGTGTTGTCTATGGGCACGGCGCTGATGCCGTGCGGACGACGATCGATGCTCCGGACCTGGTCTGGGTCCTGCAGGAGCCGCAACTCGGGACTGGTCACGCCGTCATGCAGGCCCTGCCGCATCTGGGCTCCGCCGGGACAACACTGGTACTCTACGGTGACGTGCCCCTGATTCAAACGGAAACGCTCAAGCAATTAGTGCATGCGGCGCGCGACGCCCTGGCCATTCTGACCGTCGAACTCGCCGACCCCGACGGCTACGGTCGAATCGTCCGCAACGCAGCCGGCGAGGTGGTGCGCATCGTCGAGCAGAAGGACGCCAGGGCCGCGGAGCGAGCGATTCGTGAAGTGAATACCGGCATCGTCGCACTACCGACGGTCTACCTGTCCGATTGGCTTGGCCAGCTTTCGAACGACAACGCGCAGCAGGAGTACTACCTGACCGACATCGTCGGGATGGCGGTTGCCGCAGGCGTGCCGATCCGTACGACACCAGCACAGAGCGAAGCGGAGGTACTGGGAGTCAATAGCAAGGGGCAACTTGCCCAACTCGAGCGGGTTGCCCAACGTCGAATCGCCGAACGTCTGATGGAGCAGGGCGTTCGCCTTGCTGACCCGGCACGCATCGATGTGCGTGGCGAACTGCTCTGTGGGCGCGATGTATTCATCGACGTGAACTGCGTTTTCGAGGGCCGGGTGGTTCTCGAAGAAGCTGTCGAGGTCGGACCTGCCTGTGTGCTGAAGAATGCCCGTATCGGTGCCGGTTCCCGTCTGGCCGCCTTTAGTCACATTGAAGGCGCGACTGTCGGACCGGATGGCGTGATCGGACCTTTCGCCCGTTTGCGTCCGGGGACTGAACTCGCCGCCGGTGTCCATGTCGGCAACTTTGTCGAACTCAAGAACAGCCAGTTTGCAGCGCTTTCGAAGGCCAATCACCTGGCCTATGTCGGCGATGCGGTCGTCGGCAGCCGGGTCAACATTGGTGCCGGCACGATTACCTGCAACTATGATGGCGCCAACAAGTTCAAGACCATCATCGAGGACGATGCCTTTATCGGCTCCGATACGCAGTTGGTCGCACCGGTCACGGTGGGTCGTGGCGCCACGCTGGGTGCCGGGACGACGCTGACCAAGGACGCTCCGCCAGACACGCTGACCATCTCGCGTGCCCGGCAGATTTCCATCCCCGGCTGGAAACGGCCACAGAAGAAATGATCTGACCATGTGTGGCATCGTTGCTGCGGTCGCTGACCGCAATATCGTTCCTGTTCTTCTCGAAGGCTTGCGCAAGCTCGAATATCGTGGCTACGATTCGGCAGGTCTCGCCCTGATCGACGCCCGAGGTCTACGCCGGTTGCGCTCGGTCGGCCGTGTTGCCGAACTGACCGCGCAGGTCGATGAGTCGCATGTTGCCGGCGATACCGGCATCGCACACACGCGCTGGGCCACGCATGGCGTTCCCTGTGAACGCAATGCCCACCCGCATATCTCCGCCGGTCTGGCCGTGGTGCACAACGGGATCATCGAAAACCACGAACCTCTGCGTGGACGCCTCAAGGCGCTGGGTTACCAATTCACCTCGGATACCGATACTGAAGTGGTGGCGCACCTGATTGCTCATGAACTGAAGACCACCCCGGACTTTCTGAGCGCTGTTCGTCAGGCGATCGCGCAACTGCAGGGGGCCTACGCGATTGCCGTGCTGCGGGAATCGGACCCGAGCCGAGTGGTGGTCGCGCGCGAAGGCGCACCCTTGCTGCTCGGCCTCAGCGATGACGCCTGCTACGCAGCGTCCGATGCCTCGGCACTGGTGCAGGTCACGCGCCGGATGGTCTATCTGGATAACGGGGACTGCGCCGAGTTGATGCGCGGCAGTTACCGCATCACGCGGGTCAATGGGACGCCGGTGGAGCGTCCCGAGAGCGAATCTCAACTCTCGGCAGAGGCGATCGAGTTGGGCAATTACCGGCACTACATGCAGAAGGAGATCTTCGAGCAGCCGGTCGCGCTGGCCAACACGCTCGAGATGCTCGGTGCGGCGCGCAGCATCCAGCCCGGGATCTTCGGTGCCGAAAGCGAAACGATCCTTGGCGAGGTCCGGCAGGTTTTGATCATCGCCTGCGGAACCAGCTATCACGCCGGGCTGGTTGCCCGTTACTGGCTCGAGTCGATCGCCGGCATCCCGTGTTCAGTGGAAGTGGCCAGCGAGTATCGCTATCGTGACTCGGTGCCCGACCCGCAGACTCTGGTCGTGACCATCTCTCAATCAGGCGAAACCGCCGACACGCTGGCTGCGCTGCAACATGCCAAGGCCTTGGGCATGCAGTACACGCTCTGTATCTGCAACGTCCCCGAGTCTTCGCTGGTGCGCGAGAACAGCCTGCGTTTCATTACCCGTGCGGGTCCGGAAATCGGTGTGGCCTCGACCAAGGCGTTTACCACGCAACTCGCCGCGCTCTACCTGCTGACGCTGGTGCTGGCCAAGGTTCGCCAGCGTCTTGACAGGCCGGAAGAGGCCGCCGAATTGCATGCGGTACGGCATCTGCCGATGGCGGTGGCCAAGATCCTCGAACTCGAACCACAGATTCGTGAATGGGCGGAGCGCTTCTCGATGAAGCAGCATGCCCTGTTCCTGGGGCGTGGCCGGCATTACCCGATTGCCATGGAAGGTGCGCTCAAGCTCAAGGAAATCTCCTATATTCATGCCGAGGCTTACCCGGCCGGCGAACTCAAGCATGGCCCCTTGGCGCTAGTCGATCGCGACATGCCGGTCATTGCCGTCGCGCCCAACGATGCCCTGCTGGAAAAACTCAAGTCCAATCTGCAGGAAGTACGCGCCCGTGGCGGGGAGCTCTATGTGTTTGCCGATGCGGACAGTGAAATGAAGGAATCGAACGGAATTCAAGTCTTGCAGCTGCCCGAGCACTACGGCGCCCTCTCGGCCTTGTTGCACGTGGTGCCGCTGCAACTGCTCGCTTACCATGTCGCGCTGGTGCGTGGAACCGACGTAGACAAGCCACGCAATCTGGCAAAGTCGGTCACCGTCGAGTGATCCTGCAACCCATGGCTGACCGATGCTTGTCACAACTTGAATATCTGGGCGATGCGACGCCGTTCGCCACGCAGGTGCACGCCTTGCTTCCCTATTCCCCCCTGTTTGAGGACCTGAGTCTTGCAGAGGTCGGCCTGATCAGCCCATTCATGCAGGTGTACCGGGCACAGACCGGCCAGGAGGTGCTGCGTGAGGGTGACGAGGGGGACTTCATGCTGTTCGTGATCGAGGGGCGCATCGAGGTCCTCAAACAGGCTGGCAGCAATCTGCCACGCCTGATCGCCATCGTTGCCAACGGCAAGACGCTCGGTGAGATGTCGTTGATCGACGGTCATCCGCGTTCTGCGACCTGTATTGCCGATGCAGGCACGGTGGTCGGCGTCCTGACGCGCGAGAACCTTGCGCGCATCATTCTCGAACAACCCATTCTGGGCGCCAAGATCCTGATGGCACTGGTGGTGATGCTCTCGCAGAGGTTGCGCACGACCAGCGCGCAACTGCTTGCCAGCCTCGACCAGATGGGTCGGCCGTACGACGAACTGGTTGACCAGGACGGTGGCTTCGTTTAACGGTCATGACTTTTCCAGATATTCCTGATCATGAAAGTCATGACCGTTTATCTCCCCCTTGCGAGGGGGTGGGGGAGATTCTTGGGTCGCTGAAGCGGCTTTCACATTAATCTTGTCTGAACTGGCGCAGTGATCAGCGAATGCTTGGCAGTGGCACTGCTGGAGGCACCGTTTTTCCGGGCGGCGCAACATGAGTTTGCTGTCGTCCTCTGAATTCATCATCCAGGCACAAGGTCTTGGCAAGTGCTACGCCATGTTCGAGCACCCTGCTGACCGTCTGAAGCAATTGCTGTTCGGACGTTTTCGTTCCTACCAGCGGGAATTCTGGGCCTTACGGGGGGTCGATCTCGAGATCCGAACGGGAGAGGTGGTTGGTCTGGTAGGGCGCAACGGTGCCGGGAAATCCACGTTGTTACAATTGATCTGTGGCACCCTGGAGCCGACAGAGGGTCAGTTGATGGTGCGAGGGCGGATCGCAGCGCTGTTGGAACTGGGTTCCGGTTTCAATCCCGATTTCTCGGGCAGGGAGAACGTCTACTTGAACGCTGCCATCCTCGGACTGGGCCGCGGCGAAATCGATGCACGCATGGACGACATCCTGTCCTTTGCGGACATCGGTGATTTCATAGACCAACCGGTCAGGACCTATTCCAGCGGGATGTTCGTTCGACTGGCTTTCGCGGTGGCGACCAGCGTGGACCCGGACATCCTGGTGATAGATGAGGCGCTCTCCGTGGGGGATGGCGCTTTCGCACGCAAATCCTTCGACCGCATCATGGGCATGAAGGAGGCGGGCAAGACCATTCTGTTCTGCTCCCACTCCATCTACTCGGTAGAGGTACTGTGCAACCGGGCTCTGTGGGTCGAGCACGGCCAGTTGCGCATGGCAGGCCCTGCGGCAGCAGTGACCTCGGCCTACGCAGCCAGCCTCGAAAGCGCCACCATTGGCGAAGAGCCAGGACGCATCCGGCTCCCGACGCTGACCAGTGGTGGGCGCATTATCCGGGCGACCGCCGGTGTGGGCGACGTATGCGGTTCCCGGATCAGCGCCGTATCCGGTCTCAGCGACCTCTCCGTGACCATCGAGTTTGCCATTGACCCAGGCCTCTCTCCTCCCAGCGTGGCGGTCGTTTTTGGTGATTCGGCGCACCGGGTCGTCGCCAGTGCCAGTTCACACAACGACGGGGTGACGCTGTCGATGGATGCGCAGGGACATGGTCGCTGCGTGGTGATTTTTCCGGCCTTGCCGCTGCTCAAAGGACGTTATTCAATTACTTCCTATTTGCTCTGTGAAAGGGGATTACACATCTATGATCTGGCAGATCAGAGTATCCGTCTCGAAATGACGCAGCACGGTGTTGAGCAGGGCGTCGTCACCTTGAAGCACGAATGGCTTTCGGCATGACCCGGGCAGGCGGCGATAGCATGCGCATTGGCGAATGGTCGTTCAATCGCCGGGATATCGTTCCCGAAGATCAATCCGAGGTATTGGCCCTGCATAACCGGGTGTTCGGTGCAAACGCCACTGCCGCCTGGTTCCGGTGGAAATACGGCGATGGTGGGGCGCAGGCGACCGGCCTCTGGGACGAGCGTGGCCGCTTGCTGGCACTCTGCGGAGGAACACCGCGTACCCTGCTGCATGCAGGGCAGGCAGTGGCCGCGATACAGCTTGGCGACGTCATGGTTGCGCCCGAAGTCCGCGGCCTGCTGACCCGCCGTGGACCCTTCTTCCAGGTTTCCAGGCATTTTTACGAGTCGCGTATCGGAGCCGGTCGGCCTTTCCAGGTCGGCTTCGGTTTTGCCAGCAAGCGCCATGTGCGGCTGGCCATCGCCCTGCGTCTGGCCTGGAATGAGGGGACTTTGCAGTCCATTCAGTGGTCGGATCTGGCGGGCAATTCCCCTTGGGGATGGCGCTGCGAGCCACTCGAACCGGCGTCATTCGAGCGGGCAGCGACCGAGGCCTGGCAGGCCATGCAGGAAGGGCTGACTGGTCTGAGCGCCGGTTGCCGGGATGTCCCCTACCTGCAGCACCGTTTCCTGGCGCGGCCCGGATATGCCTACCGCCTGTTCAGGATTCGCCGCAGCTGGTCGCGGCGAACATCCGGTATTCTCGTCCTGCGTCTCCAGGGCGAAACGGCCCACTGGCTGGACTGGATCGGACCTCCGGAAGAAATCGGCCTGGCTGCACGCATCGCACAAATCCAGGCGGCAGCCGCCGGCGCCCGAGTGATGACGTTATGGGCTTCCTCAGAGATCTGCGAATTCCTGAAAGTCTCCCCCTCGGAGGAATCGACGGTCGCCTGGGTGGGGATTCCTGGTGTTTCAACGCTGCTTGAAGAGGATGCCGGCCGGCGGAAATGGTGGTGGATGGGGGGAGACACCGATTTTCTGTGAAGACGTGAGGGTAACCGAAAGCGACATACTCCCTTACCAGGCGCAGCCATTGATCACTGCGGCCGGGGTGCTGGTGCTCGCACCTCACCCGGACGACGAGGTATTCGGCTGTGGAGGGGCGCTTGCCGCCCATGCCGCTGCGGGAGTTCCCGTGCACGTCATCATTCTCACCGACGGCGCGCTGTTCGGTGACCCGGACACGCGCTTGGGCGAAAGTTGCATGGCTGGCCAACTGTTGGGCTACGGTGAGCCGGAATGCTGGAATTTCCCGGATCGCGGCCTCGAGTATGGCGAGCCTCTCGTCACGCGTCTGGTTGCGGCCATCACCGCCAGTGCAGCTGATCTGGTCTATGCACCCTCGCTTCGGGAAATCCACCCGGATCATCGGCAACTGGCCATGGCCGCTGTCGAGGCCGTACGCCGGGTGGGTGGAAGGCTTCGTCTCGCCCAGTATGAAGTGGGTGTCCCCCTGCGTCCCAATCTGTTGCTCGACATCACCCCATTCCTGGATCGCAAGCGGCAGGCAATGGCGTGTTTCGTCTCTCAACTGCGACAGCAGCGCTACGATGAGCACATCCTGGGGCTGAATCGCTTCCGTACCTATACCTTGCCGGTAGAGGTGGCGTCGGCCGAGGCCTACACCCTCGTTTCAGCACCTGCCCTGCGCGAGAATGCGCTACTCGATCTGGTCGAACCGGAATACGTCTTCCAGACGCGACTGGGATTTCCCTGCTCCAGCCAGGACGTACCCCTCGTTTCGGTAGTCGTCCGTCACCTCTCCGGATCGGGCCTGCGGCTGAGCCTCGACAGCCTGGCTTTACAGACCTATCCGAACATTGAGGCGCTGATCGTGGATAGGGTCCAGGGTCTCCCGGCGCTGCCCGGCCACTGTGGTCGCCACATGCTGCGCCAGATCGCGACGAACCAGCACCGGACGGTAGCCGCTGCGGCCAATGCCGGATTCGACGAAGCTCGCGGTGCATACGGCCTGGTTCTCGACGAAGGCGAGTCGATCCCGCCGGACTACGTCGCCAGTCTGGTGTTCGCGCTACGCAAGCAATCGTCCTGCCGCGCCGCTTATGCCGGCGACCGACAACGAAAGGTCGACCACGGCCAGGCAAGCGGGAGCGTCGACTGCGACCTGATCCGCCTGCTGTGCCGTCCCGACATCCCTCTGCGGGCCGTACTGTTCGATCTTCGCTTGGTAAACAAAGAGAACGATGGCTGTCGTTTCGACGAGTCACTTGACGGCCAACACGATTGGGATTTTCTGTTGCAGTTGAGTCTTGTCACTGACTTTCTTCGGGTGGCGTGCGCCGCTCCCTGTCCGGAAGTTCCGGATAATGCGCAGGAAGCCCCGGAACCAACGTCCCTGCAAGCGATGTACGAACGCTGGCGGACGCGCTGGTCGCCGGTACAACTCGCGGCGCTACTGCAACGAGCATGCGACCCTCCGCAACTGGCGGTATTACGCCGCCATGAGGCCGAATTGCACGAGGCCATGGCAGAGCAACGCCAGAGCAGCATCGCGCGGGAGCACGAGTTGGCCGAGTGTCGGCGTGCCGTCGAGAGGCTGAGCGCTGATCTCCACGACCGGGACGCGCAGATCGCGGAAATGCGATGGCAGGTCCAGGAGCAGCAACGACAGCGGGCAGAAATGCTCGCCAGCCATAGCTGGAGGATGACTCGTCTGCTGCGCTGCCTGTCCGCCGGTTGGCAGGAATGGCGCCGGAAATAGGCAGGGACGGCGCACCGACCGGCTTGGTCAATGCGCGCGAGGACGCGATCATCGAAGGCGCTCGCGGGCTGGCGGCCCTGATGGTCCTGGCCGCCCACTACGCACACCTGTTCGCAGCACAAACATGGTTGTTTCGCTTCGCCACCACGGGCGTGGATCTGTTCTTCGTCCTCAGCGGTTTTGTCTTCGGCCCTTACCTGCTGGGCAAACCCTTGCCGGTCCTGCCTCACTTGGTGCGTCGATTCTTCCGGCTGTATCCCCTTTATGTGGCCGCCCTGATCGGATACGTCCTGCTGCATGAACCACCAGCCCAGGCCTGGAAGCACTTCCCCGAGCACCTGTTGATGCTCCACACACTCGTTTCGAAGGAGACAGCCTTCTACTACAACCCGGCGTTCTGGAGCTTGCCACCGGAGGTGGAGTTCTATCTGTTTTTGCCATTGCTGGCCACCTTGAGCAGAAATGGATGGTTTGCCGCAATGCTGGGGGGGTCGCTCTTGATCCACATGGCACTGGCTCTTTTTCCGGGCAGCGCTGACTTTACCTCCTGGCCCCAGCTCGCCAGCGTTCACCTACCTGGCCTGCTGCCGGAATTTCTGCTGGGTGGGGTGGCCTACGCCGTTGTCCGGCGCCGCCTGTCGGTCAGTGTGCAGTGGTGGCTGCTGCTTGCCGGGATCGGCCATCTCTGGCTGGTGGCCGAGGTTTTCAAGGCTTTCGTGGTCGATGTCGGGGTGGGCGGGGTGGTACCGGCGTGGATCGGCGGCAATATCGGGCTGGCCGCTGCGCTGGGCTATGCGATGGTGCTGGTGGCCCTGTCGAAGTTGCTGGCGCAAGCCTGGGGGCCGGCCACGCCTCTCCTGCTCGTGGCCGGCTCCCTGAGCTACGGCATCTATCTCTTTCACAACATGATGCCGGCCCTGTTGCGCCGGCTCTGGCCAGGTCTGGAGGGTGCCTGGTTGGCACTGGCAGCCCTGGTTTTCACCCTCGGACTGGCGATGCTGGCTCACTATGGGCTGGAACGTCCCTTGAGGAATTTCGGTCGGCAGCTCAGCCGCTCCCTGTTATCCGTTCGAAGCTGAGGTAGCGCAGTCTTCCCGGCAAGGCAGGATGCTCGACGGCCAGCATATAGTGGCCGGGTTCAAGCAACTGCCAGTCCGCCGGCGAGAACGACACGGCGCTGGCCGATAGCGGGCGGAAAGCGGCGGGCATCATCATGGGCGAGGGGCTCCAGGCGACGATGCGCGCACCATCGAGGGATGCATCGAGTTCGGCTACGCTGCTGATCGGGGTCTTCAGGCAATCGCCCCATGCTTCCCAACGAAGCGGTTGGCGGAGTCGCTCCAGCAGTTTTAGTTGACGCGTCCAGCGGTGGAATAGAGGGTAGCATTTGCCAAAATAAATCGTCCGGGTTTGCGCCATCAGCGAACCCTTCAATGGCTTGTGGCGATATTCGTGTACCGCCGTGGCGGCAGGGACCACCGACAGCCGGTAGCCGGCCTGTCGCAGACGCCAGGCAAGGTCAGCGTCCTCGTAGAACATGAAATAATCCGGGTCGAACAAGCCCCCGGCGGTCAGTACTGCTTCCCGCCGTAGCAGAAGCAATGCACCGGCTAGAAAAGGGGTTTCCACCGGCCGCGGGCTGGCCATCTGCCGCTGCATGCGTGCAAGGTAGAGACGGGAGGCCATGCGGCCAAGTCGGGGATACCGGCTGGCCAGCACCAGGGATATTTCCGCGAGAGGGGATTGGGGGAAGGCTGGGGGCAGCAGAAAACGCTGGTTGTGATCCCAGAAAGTCCTCGGAGAAACGGCAGCCAACCGGGAATCGGCCTCGAGGGCTTCGACAAGGGTTTCCAGATCGGCCGCCGAGAGTCGGGCATCCGGGTTCAGCAGCAGGCAGTAGGGTGCGTCCGATTCGCCGAAGGCGAGGTTGCATCCCCTGCCAAATCCAAGGTTGGTTGCCGGCACCAGGCGCCTGATCCAGGGTAGCTGGCTGGTGCGGCGCGCCAGCATCTCGGCTTCCGCCGGATCCTCGCTGTTGTCCACCAGCCAGAGCGTTCCGAAGCGCCACGGCATGAGCGATTGTACGGCTACCAGGGTGTCCGCCGACGCCCGGTAGTTGACGATGATGACATCAACGTGCCTTGATGAGGGCATGGAAGCTGTCAGTGGCGAGGCTCTGAAAATCAACGGTTTGCTGGAAAGCGGCGGCCTGGTCAAGAAAAGCCTGGAAATTTCCGGGTAGCGGAGAAGGACAATCCCGCCACCGGGCGACCTGAAAGCCCGCATCTTCGATCAGTTTCTCGAGGCCTCTGCGCGTGAAGAAACGCAGATGTCCGACGCACAGAATACCTACCGGCTGATAGTCGAATTCTCCCTGCAGCAGGTCCTGAACGACGGACCAGTGACCGACGTTGGGAACGGCCAGCAAGACATGTCCCCCCGGCTTGAGCAGACTGTGCGCCTTGCGAAGCGCTGCCAGGGGGTCGGCGAGATGTTCCAGGACGTCCAGGAATGCGATGCAGTCGAAGGAAGTGATGTGCGGTAGTTGCTCGAAGGGGCCGCAATGGACGGTCAGTCCTCGCGCCTTCGCCCGTTCTCCTGCCGCCGGGTTCAACTCGGCCACGGTGGCCTGTCCGCCGAAGCGTTCGACGAATGCCGCCGCGAATCCGCCTTCGCCCCCTCCCACATCCAGCAGCGAACTCGTTCTGGCAGGCAGCAAGTCGAGCATTTCCGCGCGCGTGTTCTGCTGGTAGTTGGACCAGGAATGAATGAACGTGCGCTGTGCCAGCAGGGTACGGGAACCCAGGCTTTCCGGGATGCGTTCCCAGTTGATGACTGAGTCATCGGCGACGACCTGACGCAGGGCTTCAAGGGTCATCATGTACAGCCACGGGGACTGACCGGCATAGGGTGCTGCAGCCGGAAGCCGTGCGCGTCGGGCGACATGGCGGTCGAAACCGGGGCGGCTGGCATAGTCGACAGTCACGGTTCCGGTGGTTCTCGGATCGGCAGGCAGAGCACAGGCGACCTGGCCGCCAGGGGTCAGGTCAAGCAGTTCATCGATCAGATTGTCGGCAACGAGCACGGCCGGGTCGAGAATGACCAGAACCCGATCGGCCTGGCAGAACTGCAGGAAATGAGCCGGCAAGATCGGTCGGTGGCTGGGACCTGCATGCCACCAGCGATCAGCACGAATCCGCCGCCGTAGTTCCCGCTGACCCAGAGCGAACTCCTCGGACAGGCGCAGGGTGCCGCCATCAAACAGCAAGACCTCGAACAATGGCCTACTCCTGATGAATGGCTTGCGATCCGCTTGTGAAGGAAATACTCCGGCTTCGTTCGGGCGGGGGGGAGCGGCTTGTGTCGCATCCGTTGTCACGGGAAAATGCGCCTGCACAAAACGCTCCACATCGCCAGGTTGGCGGATGTTGAAACAGGGGGTGGCCAGCGGCAGATGTTCAAGCCACTTCGTTTCGAAGACACGGGCGTCGGCGATGAGCGCCTCGGCGAATGTCCTTGCTACCGATCCGCTGGTCGGGGTGTCCGACCAGTGTTCGCAACAGGAATCGACGACAGCCGCTGCCCAGCCCCGTTGCCGGGCAGCGAGTACCAAGTCTGTGGCATAAAAATGGTACCGCAGTTCCGGATCGAGGACTAACCGACTACTCGTCCGTACCGCCACGAGGACTTCGTCCAGGCTCGATGCTTCGCACGGCAATGGTTGCGGTTCCCTGAGCAGCCTGCCCCGGTCGAGGACATGTCCGGCCCGTCGGCCCTGCAGGTCGATCCCATAGACTCCTACCACGGCCAGCCTGGGTATCACCGAATCGGCCTGGGCAAGGGCTGTCAGGAATTGACGATCCCAGCCATCTGGCAGGAAGACATCCTGATGCACCCAGACCAGCCAGTCTTCACCGGTACTGTGGTCCATCTCTTCGTTGAACGCTCTGGCAGCGGAAGGGCTGTCGAAATAAACCGCCAACCGGTAACGCCGCGACTGCAAGCACTCGGACACCAGCAAACGCCGCTGCAACTGCTCCGCATCGGATGCGCACACCACGAAGGCCAGTGACCGATCAATCATGGGCATCTTCTGCATTTCAGCCGTCTTTCCGAATCCCTTCAAATGGCCGATTGTACTGCCTCCACCAGAGCGATGGCGAGGGCGGCGTGCGCTTCTTCATGCGCTTCGCGCCACGCTTTGAAACGCGCCTCTTGCTGCGATTAATCCGCTCGAAATGGGCACGACTGGTTAAAATGCACCGATACGGGCCTTCGCGCCTGTCACCTCAGTATGTCGCACATGACTCCCCTGCTCGAAACAGAATGCTTTCCCCCTCTGGTTTCCATCCTGATACGCAGCATCAACCGGATCCCTCTGCTGCAGCAAGCGTTGGCGTCGCTTGTCCAGCAAAGTTACTCCCGGATCGAGATTCTGGTCGTGGCGGCCGTTCCCGACCATCCGGACATGCCAGCAGCCTATGGCCCACATCCGCTGCATCTGATTCCAGGCGACCGCCCCCGGCATCGCTGTCGCGCCGCCAACGCAGCGCTCGATGCGGCAAACGGCGCTTACCTGCTCTTCCTGGACGATGACGACTGGCTCCTGCCCGACCATCTGGAGAAGCTGGCGGCGGCGCTGACGGAGGCGCCCGATTTGCTGGCAGCCTATACCGGCGTCCAGCCGATCGATGAGGATGGGCAACCCAAGGGGGGCCCCATTGATCTGCCGTTCGACGAACTGCGCTTGCTGGCGGGCAACTTGATGCCATTGCATGCGGTACTTTTCAGGCGCCAAGTCATCGATCTGGGTTGCCGTTTCGACGAGAACCTGGATCTGTTCGAGGACTGGGATTTCTGGCTCCAGATTGCCTGCCACTCCCGCTTCGTCCATGTCCCCGGCGTTTCCGCCTGTTATCGCATACATGCCAGTTCAGGGGTGCATGCGATGGTGCCCTCTGTCGGCCCCGCCTATGCCCGTATCTATGAAAAGTGGCGACACCTGTGGAGCGAAGGGCAGATTGCGGGAATCATGGCCCAGGTGTGGAACTACCCTGAATTGCAAGCGCGCATTAGCGCGCAGCAAGAGCGCATCACCGCACAGCAAGAGCACATGAGTGGGCAACAAGTGCGCATCACCGAGCAGCAACGCGTCATCATCCAGCTCGAAGAGCGTATTTCGGCGCTGCAACTGCAACTCCGAAGACAAGACCAAGTGCTCGACGAAAGGCAAAAACATATCGAGGCGATCTGGCGGAGCAGCAGTTGGCGCGTCACCAGGCCGCTGCGCGGGGTCAGCAAGGCGATCGCCTACCTGCCGTTGCTGAACCAGGCTGTGCGCAATCCGGTGCGGGCCTGGCGATTCCTCAAGCGCGCAGCAGCGAAGACACGCGACTGGCCGGGACTGCAGCAACAACTTGACGGAAAAATCAGGGCCGACGGCGACTACAGCACCTGGATCAGCCGCTTCGAACCCGCTTTCGAGTGCTATCCGCGGCTTCGGCAGATCGCTGATTCCTGGCACCGGCCACCGATCATTTCGGTGGTGATGCCCACCTACAACTCTGATCCGGGGCTGCTCGAAGCGGCCATCAACAGCGTCCTGGGCCAGGTTTATCCGCATTGGCAACTGTGCGTCGCCGACGATGCTTCGGATTCACCGGCGGTCAAGGCGCTGCTCGGACGTCACGCTGCGACCGACTCTCGTATCCAGGTGGTTTTTCGCACGGTCAACGGCCACATCTCCGCCGCCAGCAACTCGGCGCTGGCCCTGGCGAGTGGTGATTTCGTCGCCCTTCTGGACCACGACGATCTCTTGCATCCGCTGGCCTTGTGGTTTGTCGCCCAGTGCTCTATCGAGCACCCCGAAGCGGGTTTGATCTACACGGACGAAGACAAGCTTTCATCCGATGGCCAACGCTGCGGCCCGTATTTCAAAAGTGATTTCAATTATGAGCTGTTTCTGGCGCAGAACATGCTTTCTCACCTGGGGTGTTACCGGCGCTCTCTGCTCGAAGAGATCGGAGGTTTCCGCGAGGGATTTGAAGGCTCCCAGGATTATGATCTGGCCTTGCGCGTCATGGAGCGCCTGCGGCCGGAGCAGATTGTCCATATTCCTCGGGTGCTCTACCACTGGCGGATCGTTGCGGGGAGCACGGCAAGCTCCATTGGCGAGAAACCCTATGCCCTGACAGCGGCCCAGCGGGCGCTCACCGAGCATTTGCAGCGACGAGGAATTGCGGCCGAAGTCATGCCCGCACCAGAGATTCCCCTGCATACCAGAGTCCGCTTCCCGGTGCCTGAACCTGCCCCGCTGGTCAGCATCCTGATCCCTACGCAGGATCGGGCAAATCTTTTGCGTCTGTGCATCGACTCGATCCGCGCGCTCACTACTTACGCACCTTACGAAATCATTGTCATTGACCATGGCAGCGAAGACGCGGACCCCTTGCCATGGCTCGATCGCTTCAGCCAGAGTGACCTCCGGGTGCTGCAGGACGGCGGGGAACTCAACTTCTCACGCTCCAACAACCGGGCGGCAGCGCAGGCGCGGGGCAAGGTACTGTGCCTGCTGAACAGCGGCATCGAAATCATCACACCGGAGTGGCTGGAAGAGATGGTTGCCTTCGCCGTGCAGGATGGTGTTGGCGCTGTCGGTACGCGCTTGTGGTCTGCCGATCAACGGTTGCAGGATGGTGGGTTCATCCTGGGTCTGGGCGGCGTGGCCGGCCATTCCTTTCTGAACTTCGAGCGGGGAAATGTCGGTTATTTCGGCAGAGCGGCCTTGCATCAGTCGCTGAGTGCGGTTGCCGCAGCCTGTATGGTCGTACGGAAATCCGTTTTCGAGGAAGTGGGCGGATTCGACGAGAGGCTCGCGCTGGCGTTCAATGACGTCGACTTCTGTCTGAGGCTTCGGCAGGCGGGTTATCGGAACGTTTGGACGCCTTATGCAGAAATGATCCATCACGAGTTGGCCCGCCGTGGCCAGGAAACAACGCCCGAACAACAGGCACGCCTGGCCTCGGAAGTGGCATTCATGCAGCACCGATGGGCAGACGAACTGGCCGCCGACCCGGCTTATTCACCGAATCTCACCCTCGGTGCCAATGCCTTCAGCCTGGCATGGCCGCCCCGCGTTGCCGATCTCTCCTGATCCCGTCCTGAATGTGAAAGTCGCGTCAGCGAACACAAATTCGCGCGGCAATGCGCGACAGAGCGGGGTAGGATATGAATTGCCCAAGCTTGGACGGATCTCGACAGGAGGATGACATGGCTAATCGTAACCGTATCAGAAGATCGGTTTCTGCAATCGTGTTGGGGTTCAATGATCTCGCAACCGATGTCGCATGATGGACAGCAAACGCATCATGCGGCAGTTGGTGCGCTGGCGTCGCTCGCTGCACCAGTGCCCGGAAATTGGCTATGAAGAACGGAAGACCGCCCGCTTTGTGATCACCGAACTCCAGCGCCTGGGAATACCGTACGAGTATGGCGGGGTGGGTGGCGGCATCGTCGCCCGACTGCGTGGAGTGCGAGCAGATGGAGCACGGGTCGCGCTCCGCGCTGAACTCGATGCGTTGCCGATTGCCGAGCAGACCGGCCTGCCGTTTGCGTCTCGCCACAGGGGAAAGATGCACGCCTGTGGGCATGACGGACACATGGCCATGGTGTTGGGCGCCGCGGCGCTGTTGCAGGATTTGCCCCCGCAGGGCGAGGTGGTGCTGATCTTCCAGCCTGCCGAAGAAGGGGGGCTGGGCGCGCAGGTGATGATCGATGCAGGTGCGCTCGCCGGGGTGGCCATGATCTTCGGGGGGCACCTGACCAATCTCTACGCCACTGGGCAGATCATGGCTGTACCGGGGCCGGTTTGCGCCCAGGCCGACAGCTTCCGGATCCGTGTGTTCGGCCGCGGAGGTCACGGCGCCAGACCGCACGAGGCGACCGACGCATTGGTCGCCAGTGCCGCGCTGGTTGGCGGGCTGCAGACGCTCGTGTCGCGCGAAGCCAACCCGCTCGATCCATCGGTGGTCACCATCGGAACGCTGCAAGCGGGCACGGCCCGCAATGTGATCGCACACGAAGCCCTGCTGGAAGGAACGATCCGTACGACGCAAAGCGGGACCCGGTTACGATTGATTGCCGGGATGGAACGAATGTGTCGCGCCTTGGGGGAGGCATACCATACCCGAATCGAACTCGATCTGTCGGAACCGTATCCGCCGGTGATCAATTCGTCGCGCGAAACCGAACTCGCCCGTCGTGCTGCAGCGCGTATCGTCGGTGCAGAGCGGGTGTTGACCTACGAGTTGCCGAGCATGGGTGCAGAGGACTTCTCGCTTTACCTCAACCAGGTTCCCGGCTGCTTCGTGCGCTTTGGAGCGCGGGCTCCGAACGCAGCAAATGTGCCGCTGCACAGCCCGCAGTTCGATTTCGACGAAGCCGCCCTGCTGATCGGAGCGCGTTACTTCGAAGCCGTCGTGCGCCTCGCTCTTGCCGAAGACTTGTCGGTTGCGCAAGTGCGGTCGGACGATCCCGACATTCATGATCGGAGGGGCCTGGAAAAGTCATGACCGTTCGTTTCAGCGTTTGCCGACCCGTTTGGCCAGTTTGTCGATCAGCTTGCGCAAGGCCCGCTCGTCGACCATGCTCCTGGCTTTTCCGGCCTCCAGCCAGCGCCGTTCGCGGTGACTCTCCTCCCACTCGTCTTCGGGAACGCTTTCGCTGACTTCCATCGGAAATACCGCCACATGGCACACACCGCCCCATTTCTTGTAGTCGTAATGACCAATCGGCTCCTCGTCAAGGCGACCGCGCACGCCGGCCTCCTCCAGGGCTTCCTTGCCGGCTGAATCACGCAAGGACAGCTCGGGTTCCTTGACGCCCTTGGGGATCACCCAGCGCGTGCCCTTGCGCGAGGCGATGACCATGATTTCCAGTTGGCCATCGATCCGACGATAGGGAAGCACTGCCGACTGGGTAAAGAAGTAGTCGGGAACGGGACCCTGCGGCTCGTCGTCGATGGCCAGATCATCCGGCACCTGTCCGGGTCGAGTGACCGAGACCAGAGTGGCGCAGCCTGGCTCGAGTTTGGTCCAGTCTTCGATCATTTCCAGTTGGGCGAGTGCCGAAGTCGGCAGCACCTTGCCATCGTCCGGAACCTCGATCTGGCCTTCGTTCAGATAATCGATCAGTTCTTCGAGCCCCGGATTGTGTCCGACCACCATCACCCGGTGGGCGCTCTTCGGGCAATCGGCCAGCGCCGCCAGCAGATCTTCAACTGGCGCAGCATAGAGACGCTCGTCCCAGCGTACCTTGCTCAACGGTAGGCCCATCGCCTTGCAGGCCGCCGCCGTCGTGGCGCGTGCGCGCTCGGCCGTGGAACTGAGCACCGCGTCCGGAACCAGTTTCTGGCGCTTGATCCAGGCCCCCATTTTCTGGCTGCCGAGACGACCTCGTTCAACCAGCGGGCGGTGAAAATCCTCGTGACCGGTGCTCCAGTCCGACTTACCGTGCCGCAATACCAGCAATGTCTTTCCCTTCATGGCGAAACTCTCCCCTCAGTGTTGGTCATCAACGAGGACAATCCCGGAATCCCGGCGTAGTCGCTCCTCACAGCGCTATGATAAACGATGGTTCACGCCGGCGCGCCATCAACAGCGCGTGTTGAATCGGCGTCCCGGCATACTGGCATCCCATCCATAGGCGACCGTTGCATCGACGGTCTGACCTCGGCAGTGGGCTTGCCGGAGGCGGCCGCTTTCATGGTTTGCGCCAGGTGATGCGATAGATGGCACCGGCATGATCGTCAGCGACCAGCAAGGAGCCGTCGGGCAGGGTTTGCACGTCGGCCGGGCGGCCCCAGGCCGACTGATTCTGCAGCCAGCCACTGGCGAAAGTCTCGTAGGCGACGGCGCGGCCCGCCTGTACGCGCACCAGACTGATGCGATAACCGATCTTGCTCGAACGGTTCCATGAGCCGTGTTCGGCAATGAAGATCTGTTTGCTGTACTCGGCGGGAAACATGCTGCCGGTGTAAAAGCGCATGCCGAGGCTGGCGACGTGGGGGCCGAGCTTTTGCGCTGGCGGCTCGAATTCGCTGCATCTGCGTTGCGCGCCGAATTCCGGATCGGCCAGCTCGCCACCGTGACAGTAGGGAAAACCAAAATGCATGACCGGGCGTGGGGCGCGATTGAGTTCGTCGGGCGGACTGTCGTCGCCCAGCCAGTCGCGGCCGTTGTCGGTGAACCACAGGACGCCGTCCTCCGGACTCCAGTCGAAACCGACACTATTGCGCACGCCACGGGCAAAGACTTCACGGTTTGATCCGTCGGCATTCATGCGCAGGATGACGGCATAGGGATCGCCGGGCGCGCAAATGTTGCACGGCGCACCGACGGGAACGTAGAGTTTTCCGTCCGGCCCAAAGGCAATGAACTTCCAGCCGTGATGGGTATCCTTCGGCAGGGAATCGGTAACGATCACCGGCGCCGGCGGCTGGTCGAGCCGTCGGTCGATATTGTCGTAGCGCAGGATGCGATTGACCGCCGCGACATACAGTGCGCCCTTCCTCCAGGCCAGGCCGGTCGGCAATTGCAGGCCCTCGGCGATGCGCGTCACGATGCCAGCGCGATAGGCAGCATCGAAGCGCACCGCATGCACCTTGCCGGCGCGCATCGAGCCGACATAGAGGATGCCGCCGTTGGCATCGACGCTGCCGAGCGCCATCTGGCGGGCATTGTCGACACGCGCCCAGAGTTCGATGGCAAAGCCCGGCGGCAGCCTGATGGTTTCCAGCGGCAGGGCCGCGGCCACGCTGGCCCATGCCAGCAGGATGGAGGTGAACAGTGGTCTCATGGCAGGAGCGAATTCTTCAGGGCAAGGGTCGGCACGGGCGCCTTGCCTGCCGGGAAATCCATCGTGCAGGCCGGCAGGCGACTTCCGGGGATTCTCGGTCAACCGGCCGTACCGTGCAACCGTGGCCATGGCGATTGGTTTGTGTACGCTCCGGGCTAATGGTCATGACTTTTCCAGGCACCCCCGATCATGAAAGTCATGACCGTTTCCCTCTTCCCCAACTCTTCCCACGGCCCGCGCTGCATCGCAGGCCGGCTACGGCGGCGCGGAGCAGCGCTCCGCGAAACCCCGCCTTCGTTCCACGGCCCGCGCTACATCGCGGGCCGGCTACGGCGGCGCGGAGCAGTGCTCCGCGAAACCCCGCCTTCGCCCCCGCGAGGGGGAGGGGGGTTCGTGAGTCGCATACGCGACTTGCACATTAACCCATCATGATTGACGATTGACTCGCACCGGACGATGAAGGCGAAGTCAGGAAGTGAAAACAGCGATCAGAATCATTTTTCCGTGGCATGAAGAATTTCGAACCATCATGGTGGCACAAGATTTGCTTTAGTCAAGCACTTACTTTGAGAGGCACACGATGGAAATTTCTTCTTCGGCAGCCGCGACAAGATCGGCATCGACGGCCGCCGCGACACCCAACAAACCACGCAATGCGGCAAATTTTGCCGATTCTCTCGCTGACGCGGTGAAATTGACCGGCAATCTGGCCGCCGGCTTCGTTTCCGGACGTCTTGGGGTCGACCTGAATTCCGACGGTATCCCGTTGCGAATGGTGTACCTCGATCAGGAAGGGAGCCGATTGACGACCTCGGCCTTCTGCGCAGAAAGTATCCTGCGCAACACGCAGCAGCTTGGAATCAGCCTGAACGATCTCAAGGGGCTGGGCACGCAACTCGATGCCGCTGGCGTCGGCTACAAGCCCTATGAGCTTTACAGAGGAACCGGTTCAGACCATGGGATCGATTTCGATGACCTGATTGCCGGTGGATTGGGAACCGCCTACGACTGGACCCAGGACGCCAACGTGGCGGCCAAAGGTCCTGGCGCCATCAGGAGACTCGAAGAGGCGGCTGCCCTGGCGCAGTCCCTTCAGCTCGTGGCACACGCCGAAGTGACACAAAACAAGGGGATCGACCCGACCCGCTTCGCAACACAAGCGGCCACAGGAGAATCGCCTCGCCACTACGTGATGTTCAATGGCAGTGTCGCCGCCTGGTATGGCAGCAGTGAACAGGCCGAACAGGCCCGTCATCTCTATGGCGGTGGCGTTACCGACCTTGCTCTCCGGGCCAGCTCGACTGCCGTTGGTATGAATGCCCACAACCCCGGTTCCGGCACCAGTCCTGTCAACAGCGACGGGGTCACGCAAGCAACGACATCATCAAGCGCAGTATCCTGGAATGACCAGCTGCAAGCCTTGATCGATGCCATCCATGAGAGATTGCACCCACCAACGCCAATCCGCTAGGACAAGTGCTTGATTGCTGGCCAGTGGATGGGTCCACCGGAGCCCGCCAGACCCATACCTCACGCCGGCCTGGATCGAACGGAGGTCGAGTCCGACGTTCCTGCGCGGGCGGTACAGTTCGAACCGTTCGAATCAAAGCCCCGATCCCCGCCTGCCTGCCCGGTTCGACCCGTCGCACGTATATAATGCGCAGTCCATCCATCAAGCAAGCAGGGTCCATCATGGAAGCCGAACAACTCAATCTCCTCGAAAACCGGCTCGCCGACCTCGGTCAGCGGGCCACCGAACTGCGGAGGTATCTTTGACTACGATCAGAAAGCCGATCAGTTAAAGGCCGTTGCGCGCGAATTCGAAGATCCGAAGGTCTGGGACAACGCCGAGCGCGCGCAGGAACTCGGGCGCGAGAAACGCTTGCTGGAAAACGTCGTGCTGACACTGAACCGCGTCGGCGATGGCCTGCGCGACGCCAGTGACCTCTTCGAGATGGCGCGCGAGGAGAATGACGACGACACGCTGAACGCGGTCATCGCCGATGTCGACGCCATCGAGAAGGAGGTTTCCGGCCTCGAATTCCGGCGCATGTTCAACAATCCGGCTGATCCGCTCAACTGCTTCGTCGACATCCAGGCCGGCGCCGGCGGTACCGAAGCGCAGGACTGGGCGGCGATGCTGCTGCGCATGTACATCCGCTACGGCGAACGCAAGGGCTACGCGGTCGAAGTGCTCGAGGAATCGGAAGGCGAAGTCGCCGGCATCAAGACGGCCAGCATCAAACTCTCCGGCGACTATGCTTACGGCATGCTGCGTTCGGAAACCGGCATCCATCGACTGGTCCGCAAGTCGCCCTTCGACTCGAATGCACGCCGCCACACCAGTTTCTGTTCGGTGACCGCCTACCCCGAAATCGACGACTCCTTCGAAGTCGACATCAACCCGACCGAGCTGCGCATCGATACTTACCGCGCTTCCGGCGCCGGTGGTCAGCACATCAACAAGACCGACTCGGCGGTGCGCATCACGCATCTGCCGACCAACATCGTCGTGCAGTGCCAGAATGACCGCTCGCAGCACCGCAACCGTGCCGAGGCCATGGCGATGTTAAAGTCGCGCATCTACGAAGCCGAGATGCGCAAGCGCCAGGCCGAGCAGCAAAAGCTCGAAGACGCCAAATCCGACATCGGCTGGGGTCACCAGATCCGTTCCTACGTGCTCGACCAGTCACGAATCAAGGACTTGCGGACCAACGTCGAAGTCGGCAATACCCAGGGCGTGCTTGATGGCGACCTCGACCAGTTCATCGAAGCCAGCCTGAAACAGGGCGTCTGAGCCGGCATGCCCAACCTGCTCAAGGACTCATTGAGACCCCATCATGTCACCGACCGAAACCCCCACCGACCCTTCACCGCAGCCGGACGAAAACCACCTCATCGCCGATCGTCGTGCCAAGCTCGACGAGTGGCGGCAGAGCGGCCGAGCCTTCCCGAACGACTTTGCGCGCGAAAATACCGCCGGCAAGATCAACGATCTCTACGACAGCAAGACGCTCGAAGAACTTGCGGCCGTGCCGGTCGCCGTTCGGATCGCCGGGCGCATCATGCTCAAACGGGTGATGGGCAAGGCCTCGTTCATCACCATTCAGGACCTCTCCGGCCGCATCCAGGCTTATGTCAGCCGTGACCAGGTTGGCGATGAAATCTATGCGGCGTTCAAGCGCTGGGACATGGGGGACATCGTTGGTGCCGTCGGCACGCTATTTCGCACCCGCACGGGTGAGCTGACCGTGCAGTGCACGGAGATCCGACTGCTCTCGAAATCGCTCCGACCGCTGCCGGAAAAGTTCCACGGCCTGACCGACCAGGAACAGAAGTACCGTATGCGCTACGTCGACCTGATCACCAACGAGCCATCCCGCTTCACCTTCGTGGTCCGCAGCCGCATCCTGCAGTCGATCCGCAACTTCATGATCGATCACGGTTTTCTCGAAGTCGAAACGCCGATGATGCACCCCATCCCCGGTGGTGCAACGGCGCGCCCCTTCGCGACACACCATAACGCACTCGACATGCCGCTGTTCCTGCGCATCGCACCGGAGTTGTACCTCAAGCGCCTCGTTGTCGGCGGCCTCGAAAAGGTTTTCGAAGTCAACCGCAATTTCCGCAACGAAGGACTCAGCCCTCGCCACAACCCCGAATTCACGATGATGGAATTCTACGAGGCGTACTCCGAGTACCGCCAGTTGATGGACTTCACCGAAGGACTGCTGCGCCACAGCGCGCGCACGGTGCTGGCCAGTGAAGTGTTCGAATATCAGGGCCGCAGCATCGACTTCGCCAAGCCCTTTGCCCGTCTGACGATCATCGAAGCAATCCGCCAGTTCCATCCCGGCTACAGTATTGCACAACTTGGTGACGCCGCCTGGTTGCGTGCCAAACTGACGGCGATGCAGGTCGATGTCGGGGCAGCATCCGGGCTGGGCGCGCTGCAACTGAAGCTCTTCGAGGAGACAACCGAAGCCGATCTCTGGGATCCGACCTTCATCATCGATTACCCGGCCGAGGTCAGCCCACTGGCGCGCCGTAGCGATAGCAACCCCGAGGTCGCCGAGCGTTTCGAGTTATTCATCGCCGGCCGCGAGATCGCCAATGGTTTTTCCGAGTTGAACGACCCCGAAGACCAGGCGGCACGCTTCCTCGAACAGGCGCAAGCCAAGGAGGCTGGCGACGAGGAGGCGATGTACTACGACGCCGACTATATCCGCGCTCTTGAATACGGCCTGCCGCCGACCGCTGGCTGCGGCGTTGGCATCGACCGGCTGGTGATGCTGCTGACCAACTCGGCAAACATCCGGGACGTGATCCTCTTTCCGCAGATGCGGCCAGAGTAGGCCACTGCAGCAAGTCAGCGCGCACATCGACCAGCACTCCCGGCGCATGCCACAGCACGCGATCGTCATCGGTGCCGGTCTGGCCGGCAGCAGCGCCGCCGAACGCCTGGCGGCACGCGGCTGGACGATCGATTTGATCGAGCGCGCTGCTGCACCGGGTGAGGGCGCCTCGGGTAATCTTGCCGGCGTTCTGCGCCCGCTGCCCTCGCTCGACGACAACCGCCTGGCACGACTGACGCTTGCCGGTTTCGTCCACGCCCGTGCGCATTTCCAGGCGCTAACCACCGCCGGCCTGCCGCTGCGCTGGGGTCGCACCGGCGTGCTGCATCTGGCGCGCGACGACAAACACGCTGCAACGCAGCAGCGGGTGGTCGAAATCCAGCAGCCGGCAGCCGATGAGTTGCGCTTCGTCGACCGTGACGAAGCCAGCCGGCTGGCGGGCTGGCCGGTTGCCCAGGGCGGCTGGTGGTTCCCCGGTGGTGGCTGGGTCGACCCCGCTTCGCTTTGCTGGGCCAACCTGGCTCGCCACGCGACGGCGATCCGGCCGCACTATCGATGCCGGGTTGCAGAAATCAGGCAGCAGGCGGATCTCTGGCAGGCTTGCGACGCCGCTGGCCAGCTCATTGCCGCCGCACCGGTATTGATTCTGGCCAACGCAGCGGCTGCCCGATGCTTTGCCACCGCCGCGCATCTGCCGCTACGCGCTGCACGTGGGCAGGTTTCGCATCTGCCAGCCGCGACGGCGGCGCCGCCGGCCATCGTCGTCTGCCGCCTCGGCTACGTGACGCCGGCCATCAACGGCCTGCGCTGCGCCGGTGCGACCTTCTGCGTTGACGACCAGGAAAGCGCGCTGCGTCAGGCCGACCATGCCGAAAACCTGGCCAAACTCGATTTCATCCTGCCAGGCTACAGCCAGGGCATCGACCCGGAGCAACTCGGCGGCCGTGTCGGTTTCCGCCCGCTGTCGCCGGATCGTCTGCCGATGATCGGCGCGCTTGCCGACGCCACCGCGATCGACCCGGCGCGTCCGTCGCTGTCGCTCGCCGCCATGCCGCGTCTGCCAGGACTCTACCTGATCAACGGTTTTGGCGCCCGCGGCATCGTCTGGTCGGCGCTCGCCGGCGAATTGCTGGCCTGCCTGATCACTGGAGCGCCGCTGCCGCTCGCCGACGACCTGGTCAGCGCCGTCGATCCTGGCCGCTTCCTATTGCGCGGCCGCAGCAAGCGCTGGCACAGCGACGCCGCACCGCGTATCGACGGGTGAATTTTTTATCCAGCCCGGATTGTGCAAGTCGCGCAGTAGTCGTCCTCCAAGATTCCCCGCAAAGCGTTACACTGAGATTTTTATTTCCAGGAAATCGAAGGTATGGAAAATCAGTCCACGAGCACTCACCCGATGATTCTCGTTGCCGCAGCCTCGGTCACCGTGCTCAGTCTCACCGGCGTCGCGGCGCTGCTGGGCTGGCTGCCGAGCCCCATGGCACCGCAAGCCGCAAGCGCGCCCATGCCGGCTGTCATCGCCATGCCGGCGGAAAAGTCCGCAACGCTGAACATCCCTGCCGGTTCGAGAGTCACGGTGTCTACCGTCAGCGAAGCTCCTGCAAGCCAGGCAAGCAAGCGTGTCACCACTCGACCGACCCCGGCAGTTGCCGACCAGGGGCAGCAATCCACTGCGCGATCTACTGCGCGATCCACTGCGTCTTCCCGCTCCTACCACGCCAGCCGTGACACCAGGCCAGTAGCGAACGACCTGCATCCGGAGAACACGCTTTACGTCAACCACAGCCGACCTGCTGTTGGCGTTTGCCGGGACTGCGGTACCGTCGTCGACGTGCGCGAGATGACGAGAAGGGGGCGCGTCAGTCCGCAGTACCAGGTCACCGTTCGCCTCAACGATGGCAGCATGCGTACCGTCAACGAATCGCAAGTGCCGCTGTGGCGCAGCGGCGACCGTGTGCGCATCGGCAATGGACAGTTCTCCGGCATCTAGTGGTTCGTTCCATTCTACCCACCCTACCATAGCCAATACCATCCGATCGAACGATGCAGCAGGTAGAGTCGAGATGTGGCGCGGTGGTCGTAGGCGAGGGCGTGCGGAAAGGAGCGCGCTGGACTGGGCCGGCGGCGGAACTCGAGAGCAGCGACCGGCCGGCCGCGCCACGGGCCATCCGGCGCAGCACCCGGCAATTCCATTACACTGCGCATTCCGTCGGCGTCGCTGACCAATTTCTACAGGAGAAGCACGTGCGTATCGCCATTCCCCTCTTGACGACGATTACCATCGAACTCACGGACGGGATCGCCGAGATCCGGCTGAATCGTCCCGAACGTTCGAACGCGATGAACGAGGCGATGTGGCAGGAACTGCGCACGGCCTTCAACTGGGCGGACGCGACAGCCGAGGTGCGTGTCGCGATCCTGAGCGGCGCCGGGCGCAATTTCTGTGCCGGGATCGATCTGGCGATGCTGGCGGGGGTCGGCCAGGCGGTCGCGCATCGCGACCCGGCGCGCAGCCGCGAGGCGCTGCGCCGGCTGATCCTCGATCTCCAGGATTGCCTGTCGACGGTCGAGCGTTGCCGCAAGCCGGTCCTGGCAGCGATTCAGGGTGCCTGCATCGGGGGGGCGATCGATCTGGTGACCTGCTGCGACATGCGTTACGCGGCGGCCGAGGTGCAGTTTTCGGTGCGCGAGATCGATGTCGGGATGACCGCCGATGTCGGTACCCTGCAGCGTCTGCCGCGGCTCATCCCGGATGGCGTCGCGCGCGAGCTGGCCTACACCGGTCGCAGCGTCGATGGCGCCGAGGCGAAGGCGATCGGGCTCGTCAATCAGGTCTACGCGACCTCCGAAGCGCTGCTCGAAGGGGTGCGCACGATCGCGCGCCGCATCGCCGCGAAATCGCCGCTGGCCATCCGCGGCACCAAGGAGATGCTCAACTACGGCCGTGACCATGCGGTGGCCGATGGGCTGAACTACATTGCCACCTGGAACGCGGCGATGCTGATGTCCGCCGACCTCGACGAAACGCTGGCCGCAATGCGCGAGCAGCGTCCACCACGCTTCCTCGACTGACCGGCGCTGCGGGCGGTGGCATGCAGACGTTTGTCCATCACCTTGAACTGGCTGCACCGCTCTTCGTCCTGGTGCTCGTCGGCTATGTGCTGATGCGCGGTTTTGCCTGGCCGCAGGCGATGTCCGACCACCTGTCGCGCTTCGTTTTTTCGGTCGCCCTGCCGGCGATGCTGTTTCACCTGATGAGCGACCTTTCGCAGTTGCCGCCGGTCGATGCGCGGCTGCTGATCGCCTTCTTCGGCGGCTGCCTGATCGTCTTCGTGCTTGGCCGTCTGCTCGCCTGGAAGCTCTTTGCGCTGGATGGCGTCGGGCAATCGGTCTTTGCCTTGGGCGGGGTGTTCTCGAACAACGTGCTGCTCGGCCTGCCGCTGGCGAAGATTGCCCTCGGCGATGCGGCGGTTCCGTCGGTGGCGCTGGTACTGGTCTTCAACGCGCTGATCCTGTGGACGCTGCTGACGGTGTCGATCGAGTGGGCGCAGCATGGCAGCTTCTCGCTGCAGGGTTTCGCCCAGACGGCCCGCGGCGTGCTGACCAATCCGATCGTTGCCGCGATTCTCGCGGGCACGCTCTTCGGAGTGAGCGGCGTGCCGCTACTCGCTCTCGTCGCCCAGCCGCTGGCGATGATCGGCCATGCGGCGGCGCCGATGGCACTGGTCGCCCTCGGCATGGGACTTGCCGAATACGGGGTGCGTGACGGTTGGCGGATCAGCGTCGCCATGACTCTGATCAAGCTGATCGTTCAGCCGCTGGTCGTCTGGCTGCTGGCGCGCCTGATCGGCCTGCCGCCGATGGAAACGCGGGTCGTCGTACTGTTGGCGTCGCTGGCGGTCGGTGTCAACGTCTATCTGATGTCGCGCCAGTTCAACACCCTGGAAGCGCCGGTGGCCAGCAGCCTGGTGCTGTCCACCGCGCTGGCGGCACTGACGACGCCGTTGGTGTTGGCGTTGTCCGGTGCTTGAGTGGCCGGGGGGGCGGGCCGGCGGAACGCTCCGGCAGGGCTTCCGCCCTACGCTCGCTGCGCGCCCCGCGACACCGCTACGCGGCGTCAGGGGAGCAGCGAATCAGGGGCAACAGAGATCTGAGGTTCCCTCGGTTTTTCGTCTGCCAAAGGGTGGGGTGCATGCGACCCGTTTTGCTTGATGTTGCTTTCTGATCCAGTTCTCCAGGAACTGAACAGGCAATCTGTAACCGAGGGTCGAATACTGCCATTCTCTGTTGTAGAAGACCTCGATGTATTCAAAGGCAGCGGCCTTGATCGCAGCGTGCGTAGCATAGCGAACGCCATGCACCGACCAGTACGCTGGCCTCCTGCAGCCGATCGCAAAGCGGGCGGTGCTCGTCCAGCGCACGATCGGTGAAGTCGGCGCGCAAGGTCAGCACGACCGTCGTCGCCCCGCCTTGCGTCGCCGCGATGAGCACGTCGGCAAAACGCTTCGCAGTTTCGGCGGAGGTTTCTTTATAGGTGTAGAGGTGGCTCAGGCCGATCTTGCCGCCACCGGCCGGGCCCTTCGCCAGTTCGCCGGCAAGATCGCCGACCGCCAGATGCCGATGAAAACGTTGGTGCCATCGGCTTTGCGCAGGCAGACCTCTTCGGCGGTCGCGTCTTGCGCCGGCCAGTACCGCATGCCGAGCGGCATGTAGCCCATCGTCGGGCAGGTATCGACGACTTCCTGGCGATACTCCGGCAGGTCGATCGAGGTACTCGAGATGAAGGCACGCGGCGGGCTGGATTGCTGCGTCATCCATCGCTGCGCAAGCTCCTGGCGCTGGAGGCCGACATCCTCTGTGAAGGGGACTTCGGCGTCTTTGTCGGACGAGCTGCGGTCACTGCTTTCATCGAGCGCTTTATCGAAGATTGCCCTGTCCGCAACGCATCGGGAGGTTGTCTTATGCCGGAGTTTTGGGTACATTCGCGCCCTTGCGTTGCCGGGCTTGGCAACGCCGCCTAGTCCGCGACCTTGTGACCATTGTGCTGCGCTATGGCCACTGGCTGTACGGAGCACGGCTGCTGACTCATTGCTCCGCCGAGAGAGAGCGTCAACTGGAAACCATCGAAATCGCCTCTCGCCGGGTTCATCCGCAGAAGCACATGCCGCGACGACCGGCATGAGCTTGCTTGCTGCTCTCGCAGACATCGATCGCGCGTCCGTTCGGCGCGGGTGCCTGGCCGCCATTGCCGCCGCGCTTGCCGATGTCCTGATTTCCGTGATCCTGGATCGTGCCGGCGTATCGCTCGAACTTGCGCAGGCGCTGGCCTTTGCCGCCGCGCTGTTGGCCGCACTCGGCGTGCTGCAGGGTCTTGCCTACGAGCATCGCTGGACGGCGCTGTGCTTCGCCGCCGCACTCGCCTATCCGCTGCGCGCCGGCGTGCTCTCGCTGTTGGCGGCGCAGGGCTCGCCTCTCGTCGCAATCGTGCCGGCGGCGCTGGCGGGTGCGCTGACCCTGCTGCTCGGCGGCACGGTGATCGCTGCGGGGACGCGCCGCCAGAATTTCGCCGTTGCCGTCCCGCTGGCGGTGATCTACCTGCTGGTGCTGCGTCTGGTCTACCTCGGGCAGATCGAGCTGGCACCGCAGGAAGCGTACTACTGGAACTATGCGCAGCATCTCGACATCGGCTACCTCGACCATCCGCCGCTGGTCGCCTGGCTGATCGCCGCCACCCTTGCCCTCGGTGAGGGCGAGTTCTTCGTGCGCCTGCCGGCAGTGCTCTGCTGGGCGGTGATGCTTGCTTTCGCCGTTGCATACGCGCAGGACATGGGCGGGCGCGGCAACGCCCTGCGTTGTGCCCTGCTGGCTGCAACACTGCCGTTCTGCTTCGGGATCGGAGTAATGATCACGCCCGATGCGCCCCTCGCCGCCGCCTGGGCGGCTGCGCTGTTCTTTCTGCAACGCGCACTGCTCGGCGAAAGCAAGGTGGCCTGGCTCGCCGCCGGGCTGGCGATCGGCATCGGCATGCTTGCCAAGTACTCGATGGTGCTGGTGCCGGCAGCTGCTTTCGTGTTCATGCTCGTCGATGCGCGTTCGCGCCGCAGTCTGCTCTCGGCGTGGGCCTGGGGGGGCGTACTCGTGGCGCTGCTGGTGTTCTCGCCGGTCATCGTCTGGAACCTCCAGCACGACTGGGCGTCGTTCGCCTTTCAAGGTTCACGACGGCTGGCGGCGCGGGCACCACAGTTCAGTCTGCCGGAGTTCCTGGCTGCTGCGCTCCTGCTGCTGACACCGCTTGGTGTGCTTGCCCTGTGGCGGCTGTGGCGGCCGCGCGGCGACATGAGTACCACTTTCCAGGCGGCACCGGCCAACGACGAGCGGACCTTGCTGGCCGGACGGCGACGCCTGTTCATGCAGGTCTTCACGCTGCTGCCGCTGCTCGTCTTCGCGGTATCGAGCCTGCGCGCGGAGACCAAGTTTCACTGGACCGGGCCGATCTGGCTGGCGATCCTGCCGGTGCTCGCGGCGACGATGGCCCGGCCGGGACTCGGCGAAGGCAGGCTCGATCGCCTGCTCGCCCGCGGCTGGGTGCCACTGCTGCAGGCGCTGATGCTGATCTACGCCTACGGCCTGTTCTACTACCCGGTCTGGGGGCTGGCCGGCCTGCGCGCCCACCACGACTATCTGGAAATGGGTTGGCGCGACCTGCGCAGACAGGTGCAGGGGATCGAGGAAGCGGTACTCCTTGAAACCGGCCGCCGTCCCGCCGTCGTCGGCCTCGACAGGCACAACACCGCCGACGAAATGGCCTTTTACGATCCGCGTGGCGACGGTGCCCGCGACACCGCCAGCCGGCACCTCTTCTTCAACGAAAATGCCGTGATGTACGAATTCTGGTTTCCGCGTTCGGCATTTGCCGGGCGCGATCTGATTGCGGTCTCGGGCTGGCGCGGCAATCTCGAAGATCCGCGTCTGCTCGCCACGGCCACGCGCCTTGGCCCGGTGCAAGCGCTCACCGCCAGGAAAGGCGGCGTCGCGGTCGCCACTTACCATGTGCGGGTGGTCTATGGCTATCGCCCGGCGCCGCTGCCATGATGAACATCAAGCTTCAGCGGGCCATCGATCGCTATCTCGGCGTGCCGCTGTGCGCGTTCGCGTCGCTGCTCGAACGGCTGCGCGCGTGGCGTGCTGCGACGCAGTCCCCCGTGTCACCACCGCGGCGCATCGTCGTGATCCTGCTTTCGGAGATGGGCAGCCTGGTCCTCGCACAACCGATGTTCGCGCTGCTGCGCACACGTTACCCGGAAGCTTCGCTGCATGTCCTGCTGTTCGGCAAGAATCGCGAGGTTCTCGATCTGATGGCCAGCGTCCCGCCGGAGAACGTCATCGCCATCGACGACCGCTCGCTGGGCGGGCTGCTGCGCACACTGCTCGCCGCGATCCGCCGCTTGCGCCAGTTGCAACCGGATGCGGTGCTCGACTGCGAACTCTTCGCACGCATCAGCAGCCTGCTCTCGTGGCTGTCCGGGGCACCGCTGCGGGCCGGTTTTCACCGTCACACGCAGGAAGGGCTGTACCGCGGTTCGTTCATCAACCGGCCAGTGCTCTACAACCCGTATCGCCACCTGTCGCTGCAGTTCCTGACACTGGCGCGGGCGATCGAGTCGCAGACCCATCCGCTCGACAAGGAGAGCCTCGACGAGGGTCCGTTGCCGGCGCCGTTGCCAGTATTCCGGACAGGCGAGGTCAGGGCCTTCGGCACCCGTTTTGGCGAAGACTTTCCGCGCATCGCGGGAAGGCGGCTGGCGCTGCTCTATCCAAGCGGCGGCATCCTGCCGATTCGCGCCTGGCCAGTGGCGAACTGGCGGCAGGTGGCCAGCGGTCTGCTCGCCGAGGGCTACGCCGTGGCGATCATCGGCCTGCCCGCCGACAAGGCGCTCGGTCGGGCTCTTGCCGAAGCGGTCGCGCATCCTGACTGCATCGACCTCACGGGGTACACGAAATCGGTCCGCGAACTCGTCGCGCTGCTCGCGATCGCCGCGCTGCTGATCACCAACGACGGCGGACCGGCGCAGTTTTCTGCGCTGACCGCGGTGCCGACGGTGGCCTTGTTCGGCCCCGAGACGCCGCTGCTCTACGGCCCGCTCGGCGAGCACGCGCGCTGCCTGCATCTCGCACTTCCCTGCTCGCCCTGCCTGACTGCGTACAACCACCGCAACTCGCCCTGCGACGGCGACAACCAGTGCCTGCAGCGGATTGCGCCGGCGCAGGTGCTCGCCGAGGCGCGCATCGTCGTCACCCGTGCCCATCCGCAGGCCGACAGGGATGCGGCATGACGCGCTTCGAGAAGCTCCGGCAACTGCCGCTGCTGGGCCGTCTGTTACGTCACCGCTTCATCAAGTTCGGGATCGTCGGCGCGTCCGGAACGCTGGTCAACGTGGCCGTCCTCTACCTCGCGCAGGAGACCTTGTTGGTGGCCATTTCGCCGCCGTCGCTGCGCCTCAACCTGTCGCTGGCAGTCGCGATCTTCTTCGCCACGATCAACAACTTCCTGCTCAACCGCGCCTGGACCTGGCTCGATCGGCGGCCGCATGTGCACACCCCGATCCTCCTGCAGTTCAGCCAATACACGATCGCCTGCTGGCTCGGCATCGCGCTGCAGTTCATGCTGACGCACGCTTTCGCCAGTTACCTGCATTATCTGCTGGCAAACGTGCTGGCGATCATCATCGCCAGCATCGCCAACTTCGTGCTCAATGATCACTGGACCTTCGGACGGCTGCGCCTGCTGATCCGCCGCTGGCGTCACCAGCACCCGCAGCACGGCGAGTCGCTCGGGCCGCCACGACGATGAACCCGCTCTTGTCATCGACCGAGCCCAGGGTGGCTGGCCCGCTTCAGTCGTTGCGGCGGCCGCCGGCGATGGCGCGCAGGAATTCGTTGCGCAACTGCAGCGAGTGCTCGAATTCGCCGCTGAACGACTGGGTGATCACCCGCTCGTCACCGCGCCGGTCTTCGCCGAGCAGCAGGCACAACTGCTCGGCTTCGACCACGCAGGCCGCTCCGCGTGCCTGGCCGTGCTGCATCAGCGCGTCGGCAATATCGCGGGTCATCCATTCCTGATAGGTGAAGCGATGAGCAATCGCGTCGACCAGGCGGGCGATGCGACCGAAGCCGTGCAGGCGACCGCCGGGCAGATAGGCGACGTGCGCGACGCCGCGGAAAGGCACCAGGTGGTGCGGGCAGACGCCATGCACGGCGATGCCGCGCACCACCACCAGATCGCTGCGCTGATCGGCAAAGCCATCGCCGAGCGCGGCCGCCGGGTCGAGGTCGTACCCCCCGAGCAGGCGGCGCTGCCAGAGTTCGCAGACGCGCTGCGGGGTTCGCCCCATGTGCGCGGCATCCGGCGCAATCCCGCAGGCGGCCAGCAGATCGCCGACCGCGCGCTCGAAAGCGGCCGGGTCGAAGGCGTGCTGGCGCGGAATGCCGATCTCGTTTGCGGATGCGGATGCGGGCGCTGGGTCGGGGTGGTTGCAGTCGGACATGGCTTGCTTCCTGTTGGCATGGCGGGCAGGGGGATGATACACGCGTGATTTCGTTTGACGCAGCGGGCCATCCAGGCAGTTGATGAGCGATAATGCCGGGCTTGGGATATTTTCGCGATTGCCGGCGCTGGCGCTGGCGTCGCGGCTTCGGTTGGGAAGGACCGGCATGAAGAGCGTTGATGATTTCCGTCTGCAGTTCGGCAAGAAGGAACTGGTACCGATCGTGATCGGCGGCATGGGTGTCGATATTTCGACCGCCGAACTGGCGCTCGAAGCCGCCCGGCTCGGCGGCGTCGGACATATTTCCGATGCCATGGTCAATACCGTTGCCGATCGGCGGTTCAACGCCAAGTTCGTCAAGGACAAGCTCCGGCAATACAAATTCAACGTCGCCAATACCGACAAATCGATGGTTCGTTTCGACCTCGGGCAGCTCGCCGAGGCCACCCAGATGCACGTCGGCAGAACCATGGAAGCCAAGCGTGGCGAGGGGCTGATTTTCGTCAACTGCATGGAGAAGCTGACCATGAACGCCCCGCGCGAGACGCTGCGCGTGCGCATGGCCGCAGCGCTCGACGCCGGTATCGACGGGATCACGCTGGCGGCCGGCCTGCACCTTGGTTCCTTCGCGCTGATCGAGGATCACCCGCGTTTCCGCGATGCCAAGCTCGGGATCATCGTTTCCTCGCTGCGCGCGTTGCAGTTGTTCCTGCGCAAGACCGCTCGCAGCAGGCGATTGCCCGACTACGTGGTGGTCGAAGGACCGCTGGCCGGAGGACACCTGGGTTTCGGCATGGACTGGGCAAATTACGATCTGGCAACGATCTTCGCCGAGATTCATCGCTATCTGCAGGCCGAGCAGCTCGATATTCCCCTGATTCCGGCAGGTGGGATCTTTACCGGCAGCGATGCCGTGTCGTTTCTTGAAAGCGGTGCAGCCGCCGTCCAGGTGGCGACGCGCTTTACCGTGTCGAAGGAATGCGGCTTGCCGGAGGATGTCAAGCAGCGTTATTTCGAAGCCAGCGAAGATCAGATCGAGGTTAACCAGATTTCCCCGACTGGCTACCCGATGCGCATGTTGAGCAACAGCCCGGCGATTGGCGACGGAATTCGGCCCAATTGTGAGGCCTACGGCTATCTTCTCGACAGCACTGGCAATTGTTCGTACATCAGTGCGTACAACCGGGAGGTGGAAGCGAATCCTGGCGTCAAGAAGATCGCGGTCCGCGACAAGACCTGTCTGTGTACGCAAATGCGTAACTTCGACTGCTGGACCTGCGGCCACTATGCGTACCGTCTCAAGGACACCTCCAGGCGCTTGCCGGATGGCAGCTACCAATTGCTGAGCGCGGAGCATATCTTCCGCGATTATCAGTTCAGTACCGACGGCAAGATCGTGGTTCCGGCATAGGGGTGTGGATGAAAGTGTTGGGAGGTACTGATATGCCCTCCCCCCTCGCGGGGGGCGAAGGCGGGGTTTCGCGGAGCACTGCTCCGCGCCGCCGTAGCCGGCCCGCGATGCAGCGCGGGCCGTGGCAGGGGTTGGGGAGAGGGGGGGCCCCATGCCCTTCTTGCAGAGGCCAGTAGATCCAGGCCGATGCTGAGCTATCGTCACGCCTTCCATGCCGGCAACCACGCCGATGTCCTCAAACACTTGGTGCTGGTGCAACTGACGCGCTACCTGGGCCGGAAGGACAGCGCTTTCTGGTACGTCGACACGCACGCCGGGGCGGGGGCTTATGCGCTCGATTCCGGGCATGCGGCCAAGCTTGCCGAGTACCGGGACGGCATTGGACGGTTATGGGGGCGGCCGGATCTGCCGTCAGCCCTGCAGGATTATCTCGGCCTGGTGCGCGCAGCCAATCCCGATGGTCGCCTGAAGATTTATCCCGGCTCGCCTTCCCTGGCGATGGCGACGATGCGGACACAGGACCGCCTACGATTTTTCGAGCTGCACAGCCGCGACGTAGTGCGTCTACGGGACAATTTCGCGGCCTGCGGCAAACGCGTACTCGTTGAGGAAGGCGACGGATTCGCGGCCCTCAAGGCTTTGTTGCCGCCGCCGCCGCGGCGAGCGCTGGTCCTCATCGACCCGCCGTACGAAGAGCGGCGCGATTATGATCGGGTGGTGCATTCGCTCAGGGAGTGCCTGTCGCGCTTTCCTGGCGGCATCTATCTGCTGTGGTATCCCCAACTGACCCGGCTCGAAGCGCACCATTTGCCGCCGCGCCTGAAGCATCTGCCGGCAAACCGCTGGCTGCAGGTCACGCTGCGCGTCAGAACGCCAGCCAGCGACGGTTTCGGGATGCACGGCAGCGGCCTGTTCGTGATCAATCCACCCTGGACCCTGGAAGCAACCCTGCAGGCAGTGATGCCCTGTCTGGTCGAGCGACTCGGGCAGGATGCAGGAGCGGGTTACACACTCGAAAGTCAGGATTCAGCCCGCTAGGGAGGTCGCACTGGCTACTGCAGCGCGCCTGGCGACAGCGGCTTGCCGACCAGCAGCGGATGCTTTCCGGCAGGCAGGTGGAATTCCGCGCTCGGTGCCAGACTCTGCCCGCGGACGAAGCCGGGGGGCCTGGCTGTTCCGCGCAGCGGCGAGTTGCTCGGCAAACCACACGCCAGCGCATGCGCGCCGACCAGCAGCGATCGTTCAACGACCCGGTTGCCGTCATAGCGACCCGGCGCTTGCGGCGTGAACGTGCTGCGTCCGGCGAGCAGGTTGTTGATCGCCCAGACCTCGGTTTCCGGCGGCAGGCGATCGATCCAGACGCGCAGGAAACGGCCATCGGGCTTGTCGTCGATCAGCGTGTTGTGCGCCAGATACAGCGCGTTGTCTGGCCAGCGCTGACCCTCGGCGCCGTAGGAGATCAGTTCCGGATTGTCCGTTGTCGCACTCTGCCCGATGACGTTGCCGATTACCCAGGCCACGCCGCCATTCGGGAACTCGAGTTCGTACGATGCGCTGCCGTCGGCCCCGTCGACGATCAGGTTGTACATGATCGAGCTTTCGCGCGCGCGCGACTTGATCAGGTGCCCACGATAGCCTTGCTGAAAACGGCTGCCGCTGACGCTCAGGCGAGCGATCGCGCCGGCATAGAGGAGGTGGTGCAGCGTACCGGCATGCTTCGGCGCCTCGCCAAACTCGCTGTCTTCAACCTCGAGGACCATGTCCCCGAAATTGCTGGTCAGGATGCCCATCTCGTTGTCGAAAAACGCGCAACGGACCACCTTCAGATGCCCTCTCTCAAAGCGTATCCCGGCACCATTGCCACTCGGAACGCGCACTCCTCGGAACTCGATGTTCTCGATCGACATCTCGGCGTTGCGTACCACCCATAGAGCCTTGCCTTCCGCGCTGTCACCGTCGGCAATCAACAGCGGGCGTTTGCCGGTGCCTCTGATGGTCAGCCGGTTTTGCGTCCAGACCACCGCTTGTTGCCGGTACTCGCCTGAACGGATCTCGATGGTGTCGCCGTCGCGAGCGATGCGCGCCGCTTCCTTGATGCTCGTCACCTGTTCGTGAGGGCCGACGACAATGGTCCGGCCGTTGCTCGCCGCCGTATCCGGAGTTTTCTTGTCGGAAACCGGTTCCTGGGCAACCGGTTTGCCGGCAGCCAGGCCATCGGTTGCCGGCAATTCGCTCCGCTGACTGGCGGTGGGGGGTCTGACCACCTCCAGTCGACCTTGCGCATTGCGCCGGATGCTACCCAGTTCCTCGGGTGCCGGCGGCAAATTGTCAGCCGGCATGACGCTGGCAGTCACGCCGAGCGTCAAAACGGCGGCCAACAGTCTTGCGAAGCACATCGGGTCCTGCACTTGCCGCCAACCCCTTCGGCTGCCTGACATCCGCGGGTTGGCCGGAATGTTGGGAATCATCCTCTCGGGAATCAAGACAGCTCGACCTGTGCGCCCAGTTCGACGACCCGGTTGGGTGGAATCTTGAAGAAGGCCGTGGCCGTATCGGCGTTGCGAAACATCCAGGTAAACAGGATCTGCCGCCATTTTGCCATGCGCGAACGTCTGGAAATCGGCATGCTGACGACCGTCTCGCGACCCAGAAAGAACGAGGTCTCCATCATCTCGAAGCTCAATCCGTACGCTGCGCAGAGTTCCAGGGCATGCGGCAGGTCAGGGTCGTCCTTGAAACCGTAGCGGACATAGACACGATGAAATCCTGCCGTCAGCGCTTCGACGCGAACGCGCTCGTTATCGGGGACATGCGGCACATCTTCGGTGGTGACATTGAGCAACACCACGCGCTCGTGCAACACCCTGTTATGGTAAAGATTATGGAGCAGGGCACGCGGTACGCTCGCGGCATCGGCGGTCATGAAGATACCGGTTCCCTCGACGCGCAAGGGCCCTCCGGTCGCAAGACCGGTGATGAAGGCCTCGATTGGTATCGAATCCTGCCTGAGTTTCTCATAAAGCAGTTTTCGACCGAGCTTCCAGGTGGAAAGCAGCATGAATACCGAGACCCCCAGCGTCAGCGGGAACCAGCCGCCATCGAGGACCTTGATCACGTTGGCCGAAAAGAAGGCGAAGTCGACGACCACAAAAAATACCAGAAACAGCGCCGCACGCGGCCAGCTCCACCGCCACAGGGCGCGGACGACGGCAAAGGCAAGGATCGTATCGATCATCATCGTCAGCGTGACGGCGATGCCGTAGGCCGAGGCCAGATTCGACGACGACCGAAACCCGAGCACGACGATGATCACCGTGATCAACAGCAACCAGTTGATGTTCGGCACATAGATCTGGCCCTTTTCGCGTTCCGACGTGAACTTGACCCGAATGCGCGGACAATAGCCGAGCTGCATGGCCTGGCTGGTCAGTGAAAAGGCCCCCGAAATCACCGCCTGCGAGGCGATCACCGTGGCCACCGTGGCCAGCACGATCAACGGGATCAGCAGGATTTCAGTCGGAACCATGTTGAAAAACGGATTCTCGATCGCTTTCGGATCGTTGAGGATCAGCGCTCCCTGACCGAGGTAGTTGAGATACAGCAGCGGGAAAACAAAAGAGAACCACGCCCACTTGATGGCGCGGCGACCGAAATGGCCCATGTCGGCGTAGAGCGCCTCGCCGCCGGTAATCGCCAGCACCACCGAACCTAGGGCCAGGAAGGCGAGCCCCTGATGCTCGATGACAAAGACCAGTGCGTACCAGGGATTGATCGCAGCCAGCACCGCAGGATACTGAATCACGTTCCACAGGCCGAGAGTGCCCAGGGTGGCGAACCAGAACATCATCACCGGGCCAAACAGCGCGCCGACAGCCGCCGTGCCATGCCGCTGAAACAGGAAAAGCACGATCAGGATGGCAATCGTGGTCGGCAGAACGTAAGGCGTCAGCAGCGGCGTCACCACTTCGAGTCCCTCGACCGCCGAGAGCACCGACATCGCCGGCGTGATCACGGCATCGCCGTAGAACAGTGCGGCGCCGAAAATGCCCAGCGCCGACATCAGCCAGAGAATCCGCGGCGACGCATTCGCGGTCCGCAGCGCGAGCGCCGTCAGCGCCATGATGCCGCCCTCCCCCTTGTTGTCGGCACGGGTGATGAACAGGACATACTTCAACGAAACGGTGACCGTCAAGGCCCAGAATACCAGCGAGAGGATGCCCAGCACATTGGCTTCGGTGACCGCCAGCGGGTGATGGCCGCCAAAGACTTCCTTGACGGTGTATAGCGGACTGGTGCCGATGTCGCCAAAAACGACACCCATGGCCGCCAGGGCGGTGGCTGCCAGACCGGACTTTTCGCCGTGCGGCGCGTTGCTTGCCGTCATCGTTCCTCCCGAAACCTCGATCGCGGGATATGGGATATGGCCCGCGGTGATGCCGTCATCGGCCGGCAAATCGCTCAGGCAAGGATCGTTCCGGCAACCCTGGCGTTGCTGCGGCGCAGCACGCAGGGCGCGATTGTAGGACGAATGCGAACTCCCCACAAGGGCATCACGGGGGCTCGACAGGGCACGGTCATTCGCTGCCCATGCCTGCTGGCAAAAAGAGATTACAAATTGTTTCAATGGCCAAAATAAGGACTGATTCAGGCGCTCCGTATGTTCAGCAGTGCTACAATCCGCACCCCTTTCTGCATCCGATCATCAGGGAGTCGAGAACATGGGCGAAGAAAGCAAAGGCAATGTCTCTGGGGCAGTCCCGATCAAGGGCATTGCCGATGTACATCTCACCGAGGTGCGCTCCCTGCTCTCCCTGCAGAAACTGGTCGAAGAGCTCGTCCCCGAGCAGGATGGGCAGAATCAGGGGGAACTCGACCCGGAGATCCAGCAGCAGTATCGCAAGGAACTTCGCGAGAAGCTCCGGCGGATGCCGCCGAAGGAAATCGCCTACATTCTTGAATCGCTGGACCCCAATGAGCGTCTGGTGGTCTGGGACGAAGTCAAGGAAGGCGCCGACCCGATCCTGGCGCTTCTCTCCGACGATGTCCTCGAAGAGTTGATCGATGACAGCCATTACCGCAATGAAAAAACCACGATCACGGCCTTCGAGCTGCGTGATGGCCGCCTGCATCAGATCTCGGTCAGCGGCCCGGAGGATCTGAAGAACGTCCACCCGATCTGGGTGGATCTGGTGGCCCCGACCAAGAAAATCCGCGGCTGGATTGGCGAGATGTTCGACGTCGAGGTTCCGGACCCGGTTACCCTGACCGACCTCGAAGCCAGCGCGCGCTTCTATGTCGAGGACGACGGTGAGGTACACCTGCACTCCGACTTCCTGCTTGACACCAAGGACGAATCGCGCAACGTTCCGGTGGCGCTGATTCTCCACAACGAGATTCTGTTTACCGTGCGTACCGAGGAACTGCCGGTGTTCCGCCTGCAGCGCGCGCGCGCTCGTACCCGGCCGGGCTACGTCACCGATGGCAAGGACGTGCTCATCGACCTGTACGCCGCAGACGTCGAGTACTCGGCCAACGCGCTGGAGGATGTCTACGGCGAGCTGGAGAAGGCCGGCACGCAGGTGCTGCGGTCGCACGTGACCGACGTTGAGGCCTCGCACATCCTAGCGGCAGTCGCCGAAGCGGAAGATCTCAACGGACGTACGCGCCGCAGCGTACTCGATACCCGGCGGGCCTTGTCCTTCCTGTTGCGTGGCAAGTTGCTGTCGGACGCCCAACAGCTCGATGTACGCGAGATTTTGCGCGACATCGAATCCCTCGACGGACACACCGCTTTCCTGTTCAACAAGATCAACTTCCTGATGGATGCCACGGACAGCGCGATCAACATCAACCAGAACAAGAAAATCGAGCGACTGACCGTGCTCAGCGTCGTCTTCATGCCGATCAACGTCCTGGCCGGCGCTGGCGGCATGTCCGAGTTTTCAAGCATGGCGCAGGCGCTCGACTGGCCGATGCCGCTCGCCTACACGGGTTTCTTTCTCGGCATGGGCGTTGTCGGAGCGATCATGTTCCTCGGCCTGCGTCTCTTCGAAAGGCGACAACCCAAGCGCCCGCGTGCGGATAACCGCAGAACCGCCTGATTACATCCGGCACACCCGCTGCAAGGGCCCAGCCGTACCGAGGCCCATTGCAACCAACAGCCGCAGGCACCCGTTGCCGCCCAACGGCGAACGGGTCGAGATGAGCCTGCTATAGGCTTGCTCGCTGCCTTGACAAGGGATGGCCCGGCGGGTAGATTCGCACGCCTGCCCTGTTCACCTCCAGGGTTGGCGGCGATTTGACTTGAGCAGATTGCGGGCGCGTTAAAAATGCCGCTAACGGTCATCACTTTTCCAGGCACCCCCGATCATGAAAGTCATGACCGTTTCCCTCTCCCCCAACCCCTCCCACGGCCCGCGCTGCATCGCGGGCCGGCTACGGCGGCACGGAGCAGTGCTCCGCGAAACCCCGCCTTCGCCCCTCGCGAGGGGGAGGGGAGGTTCGTGAGTCGCATACGCGACTTTCACATTAAAGCGAGACCCTCATCAAGACTCGTCGAGCTTTGCGCCGACGGGTTTTCTGTTTTGCAACCACAGACCAGCGAAAAAACCAGGGAATTGATCCATGCCAGCCACGCAACCCGACCGTACCGCCGAACTGAAAACCCTCCTCGAAAAGCACATTCTGGTTCTCGATGGCGCAATGGGAACGATGATCCAGCGCCAGGGCCTGCAGGAGGCGGATTATCGTGGCAGTCGCTTCGCGACGCATGCGCATGATCTCAAAGGTAACAACGACCTGTTGCTGCTGACTCGACCAGACCTCATCCGTGCGATCCATGCCGAGTATCTGGCCGCCGGCGCCGACATCATCGAGACCAACACCTTCAACTCGACCCGCGTCTCGCAGGCCGATTACCATCTCGAAGCCATCGTATATGAGCTGAATGTGGCCGGCGCGCAACTGGCTCGGGCGGTATGCGACGAATTCACCGCCAGGGACCCGGCCAGGCCCCGCTTTGTCGCCGGCGTCATCGGGCCGACCTCGCGCACCGCGTCGATCTCGCCGGACGTCAATGACCCCGGCTACCGCAATACCAGCTTCGACGAACTGGTCGGCACCTATGCGGAAGCCATCCGCGGACTCTGCGATGGCGGTGCCGACCTTCTGCTGGTCGAGACCGTTTTCGACACGCTGAACGCCAAGGCAGCCCTGTTTGCCATCGAACGACACTTTGATGAGACCGGTCGCCGCTGGCCGGTGATGATTTCCGGAACGATCACCGACGCTTCGGGACGGACCCTCTCGGGGCAGACCGCCGAAGCGTTCTGGAACTCGCTGAACCATGTCCGTCCGCTGAGCTTCGGGCTCAACTGCGCCCTCGGTGCCGGCGAGTTGCGCCAGTACGTCGAGGAACTCTCACAGATCTGCGATTGCTTCGTTTCGGCGCACCCGAACGCCGGCCTGCCGAACGCTTTCGGCGGCTACGACGAGACACCGGCACAATTGGCCGCCGAAATCGCCGACTGGGCCAGGAAAGGTTTCGTCAATATCGTCGGCGGCTGCTGCGGCACCACGCCCGAACATATCGCGGCAATCGCCGGCAGGGTGGCCGGCATCAAACCCCGGACCATTCCGCAGATCGAAAGAAAGCTGCGTCTGTCCGGTCTCGAACCGTTCAACGTCGGCAAGGAGTCGCTGTTCGTCAACGTCGGCGAGCGGACCAACGTCACCGGCTCGCGAGCCTTTGCCCGAATGATTCTCGAAGGCCGCTTCGACGCTGCCCTGGCGGTTGCCCGCCAGCAGGTCGAAAACGGCGCACAGGTGATCGACATCAACATGGACGAGGCGATGCTCGATTCGCCAGCGGCCATGGACCGCTTCCTCAAGCTGATTGCCAGCGAACCGGACATCGCACGTGTGCCGATCATGATCGACTCGTCGAAATGGACGGTCATCGAAGCGGGTCTCCAGTGCATCCAGGGCAAGGGCATCGTCAACTCGATCTCGATGAAGGAGGGCGAGACCGAATTCCTGCGCCAGGCCAGGCTGGCGCGCCGATACGGTGCGGCGGTGGTGGTCATGGCTTTCGACGAGAACGGACAGGCCGACACCTACACACGCAAGACCGAAATCTGCGCGCGCGCCTACCGGCTGCTCACCGAACAGGCGGCTTTTCCCCCCGAGGACATCATCTTCGACCCGAACATCTTCGCCATCGCCACCGGCATCGAAGAGCACAACCACTACGCCGTCGACTTCATCGAGGCCTGCGCCTGGATTCGCGCGCACCTGCCGGGCGCGCAGATTTCCGGAGGGGTATCCAATGTCTCCTTCTCGTTCCGCGGCAACGATCCGGTTCGCGAAGCGATCCACACCGTCTTCCTCTACCACGCGATCCAGGCCGGACTGTCGATGGGCATCGTCAACGCCGGCATGCTCGGCGTCTACGACGACCTCGACCCGATACTGCGCGCGAAGGTCGAGGATGTGGTCCTGAACCGCCGCCCCGATGCCGGCGAGGCGCTGGTCGAATTTGCCCAGACGGTGCGCGAAGGCCAGGCCAGGGACAGCGGCCCCGACCTCGCCTGGCGCGAACTGCCGGTCGAACAGCGTCTCTCGCATGCCCTGGTCAAGGGAATCACCGACTTCGTCGTCGCCGACACCGAAGAATGCCGCGCCGCGCTGGAAGCCGACGGCAAGCCACCGCTGTCGGTGATCGAAGGGCCCCTGATGAACGGCATGAACATCGTCGGCGACCTCTTTGGCGCCGGCAAGATGTTCCTGCCGCAGGTGGTCAAGTCGGCACGGGTGATGAAACAGGCGGTCGCGCACCTGATCCCCTTCATCGAGGCCGAAAAACTGCGTACCGGTGTCCGCAGCAAGGGCCGGATCGTGATGGCCACGGTCAAGGGCGACGTGCACGACATCGGCAAGAACATCGTCGGCGTGGTGCTGGGCTGCAACGGCTACGAGGTCATCGACCTCGGTGTCATGGTCTCCTGCGACAAGATCCTGCACGCCGCCAGGGAGCATGCGGCACAGGCTGTCGGCCTGTCCGGCCTGATCACCCCGTCACTCGAGGAAATGAGCCATGTCGCGGCCGAGATGGAACGTCTCGGTTTTGCCGACGCGGTCGATGGATGCCCGCCAATACCGCTCCTGATCGGCGGAGCAACGACCAGCCGTGCGCACACGGCGATCAAGATCGCGCCGAACTATTCCGGATCGGTGGTCTATGTCCCCGATGCCTCGCGCGCGGTCGGCGTGGTCACCCGCCTCCTGTCGGCCGACCATGGCGCGGCTTTTCGGGACGAGATCGTTGCCGACTACGCCAGGGTGCGCGCGCAGCACGCCAACAAGAAGGGCATTCCGCTGGTGACGCTGGAAACGGCACGCAGCAATCGCTTCGTATGGAACAACGATCCCGCCTATCGGCCGACGGCGCCGAAAAAGCCGGGGCTGCACGTGCTACGCAACGTCGACCTCACGACCCTCGTCGATTTCATCGACTGGGGACCCTTCTTTCAGACCTGGGATCTGGCCGGCAGTTACCCGAAGATCCTGGAAGACGCGCTGGTGGGTCCGACTGCCCGGACGGTGTTCAGCGACGCGCAGGCCATGCTGCAAAGAATCGTCAGCGAGAAGTGGTTGAGTGCCAACGCCGTCTTCGGCCTCTTCCCGGCCAACGCTGTCGGTGACGACATTGAAATCTATGCCGACGAATCACGCAGCGAGCAATTGCTGAGCTGGCACAACCTGCGCCAGCAGTACGAGCGTCCGGCGGGCAAACCGCACTACTGCCTGAGCGACTATGTGGCCGAGCGCGGTACGCCGGACTGGATCGGCGCCTTTGCCGTCGGCGCGGGTTTCGGTATCGAGGAAAAGCTCGCCGAATTCGCTGCCGCCCATGACGATTACCGTTCGATCCTGTTGAAGGCGATCGCCGACCGCTTGGCCGAAGCCTGTGCCGAATGGTTGCACGCAGAAGTACGGCGCGACTACTGGGGCTACGCCAGCGACGAAATGCTCGACTGCCAGGCTCTGATCCGTGAGGACTATCGCGGCATCCGGCCGGCGCCCGGCTATCCGGCCTGCCCCGATCATACCGCCAAGGGCCCGCTCTTCGAACTGCTCGATGCGCCGCGCAATGCCGGCATGGGTTTGACCGAATCCTTCGCCATGACGCCCGCGGCAGCCGTTTCCGGTTTCTATCTGGCGCACCCGCAGGCGCGTTATTTTGCGGTCAGCAAGATCGCCCGTGACCAGCTCGAGGACTGGGCGCAGCGTGCCGGTTTCAGCGTCGGCGAAGCACAGCGCTGGCTGGCGCCGCTGCTCTGAGGTGCCTGCCTGATGGATGGCCGGCAACTGCCGGATTTCGTGACGGGTGACGTCGAACTGGCGACGCGGACAACACTGGCCTTGCCCGGACGGGCCGCGCTGTATGCCGAGATCACCGCTGCCGGTCAACTGGCACAACTCGCCGGCAGCGGCGAGCCGCGCCGCTTCGTTCTGGGAGGAGGCAGCAACCTGGTGCTCTCCGGAGACTTTGACGGTTTGCTGCTGCACATGGCGATTGGTGGCCGGCAACTGGTCGCCGAGGATGACGACGCCTGGTATGTGCGCGCCGGTGCCGGCGAGAACTGGCATCAACTGGTCAGCTGGACACTCGCGCAAGGCTGGCCGGGACTCGAAAATCTGGCATTGATTCCCGGCACGGTCGGCGCAGCGCCGATCCAGAACATCGGTGCCTACGGTCTCGAAATCGCCGATCGCTTCCTGTCGCTCGAAGCCTGCGACATGCAAAGTGGCCAGACGCTGCACTTCGATCGTGCAGCCTGCCGGTTTGCCTACCGCGACAGCGTCTTCAAACAACAGGGGTGGCATCTCGACGCTGCTCGGGTGATCACGCACGTGACCCTCCGCCTGCCGAAAGTCTGGCAGCCCCTGACCGCTTACGCCGACCTGGCTGCCGAACTCGATCAGCAACAGATTGCCAATCCGAATGCCCGGCAAATCGCTGCGGCAGTGATCGATATCCGCAGCCGCAAGCTGCCCGATCCGGCGGCCTTGCCCAACGCCGGCAGCTTCTTCCACAACCCACTGGTGGACACGGCGACCGGTGAGCGACTGGCCAGCCGGTTTCCGGGTCTGCCGCGTTACCCGCAGGTCGATGGCCGCGTCAAACTCGCAGCCGGCTGGTTGATCGAACAGAGCGGCTGGAAAGGCCGCAACCTCGGCCGGGTGGGAATGTACGAGAAGCAGGCGCTGGTGCTGGTCAATCGCGGCGGCGCTTCAGGAGCCGAGGTGATCGCTCTGGCACAGGCCGTACAGACCGCTGTGCGCGAGCATTTCGGCATTGAACTGACGCCCGAGCCGGTCTTTCTCTGAACGGCCGGCAGACCCGAGGTGCGCTGCCGGGACCCGTCAGAAGCTTTCGTCGGGGCGCAGAAAGCGCCATTGACCGAGTGGCAGGTCGCCGAGTCTGACTGCCCCGACGCGCACGCGCTTGAGGCCGGTCACGCGTAACCCGACCAGCTCGCACATCCGCCGGATCTGTCGCTTGCGCCCCTCATGGAGAACGAAGCGCAGCTGATCGTCGTTGAGCCATGCGACCTGGGCCGGCTTCAGTTTGCGGTCGTCGAGGCTGAGCCCGTGCTGCAGCAGGGACAGGCCCCCGGCATCGAGATGACCCCCGACACGTACCAGATACTCCTTGTCGATCATCGAGTCCTCGCCAATCAACTGGCGTGCCACTCGCCCGTCCTGGGTCAGGATGAGCAGGCCGGTCGAATCGATGTCGAGCCGGCCTGCAGGTGCCAGTCCCTTCAGGCAGGCCGGATGGAAAACCGGCGTGTCCGGTGTGCGATACTGTGTTTCGGGTCGAATCAGGGTCACTGCCGGCTTGCAGCCGGGTTCCGGCTGGCTCGAAACATAACCTATCGGCTTGTTCAGCAGAATCGTCAACCGGCTTTGCTGATTCGCCTGCGCTTGCCGGTCGAGAGTAATGACGGCATCTGGATGGGCACGCGTTCCGAGTTGGCTGACCCGCCGTCCATCCACGAAAACCCAGCCTCGCGCGATGTATTCATCCGCATCGCGGCGCGAACAAAGACCGCGCTCGGCCATCAGCTTGGCAATGCGTACGCCGTCAGGCGGCACCTTGCCCGCCGCTTCCGGGACGGGCGCTGAGCGCGATGTGCCGGTGCCAGGCAAACGCTCGGCCTCGGTCTTGTGCGCTGGCGCGCCGGCTACACGGGCCGCAGGCGGCTTGGGCCTGGTCATGCGGGCGCCTGGCAAGGGCCGGCCGATATCCGCTTCGGCCGGCCGTGTCCCTGCTGGCGGGCGTGGGGTCTGGCGTGGCCTGTCGGCCATTCTCAGGCGATGTCGAGCAGCTCGATCTCGAATACCAGCTTCGCGTTTGGCGGTATCAACTTTCCGGCGCCACGGGCACCGTAAGCGAGATCGGCGGGAATGGTAAGCTTACGGATGCCGCCGACGCTCATCCCCGGCACCCCTTCTTCCCAGCCGGCAATGACGTGTTTCCCGTCGAGCGGAAAACGGAAGGGTTCGTTGCGATCGACGCTCGAATCGAATTTCTTGCCATCGGCCAGCCAGCCCGTGTAATGCACGATGACGTGCTGACCGGCGCTGGCGGTGGGACCGCTGCCAACAATGATCTCTTCGATCTGTAAGCCACTGGGTGTGGTGACAATAGGCATGTGATATGAACTCCTGATCAACAAAAACCACAAGTTTAGCCCAGCATGGCATCTTGCGGCCAGTTGAATGCAGACAATGACCGCACGATCTGCGTGCGAAAAAAGCTTTGCCGGAACGCATCCGACTGTCTGCCGCGAGTGTTGCCGTATTGCCCCAGGCGGCATGCCCTTGCACCCTGGCTTTCGGTTACACTGGGCAGCATCCCTTGCCGGAATACGCTCCCATGCACAGCCAGACCCGTGACGCCGCTTGCCGACAGCGAGGGAGGCGCGAATCGAGCCAGCCACGCCGGTGGAGCCTCCGGCGAACCCCACAGACGCCATGAGCGAAACACCTGTCGATCGGTTGCGCCGCTTCGGCGGCATTGCCCGCCTCTATGGCGCGGATGCCTTGCAGCGCTTCGAAAACGCCCATGTCGCGGTGGTCGGCATCGGTGGCGTGGGTTCATGGGCGGTCGAAGGCCTGGCACGTTCGGCGGTCGGCAGGATCACCCTGATCGACCTCGACATGATCGCCGAGTCCAACGTCAACCGTCAGGTACACGCGCTCGACGGTGAATTCGGCAAGGCCAAGGTCAGCGCCATGGCGCAACGGATTCGTGCCATCAACCCGGATTGCGTGGTCAGCGAAATCGAGGATTTCGTGACGCCGGAAAACGTTGCAGCGCTGCTTGGCGGAGACTTCAATTACCTCATCGACGCCATTGATCAGGTGCGCACCAAAGCGGCGATGATCGCCTGGGCGAAACGTTGTGGGGTGCCGCTGATCACTGCCGGTGGCGCCGGTGGCCAGATCGATCCCACGTGCATCCGGATTGCCGATCTTGCTTTCACCATCCAGGACCCGCTGCTCGCCAAAGTGCGCTCGCTATTGCGCAAAAACTACGGGTTCCCTCGCGAGGCCGGAAAGAAATTCGGGGTTCCGGCGGTATTTTCCAGCGAACCTCTTCGCTACCCTGGGCGCAGCAATTCCTGCGAGCAGCCACGGATGCTCACTGGCCTGAGCTGTGCCGGCTTCGGTTCGTCGGTTTGCGTGACGGCGCCTTTCGGTCTGCTGGCCGCCGGCGAAGTGCTCAAGCATCTGGCCGGTACCCCATCGCCGGAGGCGATCGGGCCGAACTGAAAAGCTTCTTCCGTGCACTACCGCGCTGCCGGTACCTGCAGCTCAGCCGATCATGACCCGGTTCTTCCCTGCCTGTTTGGCCGCATACATGGCCTCGTCTGCGCGCTTGGTGACCGATCCCTGGATATCGCCGGGCTGCAGGTGGGTCACGCCGGCGCTGAAGGTGATCAGTCGTCGGTCGTTGTTGTGGAGGAAGATGCGTCGGGTCAATTCCCGCTGCAGACGGACAATGGCCGTCTGCGCATCCTCGACCGACGTGTCCGGCAGGATGATGATGAACTCTTCGCCACCAAATCGGGCAACCGTGTCTTGCGGACGCATCGTCTCCCGAATCACGGTCGCCAGGTGTATCAGGGCTGCATCGCCGGCATCGTGACCGAGCGTGTCGTTGAGTTTCTTGAAGTTGTCAATATCGAGCAGGGCCACGCAGAGGGGCGACTGGCGACGCTGAGCACGTGCGACCTCCTTCTCGAATGCCTCATCAAGACCGCGACGGTTGAGGGTCCCGGTCAACTGGTCATGACGAACCAGCATGCTGGCCCGGTCGAGTTCCCGTTGCAGTTCGCCGATTCTCGCCTCGGCTTCGCTGACGCGCTGTTTCGCAGTGCGCAGGTCGTCACGCGAGCGTTGCGCGTTGAGCTGAATGATGCGTGTCTCATGAATCACATCGGCGAGGACACCTTCGAGTTGTGTGATGTCCTCGGCCATGCTGATCCGGTGCGCACAGAGTTCAAGCTTGTCGTGATAGTCGGAAGTCGAGTCGGCGAATTCTGCCAGATGATCGACAAAGCCGGCCAGCATCTGCTTGAGGCTCTCCTTGGCTTCGTTGAGACTGTGTTTGAGCTGGCTCTGCTTGAAGATGACTTCCTTGAGCCGACCCTCGGCATCGTCAATGGCACGAATGCTCAAAGGGTTGGAAACGATGTCGCGAACGATTTCGATCTGTCCGGCCAGCCAGCGGTCTTCGGTGACCAGCTCGCCCACGTTCTTGATCAGCAATTGCAGTAGATTGAGCAAACCCGCGCGCAGTTCGGTACGATCCTCTGCCAGGATCTCCAGACGGAATGCGAAGCGCTTGACACCAGCCAGCAGGCCCTGCAGCGCAGAAGGTGAAGTGGCGCTGCGGGCCTTGTGCGCCAGCATGCGGGCATCGGCGGCAAGCTCCGGTTCATCCGTGAGTTGTGTCGCGACGATCACTTCAAGGGTGTACGCGAAGAGGTCGCGCAGTTCACTCGACGACTCGCTCGTACGCATCGAACTGTCTGTGTCGACCTCACTGACGAGCGGCAGGTTGGCCTCAGTCTCTGCAATGGCTCCGGCCTCGACCAGAGGGATTTCCTCCTCTCCCACGCCATTGCTCGACCACGACTTGACCAAGCCCTGCAGTCGTCCGAACAGCAGCTCACTGTTGCCCGCAGCGGCTGCCAGCACTCGCTCGAGCGCTTCACGCTTGCGCGCCACGGTCAGTCCGGCCTGCTTGTTTTCCCACTGGCGCAGAAAGTCGCGAAATAACTCGCTCCAAGGCAATTCGTGCTCATTGGCGAGCTGCTTGACCAAGTCGGCGACTCCGTCGCGCAGTTCATCCCAGTTCCTGCCCTTGAATGCCTGTTCAAACCGCTTGACCAGCTTTTGCTGAACGGCAGTCTCTCTGGGTAGAACGGTCTGTAGCGCCTGCAGCTCGCGTTTGGGAAAATTTTCCGCGAGATTGCCGGAGGTGCCCGCAATCTCGTTATAGAGGTCCCGATAGTTCTCGGGAGAGGGAGAAATCCGTCGGGAAGCCAGCAGACGGAGGGTCTCGCGCGCAATTTCCGAGGGGTTCGAAAGGGATGGCATGGGGTCCTACCGAAAAAAACAGTCAGGTCATTCTAACAGCGGTATTTCGATGCACAGAGGCTTGCGCCTGGCAAGGAATCCGGAGATGATACAGCAAGCATCAAGGTCGGCTATAATTCGCCCGAGAAATGCTTTTGCCCCCGTAGCATGAAGGTCGTGCAGTTGATTTGTAATCATCAGGTGTTGGTTCGATTCCGACTGGGGGCACCAGAAAACGAGCACTTGGGCCAATCCGACGAGATTGGCCCAAGTGCTTTCTGGGGCTGGAGAACGAATCGTACATGGAACAGAATGGGGATCTGGCGGCCCTGGTGGTTTGACGGCAGCGGCAGCGGCCATCGAGGAAGCGGCACGTTCCGGCTGGCAGGCACGGCTGGCCCTCGGTTTCGAGCGTCGTGCAGAGACCACGCTGCTGGTACAGCGCGAGCATTACGGGCCGCTGCGCGTACAGAAAGCGCTCTACCCGGAGGGTCCGGCGGTCTGTCATGCGATTGTTTTGCATCCGCCCGGGGGCATCGTCGGCGGCGACCGACTGGACATCTCGCTGGCCGCGGGAGCCGGTGCGCATGCATTGTTGACCACCCCAGGCGCCGGCAAGTGGTATCGTTCGGGGGGGCGGCCGGCGCAGCATGTGCTGAACGTGCGCATTGGGCGCGCAGCTGTCATCGAATGGCTGCCGCAGGAAACGATCGTCTTCGATGGTGCCGACGCGCAGATGCACACACATGTCCAACTGGCCGCCGGTGGCATGTTCTGCGGCTGGGAGATACTCTGCCTGGGTCGAACGGCTGCCGGCGAAGGCTTCAGCCACGGGCAGCTCGACCTGGCGACGCGGATCGAGAGCGAAGGACGGCCGCTGTGGGTCGAGCGCGGTTGGTTGTCCGGCGGCTCGGCCTGGCTTGATGCGGCTGCCGGTCTGGCTGGCCGGCCGGTCAGCGCGACCCTGCTGCTCGCAGGGACGGGGGTGCAGCGGGAATGGCTCGACGCCTGCCTGGCGGTGCCGACCGCCGCGGGTCTGTTGACCGGGGTCACGGCACTGCCCGAGGTGCTGGTGGCGCGTTGCCTGGCGCCCTGTACCGAAGCGGCACGCGCCTGGTTGAGCGAAGTGTGGAAACGGTTGCGCCCGGCGGCGCTCGGCAAGGCAGCCGTCGTGCCACGCATCTGGAGCACCTGAATCGCTTTGAGGAAGACGCATGGAACTGACGCCGAGAGAAAAGGACAAGCTGTTGATCTTCACCGCCGCTTTGCTCGCCGAACGACGCCGGGCGCGTGGTCTGAAGCTCAACTACCCGGAAGCGGTGGCGCTGATCAGCGCCGCGATCGTCGAAGGCGCCCGCGACGGCCGCACGGTTGCCGAGCTGATGAGCTACGGCACAACGCTGTTGAGTCGTGCCGACGTGATGGAAGGCGTGCCGGAAATGATCCACGACATCCAGGTCGAAGCAAGCTTCCCGGACGGCACCAAACTGGTCACCGTGCATCACCCGATCATTTGAGGAACTGAACGATGATTCCCGGAGAAATGCGGATCGAAGCGGGCGAGATCGAACTCAACGCCGGTCGTGCAACGACCCGCCTGAGCGTCGCCAATACCGGCGACCGGCCGATCCAGGTCGGTTCGCATTACCATTTTGCCGAGACCAATGCCGCACTGGTTTTCGACCGCGTCGCGGCGCGCGGTTTCCGCCTCGACATTGCCGCCGGTACCGCGGTGCGCTTCGAACCCGGTCAGACGCGCAGCGTACAACTGGTGGCGCTGGCCGGCGAGCGCCGAGTCCATGGTTTCAATGGCTCGGTCATGGGAGAATTGCCATGAGGATTCGGTCATGAGCGTCAAAATCTCGCGACAGGCCTACGCCGAGATGTTCGGCCCAACCGTCGGCGATCGCGTACGTCTCGCCGACACCGAGCTGTGGATCGTCGTCGAAGACGATTTCACGATCTACGGCGAGGAAGTCAAGTTCGGCGGGGGCAAGGTGATCCGTGACGGCATGGGACAGGGTCAGAAGCCTGCTGCCGAAGTCGCCGACACGGTCATCACCAACGCGCTGATCGTCGACCACTGGGGAATCGTCAAGGCCGACATCGCCATCAAGGGCGGCCGTATCGCCGGCATCGGCAAGGCCGGCAATCCGGACATCCAGCCGGGCGTGACCCTCCCTATCGGCGGCGGCACCGAGATCATCGCCGGCGAGGGAATGATCGTCACCGCCGGCGGCATCGACAGCCACATCCATTTCATCTGCCCGCAGCAGATCGATGAAGCCCTGATGTCGGGGGTGACGACCATGCTCGGCGGTGGCACCGGCCCGGCCACGGGCACCTACGCCACGACCTGTACGCCGGGACCCTGGCACCTCCAGCGCATGCTCGAAGCGGCCGACGCTTTCCCGATGAACCTCGGTTTCTTCGGCAAGGGCAATGTCTCGCTGCCGGAACCGTTGCGCGAACAGGTACGCGCCGGCGCCATCGGTCTCAAGCTGCACGAGGACTGGGGCACCACCCCGGCGGCGATCGACAACTGTCTGGCGGTAGCCGACGAGATGGACGTGCAGGTGGCGATCCATACCGACACGCTCAACGAATCCGGCTTCGTCGAAACGACGCTCGCCGCCTTCAAGGGGCGCACCATCCATACCTTCCATACCGAAGGCGCCGGCGGTGGGCATGCGCCCGACATTCTGCGTGCCGTCGGCGAGGCCAACGTCCTGCCTTCCTCGACCAACCCGACGCGCCCGTACACCGTCAATACCGTCGATGAACATCTCGACATGCTGATGGTCTGCCACCACCTCGACCCGGCGATCGCCGAGGACGTCGCTTTCGCTGAAAGCCGCATCCGCCGCGAGACGATCGCCGCCGAAGACCTCCTGCACGACCTGGGTGCGCTGTCGATGATGTCGTCGGATTCGCAGGCGATGGGACGCGTCGGCGAAGTGATCATCCGTACCTGGCAGACAGCGCACAAGATGAAAGTACAGCGCGGTCAGCTGCCGCCGCCGACCGGACAGGCCGAATCCACGCACGACAACTTCCGTGTCAAGCGCTACCTCGCCAAGTACACCATCAATCCGGCGATCACGCACGGCATCAGCGATCTCGTCGGCTCGATCGAGGTCGGCAAGCTCGCCGACCTGGTGCTCTGGAAACCGGCTTTCTTCGGCGTCAAGCCCTCCTTGATTCTCAAGGGCGGAATGATCGCTGCGGCCGCAATGGGCGACGCCAACGCCTCGATCCCGACGCCACAGCCGGTGCACTATCGGCCGATGTTCGGAGCTTTCGGCGGTGCGCGCAAGACCTCGGTGACTTTCGTTTCGCAGGCGGCGATCGACCATCCCGAACTCGCAGCGCTGCGACTCGCCAAGCCGCTCTTTGCCGTTCGCCGGACGCGCGCACTCGGCAAGTCCGACATGATCCACAACGCCGCGACGCCGAAGATCGAAGTCGATCCTGAAACCTACGCCGTTCGCGCCGACGGCGAACTGCTGGTCTGCGAGCCGGCCAGCGTGCTGCCGATGGCGCAGCGCTACTTCCTGTTCTGAGCATGCTGTTTGCCGAATCCTTCACTGACCGCGAGACGCCCGCCAGTGACCGCTTGGTGTTGCCCTACGATGCCCGCCGCAAAAGCCGGCAGCGCGTCACCCTGGCCAGCGGCGAGGAGATGGGCTATGTTTTTCCGGCCGGCACCGTGCTGCGCCACGGTGACCGATTGCTCACCGGCAATGGCTGCGTGATCGCCGTCGAGGCCGCACCGGAAGCGCTGCTCGAAGTCCGTGCCGGCGACCCCTTGCAGTTGATTCGCGCCGCTTACCATCTCGGCAACCGGCATGTGCCGGTACAGCTTGGCGAGTACGGCCTGCTTTTGCAGGCGGATCACGTTCTCGCGGAGATGTTGCTGGGTCTCGGTTGTGCGGTCAGCGAGGTCGAAGCGCCATTCGATCCGGAAGGGGGAGCATATGGTGCGCATGCTCACGGCGAAGTGCGCGTGGACGGTCACGATGGTCACGATTACCGCCCGGTGCGTCCCGGAGCGATGAGCGATCCGCACCCGTCCGGCCACGGCCCGCATCGCTCGCCGGCGAAAATTCACGAATTCAAGTGAGTCTCGCGCTGTCGCGGTTGCTACAGCTCGCCAGCCCGGCATTGCCGGTGGGCGCCTACACCTATTCGCAAGGCCTCGAATGGGCTGTCGAAGCCAGCCTGGTGCAGGATCAGGCGACGGCACTAGAATGGATCGACGGCTTGCTGACGAATGGCATCGGCCGTTTTGAAGCGCCATTGACCGCCTGTCTGCAGCGCGCCTGGATCGCCGCTGACGATGGTGAAGTCAAACGCCTCAACGCCGACTTCCTGGCCAGCCGCGAGTCGTCCGAGCTGCGTGCCGAGACTGTACAGATGGGCTATTCGCTGCGTCGCCTGCTGCACGAGCTGGACGATTTCCCACTGCCGCCGGTCTTCGACTCGCTTCCCGAAGTCTCTTTTCCGGTCGGCTGGGCACTGGCCGCTGCCGCCTGGAAAATTGCCATCGTCGATTCGCTGACCGCTTATCTGTGGTCCTGGTGCGAAAATCAGATGATGGCAGCGCTCAAGGCGGTGCCGCTCGGCCAGGCCGCCGGGCAGCGCATCCTCCTGGCGCTGGGTAGTCGCCTGCCGGCAGTGGTGCAGCAGGCGCTCGAACTGCCCGAAGAACGCTGGAGCAATTTCGCTCCTGGCCTGGCTTTGGCGTCAAGCCGCCATGAAACCCAGTATTCAAGACTTTTCCGATCCTGAAAGAAAGCGAATTCAGATGCACCGACGTCCCGCCCTGCGCATTGGCATCGGAGGCCCGGTCGGCTCCGGCAAGACTGCACTCACCCTGGCGCTGTGCCTGGCGCTGCGCGACCGATACAGCCTCGGCGTGGTGACCAACGACATCTACACCGCCGAAGACGCGAAGTTCCTGGTGCAGCATGCGGCGTTGCCGCAGGAACGCATCCTCGGCGTCGAAACCGGCGGTTGCCCGCATACCGCGATTCGCGAGGATGCGTCGATCAACCTCGAAGCCGTCGCCCGCCTGACGACGGCTTTTCCGGACATCGAGATCGTTTTCGTGGAATCGGGGGGTGACAACCTCGCAGCGACCTTCAGCCCGGAGCTTTCCGATCTGACGATTTACGTCATCGACGTCGCCGCCGGCGACAAGATCCCGCGCAAGGGTGGGCCGGGGATCACCAGGTCCGACCTCCTGGTGATCAACAAGACCGATCTCGCGCCACTCGTCGGCGCCTCGCTGGAGGTCATGGATCGCGACAGCCGACGCATGCGCGGCGAGCGGCCTTTCGTCTTCAGCAACATGAAGACTGGCCAGGGCCTGTCCGAGATCATCGCCTTCATCGAGGAGCGTGGGATGCTGCGTTGAAGCGCAGGAGCATTGGACCCTTCCATGCGCCCAGCGAGCTAGCCGCCTGTCGGACTGGATGAGTCGAAGCGAAAAAAGTGGGAAGCGAGGACAGATGTTCACCAATTTCAAGCCGAGCGTCGAACGATTGGCGCCGAAATTCGGGGGAAATAGGGATCGCTGCCTTCCGCCAATTTGCGGCATCGACTCGGGGACCCCCTGAAGGAACTCGACCGCCCAGTGGGCGAACTGGCGGGGCAAATCCAGGTCTGGCACCGGGAAAACGCAGCGCGCAAGAAGCTCGCACAGATTCCCGGCATCGGTCCGATCACGGCAAGCGCGCGGGGGGCCTCGATCGGGAAGGCGAAGAGTTTCGAGAACGGACGGCAGCTGGCGGTCTGGCTGGGATGGCTCCCCAAGCCGCACTCCCGTGGCGGCCAGCCGTGGCTTCGGGGCATCCGTAAGCACGGCGATGCCGATCTGCGCACGCGGCTGATCCACGGCGCCCGGGCAGTGATCCGGGTCGCCGAGCGCCAGGCGGGTTATGCGAAAACGTGGCTGGCGCCGCTGATCGGCCGGCGCAACCAGAACGTCGCAGCCGTGGCCTTGGCGAACAAGAACGCCCACATCGTCTGGGCGTTGCGGGTCCACGAGCGAGACGACCCGCCCGGCGATGAACCGTCGGCGGCATGAACACGGGTTGCCCCCAGGCGCTCGCTCGCCAGAGTCTGGGAGGTGCTCGCGAGCGCCTATGGACAACCCTGCGATATCGCAGCACCCCCACCGCTTTGGGTCGTTGTCGAGGAGTCACCCCCACCGGTTGCTCAGGCGATCATGACGTGATGACAAGGCAGGTCAGACCGTGGTCGATTCAGCCTGATAGCAGCCTCGCGCTTCAAGCGCGTCTGACTGATGAGGCATCGATCAGCGAATTCCATCCGGGACAGAGGCCTCGCCTCGATCAAAGTCCGAAGGGATGGCGGCAATCTTTACCCTTCGAACTGTCACCAAAAGGTGTTCAACAAAACAAGTGGTTACAGCACTTTTCATGACCGCTTTTCTATTTTTTCACAACCTCTGAGTCGTCGCCGTTTCAGGGGGGTGATACCAGGCTGGCGCGTTCCCCTGCTGCTCGTGCGTGCCCTGTACATCGAATGGACGGATCTACCCCAGCCAACAACGTACAATTCCCTGCCGATTCCCCCTGATGCGGACTAGACGTCGCTGACAGACCGGGAGCAGCAGCCGATAAACCCGTGGCAAAGCGTCATGCCAAAAACCAGAGAGATTAACCATGAACCTGCCCGATTCTGAACTTGAACGTCGCCTGGCCTTGCTCCTGCTCGACGTGCTGATCCGCGCCGGCCTCATCCTGGCGCTGGCGATGCTCTGCTACCGAGTGTTTTCGCCCTTCCTCACGCTGATGGTCTGGGCGCTGATTCTCGCCGTGACGCTCTACCCGATACACCAGGCAGTCGCCCGGCGCCTGGGCGGCAAGCAGGGACGCGCGGCAACGCTGATCGTGTTGCTCGGCCTCGGACTGATCGTCACGCCAACCACCGTGCTGATGAGTTCGCTCGGCGACTCGGTGCAGCAACTGATCACCGACGCCCAGAACAACACGCTGCAGGTTCCGCCTCCGCGTGACAGCGTAGCCAAATGGCCTTTGGTCGGCAAGAAGATCCACGGATTCTGGGCCCAGGCGCATGCCGACCTGCCGGCACTGGTCAAGAGCCACCAGCCCAAGATTGGCGACCTCGCCAAGTCCCTGCTTGGTTTCGTCGCGGGCATCGGTGTCGTCCTCCTGCAGTTCATCGGTTCGTTCATCATCGCTGGAATCCTCATGGCCTTCGGCGAAGCGGGCGGGCGCGGCAGCCACGCGATTTTCGGGCGGGTCATCGGCAGCGCGCGCGGTGCAGAATTCGCCCGGCTGTCCACCCAGACCATCCGCGCCGTCGCCCAGGGCGTCATCGGTGTCGCCTTCATCCAGGCGATCATCGTCGGTATCTGCCTGTTGATCGCCGGCGTGCCGTGGGCCGGCGTCCTCGCCGCCATCGTCCTCGTGCTCGGCATCGCGCAGGTGCCGGCATTGATCGTCACACTCCCGGCTATGGGTTACATCTGGTCGAGCGGTGACTATGGCAACGGCGAAGCGATCGCCTATACGATCCTGCTTTTCGTTTCCGGCATGGCCGACAACGTGCTCAAACCGCTCATGCTCGGGCGCGGTGTCGACGCACCGATGCCGGTGATCCTCATTGGGGCACTCGGCGGAATGGCCGTTTCCGGCATCATCGGCATGTTCGTCGGCGCGACGCTGCTTGCCCTCGGCTACCAGATCTTCATGGGCTGGGTCGATGCCAACCCTGACCGTGCCAACGACGGCGATACGCCGCTCGCGGCCATCTGAGCGCGTGCCCGCGTCGCGCGCCGTGGCCCGTGCGCTGTTGCTCGCCGCCTGCCTTGTGGCCAGTGCCTGCGCCCCGCTCGGTCCAAACTACACGCTACCGGTAGTGCCGTGGCTCGACCAGTGGTCGAGCCCAGCCTTGCGGTCGACCCCGGAAAACGGGCAAATCCCGCAGCCACCGCAAGATGCTTGGTGGCAGAATTTTGGCGACCCGGTGCTTGACGGTCTGGTTGCCGAGGCGCAACGCAACAACCTCGACGTGCGCACCGCCGGGCTGCACATCCTCGAAGCTCGTGCCCAGCTCGGCATTGCTGGCAGCGGGCTTTACCCGCAGCTGCAGCAGCTTTCCGGTGACGTGCTGCGGGCCGGCCGGAACCAGAGCAACGGCCCGGACAGCGCGTTATGGTCCTATAGCGTTGGTCTCGACATCGCTTGGGAACTCGATTTTTGGGGCAAGTTCCGACGCGCCATCGAAGCGGCCGACGCTGCCTACTTCGCTAGCATCGCTCGCTACGACGATGTCCAGGTCCTTGTTGCAGCACAGGCTGCGAGCTTCTATGTGACGCTGCGCACCATTGAGCTGCGCCTGCGCATCGCCAACGAAAACGCGGCGATCCAGAAACGCAGCCTCGAAATCACCGAGAGCCTGTTCAAGAGCGGCAACGAGTCCGAACTCGACGTGCAGCAGGCGCGCACGCAATACCTAAGCACGCTGGCGACCATCCCCGAGCTGGAAGGGTCGCTGCGCCAGGCGGAGAATGCGCTGGCGACATTGCTCGGACGCCCGCCAGGTTCCCTGCCGGAGCTGAACGCCGGACGCGGGAAGATTCCTGTCGCGAGCTTTGTCGTCGTCGTCGACCTTCCTGCCGACCTGCTCCGCCGCCGCCCGGACGTGCGCACCGCCGAGATGCTGCTGGCCGCGCAGTCTGCGCAAATCGGTATTGCCGAAGCGTCGCTCTATCCGTCGATCGCGCTGGTCGGCACGGTCGGCCTCTCGGCCACCTCGCTCGCCTGGTCGGCACGTACCCTCGACTGGGGTCTCGGGCCGGTGCTGATCTGGAACATCTTCGACTGGGGGCGACTGAGCAACCAGGTCCTGGTTCAGGATGCCCGCTTCCAGCAACTCTACGAGCAGTACCAGGCGACAGTACTGCGTGCCGCGCGCGAACTCGACGACGCGGCCACCGGCTTCGCCAAGAGCCGCGCCCAGGTTGCCATCGTCGCCGATTCCGTCGCCGCCGCGCGCCGCTCCCAGGATCTAGCGACACTCCAGTACCGCGAAGGACTGGTCGACTTCCAGCGTGTCCTCGACTCGCAGCGCAGCCTGTTCAGCCAGCAGGAACGCCTGGTCAACACTCAGGGCAGCGTCGCGCAGAACCTGATCGCCGTCTACAAGGCCCTAGGCGGAGGCTGGGAAGCAGCTCGGATGCGTCCGCTCGTCGACGAACCGACGCAGACCATGCTGCGCGAAACTGCCAACTGGAAGAGGTTGATCGACGCCCCGTTGCCGCCACCACAAGAAAAGCTTTCTCCGGTTCAACTGAGGACAACTCCATGACCCAGGATTCCGAAAACAATGCGACGCCCGGCGCCGGCACCCGTAAGGGAGCGCTCGTCGTCGCCGCCCTTATCGTTGCCAGCCTGAGCCTCTACCTGGTCGGCGACCGGTTGACCCCCTACACGTCGCAGGCGCGTGTCCAGGCCTTCGTGGTGCCGGTCGCGGCGGAAGTCGCCGGCAAGCTCGCGCAGGTGCATATCCGCAACAACGACGAGGTCCAGCCTGGCCAGCCGCTCTTCGACATCGATCCCAAGCCCTATGAGATCGCGCTGCAACGGGCGCGCGCCGATTACCAGACGGTGCGCAGCTCGATTGCCGCCGGGGCCGCCGGCGTCGACGCCGCGCGTGCCGCGCTGACCGCAGCCGAAGCGAACCGCACGATGACCGAGCGCGATGCGGAGCGCCAGGAAAAGCTGTACAAGGACGACCCCGGCGCCATCTCCGTGCGCCGCCTCGAGATCGCCCAGGCCAACCGCGACGAGGCACGGGCCAAGGCGCGGCGTGCCGAAGCCGACCTGCGCAAGGCCCGTGAAGCCGCCGGCGACGCCAGTGATGCCAACACGCAATTGCAGAGCGCCCGCGCCGCCGTCGAGAAGGCAGAACTCGACCTCGCCCGTACGCACGTGGTCGCGCCGACGCGTGGCGTGGTCACCGACCTGCGCACCGATGTCGGCCACTTCGCCCAGCCGGGCGCTCCGGTAATGACGCTGATCGCCATGCACGACCTGTGGATCAGCGCCGACCTGACCGAGAACAACCTCGGCAACGTCGACCCCGGCGACGAAGTCGCCATCGTCCTCGACATTCTGCCCGGCGAGGTGCTCAAGGGGCGCGTGCGCAGCATCGGCGGTGGCATCTCCGCGGCCTCGCCACCGCCGCACGGCACCCTGCCCACGGTGCAGAACAACAAGGACTGGCTGCGTCAGGCCCAGCGCATACCGGTGGCCATCGAGTTCGACCCGGACGAAGCAACGCGCCTGCGCATCGCCCGCATCGGCGGCCAGGCCGATGTGCTCGTCTTTACCGGCGACAACCCGTTGATGAACCTGCTCGGCGCACTCTACATCCGCGTCATGAGCTGGATTTCCTACATCTATTAGAGCAGGGCTTCATGCACCGCAGCGACAAGGCCACCCTGCGCCTCGCCTTCGGGCTCGGGCTCGCCGCGGCGATCGCCTACGGCGGCGGGCTGACGGCACCCTACGTCGTCTGCGTGTTTGCCGTGGTGGTGCTCGCGAGGCCGGAGCCGCCGCTGCCGCTGGGCAAGGGTCTGGTCGCCGCCGGGTTGCTCGCCATGCTGGTTGCCGCCGGCATCGTCATGGTGCCGCTGCTCGAGCACTACGCGGCGGCGGGCGTGCTGCTCACCGCGCTGCTGCTCTTCGCGATTTTCTTCAGCGGCCAGCTCAGCGGCAGCCCGTTGACCATGGTGCTGGTCATCGCCTTCGCGCTGGTGCCGGTGGCCGGCGTCGTCAGCCAGGCGCTGGTCGGCGCGCTGGCACTGACGCTGGCCACCGGCATCGCCGTCGGCACCCTGGTCGGCACGCTGTCCTCCGCCTTCTTCCCCGATCCGCCGCAAGCCGGCACTGCTGCTGCCCGCCTGCCCAAACCGACACGTTCGGTTGCGGCATGGATCGCCGGGCGCGCGACGGTCATCGTGATGCCGGTCTTCATCCTCGCGCTGACCGATCCGTCGTTCTATCTGGCGGCCGTCCTCAAGACCGTCGCCCTCGGCCAGCAGGCCGGCGAGACTAATCCCCGCTCGGCCGGCCGCGAACTGGTCGGTTCGACGCTGATGGGCGCATTCCTCGCAGCCGCGGTGTGGACCGGCCTGTCGGCCTGGCCGAACCTATGGATGCTGGTCCTCTGGCTGATGGCGGCGGGACTGTGGGCCGGCTCGGCGCTGACCGGGGCGCGGCGTTCGCGTTTCCGCCCATCGTTTTGGAGCAATGCGCTGATCACCGCGCTGATTTTGCTTGGCCCCGCGATCGAGGACAGCGCCAACGGCAAGAGTGTGTTCCAGGGCGCGCTCGTGCGCACCTCCCTGTTCGTCGCCGTCGCGCTCTACGCGTGGGCCACTATCTGGCTGCTCGAGCGCTGGCACGACCGGCGAACCTCTTCCCGTCCGCTCATCCCTTCCGAGGAGAAAACCGCATGATCCTGACCAACTTCCTCGTCGGCCTACCCCTCATGCTTGTCTGTGTTGCGATCCAGGCGGGTGTTTCCTTCTGGTGCGTCCGCTATTACATCCGCCAGCTCACCCGGGCGCAGAACGGCCTGCGGGGAGCGACTGCCGGCATCCGGTTGCTCCTGGTGGCCATGGTCACCCTGATGGCCGGCACTCTGCTCCAGGTTGTCCTTTGGGGATTCCTCTTCATCGGGCTAGGCGAGTTTTCCGAAAGCTACGAGGCGGTCTACCACTCGGCGGTCAATTTCGCCTCCCTCGGCTACGGCGATATCGTCATGAGCAAGACCTGGAAGCTCCTCGGCCCGCTCGAGGCAATCAACGGCGTCCTCATGCTGGGAATGAGCGCGGCCGCGCTGATGGTTATCCTGCAGCATCTGATCAAGGTCCAGATGCGCGAGCCACAGAAAACCCCGGAGCCGGGTGCGCACCGGTAAGCCACGCGCGCCAGCCCGGTTCCTTGTGCCGGCTGTGGGCTTTTGATGAACGCTGTAGCCGGTGCTTTTTTCCTGTATGGAAGCGTAAATAACGTCAGTTCGGGATAAGTTTGGGGGACGGTGAGAGCCGGCGGAAGTCCTGAAGCGGTAGTCTGGGCTGGTTGGGCATGAGGCCATAGGCGATGAGGCCGGCCAGCCAGTTGACGGCGAAGTGGATGGGCGAGCGATGGCGGGTGTGCTCAATCTGACCGAGGTTTTTCAGTTCGTCGATGACCGTTTCGACGAGGGATCGCTGTCGTAGCATCGTCTCGATCAAAGTCCGAAGGTATGGCTGCAACCTTTACCCTTCGAACCGTCACCAATTGAATGCTTGGCAAACCCAGGGGCGACCATGTAAGGCTGCTAGGCGCTGTCGCGGATGCGGGGACCGCTGGGCAGGGTGTTTTGCCCATCCGGGCCATAGAGGCCGAGGGCGCTGTGGGTTCCCAGGAGTGCTTCGAGTGCCCGTGCGTTGTATTGCATGCGCAGTTGGATCAATTCGCCATTGATCCGATTCAGTTCGCGCGCCTGACTGGCGATCGACAGCAGCAAGGTCCAGGCGGCATGGGCACGGCTCGCCGTCGGGTGCGCTGAAAACCAGGCGGACAAGCCAGAGCGATCTGCGGTCAGGCCCTCTGCCGCGAGCGCCTGGTGACGCTGCTCGGCGAGGGTCGCCAGTTTGACGGCCAACCCGTTTTTCTGCTGCACTAACTCCTGCAGATGCTCAACCTCACCTTTGGTGAGCATCTCCTGCTCAAGTTCGAGAAGGGTGACAAAGCGCTTTGCCGCGGCGACTTCGGCCTCGACCGTTGGCAGGAAGTCCGCCATCGTCGCCATCAAGGCTTCGGGAATCAGGCCTGCCTGGCAGAAGCGACGAGTTCGCTGGCAGAGGCGATCAGCCGGTCGGCAATCGCCTCGGAATTGATCGTGAAGCGGCCTTCGGCGATTGCCTGCTTGATTTCAGAAACCCGCGCCGCGTCGAAGGTCGAAGCTTCACCGGGAGACTGTAGCTGTCCGGCAAGTTCACTGAGGTGGACTTCCGTAGCAGCGCTGGTTGCCGGCTGGCTGACGCTGGTGCGATGACGCATCTCGGTGACAGCGCTGGTGGAGGTAGGGGTTGTGCTGTCGATTTTCATGGCCGTGCCCTTAAAACGGTTGTACTCAACCAGTGTATCGGCGGGTAACGGTTAAACTTTAACATTTATTTTCGCAAAATAGAGAGGGGGCTTCGCACCAGGCAAGCAAGATCTGCGACTAATACGACACCTCAACAACACCAGGGCTTCGGGCGACGCCACTGACGACCTGTCCGGAAGCGGTTCGCACCTGCGCAATCTGGCCTTCAGTGGCGTTGTTCAGGGCCTTTCCCTCATTACTGACCGTGAACCCTGCGCCGGTGGACAACAGCTTGACGCTTTGCCCTTGCTGAACGAGCCATGGTGCAGTCAACAGATCGCTGCGAAGAGGCTGACCCACAGCGAGACCGTTCCTGACGGTTTTGCCAATGGCCTGGGCGGGGTCGGTCACGACGTTGGCTGGCAGCACGCCGAGATCGCCGCTTTGCGTACGCAGGTCGGTATTGGTCACGACCTGGCCGGGCGTTAGCTGGCGTGCCGTAACCAGATAGTTTCCCGTAATTCTGACCTGTACGGGCACATACACGGTCCATACTTTCGGCGCCAGGCAGCGTACGCCGACCATTGCTCTTCCCCAGAGTCGGCCTCCCGGCGGCAGAAAGGGCTCAAAGGCGCTGCATGGGGTGTTTTGGGCATGCTGATCAAGTTGGCCGACACCATAACTGACTTTGCCTGGCAATCCTTGTGTCTGGATACGCAGAAACTCATCGAGAGCAGCCGACAAGGACGTTTGGCCGAGCACGCTGTTGCTCATGACGGCGAGCAGCATCGCAAACCGTCCAGGCCATTGGCCAAGGTGCGGAAAAACGGGAGAAGGACGCATTCCGCCATTCTGCCTGAATCTGCCTCACTGGCGAAGGATTGCCGGGTGCTTAATGGTCATGAGCATTTCCTTCTCCCCCAAGCCCGCGAGTGGAGGACAGATTCGTGAGTCGCTGGCGCGACTTTCGACATCAACGACCATCGGTTCACAGCATGCTAGCCGGCGACAAGAACGGCTGCACCGCGAATCTGGCCTGCCCGCAATTGCTGTAGTGCATCGTTGGCCGATTCCAGGGGAAATCGTGTCACTTCGGTGCGGACGCCGGCCTGGGGGGCGATGGCAAAAAACTCCTCGCCGTCGCGGCGGGTCAGATTGGCGATCGAGCGCACGCAGCGCTCTCCCCAGAGAATGGCGTAAGGGAATTCGGGAATGTTGCTCATGTGAATGCCTGCGCAAACCACCGTTCCGCCCTTGACGGTGTGACGGAGCGCCTGCGGAACCAGGTCACCGACCGGCGCAAAGAGAATCGCGGCGTCCATTTCCTGTGGCGGTGCGCTGTCGGCATCGCCGGCCCAGGCAGCTCCCAACTGGCGAGCGAATTGTTGGCCATCCACATCACCCGGTTTGGTGAAGGCGAATATTTCGCGGCCTTGCCAGCGAGCCACTTGCGCAATGATGTGCGCGGCCGCGCCGAAACCGTAGATGCCCAGACACCGCCCATCGCCGGCAGCGACCAGCGAACGATAGCCGATCAGTCCAGCGCAGAGCAGCGGCGCCGCTTCGGCGTCCGGGTATTCATTTGGCAGTGCAAAGCAGTAGCGCTGATCGGCCAATGCGAACTCGGCGTAACCGCCGTTGAGCGTATAGCCGGTGAACTCTGCCGCGTCGCAAAGGTTCTCGGAACCGCGCACGCAGTAGCGGCAATGGCCACAGGTATGCCCCAGCCAGGGTACGCCAAGGCGTTGGCCAAGCGCAAAACGTTTCACCCTGGCGCCTTTCTCGACAACGACACCGACGATTTCATGGCCAAGAACGAGCGGTAGCCTGGGGTGCCGCAGATCGCCGTCCATGACGTGCAGATCGGTACGGCAGACTCCGCAGGCCCGTACTTCGAGCAGAACCTGATCAGCCCCGGGTTTCGGCCGAGGCACCTCGGCCAGCCGCAACGGCTGGCCCTGGGCATCCAGAATCATGGCCTTCATGCGCATCCCCCAGCAGTCATTTTCCCTGGCGACCCGCTTTGATCGCTAATCACCCGTCACGGCGCGGCCGATCACCAGGCGCTGGATGTCGTTGGCCCCTTCGTAGATCTGGCAGACACGGACGTCGCGATAGATCCGCTCGACCGGGAAGTCGCTGACATAGCCGTAGCCGCCGAGAATCTGGATGGCGTCGGAGCAGACTTTTTCGGCCATTTCGGAGGCGAACATCTTGGCCATCGACGCTTCCTTGAGGCAGGGCTTGCCGGCATCCTTGAAGGTCGCGGCTCGCCAGACCAGCAGACGGGCGGCATCGATCTGCGTTGCCATGTCGGCAAGACGGAAGCTCACCGCCTGATGTTCGATGATCGGCTTGCCGAAGGTTTCGCGTTCCTTGGCGTATTGCACCGCGGCTTCGAAAGCGGCACGCGCCATGCCGACCGACTGGGCGGCGATGCCGATGCGCCCGGCCTCGAGGTTCGACAGGGCAATCCGGTAGCCGTCGCCTTCCTTGCCGAGCAGGCAGGAAGCCGGGACCCGGCAGTTCTCGAAGAGGATCTGCGCAGTATCCGAAGCGCGCTGGCCCATCTTTTCCTCGATGCGCGCGACGATGTAACCGGGAGTCGAGGTTGGCACCAGGAAACACGAGATGCCCTTCTTGCCGGCAGTCTTGTCGGTGACGGCAAAGACGATCGCTACCTGTGCGTACTTGCCGGTGGTAATGAACTGCTTGACGCCGTTGAGGACGAAATGATCGCCATCGCGGTCGGCGCGGGTGGTGATGGCCGCTGCATCGGAGCCGGTATGCGGTTCGGTCAGGCAGAAACAGCCGAGCATCTCGCCGCGTGCCATGGGCTTGAGCCAGTTTTCCTTCTGTTCGTCGCTGCCGTACTTCAGGGTGATGCCGCAGGCCAGCGAATTCTGCACGCTGACGATCGTCGAGGTCGCGCCGTCGCCGGCGGCGATCTCTTCGATCACCAGCACCAGCGACAGGTAATCCATGCCGGCGCCACCCCATTGCTCGGGAACGACCATGCCAAGCGCACCGAGTTCGCCGAGTTCGCGCAGCGCGTCGGCCGGGAAGGTGTGATGGCGGTCCCACTCGGCAGCGTAGGGCGCCAGGCGTTCCTGCGCGAAAACGCGCAGCGAATCGCGGATCATTTCCTGTTCCTGTGTCAATATCATTGGATTTTCTCCTTGCTGATGACGCCGGCCGCCAGACGCGCGCCGGCATGATTGGTGATGACGACCCCGGCGATGACCAGCGTGCCGCCGAACAGAATCACGACCCCGAGCCGTTCGTCGAGCAGCACGGCGCCGAGGATGACGGCGCTGACCGGGACCAGGTTGATGAACGCCGCCGAGCGCGTCGCGCCGATGCGTTGTACGGCTTCGGCGTACCAGGTGAAGGCAAGGGCCGTACCGAATAGCCCGAGGAAAACGATCGCGCTCAAGCCACGCCAGGTGATTTCCGTCAGCGCGAACAGCGAACCCTGCAGTAGCGCCGCAACGGTCAGCATCCCCCAGCCGGTGAGACTGGCGCCGAAGGTCATCGCCAACGGCGACAGCGAGCGTGTGCCGCGCCGGCCGACGAAAGTATAAACCGCCCACAGCACGCTGCAGCCGATGATCAGCCATTCGCCGAGACCCACCTTGCCGGTCAGCAGCAGACGGAGGTCGCCGTTGGTGACCACCAGCAGGCAGCCAAACATCGCCAGCGCGATGCCGGCAGCCTTGGTCGACGACATCGGCGCCCTGAACAGCAGCCAGTCACCGGTCGCGACCACCGCCGGCGTCAGCGCCACCACCAGCGCGCCGCGTCCGGCCTCGATCATCTTCAAGCCGTAGAGAAAACACAGGTTATAGAGAAAGATGCCGCTCGCACCCAGCGCCGCGAGCGTCAGCCACTCCTTGAACGACCAGCGCGGCCAGCCTTCATGGATCACCACCAGCGTACCGAGGACCAGCGCCGCGAGCAGGAAGCGCCAACTGGCCACGGCCAGTGGCGAGGCTTCGCTGACCGCCACCCGGCCGGCAATCCAGGTTGCCCCCCAGACCAGGGCGGTGGCGAGCAGCTTGAGGTAGGTGGTGAGGGACGCCAGCGCCCGCTCGGCAGCTGCAGTCAAGGAGTCTCCGCGGTCGCGGCTGCGCTGCGGGAGAATCGGCAGGGGCAGGGAAGTGGCCATGAAAGGGGCATGGCAGGATTTTTCATGTGCACGTTGCGTCTGCGACTCAGACCTGCAGCCCCGCGAGTGCCGCGAGATAATTCGGCAGCAGGTCTTCGTGACGGTGCACCGTGAACCCGAGATCACGCATCAGTCCATCGCGCAGGCCGTAGATCCAGCCGTGCACGGTCAGCGGCTGGCCGCGCTGCCAGGCGTCCTGGATGACGAAGGTCTGGCAGACGTTAGCCACCTGTTCGAGGACATTGAGTTCGCAAAGTCGATCATGTTGCTGCTCTGGCGGCAGGGTATCGACCAGTGCCAGATGTTTGTCGTGCACGTCGCGGACATGCCGCAGCCAGATGTCGACCAGCCCGGCACGATCCCGATTGAGTGCCGCCTTGACGCCACCGCAACCGTAGTGGCCAACGACCATGACGTGTCTGACCTTGAGGACATCGACGGCGAACTGGATCACCGACAGGCAGTTGAGATCGGTATGTACGACGACGTTGGCGACGTTGCGGTGGACGAAAAGCTCGCCCGGCAGTAGCCCGACGATCTCATTGGCCGGCACGCGCGAATCCGAGCAGCCGATCCACAGGTATTGAGGTGTCTGCAGGCGCGACAGTTTGAGGAAGTATCCCGGATCGATCTCCTGCATGCGACTCGACCAGGCGCGGTTGAAGTCGAACAGGTGAAAGAGGTTTTCGTTGACGACGGCTTCCTCCGACCAGTTTTCGAGATCGAGGGCGAGAAACATCGTGCCTTCCAGCGGCGTCTGGTAATAGGCCGGCGTTTCCTTGAAACCCAGTTCGCGGTAGAGCTTGACCGCAACGCGCATGGTTGGCAGCGTGTCGAGCAGCAGCTTGCGGTAGCCGATTTCCTTGGCCGCCTTGATCGCCGCCATCGTCAGGGCGCGGCCGATCCCAGAACTGCGCTGGCTGGGTTCGACATACAGCCGCTTCAGTTCGCAAAGACCCCTTGAGAAGGGCCGAATACCGACGCAGCCAGCCGGCTGTCCGTCGCGTTCGGCATAGAACAGGCGACCGTCAGGCTGGGCGTAGGCGCCCGGTAGCGATGCCATTTCCGCTTCGAAATTCTGGAAACACAGGTCGACGCCGAGCCACGCGGCGTAATTGCGGAAGAACTGGCGAACGTGGTCGATGGCGGTGGTGTCGTTAGCGCTGAGGGCGCGCAGCGTGCAGGTCATGATCTTACTGGCGGTCCATAGAGGGTTTGGTTGGATAGCGAGGTTTTACAGCGTTTCGGCAAAAAGCTCCCGGCCGATCAGCATGCGGCGGATTTCCGATGTGCCGGCACCGATCTCGTAGAGCTTGGCATCGCGCCACAGGCGACCCGCCGGGTACTCATTGATGTAGCCATTGCCGCCGAGGATCTGGATCGCCTCGCCGGCCATCCAGGTCGCCTTTTCGGCCGCGTACAGAATGGCCCCGGCGGCGTCCTTGCGCGTCGTTTCGCCGCGATCGCAAGCCGCGCCCACGGCATAGACGTAGGCGCGGCAGACGTTGAAGGTGGTGTACAGATCGGCGATCTTGCCCTGCATCAACTGGAATTCACCGATCGATTGGCCGAACTGCTGGCGGTCATGGATGTAGGGCAGGACCAGATCCATGACCGCGGCCATGATTCCCAACGGACCGCCGGCGAGCACCGCGCGTTCGTAGTCGAGGCCGCTCATCAGCACGCGCACGCCGCCGTTCAACTGGCCGAGGACATTTTCTTCGGGCACTTCACAGTCATCGAAAAACAGCGGATAGGTGTTCGATCCGCGCATGCCGAGCTTGTCGAGTTTGGTCCCGCAGGAGAAACCTGGCATTCCCTTTTCCACGATGAAAGCGGTGATGCCTTTCGAGCCGGCTTCGCGGTCGGTCTTGGCGTAGACCACCAGCGTGTCGGCGTCCCCGCCGTTGGTGATCCACATCTTGCCGCCATTGAGGACGAAGCGGTCGCCCTGGCGCTCGGCGTGCAATTTCATGCTGACCACGTCCGAACCGGCGTTGGCTTCCGACATCGCGAGTGCCCCGACGTGTTCTCCGGAAATCAGTCTGGGCAGATAGCGGTCTTTCTGTGCGGCATTGCCATTGCGGCGAATCTGATTGACGCAGAGATTCGAGTGCGCGCCGTAGGAGAGGGCCACACTCGCCGAAGCCCGGGAGATTTCTTCCATGGCGATGATGTGTGCGAGGTAGCCGAGCCCGCTGCCGCCGTACTCCTCCTCGGCGGTGATGCCGAGCAGGCCCATGCGACCCAGCTTCTGCCAAAGATCGGCGGGAAAGACGTTGTCGCGATCGATGGCTTCGGCGCGCGGCCTGATTTCGGCAGCGGCAAAAGCCTGAACGGTTGCCCGCAGCATGTCGATGGTTTCGCCGTGGGCAAAATTTAGGCTCGGGTAGGGCATGTCTGTCGTTCCTTGTGAATGGGAAAGTCGCGTTAATGTGAAAATCGCGTATGCGACTCACGAACCTCCCCTCTCGCGGAGAACGAAGGCGAGGTTTCGCGGAGCACTGCTCCGTGCCGCCGTAGCCGGCCCGCGATGCAGCGCGGGCCGTGGGAAGAGTTGGGGGGCGAGATGGGGAATTCGCGGAGCCTCTGCTCCGCGCCCATCGAGCGATTCCGGCGTGCCAGCCGGACTGCGCCCTGCAAGGGAGGGAAACGGTCATGACTTTGATGATCGGGGGTGCCTGGAAACGGTCATGACCGTCAGGTTTTGGCGGGGTGTTTGCCATGCACCGCCATAATGGTCTGCTGCATCAGCGCGCACAGGTTCTTCCGGCCATGGCTGACGGCAAACACTTCGGCGCGGGTCACGATCAGTGTTCGCCCGTAGCGGATCACCGATCCCTCGGCAATCAACAGTTGTCCTTCGGCCGGGGCTAGCAGGTTGAGTTTGTACTCGACGGTCAATACCTCGGTGTCGGCCGCCGTCAGGGTGTTGGCGGCGTAACCCGCCGCCGAATCGGCAATCATGCCGACGACGCCGCCGTGAATGTAGCCGTGCTGCTGTGTGACTTCGGGTTTGTACGGCAGATGAATCTCGGTGTAACCTGCCTCGACCACCGCCATGCGGGCGCCGATCAGATTCATGGCCTGTTGCCGCGCAAAGCTGGCGCGGACGCGTTCGGCAAAGTGGGAATCCTGGGCTTTGTGCATGGCTGCGAATTGTAATCTCTGGAAGCTTGTGCCGAGTTGCCTCGGCACGGGACGGCACGAAAGGAATCACGTGTAGAATGGTGCAGCTCGGCGCTGGCGGCAGTCAGCCCCCGAGCGCGTCCAGTGTATAGATTTCAGCGTTTTTTACAATCCGCCCCGAGATGCTGCCAGATTACCCTTTTGCCACCCCGCCCGCCGCTGGCGAGACCTTCGAGGTTTCTCCGGGTATCCACTGGCTGCGGATGCCGTTGCCCTTCGCCCTCGACCACATCAACCTCTGGCTGCTCGAAGACGATGCCGGGTGGACCATCGTCGACACCGGTTTTGCACTCGAGACGGTCAAGGAATACTGGCAGAGCATCCTCTTCCGTCTGACCACCACGGCGCGTGGCGGAAAAATCGTTCGCATCATCGTCACGCATTTCCACCCTGATCACCTCGGCCTCGCCGCCTGGTTGCAGGAGCGCACCGGTGCGCCGGTGTGCATGACGGTGGGCGAGTATCTGACGGCACATGCAGTCTGGCACGAGGTGGGCGGCCACGGCAATCAGCCGATGTTGCAGCAGTTTCGTGCGCACGGCCTCGATGCCGATCGCTGCGCGGCACTGGAACGTCGCCGCGGTGGCTACAACCGCGGTGTACCGAGCCTGCCGACGCATTACCAGCGCCTGTTTGGCGGCGACCAGGTGGCCATTGGCGGACATCGCTGGCAAGTCCGCATTGGTTTCGGCCATTCGCCGGAACATGCGGCGCTCTACTGCGCAGAACTTGGCGTGTTGATCTCCGGCGACATGCTCTTACCGAAGATCTCGACCAATGTCAGCGTCCTTGCCGTCACCCCCCTGGCCGACTCGCTCGGCGACTATCTGCAGTCGATCGATCACTATCGCGAACTGCCTGCCGGAACCCTGGTCCTTCCCTCGCATGGACTACCTTTCTACGGCATCGAGAACCGGGTCAAGGCGCTGCACGCACACCACCAGGAGCGCTTGCAGGTGCTTGAAGAGCACTGCACCACGCCGCGCAGCGCTGCCGAGCTATTGATGACCTTGTTCTCGCGGGATCTCGATCCGCATCAGACGATGTTCGCCATGGGCGAAGCGATAGCGCACCTGAATCGACTCGAATATGCCGGACGTCTGCTGCGCGTCGAAGACGCGCATGGGCTGGTCCGTTTTGTCCGGAGGCAGGCCGCGGTATCGTCCGCCTGACCCGGAAACCTCCGGGGGAGCTTGTTTCAGGTATGTGCGGCGCGCCAGTCGGCCAGCGCTGCGAGGGCCAGGTCGAAGGTCGGCAGGAGATCGACGCCGTCCGGTTTGACCAATCGCTGGATGCCGGCGCCCTCAGCCCAGAGGGCTGCTTCCGGTGGCAGAACCATCCGCAACTGTATATGAAACTGCCCGTACTCGGGGCCGTGATGCGTGGCCTGCGAAAGGTACTGGCCGCCTGACAGGGTCGGGCTGCGAGCCGGATGGTGGCAGGTCCGGCTGCCAGGCACGGCGCGGCAAGCGCCCGGACTGGTGTCGCCGATTCGCTGGCTCGACTGACGGCGACGGGTAGAGCGGCCTCGCCAGGGGCGTTCGCAAAGCGGCCGGGGTCTTTTCGGCCATCATGAGCGAGACGTGACCCAGGCTGCGGAAGAAGACGATGCCGACTCCTGTCATGATTCTGGTTAAACCTGGTGGCCTGACGCTACTTCTCGTTGCGCCAGTCGCGCAGCGTTTCCTTGCGCGGCAGGGGCGCGTCCTTGTGGGCACGACGATCGTGGATGAGTGGCAGCGCGGCGCCGAGAACGAAAACGATGCAAATGCCAAAAATGATCCAGCCTGCGTTCATTGCCCCTCCATTATCGTGAGGGCGAGGGAAACGGAGATGACTTGCCGGAAGTCACTGACCGTTCCTGCTTACTCGCTGGAAAAGTCCGCGCAAGGTGTTCTGAATGTCGGCAGGCAGGAGGACGATCTTGGCGTTGTCGGACTCGGCGATCTTGCTGAGACTGGTGATGTATTTCTCGCCGAGCAGATAGAGCATCGGTAGTTCGTTGTCGCCAAAAGCACGATTCACCTTGGTGATCGCCTGCGAAGAAGCCTCGGCAAGGGTCACCTGCGCTGCAGCATCGCGCTTGGCCGATTCCAGGCGTGCTTCGGCGGTGAGGATCATCGACTGCTTTTCGCCTTCGGCACGGGTGACCATCGCCTTGCGCTCCCGCTCGGCCGAGGCCTGCATTTCCATTGCGCGCTGCATCGACTGCGAGGGTTTGATGTCCTGGATTTCAACCGACTTGACGGTCAGTCCCCAGTCCAGTGCTTCGTCGGCAACACCGGCTTTGAGACGTGCCTTGATGGTATCCCGCGATGACAGCGCCTGGTCCAGCTCCATTTCACCGACAATTGAGCGCAGGGTGGTCATGATCATGTTGCGGATCGCTTCAGAGTAATCCTGAACGCCATAAACGGCTTTTACCGGGTCGGTGACCTTGATGAAGGCGATGGCATTGACCACGATCACCGCGTTATCCCGTGTAATTACCTCCTGCTCCTGGACATCGAGAATGATGTCCTTGGTAGTGACCTTGTAGGAGACGATGTCGATGTAGGGAATGATAAAGCGCAGTCCTGGCAGCAGCGTGCTATGGTACTTGCCGAGGCGCTGCACGACCCACTCCTCGCCTTGCGGAACGATACGAACGCCATTGGCGACGGTGACCGCGACAAAGATGAGGAGAACAATCGAAAATATGGTCATACCAGTCATCTTGCTTGCTCCACTTTGATGTAACTGCCTTCAACAGCGACGATGCGAACCCGTTCACCCGCCCTGATCGCTGTGTCGGCGTAACACTCCCAGACGTCGGCGCCGAGAATCGGCTTCTGGAAACGCACCTGGGCACGGGTATCCGGGGTGATTCCGGTGATCAGGACGCCGACCTCACCGCCCACGCTGGCGGCCGAGGTGCCGATGGCAGTCCTTGTGCGTGGTTTGAGATAGCGAAACCAGAGACCGACCAGCATGGCCGAGAGCGCTGCCCAGAGCAGGATTTGGCTTGCCAGGGCAAGCTCCGGCGCGGCCAGCAGGATGACGCCGACGGCTGCCGCCGCGATGCCAAACCAGACCAGAAAAAATGCCGGGATGGCTATTTCGGCCATCGTCAGGATCAGTCCGAGGACCATCCAGTGCCACCATTCGGGCGAAAACATAGCGCCTTTCTCCGTCTGCCCGCACCGGATGGCGGCGGTACCTCGCCGCAGTACCTGCAATCACCGATCACCCGTGCCAGGATACAGGTCGATTAGACGCCATAACGCCGCCGCTGGCAAGTCACCCCATGAAATCCCTGGCAAACGACAGTTCTGCAGCTTCGGGGAAGGACTGGAGCGGGCTCCTGGGGGTACGAGTTTCCCTTGCGCCTGGTGTGGGTGTGGCATGTTGATGGCAATGCCCGGCATAAATTCTCCAAGCCATTGATTACAAATGGTTCATAACATGCTCGCACAGATTTTGTGCGCCAATTACCAATATAAATCAACAGATTAAATCAAGCCGGAAATCTGGTATATTGGTCGGAATGGTGCTGCGATAGACGTACTCATCGTCGTGCGCCATCGTCGGCGGTTTGTCGGGGAGCAGCGGCAAGTCGGGAGCAGTCAGGCCAGGCGCCGGCTTTCTCATAGACGCTCACGGTTCTGCCACTCAACGTCGATTCAGCGCCATGCCCCTTCGCAAACACGACCTTCTGCAAATGGACGCCAGGTGGCTGAAGCAGCTGCCGGCGAAGCGACGGCTGGAAGCGTCTATCCGCCGGTTGGACGACGCCAGGGAATGTCAGGACCGGCTGAATCAGAACCCGGCTACCAGGTGCGCGGCGCGAATCGACCCGCCGGAAGGGTTGTGGATTCACCACGCCGCGACCATCGAGCGGCTACGACAGCGCGGTGAAGCACACCCGGCGGATGCGCACGACTCTCTCGGCACCGTCATCGAGGCGGCCGCAAGAGCCGGGAACTTCCCGCACTTGCTGCCATTCCGGTGGCAGCGTAAAGGGTGAGTCGTTACAATGAGTGCGCGTGGAAGGATTTTAGAAGTAAGCAAGATTCTCCGGTTCATGACCATTTATGGTCTCGGGAAAACGATATTCAAGATTCTTGGTCGGGTAAGACCGAATAATGGTTTTGCTGCCAGGCTGTGGAAAAGTGGGAAGGCGGATATCGGGATTATTGGTTGTGGGCAGTTTGCTTTTGCAACGATTGGCTTCTCGATTTGGCGACGATATGGGAATCGGTTCGCCATTTGCTACGACATCAATGTCGACAAGCAGCGCTCTTTTGCCTCTTTCTTTGGTCTTGCACAAGACGATGTTTCCGCTCGGGAGGTCATTACTGACGAGCGCGTAAGGTTTCTATATATTGCTTCCAATCATGCCTCGCACACGGACTATGCCGTTCAAGGACTGCTGGCTGGAAAAATCGTTTACCTGGAAAAGCCGATTAGCGTCAGTATCGAGCAATTACAAAGACTCAATGAAACCATTCGGAGAACGAGCGGGCAGATTTTTGCCGGATATAACCGACCATTTTCTGCTGCGGTGCGCCATCTGTATCACTTGATGAAAGGGGTGGACCAACCACTGACCCTGAATTGTTTCATCAGCGGCCATGTGTTAGGGCCCGAGCATTGGTATCGTAAGCCCGAGGAAGGAACAAGGGTTTGCGGTAATGTGGGTCACTGGCTGGATCTGGCAGTGCATATGCTTTGTTGGTCGAGTCTGCCGGATAAATGGGGCATCACCACCGTTTATAGCAATGCGATGACGCGTGACGAAGATATGGCGATTGTACTGACCAGCGAGCGAGGTGACCTGGTCAACATCATTTTAACGGCCCGCGGTGAACCCTTTGAAGGAATTAATGAAACGATCAATATTCAGCAGGGTGATCTGATCGCAAAGATTGATGATTTCCGCCAGCTTGTCGTCTGGCAGGGTGATAAGCTGGTGAAGAGGAGATTCTGGCCGAAAGATGTCGGCCATCACCTGGCGATTATTCAACCATTTTCCGAGGAGAAACGTGAGTGGCGTGAAGTCGAGCTTTCTACCTTGCTAATGCTTTGTATAGCCAGAATGGTCGTAAACGGCGATCATTTTTGCGAGTTCAGCTTTTCCGAAGAACAGAAACGATTAACCGGGCCCCCAAGTCGTCATGAAACAGATTCTGCAATCACTTAAAACAGGTGCGACTGAGGTTGCCGAGATCCCCTGCCCGGTGGTGATGCACCGGCAAGTATTGATCCGCAGCACGGTCTCCCTGGTCTCCGTTGGCACGGAGCGTATGCTCGTGGAGTTCGGCAAGGCTGGCTGGATCGAGAAGGCACGTCAACAGCCCGACAAGGTGCGCATGGTTCTGGACAAGATCAAGACCGACGGTTTGATACCGACAGTCGAGACGGTATTCAACAAGCTTGATCAGCCTTTGCCGCTTGGCTACTGTAATGTCGGTGTCGTGATGGAGACGGGAAGCGGGGTAACCGGTTTTGCACCCGGTGACCGGGTGGCTTCGAACGGCAAACATGCCGAGGTAGTCTCTGTTCCGGGCAACCTCTGTGCGAGAATTCCCCCCGTCGTTTCCGACGAGGAGGCGGCATTTACAGTGATCGGCGCGATCGCACTCCAAGGAATACGGCTCATTCAGCCCACTCTCGGCGAAGCGGTGGTGGTGACGGGGCTGGGGCTGATCGGTCTGGTCGCGGTGCAGTTGCTGCGTGCCCATGGCTGTCGGGTGTTGGGTATCGACTTCGATGCCGAGAAACTGGCCATGGCCAGAGAGTTCGGTGCGGAAGTGGTGAATCTCGCGGCTGGCGAGGACCCGGTCGCGGCGGCACAAGCCTTTGCCCGCGGGCGCGGGGTGGACGCGGTGCTGATTACGGCTTCCACCCAGAGTAATGCCCCAGTGCATCAGGCGGCGTTGATGAGTCGCAAGCGCGGGCGCATCGTACTGGTGGGGGTGACCGGGCTTGAACTCTCACGCGCTGACTTCTTCGAGAAGGAACTGACCTTTCAGGTCTCTTGTTCCTATGGGCCGGGTCGCTATGACACGAACTATGAAGAGAAAGGTCAGGACTATCCGGTAGGCTACGTACGCTGGACCGAGCAGCGCAACTTCGAGGCCGTGCTGGACATGCTCGCGGATGGCCGCTTGAACGTGCAGCCACTGATTTCCCATCGCTTTCCAATTGATGCGGCAGAGGAGGCGTATGCCTTGATAGGCAGTGCAGCATCCTCGTTGGGCATCCTCTTGCGGTATCCGACGCCTGCCGACAAGCCGGAAGTTGAAGTGCGTCGCTCTAGCGTCAGGTTGGCAGATCCCTGTGCTGCCGCCGGGAATGCGGCATTGGGCTTTATCGGCTCGGGTAACTACGCCACGGCGGTATTGATCCCGGCTTTCAAGGCAGCCGGCGCTCGCTTGAAAGTGGTTGCATCGAACGGCGGTGTCAGTGGTCTCCATGCCGGTCGCAAGTATGGTTTTGAGGCAAGCACCACCGACACAGACCGTATTTTTGCCGACCCGCAGGTTAACGCGGTGGTGATTACAACTCGCCACGACAGTCATGCCGCTCTGGTTTGCCAGGCACTCGCAGCCGGCAAGCACGTCTTCGTGGAAAAGCCGCTGGCAATGAAGCATGAAGAATTAGCAGCGATCGAACAAGCGCATGCAATCGCGGTGGCGACTGGCCGTTCTCCGGTGGTAATGGTCGGTTTCAACCGCCGCTTTTCCCCTCAAGTACAGAAGATCAGGTCGCTGCTTGAAGGTGCCAGAGGTCCCAAGGCTTTTGTGATGACCGTCAATGCCGGTGCCATTCCCACTGAACACTGGACTCAGGATCTGGCTGTGGGGGGCGGGCGGATCATCGGTGAGGGCTGCCATTTCATCGATCTGTTGCGTTTCCTGGCCGGCGTCGAGATTACAGCCCATTGCAGTGTTCGTATGCAGGCGGCAACCGCCGATACGGTGACAATCCAGTTGGCTTTCGCCGATGGGTCGATCGGCACGATTCACTACTTCGCCAATGGCAGCAAGTCCTATCCCAAGGAACGCCTGGAAGTCTTTGCTGCCGGCCGAGTCTTGCAACTGGACAATTTCCGGAAGCTCACGGGATTCGGTTGGCCAGGCTTCACGAAGATGAACCTGTGGCGGCAAGACAAGGGACAAAAGAATTGTGCGGCAAGGTTCGTCGGCGCCGTCGAGAAGGGCGAGCTTACTCCGATCGCGCTGGCTGAAATTCTGGAAGTCAGCCGGATCAGCATTGAGGTGGCTGAGAATCTCCGATGACTCGTGACGAACTTCATAGCACTCGTTGTTGCAAGCGATTTCGCGGCGCTGGATTTGATGAAAATCGTACTGAAATGGGACCGGCAAACCGGCCCGCAGGTTGTGGCGGCACTTGAGCAACTGCTGACGGCACGCCACCAGGACTCATGATCGGTTCCGGGCACCTGTCGCGCTTGTTCCACACCGTCCGACATCTGCGCGGGGAGCAGATTGCTTACCGTTTGTATTACCGCCTGGCCAGGCCTCTGGTCACCCGGCAGGCCCTTGCATCGATTACCGAGCTTTCCCGGAGAGCCTGGGTCCGGCCCTGGGTGGCGCCGTTGATTGCACCGCGTAGCCATATCGACCAGGGCGTATTCGAGTTCCTTGGAGAGCGCGGCCGCGTCGAGACGGCCGGTGACTGGAATGCGGTGAACAAGACCAAGCTGTGGCTCTATAACCTCCATTATCTTGACGACCTCAACGCAGTGGATGCAGATGCACGCTCCGATCAGCAAGGATGGCTGATTCAACGCTGGATCGATGACAATCCACCACTCGCCGGTCATGGCTGGGAACCCTACCCACTTTCCTTGCGAATCGGGAACCTGGTGAAATGGTGTGCGAGGCAAACACAAGTCTCTCCGGAATGGCTCGTCAGTATCGGCAGGCAGGCGCAGGCCCTTGCGGTTCAGGAGGAACGCCACATTCTTGCGAACCACCTGTTTGCCAATGGCAAGGCGCTGACCTTCGCCGGAGCGTTTTTTTCCGGCGATCAGGGGGGGCAGTGGTTGAAGGGCGGGTTGCGTATCCTGGATCGGGAGATCAGCGAGCAGTTCCTGCCGGATGGTGGCCATTTTGAACTTTCTCCGATGTATCACTCGACCCTGCTTTGGGATATGTGCGATCTCGTGAACCTGGCTGAGCGAAGTGCTGTCCCCGAGCTGCTTGAACGGGCAGCGGCATGGCGTGGCGTGATTGAACGGGGGCTGGCCTGGCTCGAAAGCATGTGCCATCCAGACGGGGAAATCTCTTTTTTCAACGATGCAGCTTTTGGCATTGCGCCGCAGTTTCGACAAATCAAGGCCTATGCCGGAGCCCTGGGTTGTCTGGAAAGCAAAGGCCTGACCGAAGCCTTGTCCTGCACTCCCTGCACTTATCTTCGTGATACCGGTTACATCGTCGTCCTTCCGGAGCAGGGTGGCAAGGCCTTGCTGGATGTGGCTGCCGTGGGACCGGCTTACCAGCCTGGTCATGCACACGCGGACACGCTCGGCTTTGAGTTGAGCCTCTTCGGGCAGCGGGTCCTGGTCAATTCCGGGACGTCCCGCTACGGCGAGGACACCGAACGGCTGCGCCAGCGAAGTACCGCTGCACACAATACGGTTGAGATCGATGGTGAAGATTCATCGGAAGTCTGGGCCGGCTTCCGGGTTGCGCGCCGGGCCCGACCGAGCGTACCGGAAATCTGGCGAGAACTGGGGATGGAAGGCGAGGAACTGCGGATTCGTTGCACACATGACGGATATCGGCGTTTGCCGGGCCATCCGATGCACCAGCGGCAATGGGCATTTGCCAAGGGTCGCCTGCGCATGATCGATTCGCTATCCGGACAGTTCCGAAAGGCCGTCTGCCGTTTTTACCTGCATCCAGACGTTCAGGTCGCGGGGAATCGGGAACTGCATCTGCAGAGTGGTCACAGACTCCTTTGGTCTGTCTTTGGCGGTACGGCGAACGTGGTGTCTTCGACCTGGCACCCGCAATTCGGGGCATCCGTACCCAGTCACTGTATTGAGATTCAGTTCGACAGCGCTGAACTGATCGTCGATTTTTCCTGGGAGTGAGATGCATATCCTGTTCTTGTCCGACAACTTCCCGCCGGAAGTGAATGCACCTGCCAGCCGCACCTTCGAGCATTGCCGCGAGTGGGTCAAGGCAGGCCATCAGGTGACGGTGATTTCCTGTGTGCCAAATTTTCCAAAGGGTCGCGTTTATGCGGGATATCGCAATCGGCTTTGGCAGGCTGAAATCATCGAAGGTATTCGGCTAATCCGGGTCTGGTCTTACATTACGGCCAACGAGGGCTTCGTCAAACGAATTCTCGATTATCAAAGCTTCATGGTGGCCGCCACCCTGGCTGGACTCCTTGTCCAGCGCGTGGATGTGGTGGTCGGTACCTCCCCCCAGTTTTTTACAGTCTGCGCGGCATGGGTATTGAGCGTTTTCAAGCGGATACCATTCGTTTTTGAGCTGCGTGACCTTTGGCCCGAGTCGATCAAGGCCGTGGGGGCGATGCAGGATTCAACGGCCATCCGCTGGCTGGAAAAACTGGAATTGTTCCTCTATCGAAAGGCCAGGCTGATTGTCACGGTGACCCATGCTTTCCGTGACAAGTTGATCAGGCGTGGCATCGATGGCAACAAGATCAGAGTGGTCACCAATGGTGTGGACATGGCGCGCTTCAAGCCCATGCCGAGAGATCCATTTTTGGTCCAACAGCTGGGCCTGGAAGGCAAATTCGTGGGTGGCTATGTGGGTACCCATGGCCTGGCACACCACCTCGAGACAGTTCTGGACGCCGCGGAGAAATTCATTTCCGAGGGCCTCGGACAAGATTTTCACTTCATCCTGCTTGGCGACGGTGCCCGCAAACCGGCACTTCAGGATCAAGCACACAGGCGTCGGCTGCAGAATGTGACGTTTGTGGACACCGTGCCCAAGGATGAGGTGGCGCGTTATTGGTCGCTGCTGGATGTGTCGATCATTCACCTTCGGAAAACCGAGCTGTTCACGACGGTGATTCCCTCCAAGTTATTCGAATGTATGGGCATGGGCTTGCCGGTACTGCACGGCGTGGCCGGTGAATCGGCGGAGATGGTGCGTGCAGAGAATGTGGGGATCGTCTTCGAGCCTGAAAACGCCGAGGAGTTGGTGGCTCAGATGAAGGCCCTGAGAAATGACCGCCCAAGGTACGATACATACCGCGCCAACGGTCTCGCGGCGGCCAGGAAATACGACCGTACGGCCCTGGCGATAGAGATGCTTGCGCTACTGGACAAGCTGGTTGCTGAACGTCGCTCACCATGACGGGCGTGCATGCGGTCGTCTCGGCGGCAAGTCGAAGTGGGGGAGGGAGATTCGTGAGTCGCTGATGCCGCTTTCACATTAAGATTCAGTCTGGCACCGGATGGAGAACCAGGACATGAGTGGTACAACGCAGGATGAGGTCTGGGCACTATTCCGCGAAATTGCGGACGCACAAAAGGAAACCGACCGAAAGTTTCAGGAAACCGACCGAAAGTTTCAGGAAACCGATCGAAAGTTTCAGGAAACCGATCGGCAATTGAAGCAGGTCGGCAGGAGGATCGGAGAACTGGGCAACCGACTCGGCGAGTTTGTCGAAGGACTGGTCAAACCGGCGGTGGTACGGCTGTTCCAGGCACGAGGCATCGTCGTCCATGAGGTGCATCCCGACGTATCGGTCGACCGGCATAACGAAGGCATACAGATTGATTTGCTGGTGGTCAACGACAGTGAGGCGGTACTGGTGGAAGTGAAAAGCAAACTGGCGCAGTCCGATGTAGACGAGCATCTGGAGCGGCTGGCGAAATTCAAACGGATGCTGCCGCGCTATGCCGATGTACGGGCCATGGGGGCGGTGGCGGCGATGGTGGTTCCCCCGGAAGTCGCTCGCCATGCCTATCGGCAAGGGTTGTTCGTTCTGGCGCAAACCGGCGACAGCATGGCGATTCTCAACGATGACCGCTTCCAGCCCAAAGCATGGTAGAGAGGAACCCGTTTTCCGGAGCCCCACCCCTTGAAACTTCTCGTCACCGGCGCAGCCGGCTTCATCGGCATGCACACCGCGCAGCGCCTCCTTTGTCGTGGCGACACGGTGGTGGGCATCGACAACCTCAATAACTATTACGAAGTGACTCTCAAGCGCGCCCGCCTTGCCTGTCTGGCAGGGCAGGGTGACTTCCGCTTCATCGAGATGGACATCGCCGATCGGGGAGCCATGGCGACGTTATTCGCCAGCGAAGGATTTGATCGCGTGATCCATCTGGCGGCACAGGCCGGTGTGCGCTATTCACTCGCCAATCCCAATGCCTACGTCGATAGCAACCTCGTCGGCTTCATGACCGTCCTTGAGGGCTGCCGCCAGCATGCGATTCAGCATCTGGTCTACGCGTCGAGTTCCAGCGTCTACGGCGGGAACGCACGCATGCCTTTCTCCGAGGGGGACAATGTCGACCATCCGGTCAGCCTCTACGCCGCAACCAAAAAAGCCAACGAGCTGATGGCACATACCTACAGTCATCTCTATCGTTTGCCGACCACCGGACTTCGCTTCTTCACGGTCTATGGTCCCTGGGGCCGGCCCGACATGGCGCCTTTCCTGTTCACTCGTGCGATCCTCGAAGGGCGGCCGATCGAGGTTTTCAACCACGGGCGGATGCAGCGCGACTTTACTTACGTGGATGACATTGTCGAGGCCGTGCTGCGAGTCAATGACCGGATTCCCTGGCCCGATCCGACTTATACTGCCGACCGTCCAGATCCGTCCGCCAGTGATGCGCCATATCGCGTATTCAATGTCGGCAATCATCAACCGGTGCCCTTGCTGAGCTTCATCGGCTGCATCGAGCGACGATTGGGACGCGAGGCCGAGAAGCGGATGCTGCCGATGCAGCCGGGCGACGTACCGATCACCTATGCCGACACTTCCCGCCTCGAAAAATGGATCGACTTCGCACCAGACACGCTGTTGTCCGAGGGCATCGCGCGCTTTGTCGATTGGTATCGCAACTACTACCAGGTCTGAAAGGAACATTGTCATCCCATGAAAGTGACCGTAATTGGAACGGGCTACGTCGGCTTGGTCACTGGCGCCTGCCTGTCGGAGATGGGCAACCACGTATTGTGTCTGGATGTCGACGAACACAAGATCGCGATCCTCAACAGCGGCGGGATCCCCATCCATGAACCTGGCTTGGAGCCAATGGTGAAGCGCAATGCCGTAGCGGGACGTCTGCAATTCACGACCGACATCGCTGCCGCAGTACATCACGGTACGCTGCTGTTCATCGGTGTCGGCACGCCTCCCGACGAGGATGGTTCGGCCGATCTGCAGTATGTGCTCAGCGCTGCACGCAACATCGGTCAGCACATGACCGACTACAAAGTGATCGTCGACAAGAGCACGGTACCCGTCGGTACCGCCGATCGCGTTCGCGCGGCCGTGCAGGAAGCACTGGCCAAGCGCGGGCTGAGCATGGAATTTGCTGTGGTCAGCAATCCGGAGTTCCTCAAGGAAGGCGCCGCGGTCGATGACTTCATGCGCCCCGACCGCATTATCGTCGGTGCTGACGATGAACGCGCGACGCTGCTGATGCGGGCGATCTATGCCCCTTTTTCGCGTAACCGCGACAAGCTGCTGCTGATGGATACGCGCAGCGCCGAACTCACCAAGTATGCAGCCAATGCGATGCTCGCGACGCGCATCAGCTTCATGAACGAACTGGCTCGGCTGGCCGAGTGCGTCGGCGCTGACATCGAACTGGTTCGCCATGGTATCGGCAGCGATCCGCGTATCGGCACACGCTTTCTCTATGCCGGCACCGGTTACGGTGGCTCGTGTTTTCCCAAGGACGTGAAGGCGCTGGTGCGCACCGGCCAGGAGTTTGGTATCGATCTTCGTGTCCTGGCAGCCGTCGAGGCGGTCAACGACATCCAGAAGCGGGTGCTGGTCGACAAGGTGCTCGCCCGCTTCGAGGGAAACCTGCAGGGACGCAGCTTCGCGCTGTGGGGGCTGGCCTTCAAACCGGATACTGACGACATGCGTGACGCACCAAGTCGAGTGATCGTGCATGAACTGCTGCGTCTCGGTGCGACGATTCGGGCTTACGATCCGGTGGCGATGGACGAGGCGCGCCGGGTATTCGGCGACCTTCCTGGGCTGAGCCTGGCGAGTCACCCTGCCGAGGCGCTGCAGGACGCGGATGCCCTGTTGATCGCCACCGAATGGCGCGAGTTCAAGAGTCCGGATTTTGAGCAGATCCGGGTGCTGCTCAAGCAGCCCCTGATCTTCGACGGCCGAAACCTTTTTGACCCCGTTCTGGTACGTAGTCTGGGGATCGAGTATCACGGGGTCGGGCGCGGCGAGGGGGTTCGACAAACCCGGACCGATAATGTGGCAAGCGGGGCGTGAACCGATTGTGATCAGTATTGCATCGATGATTTTCCATCATGCCGGCGAGACTGGACCCACACCACATAGACGTGGAGGGCGAACGAAAGTGTTGGGCGGATACCTGACTCCCCTCCTCCTCGCGGGGAAGGAGTTGGGGGAGAGGGGGCGTCCATACCCTCACAAAGGCCGCCAGAGCAGACTGACGGCTCTGGCCATCTGCTTTTGCAAGAATTTGGCGAATCGCATGTGCAACGTAATCGTTCACACCCCCTCAACAAAACCTTCCAGCGTGATGATTTGTATGGGATAGTTGCGGCACTTTCGGACGACCTGAGCGACGCGGGGCGATGCACCTGAGCAGACATGACCTTTTCCAGAT
>NZ_JAZKUD010000004.1:0-160400 GCF_036625275.1 Accumulibacter sp.
TTGGCCCAGGCACCGCCTCCGCCCGCGCGGTTGGCCCAGGCGCCCGCCTCGGCGTCCGGCACAGCACCCAGTTTCAACATTGCCCCACCGAAGAGGGCGCTGCCGATGACGACCTTGGACCACTTGTTGAGACTGCGGAGGAAGTCCCTCCGCCCCATCAACATCGTGTCGTCGGCTGTATTGTCGTCAGTTCCCTGCTGTGATTTCATGTCGTCGTTCATGTTCAACCTCGGTTTCCTGCTTGCAAAAATCCGGCCATGGCCCCGTAAGAACTGGTCTCAAACCAGAGGCAAAGTATCATGCGGATCGGTTCGACGGCCTCATGCGCTTCACTCAGATGCTTTCGCCGGCCCTGCTACTCGGCACCTAGCCGGGAAAAGTGCACGCTGACAAAACGCCACTGGCCTTTCTCCTTTTGCAAGGTTCCGGACATGTTGAAGGCGCGTTCCCGCGTTTCCTGGTCGATGGGGGCTTTCATCGTGGTGGTCATCGCAAACCAGGCGATGTTACCGCTCGCACCGGTTGAAATCCACTGGTTGCTAAAGCTGATGCTGTTCGGCTTGAACTTGGTAAAGAACTGAGCGTAGGCAGCGGAGATCCCTTCCCCGCCCAGATAGGCTTCGCCAGCACCGGTACCCAACAGGACGGCACCGGGCGCCGAGGAATAGGTCGCCATCACGCCCTCGAGATCCTGCGCGTCAAACGCCTTGTTGTGACGTTCCACTAAGGACTGCACCCCGGGCAAGGGGTCTGTTTTCGGGGACTCCGCCAGACAGGGAGAAACCATTGCCCCACAAACAGCCGTCACCAGGACGAAGCTCCGCATCGCAGACATCAATGATCTCCTTTCGTAATCAGGCTGCTTGGAAAATTACCGGCTGAATCGGCTCGAAAAGTCCAGGCCTGAACACAATCGATGCGTTACGTTCCCGACCCAAGACGACGGCTAATCAACACCCCTTGAAGGGTAGAAGACGCGAAGGGAAAACACAAGACAATTTTTCGGCGGTGTCCGTGTGAGCTTCCCTCGGTTTTTCGTCTGCCAAAGGGTAGGTTTCATGCGACCAGTTTTCCTTCCTGTTGCCCGCTGAGCCAAGCCGCCAGGAACTGCGTTGGCGACTTGTAGCCGAGGGTCGAATGCTGCCGTTTTCTGTTGTAAAAGACCTCGATGTATTCAAAGGCCGCAGCTTTGATCCCGGCGTGTGTGGCGTAGCGAACGCCATGGACCCGCTCGTTTTTGAAGCGGTTGAACCCGCTCTCCGTCGGTGCGTTATCCCAGCAGTTCCCTTTTCGGCTCATCGAGCAAATCATGCCGTATTCCTTGAGCTTGTCCTGAAACGCGTGACTGGCGTACTGGTTTCCCCGGTCGGAGGGGTGCAGCAACCCCGGCGCTGGTTTCTTGCGGAACCAGGCCAGGGTCAGCGCATCGGTCACGATGTCCGCGGTCATGTGGGGCTTGAGCGACCCGCCGACGACTTCGCGGTTGAACAGGTCGAGCACGATGGCCAGGTAGAGCCAACCTTCATCTGTCCACAGATACGTGATGTCCGACGTCCAGACTTGATTCGGCGCCGCCGGTGTGAAGTTTCTGGAGAGAAGGTTCTCTGCTACTGGCAGACCATGCCTGGAGTCCGTCGTGACCTGGTAGCGCCGCTTGTGGCGGGCGCGGATGCCGTTGTCGCGCATCAGCCGTTCGACCCGTTCCTGACTGGCCGAGAAGCCTCGGGTGCGCAACTCGCGCGTCATGCGCGGGCTGCCGTAGGCTCCTTTGAGTTCGACATGAATCGAGCAGATCAGCGCCAGCATCTGGCGGTCGGTCAGGCGCTGACGATCCGGCCTGCCGCCACGCTTCCAGGCACGATAGCCGCTGATGCTGACATCGAGCACGTCACACCTTTCGGTCAGTGCAAACGCATTTCCCTGCTCGGCAATCCAGGCGTCCTTCATAGAGCATCCTTCGCGAAGTACGCCGTCGCTTTTTTTAGTATTTCGTTCTCCCGCTTGAGACGGCCATTTTCGGCTCGCAGCCTGGAGAGCTCCCTCTCTTCGGGTGTGACCACTTTGCTCCCCGCTCCAGTGAGCTTGCCTTCTGCTGACGCTTTTATCCAGTTACGCAAGGTCTGGTCGCCCAGCCCAAGTTCCTTGACCACGGCACTGATGCTCTGACCATCCTTGACCCGTTTGACCGCCAGTTCCTTGAATTCGGTCGTATAGGCTTGCTTCGGTATCTTCATGTCTTGCCTTCCAAAAGTGACTCAATTTTAGGTCACCCTGGGCAGACGAAATTTCGGGGGAAGCTCAGGTCTCGCATCGTGCAAATTGCGTGCTCGACTCAGCGCAGATTTCCAGGGTACGTGCTCAAGCCGCCACCCGCCGCTGCCCGCTGCAGACGGTCGGCAACCGCCGCCCAGACGGGCGTTGCCGGAATCTCCTCGACGAGGATCAGCTCGGCGTCGGCCTGGTCCAGTTCACGCAGGGCGGCGTAGAGCGCACTGGCGTAAGCGCGGGGATTGGCCGGCAGGCGGCGGCAGGCGTGTGCTGCCAGTGTGGCGGGCAAGCGACTGTGACAGAGTACGGCGCAGCGCTGACCCGTGCGCTGCAGAAGGTCGATGACCTCGACAAGGCGCGCGCATGGGAGCAGGCGCAGTGGCGTCGTTGGCGCGTAGTGCGCGGCCAGCGAACCGGAAACCCGCGGCATGCCGCCATCCGGCGGACGGGTGACGATCTGCGGCATGACGCCGATGACCGTCGCAATCTGTTCGTGCGTGATCCGCCCTGGGCGCAGCAGACGCGGTGGCAGCGACTCACCGGGGGTCAGGTCGAGAATCGTCGACTCGATGCCGACCGGGCAGCGACCGCCGTCGAGGATCAGGGGGACGGCGTCGCCGAGTTCCTCGCGCACATGCGCGGCCGCGGTTGGGCTGATGCGGCCGAAGCGGTTGGCCGAGGGTGCGGCGATGCCGCCCATGCCGGCCAGCCCGCCGCCGGCACGGGCATAGGCGCGCAGCAGGTCCAGTGCCAGGGGGTGCGCCGGCACCCGCAGGCCGACACTGTCCTGACCGCCGGTGACGACCTTCGGGACTGCCGCCGCGCACTTGAGGATCAGGGTCAGCGGGCCGGGCCAGAAGGCTTCCGCGAGTTCCCAGGCGACGCTGGGAATGTCCCGCGCCCAGCGGTCGAGATAGCCGTCAGCCGGCAGATGGACGATCAGCGGGTGATCGGCCGGCCGCCGCTTGGCCGCAAAGATCCGGGCGACGGCGGCCGGGTTGGCGGCGTCGGCGCCGAGGCCATAGACCGTCTCGGTCGGAAAGGCGACCAGTTCGCCGGCTTGCAGCAGCGCTACGGCACGATCGAGGTCGTTTTTTTCAGGGCGCATCGACGATCCCGATTGCGGCGCGCGCGGCCATCGCGACTTGCCGGGCACGTTCCGGGTCACTATCGAGAACGGTGAAGTGTCCCATCTTGCGACCGGGGCGGGCGTGATGCTTGCCGTAGAGATGGAGACAAAGAACTCGACAGCCAGAGTGTATGCTGTAATCACATGCAGTTATCGACATCTCGAATGCTCAATCCGAATCCCCATGGCTACCGCCTGCGCGCCCGCTCGCACTGCGGTCTATCGCCGTCGCCGGCCCGAACGTACCGTGCTCTATCGCACCGTGCAGACGCACCTCACTACCTGGTTCGAATCCCTTGTGACCGTCGGCAGGGCGCTGCGGGTCTGGCGTATGTGGAACGGGAGTTCCGCCGCTCTTTCGACTGCGGGATTCTCGCCAATGGTTTTGCCCTCGCCCGAGGCGCCCAGTGCGGTCACGATTTTCTCTTCGCCTGGTCATGCAAAGGTCGTGGTGTCTGTCCCGCTGGCAACCCCCGGCGAATGGTCGAAACCGCTGCCCATCTGGCCGACCCCGTTTTTCCGCCGTTGCCGATTCGCCAGTGGGTGCTGTTGGTTCCCAAGCGTCTGCGTTTTTCCCCTCAAACATGATCCGGCGATCGAGACGCTGGCGCTGCGCATTTCTCGCGATTGGAGGCTGGCGTCGACGTCAAAATCCGGCGCGGCCGGCTGCCGCGGGAGATCCTCAAGCAGGAACGCCTCGCACCTCTGTCGCCGGAACAGCAGCTGGCCTGGCTGGTCGCCTACCACGACGAGAGAGCATTCGACGCCTTGGCGGGTGCGGCGGTCCAGGAGCTGCTGGCGAGACTGCTGCATCAGGCGGCGGCTGGGGCGCCCAGGCTGGCTGCGGGCTGGGATGCGTGGCGGGAGGCCATCGCCGGCTGGTTGCGGGAGGCGGGCGATGAGCCACTGGTGTGAGATTGCCAGACGACTGGAAGCGCTGTCCGATACACTAACAGCCTCAACGTGCTGAACCGGGAGAGTAAGGAGTGGCATCAGCCGAGCGCAGCGAAGCTTCAACCCGCACTGAACTGATCGACGCCCAGCTGGCGCGCGCCGGTTGGTCGAAGAGCCGACGAACACTCGTTGAAGAAATGATCCTGCATGTCGAGCAACCCGATAGCGCGTATCGTCATGGGCAGTTTGCCGATTACGTTCTGCTGGGTTCCGATGGTCAGCCTCTGGCCGTTGTTGAGGCCAAGCGAACGTTTCGCGATGAACTCGTGGGTAAACGCCAGGCTGCCGATTACGCGTCTGCGATCAAGGCCCGGTTCGGAATCAATCCGTTCGTTTTTCTTACCAATGGCAAGGAAATCCAGTTCTGGGATCTCGATCGCTACCCGCCGAGAAAGATCGGCGGCTTTTATACGCGCGACGACCTGGAGAGGCTTAGACACCAGCAGCGGCATGCACAGCCGCTCCAAGACGTCGCGATCAACCCTGGCATCGCCGGTCGGGACTACCAGAACGAGGCGATCCGCCGCGTCACCGAAGGCATTGATGCCGCCAAACGCCGATTCCTGCTGGTCATGGCCACTGGCACCGGCAAGACCCGCACAACCATAGCCCTGGTCGACACCTTGCTGCGTGCCAGACGAGTGCAGCGTGTGCTGTTCCTCGCCGACCGGCGCGAACTCGTTCGCCAGGCCATGTCGGAGTTCAAGTCGTATCTTCCGAACGAGAGTCTCGCGCGCATCGAGAACGGCGAAACCTCTGGAGCACGCATCCAGTTCTCGACCTACCCCAGCATGATGCGGGTGTACGATCGCCTGTCCGTCGGGTATTACGATCTGATCATCGCTGACGAGAGCCATCGCTCGATCTACCAGCGCTACAAGGCCATCTTCGATCACTTTGACGCCATCCAGCTGGGCCTCACCGCGACGCCGACCGACTACATCGACCACAACACTTTCGAACTGTTCGATTGTGGCGACGGCGCACCGACCTACTACTACAGCTACGAGCAGGCCATCGAGGACGGAAACCTCGTCAACTACCGGGTGCTGGACGCCCAGACCCACTTCCAGCTCAAGGGCATTCAGGGCGACGCACTGCCCGAACCCTTGCAGCAGATGGCTCGCGACCAGGGTGTGGAACTCGACGAACTCAACTTCGAAGGCAGCGACATCGAGAAAGGCGTCGTCAACCAGGGCACCAACGATGCCATGGTGCGCGAGTTCATGGACAAGAGCCGCAAGGATATCCGTGGCCTGCCGCACAAGGCAATCATCTTCGCCGTCAGCCATGCACACGCCAAGCGCTTTTACGAAAGCTTCAACCGGCTTTACCCCGAGCTGCAGCGCCAGGGCATGGCCGAGATTATCGACAGCCATATGGAACGTGCCGATGCCACGCTTGACGACTTCAAGTACAGAAGCATGCCGCGGGTCGCGATCTCGGTCGACATGCTCGATACCGGCATTGACGTGCCGCCCATTCGCAACCTCGTCTTTGCCAAACCGGTTTTCAGCAAGGTCAAGTTCTGGCAAATGATCGGACGCGGGACCCGCCCGTACACCGACAGGACCACTGGCGAGGTCAAGCAGGACTTTCTGATCATCGACCACTGGAAGAACTTTGCCTGGTTCAAGCTCAAGCCCGATGGCGAAGTGGATCACCCTTCCGAGCCGCTACCGGTCAGGCTTTTCCGCTTGCGACTCGAAAAATGGCACTTGCTGCACGCCCAGCGGGAAAACACACAGCCTGTCGTCGATGAACTGCAGGCGATGTTGGCCGCGCTGCCACGGCAGAGTATCGACGTGCGCCCCCACTGGGACGAACTCGACGCGCTGCTGCAGCAGTGGCCAGCCCCCAGCCAGGCGGTGCAGGAGCACCTGAGCAAGACCATCGCACCGCTCCTGCGCCTCGCCCCGCTCTGCGGGCTTGATGAACTCCAGTTCCGTATCTGGTGCGAACGACTTGGCGTTGCCTGGTTGAAGTCCGATCGGGGAGAACAAGCCAAGGTCAAGGCACGCATCCTGGAAGCCATTGCCAGCCTCGCCGACAACATTCCTGCGGTACAACGCGTGCAGGAACAACGTGCCTGGGTTCGCTCGGCAGGCTTCTGGCAGCACCTGGATCTCGCCCGGCTGGCCACGCTGCAAGGCACCTTTGCGCCCTTGATGCGCTACCGAATTGCGCTGCCCGGCACGACGGTCGAAATCGACCTGCCCGACACCATCACCGAGCGATCCTGGATCATCTACGGTCCCACCGGGGAGGGGGCCTTTGCCGCAAGCTACCGGGAGCAGGTCGAAGCCCTGGTCCGTCGTCTGGCAGACCAGTTGCCGGAACTGGCCAGGCTCAAGAAAGGCGAAATCCTTTCGGAGGGCGAACTCGAGCGCGTCAGCCAGACGCTCAACCAGGCCGATCTGTTTGTCACCGAAGACACCTTGCGCAAGGCCTTTGAGGCGCCGGCCGCGTCACTCGCCGATTTCCTGCGCCACATCCTCTGCCAGGACGCGCACTTGCCGAATCGCGAGGAACGCGTCAATGCCGCGTTCGATGCCTTCATTGCCCAACACGGCTACCTGCGCGCCAATCAACTCAATTTCCTGCGTGCAGTCAAGGCCGCGGTGATGCGGCATGGCCGCATCACCCGCGCCGCGCTCAGCGAGCCGCCGCTGTCGCGCGTCGGACGCGTCGAGGCGATCTTTCCCGCGCAGGATATTCAAGAACTCGTCGACTTCGCCAATCGGTTGGACACGGAAGCGGCCTGAACCCAACAGGAAAACCTTAGATGCTAGCTCCGCAAATCAAGAAAAAAGTCGATGAACTCTGGAACCGATTCTGGTCCGCCGGCCTCACCAATCCTCTGGTGGCGGTCGAACAGATCACCTATCTGCTGTTTCTCAAACGGCTGGAAGACATCGATCGCAAGCGCCAACAGCGGGGATTCCCGTCGATCTACGCCGGCAAGGAGAACTGCAAGTGGAGCTACATTCGCCAGGAGAAGACCAACCCCTCGCATCTGATCGAAGTGGTCTTTCCCTGGTTGCGTGAACTGGACAAGCACTTCTCCAGCGACAGCGCCGAAGGCACCGAGCTGGCGAGCCTCAACCACCGCATGGCCGATGCCTACTTCCAGCTCGATCCGAACAAGGGCAAGGTCCTGTCGGATGCCATTGATACCATTGACCAGCTCTTCGCCCGTGTCGGTGGCAGTTCCGCTGCCCAGGACATCATGGGCGACACCTTTGAATACCTGCTCAGCGAAATGGCCACGGCAGGCAAGAACGGCCAGTTCCGCACCCCGCGCCATTTGATCCGCTTCATGGTCGAGCTGCTCGACCCCGAGCCCGGTCAGCGCATCATCGACCCGGCCGCCGGCACCGGCGGCTTCCTGTTCAGCGCCCAACAGTACCTGATGCGCAAGTATTCGGCACCCGACAACCTGGTGCTGGAATGGGATGGCGCACCGCATCGCACCGACGCCGCCGGCGCCAGCAGAATCCAGTACGAAGCCATACACCACGGCGGCAACTTCGTCGGTCTCGACAACGACCGGACCATGGCGCGCATCGGCTGGATGAACCTGGTGCTGCACGACGTGACCGACCCGCACCTGCTGCAAGGCGACTCCCTGAGCAAACGCGATGGCAAGCCGGAATTGGCCGAACTGCTGACGCCCGAGTCCTACGACTTCGTGCTGGCCAATCCCCCGTTTACCGGCACGGTAGACAGCAATGACCTGGAGCGGGACAGCAAGCTTTTCCCCCGTGCGGCCGACAGGGGAAAGAAGAAGGACGACGCCCTCACCAACAAGAGCGAGTTGCTGTTCCTGTGGCTGATGCTCGACCTGTTGCAAATCGGCGGGCGCTGCGCGGTCATCATTCCCGAGGGCGTGCTGTTCGGCAACACCGACGCGCATGTGCGGCTGCGGCGTGAGTTGCTCACCGAGCATGTCGTCGAAGGCGTCATCTCGCTGCCCGGCGGCGTCTTTCAACCCTACACCGGCGTCAAGACCTCGATTCTGCTTTTCAGGAAGGAGACGCGCCGCGACGAGAAGCAAAACTTCACCGGGCAGAAACCGCGAACCGCGTACGTGTGGTTCTACGAAGTCGAAGAGGACGGTTTTTCGCGCGATGCCAAGCGCAATCCCCGTCCAGGCCAGCGCAACGATCTCTGGGATGCGCTGGTCAAGTTCAAGGTCTGGCTGGCCGAAGGCCGCAGTGGCGCCGAGCGTCTTGAGAAGAGCTTTCTGCAACCGGGTTTTCGCGCCGAGCGCTGGCGTCAAGCGCTGCTGCGCGATAGCGGCGACAAGCTCACGCCGGCTGGTCTGGCGTTTTCGTCACTGGCCGACACCAGCATGTGGGACGGCCAGGTGTGGAACCTGCATGAGTTGTTTCCCGAGTTGCCCGCCGATCCCAGGGAAGCCGAAACGCAGGTGCGTGATGCGGCCCGCAAGGCGCTCGAAGACCTGGCGATTCGCTACTTTGCAGCACCCACCCGGCCGCTGTGGCAGAAGTGGAGCAGCACAGGCACCGCCATGGATAGCGAGATGGCGCTGGCCGATTGGCAAAAGGCCATCAAGGTTCCGCAACAGGATTTCAGCCGCACAACGCGCGAGGTCGAGCGTTTTTTCGAGGCCGAAGAGGGTCCCGCGCTACCGCTGTGGAAGGAAATGGCCAAAGAAGCCCGGAACAACGGCTTGTCCTGGCACCAACGCGCCATCACCGAAGCGCCCACCGTTCAGTTTGGCGAACATGAGCCGGTAAATGACCTGGCCTTTGCTGTGGAAGCGATAGCCCGCGAAGTCGCCAAACTGGACGGCTTTGACGTGACCTTGCGCAGCCTGGCGATTGACCAGAGCACACCACTGAGTGCGGCGAAACATTGGCTCGTCCCTGTACGCAACTGGGCGCTCAATGAGGAATGGCAGTCGGAGGATGGCACTCTTCAAGGCTCGCACGAGACCAACGGACAGGTCCGTCCGCGGTACGTTGAGGCCATGTTGACCGCCGGGCTTTACGACGAGAAAGGTGCGCTCAAGGATGGGCTGCTCGACCCGGACTGCATTGAGGCCCGTGAGTGGAACCTGTCCGCTGGCCAGTACAAACCCTTCGACTTCACCCAGCTCAAGAGTGACAAGAGCGTCAGCCAGTTGCTTGCTGAACTGCGCAACACCGAGCAGCAAATCATCAGCGGACTCGACAAGCTGCTGGCGATGGTGGAGGGGCGGGAATGAGCTTGCCTGAGGGTTGGATTGAATCAACAGTTGGAAGAGTGGTCGTCGATTTACAGTCGGGCTTTGCACAGAAGCCCGGCGAGGACGATGATGGCATGACACCACAGATTCGGACCCACAACATCACCCCTGAAGGGAAAATTACGCTTGAGGGCATCAAACATGTCTCTGCCAGCGCCAAGGAACTTGAGAGGTGCCGGCTTGCCGTCAATGATGTTGTTTTCAATAACACGAACAGCGAAGAGTGGGTCGGGAAAACCGCTGTGTTCGACCAAGAGGGCGAATACGTTTTTTCAAATCACATGACGCGCTTACGTGCGGACACTTCGCTGATCAACCCCGCCTTCCTCGGCAGTTATCTACACTTGCTCTGGTCAATGGGTTATTCGAAAACCCGAGCAAAGCGATGGGTGAGTCAAGCAGGAATTGAAGGGGCCGCGCTGGCGTCATTCAAAATCCCACTCCCTGCCCTACCCGAACAGCAGCGCATCGTCGATGTGCTGCAGGGGGCAGAGGATTTGGCCAAAACCAAGCGCTTAATCAGTGAAAAAATTGATCAGTTGGTGAGAACAATCTACTGGGAACACTTCGGCGCCTGGTATACCCCTGATGGACTGCGCGACTCCGTACGCATCTCTGAGTACGTCGACGACTCCCAGTACGGTGTATCGGAAGCAATGGAGGGAAGAGGCTCTCACGCTGTCCTCAGGATGAACAGCATCACGACCAGCGGATGGTTAGATCTGTCCGACTTGAAGTATGCAAACCTGTCAAAGCGGGACGCTGACAGCACGATCCTAAAAAATGGCGATCTCCTTTTCAACCGCACGAACTCGAAAGAGTTGGTCGGCAAGTGTGCGGTCTGGCGGGGCACGAAAGAGAACTTTAGCTTTGCGTCTTACTTGGTTCGATTTCGCTTGAAACATGGAATGTTGCCCGAATACCTTTGGGCAACGCTGAACAGTGCCTACGGCAAGTACCGACTGGTAAATGCCGCCAAGCAAGCGGTCAGCATGGCTAATGTCAGCCCAACAGACTTGGGACGCCTCACCGTTCCACTGCCCCCATTGCCTCTACAAGAGAACTTTGCCCGCCTGGTGACGCAAATCGAAGCTCTGCGCACGGAGATGCTGAGCAAAGTAGGGCACTTTGAAGAGCTTCGTGCTCTGGTGACACAACAGGCGTTCAGCGGTGAGCTTACCGAGGGTTGGCGCAAACAACATGATGCAGAAATCTTGAATGCCACAAGAGCGCGTGATGAACTGCTACGCGAACGATGTGCCAAGGTGATAAGACCCCTTGCTGATGGTCCCACCTTGAACACCCGTGCTGCCACGACGCAAGCACCAACCCACCGCCGCTGGCTGCTCGACGAACTGAGCGAGTTTCAGCAACGTGTGTTCTCCGCCTTCGTCGCCTACACGGCCCAGCCATTGCTGGCCGACGACCCGGACGCGTTTGCCGCGTTCTGCGCCGACGACGCCCTCACCGAGCAATTGGCCGGCTTCTCGTACTCACCCGACCGCATTCGCCGCACGCTGAGCCAGTTGGCCGCTCTCGGTCTGATTGCCAGGATCACGCTGCCCCACGTCAACCCCCTCACGCTCGAGCGCCAGTACCTGCAAGCCTTCCGGCCGCTGCGCGACGACGAACATACGCAGTTCGCGGATGTCGAGGCTTTGCGTCGTGCTCTCTCTCCTCCTGGAGAGGTGGATGAATGAGGCTGCGCTATCTGCATCTGCGCCATTACCCACCGATCAAGGACCTGGCGCTGCGTTTCGCCAGCGGATCGCCGTTGCAGCGCGAGTGCGCCATCCGCTTTGTCGTCGGCGTGAACGGCAGCGGCAAGTCCAACCTGCTGCGCGCGGTGGCCGAAGTCTTTCTGGCGTTGGCCGACGAGCGCTTGCCGCCGTTCCCGGTCAGTCTGATCTACGAGTTGGGCCGCCGCGGCCGGCCGGATCACTACACGTTGGTGGTCGATTGCCCCGGCACCAGGGGCGAGGCCAGCCTGTGGGTATCCGAGGGTTTTCATTGGCCCGATGACACGTCCGCCGAGCGCTTCGAAGACGCCATCACCCTGATGCGCGCCAGCGCGGCCCGCGGCCCGGAGGGTTTCACTCCACTGATCCGGCAGGGTTCCTGGCCGCAGAGTGCCGGCATTGCCTTGCCGAAGGCCGTCCTGGCCTATACCACCGGCGATCTGCGGCCGTGGCGATCGATCTGGCACCGCCACCACGATGCCTCGGGCTTCGACTCGGGCACCGCCGAGGATATCCACGACCCCGCCAGCGAACGGCCGGTCGGCTGGACAGATGCCCAGGAAGTCATGCTTCCGACTGGCGAGCAAGAGGAAGTTACAGAGCTTGGGCCGGATGAGGCCACTTCGGTGACGACCTTGCCGTCTGCCCTGTTCCGACGCCCCATCCTGTTGAATCCGATCTTGCTCAAGTGCGCCCTGCTGGCCGTAGCGCTGCCGGAGGCCTTCGTGGCAACGGCGGACTATCCACGAAGCGCTGAAGTGGATGCTCTGATTGGTGGCGCCTACAGTATTTCGCCACTGCAAGCCCTGCTGGAGCGCGGCGGCTGGCATCACCTGGTGTCGGTGGCCTTCCGTTGTCGTCTGCAAGCCAGGTCCTGGAGCCGGGTCTTGCGCGAGACGGCGCACGACTGGCTGTTGTGTGCCGGCGAGGTGATTGGCGAGCCACATCCCACCGAATCGCGTCGCACGCTCTATTTTGACCTCAAGGGGACATTCAGCGGCCAGGATGTGCCAACGCTGATGCCCAACGACGGCCTGAGCATCAGCACGACGCAGGGCGAAGCGCTGTGGTCGCTGCTTGGCGGGCGTGACGTAACGGCCTTTGAGCGGTTTGCCAGGCTGGCGGATCTGCATCAGGCCGGATTGTTTGACGATGTCGAGTTGCGCTTGCGGCGACAAGCGAAAGTTGGTTCAGATACCAGCCCGAGCGCGCAAGACCAGGACGTTGGCGTGTTGCGCTACGAGGAACTCTCCGATGGCGAGCAGATGGTGTTGGGGCGAATGGCCCTGTTCCATTTGCTCCAAGGCCAACACGATGCGCTGCTGCTGCTCGACGAACCGGAAACGCATTTCAACGACAAGTGGAAACGCGAAATCATCGACATCATTGATGACGCGATTGGCAATACGGCCAACGACGTCTTGATCTCCACACACTCGGCCATCGTGCTCTCCGACGTGTTCAACGACGAGATCGTGATGGTCGAGAAAACGCCGGACGGATCAAGCGTACGCTCGGTGGACCAACAGACCTTCGCCACCGACCCGAGCGCCTTGATGATGACCGTCTTCGAGGCCGACGACAGCATCGGCAAGCGGGCGCAAGAGTTCATCGAGGGCAAGCTGCGGCAGGCGACGGGGACGCCTGCCGACATTCAACAACTGGAACAGCGGATCGCTCGAATGGGCTCGGGTTTCTACCGCAGCGAGTTGCGCACCCTGCTGAATACCTGGCGCGGCAAGGGCAATGCTTAGGCCAATCGTGCAGCCCTTTTGCGGCGCTGCGCTGCATGCCTGTCGCCGTCTGCAAGAGCAGTTGCTGGCCTGGCTGTGCGATCCGGCAGTCAGCGCCGGCGAGATTACGCAGGCCAACCTGCAGCCCCCGCGCGTGCCGACGCAGATTGAAGCGGATTGGCTGTGGCACTTCTTGCAGAAGGCCGATGGCGGTCGAACACTCCTGGACAGGGCACTGGTGATTGCGGGGATGTCCCTCGCCGAGAAGGCGGCCTTGCGCACCTGGGGACAGGCAGTCGCGGCGCTCGCTGCCCAGTTCCAGCCGAACCCGTCGGCCTGGCCACGGAGCAAGCCGGAAATCCCGGACGCCGCCTGGCAGGCCTTCAGGGAACTGATGGAAGCCTTCTACCGGAAAGGCCTGCGCAGCGGCTTGCCCTACGCGGCAAACGGTACGCCGGTGAGCAGCGGTGGAATGACTTATGCAGGGTTTCTACAGGCGTTTCGAGCGGCACACCAACTGAACCCTGTCGCCCACGCCAGAGAAGTGTGTGTTCTATGCGGCGGGCCACTCGGTCAGACGCCTGAAGTGGACCACTGGATCGCCGTGAGTGCCTTTCCGCTGTTGAGCGTGTGCGCAGACAACCTCCTGCCGATTTGCGGCGAGTGCAATTCAACGTCAAACAAAGGTGATCAACCGGTGCACACGCAAGGGGTTTTTGATGACTGGTTCCACCCGTACCTGCGTCCGGGACACGGCGCCTTGCATCTCGACTATGTGCTGCAAACGCGGTCGATCACCTGCGCGGCTACCGATGCCGCTGACACGGCAAGGGTGACCAACCTTGACAAGCTGCTGAACCTGGCAAGCCGGTGGACCCGCGAGTTCAAGGCCGAGTACGCGAAGCAGCAGAGCGTGCTGATTGGCCGCGAGAGGCGTCGGATAGCTCGTGGTCAGGCAGAACACACGCAGGCGGAAATCCGGGCACATCTGCTGACCGTGCAGAACGACCTTGTACCCACGGAGCCGTTCCACGAAGTGCATCGCGTTTTGTGCGCAGCCATGCTCGAACAGTCCAGAGTGGCAGCCTGGCAAACCGAGTTGGGCTTGGACACATGAATTAAGAAGGAGCAGGAATGATTGACTCGGTTTTTCTCACGCGTGTGGTCCTGCGCAACTACAAGAGCATTGGCTACTGCGACGTCCGCCTCAACCCGCTCACCTATCTGGTGGGGGCCAACGGATCGGGCAAGAGCAATTTCCTGGACGCCCTGCACCTGGTACGGGACGCTCTGGCCGCTTCTCTCGACAATGCCCTGAACGAACGGGGCGGATTGAACGAAGTGCGGCGGCGATCCAGCGGTCACCCGACCAACTTCGGCATCCGGCTCGAGTTCGCGTTGAGCAACGGGCAAGCCGGCCACTACGCCTTCAACATCGGCGCGCTGGCGGGCCGCGGTTACGAGGTGCAATTCGAGGAGTGCGTGCTGGGCGGTGTCGGCAAGGGTCCGTTCTTCCGTATCGAGCGCGGCAACCTCAAAGCCAGCAGCGAGGGGACCTTTCCAGCGGTAACCGCCGATCGTCTGGCGTTGGTGGCGGCGTCGGGAATGGCGGTGTTTCGCCCGGCATTCGATGCCTTGACGGCGATGGGTTTCTACAACCTGAATCCGAAGTTGATGCGCGAGTTGCAGAAGCCACAGGAGGGGCGCTTGCTCAAGCCCGTGGGGGAAAACATCGCGAGCGTGATCGGGCATCTGGAACGGGTCGCCGCCGACAGGCTGGAGATCATCCAGGAATATCTTCAGACGGTTGCACCGATGGTTCACGGCGTCGAGCGCAAGCCGATCGGGCCGATGGAAACCCTGGAGTTCCGCCAGGACATGGCTGGAGCAAAACATCCGTGGCGATTTCCGGCGCAGAACATGTCCGACGGTACGCTGCGAGCGCTCGGTGTGTTGACGGCGCTGTTCCAGGGCAACCGGGATTACGCGCCATCGCTGGTGGGTATCGAGGAGCCCGAAACGGCGCTTCACCCGGCCGCCAGTGCGGCCTTGCGCGAGGCGCTGGCGCGCGCCTCGCAAGACACCCAGGTCATCGTTACCAGTCACAGCCCGGACTTGCTCGACGATCTGTCCTTGAGTGCCGACGCCTTGCTGGCAGTGGTTTCCGAGGGCGGCGAGACGCGCATTGCGCCGTTGGACGAAGCCGCGCGCATGGCGATGCGCGACCAGCTTTTTTCGGCCGGAGAACTCCTGCGCCTGAATCAACTGGCGCCTGATCGGGCGGTGCTTGCGGCCCAGGCACAGGAACAGGCTGATCTGTTTGGCGAGGTCGAGCCGTGATTGCGGTCGCCGCCATCGTCGAGGGCGCCGGCGAGGTGGCCGCGCTGCCAATTCTGCTGCGACGGATCAACGCCTGGCGCACTCCGGATGTCCATTTGCAGGCGCTACCGCCGATTCGCGTTCATCGGGATCGATTCCTGAATCGGGACGATGAATTCCGCCGACACTTGCTGCTAGCCGCCGCCAAGTGTGGCGAAAACGGTTGGATTCTCGTGCTGCTCGACGCCGATGATGACTGTCCGGCTGAGTTGGGGAAACAGATTCTCGAGCGAGCAACTGCATACGTTCCGCACCGTCGGGTGTCGGTCGTGCTCGCCAACAGGGAATACGAGGCCTGGTTCATCGCCGCAGCTGGGTCGCTCGCTGGTCAACGCGGTTTCGCATTCAAGCCTGCTGAAGCGATTGACGCCGAAGGTCCGCGCAACGCCAAGGGGTGGATCACGGCGCACATGTGCGGTGGCAGTTACGGGGAAACGACCGACCAGCCGGCTTTTTCGGCGCGCATGGACCTGCAGCAGGCGTTCGCCCGCAGCCGATCTTTTCGCAAGCTCTGCAGCGAGTGGGCAAGGCAGATGGCCTTCGCATGTGCAGGGTTGCGGGAGGCGAGCGATGAGCCGCCGGCGTGAGATCGCCAGACGGCTGGAGGCGCTGAACGACATCGGCGGCATCCTGTCGGCGATGAAAGGCCTGGCGCTGATGGAGACCCGCATCCTGAGCGGCTCGCTTGAAGCAACCCGGAGCACGGTAGTTTGGAACTGCGGAACATCCAGGACAGCGCGCCAGGCAACCAGTTTTCCAGGAATTCCATGGCCAGACTCAGCAGGCCGCCGAGCAGGAGCACGACGAGGGTTGCGGTCCAGCGCCCACCAGGCAGTCGGCGCAGCGCCAGCGCCACCAGAAAGCCCAGCGGCACGTAGACAATGACGTTGACCATCCGGTCGAAAACTGATCAGGCTCCTGATGCGCCGCTACCCGCCGCTGCCCGCTGCAGACGGTCGGCAACCGCCGCCCAGACGGGCGTTGCCGGAATCTCCTCGACGAGGATCAGCTCGGCGTCGGCCTGGTCCAGTTCACGCAGGGCGGCGTAGAGCGCACTGGCGTAAGCGCGGGGATTGGCCGGCAGGCGGCGGCAGGCGTGTGCTGCCAGTGTGGCGGGCAAGCGACTGTGACAGAGTACGGCGCAGCGCTGACCCGTGCGCTGCAGAAGGTCGATGACCTCGACAAGGCGCGCGCATGGGAGCAGGCGCAGTGGCGTCGTTGGCGCGTAGTGCGCGGCCAGCGAACCGGAAACCCGCGGCATGCCGCCATCCGGCGGACGGGTGACGATCTGCGGCATGACGCCGATGACCGTCGCAATCTGTTCGTGCGTGATCCGCCCTGGGCGCAGCAGACGCGGTGGCAGCGACTCACCGGGGGTCAGGTCGAGAATCGTCGACTCGATGCCGACCGGGCAGCGACCGCCGTCGAGGATCAGGGGGACGGCGTCGCCGAGTTCCTCGCGCACATGCGCGGCCGCGGTTGGGCTGATGCGGCCGAAGCGGTTGGCCGAGGGTGCGGCGATGCCGCCCATGCCGGCCAGCCCGCCGCCGGCACGGGCATAGGCGCGCAGCAGGTCCAGTGCCAGGGGGTGCGCCGGCACCCGCAGGCCGACACTGTCCTGACCGCCGGTGACGACCTTCGGGACTGCCGCCGCGCACTTGAGGATCAGGGTCAGCGGGCCGGGCCAGAAGGCTTCCGCGAGTTCCCAGGCGACGCTGGGAATGTCCCGCGCCCAGCGGTCGAGATAGCCGTCAGCCGGCAGATGGACGATCAGCGGGTGATCGGCCGGCCGCCGCTTGGCCGCAAAGATCCGGGCGACGGCGGCCGGGTTGGCGGCGTCGGCGCCGAGGCCATAGACCGTCTCGGTCGGAAAGGCGACCAGTTCGCCGGCTTGCAGCAGCGCTACGGCACGATCGAGGTCGTTTTTTTCAGGGCGCATCGACGATCCCGATTGCGGCGCGCGCGGCCATCGCGACTTGCCGGGCACGTTCCGGGTCACTATCGAGAACGGTGAAGTGTCCCATCTTGCGACCGGGGCGGGCGTGATGCTTGCCGTAGAGATGCAGCTTGAGGGCAGGAAAAGCGTACAGCTTCGACCAGTCGGGTTCGCGGTAGTGATGGCCGGTCAGGGTCGTTTCATACCAGAGATCGCCGAGCAGATTGACCATCGCCGCGGCCGAGTGCGCCCGCGCTTCGCCGAGCGGCAGGCCGCACAGGGCGCGTACTTGCTGCTCGTATTGACTGGTGAGGCAGGCGTCGAGGGTGTAATGACCGCTGTTGTGCGGGCGTGGGGCCATTTCGTTGATCCATAGTTCGCCGCGAACGACAAAGAACTCGACGGCCAGGGTACCGATATAGCTTAAGCCCTCGGCAATCCTGGCGGCCAGTGCAGCGGCTTCGGCACGCAGTTCGGTCGAGGCTCGCGCCGGTGCCAGAGAGACATCGAGAATACCCTTGCGGTGACTGTTCTCGGCGGCCGGAAAGCTGGTCACGACGCCGCTTTCATCGCGCGCCAGGACCACTGAAACCTCGTAATCAAGGGCGAGTCGCTGTTCGAGCACGCAGGTCTCGCCCTTGAACTGCTGGAAAGCGGCCATCGCCTGCTCGGGGTTGGCGACCAGGGCCTGTCCCTTGCCGTCATAACCAAAGCGGGCGACTTTCAGGATTCCGGGGAAAAGGCCGGCAGCGGCCTCGCGCAGATCCTGTTCGCTATGCACTGCGGCGAAGGCGGCGTGTGGCAGGCCTTGGTCGCGCAGGAAGGTCTTTTCGGCGATGCGGTTCTGGCAGACGCTGACCGCCGCTGCCGAGGGGCGAACGACCACGAACTTGTTGAGATAGTCGAGGGTTCCGGCCGGGACGTTTTCGAACTCGGTGCTGATGGCCGCGCAGTTCTGCGCCAGCTCGTCCAGTGCTGCAAAATCCTCGTACGCTGCCAGCAGATGACGGTCGGCGATCAGCGCCGCCGGGCTGTGCGGGTCGGGGTCGAGGACCCAGACGGGGTAACCCATCTCGTGCGCTGCCGCAACGAAGAAGCGGCCGAGCTGACCGCCGCCAAGCATCCCGAGAATTGCCGGGGGAAGAATCATCGTGCCGTACCGGGAGAATCTTGCGATGAAAGTCGCGAGCGACTCACGAATCTCGCCTCCCCCCTCGCGGGGGAGAGGTGAGGGAGAGGAAAACGGTCATCACTTTCATCATCGGGAGTGTCTTGCAAAGTCATGACCGTTTGGGCGACTGGTCGGGAATGCTGCTCACACCTCCGGCAGCTTCATGGCCATCACCTTCTCGGCCTGTGCGCGACGGAAGTCGCCGAGGTGCCGGGCGAGCGCCGGGTCGCCGGTGGCCAGCATGGCGACGGCGAACAAGGCGGCATTGGCCGCGCCGGCTTCGCCAATGGCGAAAGTGGCCACCGGAATCCCCTTCGGCATCTGTACGATCGAGAGCAGCGAATCCTGACCGGACAGGGCTTTCGATTGCACCGGCACGCCGAGCACCGGCACGGCGGTCTTGGCCGCCAGCATGCCCGGCAAATGGGCAGCGCCGCCGGCGCCGGCGATGATCGCTTTCAGTCCGCGCTGGCCGGCCGCGGCCGCATATTCGAACAGCAGATCGGGGGTGCGATGCGCTGAAACGACGCGCGCCTCGAAAGGCACGCCAAACTCCTTGAGCATCACCGCAGCCGCCTGCATGGTCGGCCAGTCGGAATCGGAGCCCATCACCACGCCGACCAGCGGTTCGCGTGGCGCCATCAGCGGGCCTCCCTTTCGGCAGCTTCAAGGGTGTTGGCGAGCAGCATGGTGATGGTCATCGGCCCGACGCCGCCGGGCACCGGCGTGATTGCCGAGGCGACTTCGCTGACCGCTGCAAAATCGACGTCGCCGCAGAGTTTGCCGTCGGGCAGGCGGTTGATCCCGACGTCGATGACCACGGCACCCGGTTTGACCATCCCGGCGGTGACGAAACGCGCCTTGCCGAGCGCGGCGACGAGGATGTCGGCGCGGCGCGTGTGCAAGGCCAGGTCGCGGGTCTGCGAATGACAGACGGTGACCGTTGCGCTGGCCTGCATCAGCAACATCGCCATCGGTTTGCCGACGATGTTCGAGCGCCCGAGGATCACCGCTTCCTTGCCCTTGGGGTCGATGCCTGCCTCGGCAAGGAATTTCATCACGCCATAGGGCGTACAGGGGATGAAGCGCGGATGACCCTGCATCAGTGCGCCGACATTCTCGGCGTGAAAACCATCGACATCCTTGTCGGGGGAGATTGCCTTGAGCACCGCGTCGCTGTCGAAGTGCTTCGGCAATGGCAATTGCACGAGGATGCCGTGTATCTTCGGGTCGGCATTGAGTTCGGCGATCCTGTCGAAGACCCGCTGCGGCTCGACATCGGGCGCATAGAGGATCTTTTCCGAGTGGAAACCGGCCTGCGCACAGGCGTTTACCTTGTTGCGCACGTAGACCTGCGAAGCGGCGTCTTCACCGACCAGAATCACGGCCAGGCCGGGGCGGGTGCCGCGGCTGGCCAGAAGCGCTTCGGCACGCGTCTTGAAATCGGCGCGCAGTTTTTTCGCCAGCGCGTTGCCGTCGAGGAGTGTTGCCGTCATCTTGGTTTTCCTGGAGTGTTTTTCCCGGATGCCCGGAAGGAGTCAGAAATTGGTCAGAAATCCGTCGACCGGGGCGTCAGATGCCAGCACTCCAACTGCGCCGGTCGATGCTGAGGAGGGGATTCTATCGCAAATCAGACCAAGCCTTCTCGCCTTTCGTCGCCAGTTCCGGCGACTGCCCGAGGCCTCCACGAGCACTCAGGAGCATCGTCCGCAGCCCTGCGAACCCTGCTTTTCCCGGCGCTGGCTTCACTCGCGGCAGCGCCTTGCGGATCACGGCCGGTTGCGCCAGGCGCGCAGCCAGCCCAGGCCGGCCGAAGTGCCGGCGCGCGGGCGATACTCGCAGCCGACCCAGCCGTCGTAGCCACTGGCATCGAGCATTTCGAACAGATAAGGGTAATTGACCTCGCCCCTGTCGGGTTCGTTGCGCTCGGGGACGCCCGCGATCTGCAGGTGACCGATACCTGCCTGGTACTGGCGATACTTCATGGTGATGTCGCCCTCGACGATCTGCAGATGATAGAAGTCCATCTGCACCTTGAGATTGTCGGCGCCGACCGCTGCGACAATGGCGTGTGCCTCGTCCTGCCGGTTGAGGAAATAGCCGGGCATATCGCGGGTGTTGATCGGCTCGATCAGTACCGTGCGGCCCTCGACGGCGGCCAGCACGCAGGCGAGGCGCAAATTGCTGAGGTAGGTATCTCGGCAGGCGGCCTGGCTCATTCCTGACTTGGGGATGCCGGCCATCACGTGGAGGCGTTCGTTGCCGAGCACCCGCGCATAGTGCAACGCCTGCTCGACGCTCGCGGCGAATTCGACATGGCGGCCGGGCAGGCAGGCAATGCCGCGTTCGCCAGCCGACCAGTCACCCGGCGGCAGGTTGAACAAGGCCTGTTGCAGGCCGTGCGCCTGCAGTCGGGTGGCGATCTCTTCCGCCGGGTAGTCATAGGGAAACAGGTATTCGACGCCTTCGAAGCCATCCGCGGCAGCGGCGGCAAAGCGTTCAAGGAACGGCAGGTCCTGGTACATGAAGCTCAGGTTGGCAGCAAAACGGGGCATTCCAGCTCTCCTTTGACAATGGTCGATCGCAACGCAGCGGGTCGATCAGTCGATGCCGGCAGCGACCGGAACAGGGGCGAACAGGGGGGATCGCACCGGCAACGACGAATGCAGGCGCGATGATACCGAACGTCCGGTTGCCGGCGCCCATCGTGACCGACGCGCTGCACCACCCGGTGATGGCCGTCTGATCAGAACCGGGGCAGGACTCCATTCGGGATACCTGCCGACGTGCCCCAGAAAAGCCCCTGACCATCGCGTCGATGAAAGTACAATACCGCGCCGACGTTTTCCGAGCGGCGGATACCTCTACTGCTGCCTGATCCACCACGGCATGAAAATCCTCGATCCAGTCTTCTTTCTCGCCATTTCCGACTGCGCCGGCTGCGCTTGCCCGAGACGATGCTGAGCCGTCTGCTGGTCGCCGCGGTGTGGTTCCTGCACTGGCTGCCGTTGCCGGTGCTGGCGTGCCTGGGCAATGCGCTGGGCAGCGTCATCTTCCACCTGGCCAGACGGCGCCGACACATCGTGCTGGTAAATCTGGGCCTGTGCTTTCCACAACTCGATGGACGCCAGCGCCGGCAATTGGCGAAGGCGCATTTCAAGGTGCTGACGCGCAGCGTGCTGGAACGCACGCTGCTCTGGTGGGCGAGCCGACCGCGACTGTCGCGCCTGATCCGGTGCGAGGGCGAGGAACGGGTGCAGGCACTGCTCGACGCCGGACGTCCGGTACTGATGCTGGCGCCGCACTTCGTCGGGCTTGACGCCGGCGGTGTGGCGATCGCCATGCGCTTCAACGTCGCGAGCATTTACGCCGTCCAGTCCAACCCCGTTTTCGACCGCCTGCTGCTGCGTGGCCGCCAACGCTTTGGTGACCAGTTGCTGCTCTCGCGCCAGGAAAGTGTCCGTGCCAGCGTGCGGGCGATGAAGGCCGGGCGGCCGCTGTACTACCTGCCGGACATGGATTTCGGGAAGCGGGATTCGATTTTTGTTCCCTTCTTTGGTGTGCAGACGGCAACCGTTCCCGGTCTGTCGCGGCTGGCACGGCTCGCCGGGGCTGTCGTCATTCCCTGTGTGACCCGGCTGCTGCCCGGCGGTGAGGGCTATGCGGTGACGGTCGGCGAGCCATGGCAGGATTTCCCTTCCGCCGATGTCGAGGCCGATACCCGCCGCATGAACGCCTGGATCGAGGCTGCCGTACGGACCATGCCCGAGCAGTACTACTGGGTACATCGTCGTTTCAAGACGCGCCCTCCCGGCGAGCCGCGTCCTTACTGATGACTCTCCCGGCCGGCTTTCTTCGTCGGGTGAACGGACGCCGGCGCAGGTATACTCAGTGCTTTTGTCGGCCGGCAAGCGCTGCTGTGCGGGCCGCACCCCTGATCTTCTGAGACCTCGACCTTGGCACTGACTCTACTCGGACTGTCCGGCGCGCTGACCCACGATCCTTCGGCGGCGCTCTACATCGACGGTAAACTCGTCGCAGCGGCAGAGGAGGAACGCTTCGTTCGCGACAAGCACGCCAAGAACCGCATGCCCTACGAGGCCGCCAAATTCTGTCTGGAGTTTGCCGGCATCACGCCTGCCGAGGTCGATGCGGTGGCCATTCCGTTTGCCCCGATCAGCCTCGCCGAACCGGCGCGCTGGCACTATGCGAAACGCTACTGGTACGCCCCCGAGCGGGCGCTCGACGCCCTGCTGACCGGCAACCGACGGTTTTTCCGTTACCGCAGGCGGATCGAGTGGTGCCTGCTGCAGCTCGGTTTCGATCTCAGGAAGGTCGAGCTCGTGCCGGTCGAGCACCATCTGGCACATGCGGCGAGTGCCTACCATTGCTCCGGATTCAGGGAGAAAACCGCGATTCTCGGCATCGACGGCAAGGGTGAATATGCCACCACCTTTTTCGGCTACGGCGAGAACGGCAAAATTCACAAGCTCAAGGAATTCTATGACCCGGATTCGCTGGGGGGGCTGTATGGCGCGCTGACCGAGTATCTGGGCTTCGAGATGCTCGACGGCGAGTACAAGGTGATGGGAATGGCGCCTTACGGCGATCCGAACCGCTACGATTTCTCGCGTCTGGCAAAGTTCGAGGACGGCGAACTGAAAATCAACACCGACTACGCCAACGTGATCGGTGTTCGCCGCTACAAGGAGAATGGCAAGGGCTACTATTTTTCACCGAAGCTGGTCGATTGGCTCGGTCCACGGCGTGCGGGAGACATTGCCGACGACCCTTACATCCACTACGCGGCGAGCATGCAGAAACTCTTCGAGGATCTGTCGCTGCAGATGATCGAACATTACCTCGGCGACATTCTGCGCGAGACCGGCCGGCTCGCTTTTTCGGGTGGTGGTGCGCTCAATGTCAAGCTCAACCAGAAGATCATCGCCCGCCCGGATGTGCGCGAGCTCTTCGTCCAGCCGGCTTCCGGCGATGCCGGAACAGCCGTCGGCGCAGCCGCCTACGTGTCGGTGGCGCGCGGTGTCCCGGTCGAAAAAATGGAACATGTCTACCTTGGCCCGGCGTACAGCAACGAAGACGTCATCGCTGCCTGTGCCCGGCATCCGGCGCGCCCATCATGGCAGCGGCTCGACGATGTGCCGCGGTGCATCGCCCGGCTGCTTGCCGAAGGCCAGCCGGTGGCGTGGTTCCAGGGGCGCATGGAATTCGGCCCGCGCGCGCTGGGTGGCCGCTCGATCCTCGGTTGCCCGAGTGTCCCCGGTGTTGCCGACCGGATCAACGCGCAGATCAAGTTCCGCGAGCGCTGGCGTCCGTTCTGTCCGAGCATGCTCGACCGTGTCGGCCCGCAGATGCTCGGCAGCGCCCATCCGGCGCCGTTCATGACCTTCACCTTCGAGGTGGCAAAAGGCTGGCAGGAACGCGTCCCCGAAGTCGTGCACGAAGACGGCAGTTCGCGTGCGCAGGTACTGCGGCGCGAATTCAACCCGCGTTACTACGACCTGATGGTCGAGCTGGAAAGACTGACCGGTAACGGCGTCGTTCTCAATACCTCGCTCAACCGTCGTGGCGAAGCGATGATCTGTTCGCCGACCGACGCGCTGAACATGTTCTTCGGTTGCGACCTGCAGTACCTGGTCATGGAAGACCTGCTGGTAGCCAAGGCCACAGTTCAGACGCAGGCGTTGCCGCCGATTTGACGAGGCAGCAGCGCTCGGGAGATACTTTGCATCGTGCGTTCGAATCGCCCGACACTCGTGTCACCCTGTCGGCGTCAATGCTTGCGGCGGCCTCCCGCTATTTCGGCGCTGATGGACGCCTTCTCGTGCTTTGCGCGCCGATGAACCTTCGGCAGCGGCGCGCTGATGTGGTGAATGATGAATAAAATCAATCTACTTTTTGCGAAAAATGTGATCGGGAGAAAAGCGGCAGAGCAGGAATTGTCGTTTCTGATGTGGGTCGAGAATCTCGCGTTCGACAAACATGTCGATGTTGCCTGGGCCGGTGAAGACGGCGTCTGGCATACCCTGGCGGCGACGTATCACAGCCGCATCGATCAGGACAGGGAGTGCTGGTTTGCCCGCGCCACGTTCTCGCTGGCCACCGCTGCACCGCTCCCCGGAAATGTCGAGTTTGCCTTGCGCTATCGCGTCCTGGGCAAGGAATACTGGGATAACCATCACGGCAGCAACCATGCCATTCAGGCCGATTCGGGAATCCTGGTGGCGGATCGGCACCCGCTTCTGAACGTCGGCCACGAGCGCAGTCTGGCCGATGGCCAAAGCTTCCTGCCGGTTGTCGTGGCGACGGAAAAGAGTCTGCAAGCCAAGAGCGTCACGGTGCATTGGACTGCCGACGATTGGCAGAGCACGCACAAGGTGCCCTGCCGATACCTGAGCAAGTACTGGGACCGGGAGTTTCTCAGCAATGCGAGAAATCCCAATCAATACGGCTGCCAGATCTGGAATGCCATGCTGAAGGTGGACGACGCCTGGCGGGTTCAATACCGGCTTTCCTGCGCAACCCGCCAGCGCGTCTTCTGGGACGACAACTTCGGCCAGAACTACACCGTCCAGCGCCTGCCGCTCAAGGTGCTGATCCTGAACCTGCATTGCCGGCAGGAAGAGAACCAGGATGACAAGCTTTCGCAAATCGCCAAGGCGATTGGCTCCCTCGATGTCGACATCGTCTGTCTGCAGGAAGTGGCGGAACTCTGGAATGACGGCGAGGGCGACTGGGAAACGAATACGGCGAGGATCATCAACGAACGCCTCGTCTCCCCTTATCATCTGGTGACCGACTGGTCGCATCTGGGCTTCGGGCGTTATCGCGAGGGGGTGGCCATCCTCAGCCGGTATCCGGTCGAGAAACATGCTGCGAAATATGTCTCGGCGAGTTCCGACCCCTACAGCATTCACTCCAGAAAGGTCGTCATGGCCCAGGTCAGGGTGCCGTATTTCGGTTTGCTGAACGTCTTCTCCTCGCACCTGAGCTGGTGGGAGGACGGCTTCGCGGAGCAGTTCGACAACCTGCGGCAGTGGGCCAGCGATGAACACAGCAACGAGCTGACGGCGACGATGCTGTGCGGGGATTTCAACATCAAGGCCGGTTCCAGGGGCTATCAATTCGTTGTCGATTCAAACGAATACGCTGACCAGTATCTGTCGGCCAACTCGCCGCAGATTTTCCGCAAGGTTTTCGAAGTCAGGGAGTCGGCCTGGGAAAGGGCGCTGGAAGACGATCATCGAATCGATTATGTCTTTCTTCGCAAAGGAAGCCGCCTGCGCGCAATCTCGGGTCAGACCGTGTTCACCGATCAGGATTATGGACGAGTGTCCGATCATTTTGGCTACCTGGTGACATTCGAGCCGATCTGAGCTGCGGGCGCGACAAAGTCGTTTGCCCGCCACGGATTCCGGTGAGCAGACATTCAACAGCAGAGGGCCGTTCGGTCTCGATATCATGAAAACAGCAGAGCAATACGCGGTACCCGTACATGGCAATCTGGGGGGAAGCTTCGTTCGGGTTAACGACTTCAACGAGAAATTCTATCTGCGTTGGGGAAAAATCGGTTTCGACGTGTACTTCGGTACCCAGGTGAATGTAAAAGTCATTCTCAGGGTCTATCGGAATAATCATATTTGCGAAACCTATATTGTCGATACCGATCCCTACGATATTCAGTGGAACCACCACAAGCGGCGCACCCGTGATTTCTATATCCATCCCTCGTCCAGCAGTTTCGGGCCTGCCAACTGCGTCAAGTTTGCCTTTGTGGTGCACCTCGACGAGCACTCGATTGCCTCGCAATTCGAGTACATTTTCATGGATTGGCCGCAATTGCGCGAGGAGCCGCCGCAATATCGAAGAATTACCCCGGAATGGGCGACCCATAACCCCTATCGGACGCATGAGGTGAATGCCTGGCAGTTGCAGTGCGATGTGGACTGGTACAACCACCACTTCGAAGCATTGCACCTGATTCCCAAGTTCACCAAGGGCCAGCAGTATCACCCGTACCATCCCAAACGCTTCATTCACGATCACATCGACAAGGTCATTCGCAGCAAGCACGCTCACCCCAATCGGTTCTGCACCATCAAGGTCAGCGTCGACTGCATCGATGACCACGACTTCACCTGCCACCTGGTGCACGCCAGTGAAAACGGCGTCTGTGTGCAGTGCATCGTCGACTGGCGGAAAATGACGCTCACCAACAGTCCGAACTATGCGCGCCTGAAGCGCGCCGGCATCGAACTGGTGGGTGTTTTCTGCACGCCGCACCATCATCTGATCGAGGTCGATCCCGACATGCATACCAAGTTCGTCATCTTCAACGATGAGGATTGCATCCTGGGTTCGTTCAACATTACCTTCGATCGCTGGTGGGCGAATTGGGAATCGGGGATGACCTTTCATTCGAAAGGCGTCTGTCGTCTGCTCGACAACATCTTCCAGAGCGAACGTGGCGGCGTCATTCAACGATATGGCATCGACCCGCTCAGCCATTTCAACCTGCTCTATACCTATGGTCGACACGCGCTGCTCAACGGCAAGCATTACCTTCCGCATCACGCCATCCTGACCGAGATTCACCGTGCCAGGCACTCGATCAAACTGACGCTGTTCCTGATTGGCAACCTCCTGGGCGAGCATGGCGACAGCGTCATCGATGCGCTGATCAACGCCAAACACCGTGGTGTGCATGTGCATGTCCTGCTCAACGGGCATCTCGCACGGCAGGGCAAGGTGGGTGTCGAGCGTTCGATGCACGATGAGCTGAATCGCCCGCTCCTGCCGGCAGCGCAGGGATTGAGGACGGCCGGGATTGCGGTCGGCCTGGTGTATGGCCAGGATGATCACCCGGTGCCGTATTCGCCGATCCACTCCAAGTACTGCATCATCGACGAAGTAACGGTCATCGAAGGCAGTTTCAACTGGTACAACACGTCGGTGTTTTCCCATGACCTGACGGTCGTGGCGACCCATCGCGAAATGGCGAAAGCGTACCTGTACGAGTTTGAGCAGATCCAGCGCGTTTTCCGGATCTATTACTGAAACTGAAAGCCAGCGATTCGGCTGCGCGACGGTTGGCCCAAACCCTTTGCCGGCCACCACGACATGATGCACAACGTGACCCAAAATCCTCTTGACAACAGACGATTGACTCTGCTAACGGCGCCAAGGATACTTCGTCTACGCGTCTGAAACGCCTTGGCGCAGAGGGCATTTGCGCAAACGCAGTGGCGTAAAAGGGGGGCTGTTCGCGAATCGTTCCGCCGACCGATACCCTGCCGCTGCTGTCCCTGCTTCGCTTTCATCCCATTCCATCCCGGCCTTTTTTCAGCCTTTTTCAACACCCTCTCACTATCGAGGAAATCATGTCCAAACTGTTCATCGAAGATCTCGCCCTCGAAGGCAAGCGCGCGCTGATTCGCGTCGATTTCAACGTCCCTCAGGACAAGACCACCGGCGCCATTACCAACACCAAGCGGATCGAGGCCGCCTTGCCGACGATCAAATATGCCCTGGACCACGGCGCTGCCGTCATTCTCATGTCCCACCTCGGCCGTCCCGATGGCAAGGCCATGCCGGAATACAGTCTGGCCCCGGTGGCGACCGCGCTCGCGGGTCTGATCGGACGCCCGGTACGGTTCCTGGCCGATTGCGTCGGGCCGGAAGTCGAAGCCGCCTGCGCCACGATCAAGCCCGGCGAAGTCATCCTGCTTGAAAACCTTCGCTTTCACCTTGAGGAAGAGGGCAAGGGCACGGTCACCAGCGCCGACGGCTCGGTTGCCAAGGTCAAGGCCAATCCGGAAGATGTCAAGGCCTTCCGCGCTTCGCTGACCCGGCTCGCCGACGTCTACATCAACGATGCCTTTGGCACGGCGCACCGCGACCACTCGTCGATGACCGGCGTGCAACTGCCCGAGCGCGCTGCCGGCTACCTGATGAACAAGGAGCTGGCGGCCTTCTCGGCCGTGCTCGAATCGCCGCAACGGCCGCTGCTGGCGATCCTCGGCGGCGCCAAGGTCGCCGACAAGATCCAGTTGATCAACAATCTGCTCGACAAGGCCGACCAGATCATCATCGGTGGCGGCATGGCCTTCACCTTCAAGAAAGTCCTCTCGGGAATGCCGATCGGCAACTCGCTGTACGACGAAGAGGGCGCCAAGCTGGTCCCGGACCTGATGAAGAAGGCCGAGGAGAAGGGCAAGCAGATCCTGTTGCCGGTCGACTTCGTGATCGCCGACAAGTTTGATGCTGGCGCCAACACCGGCACCGCCAACGATGTCGATGGCGTACCCGACGGCTGGTTGGGGCTCGACTGCGGGCCGCAATCGACGAAGATCTTCACTGCAGCGATCCTGAAGGCCAAGACCATCATCTGGAACGGCCCGGCCGGCGTTTTCGAATTCGAGAAGTTCGAAGCCGGCACCAGGGCGATGGCTGACGCGGTCGTCCAGGCCACCGTTGCCGGTGCGATCACCGTCATCGGCGGCGGCGACACCGCTACCGCTGCTAAGAAATACGGCGCCGACAAGAAGGTCACGCACAGTTCGACCGGTGGCGGCGCTTCGCTTGAATACCTGGAAGGCAAGGTCCTGCCGGGCGTTGCTGCCCTTTCCGAAAAGTAAGGCTGCCGGCGACCCCGCTCGGGGTCGCTGCCTGTCAAGCCATCCTGCAATATCACATCGTCACATCGAGGAATACCATGCGCAAGATCGTTATCGCCGGCAACTGGAAAATGAACAAAACCGTCGTCGAGTCAGTGAAGCTCGCCGCCGACGTCGTCGCCGCTGCCAAGGACATCAGGAATGTCGTCGTCGCCATTGCCCCGACCTACCTGGCTCTCGCCAAGGTGGCCGAGGTGGTCAAGGGAAGCAATGTCAAGCTGGCGGCGCAGGACGTGCACTGGGAAAACCAGGGCGCCTTCACCGGCAAGGTCAGCGCCGACATGCTCAAGGAAATCGGCGTCGATTTCGTGATCATCGGTCACTCCGAGCAGCGCAGCTACTTCGGCGAGACCGATGAAACCGTCAACAAGAAGGTCAGGAAGGTCCAGTCACTCGACATGACGCCGATCATCTGCATTGGCGAGACGCTCGCCGAGCGGCAGGGCGGCCAGCTCGAGAGCGTTCTCACCACGCAGGTCAATGGCGCCTACGCGGGTCTTTCCGCCGACGACGCCCTGCGCACGGTCATCGCCTACGAACCGGTCTGGGCGATCGGCACCGGTGTCACCGCCAGCGATGACGAGGCGCAGCAGGCCCACGCCTTTGTTCGCGGCCTGCTGGCGCAACGTTATGGCGAGAACGTCGCCGAGTCGATCTCGATCCAGTACGGGGGTTCGATGAAGCCCGAGAATGCCGCCGGCCTGCTGGCCCAGAAGGACATCGACGGAGGCCTGATCGGCGGTGCGGCGCTGAAGGCGGACAGCTTCCTCGGCATCATCACGCCGGGCGAGTCGATCAGCCAGTAGTCCCGGCAAGCAGTCCCGGCAAGCAGTCCTGTTGCCGGCGCGGCTGCGCAGCGGCCCCGCTGGCAATCGGTTGGTTGAAAGCGTTTCCGTCATCGAGATGATGCGGGCTGGCACGGTACCAACGGTCATGATTTTTCCAGCCACCCCCGATCATGAAAGTCATGACCGTTTCCCTCTCCCCCGGCCCCTCCCCCGCAAGAGGGGAGGGGAGATTCGTGAGTCGCATACGCGACTTTCACCTTAACCCGATTGACCCTCTGACGCCACTGGGCGGGTGCAATACCGCAGAACGGGGCGGGCTGATACCATACCCGTCCATGGGTGTCCGGACGTGTGCTGGAAGAGGGAGAGGATGATGAGACGCGCTGTTACCGAGCGGGTGATGCTCTGGCCGATCGTATGGTCACTGGCGCTGGGCAGCGGCGGGGCTTTCGGGCAGGACCTGCCGCCGTCGCCGGGCGCTGCAGCCAGAGTCGCGACGCCTGCAGCCAGTCAGTCTTTCCGACGCATCATCGGGGATGCCGCCATGCTGGCCGGCGGCCTGTCGGTGCAACTCAACAAGACCTTCCATCGCGAAGGCGAAGTGATGGTGGTCAGCATCGATATTCCGCGCGCAGGCTACCTCAACGTGCTCAGCGTCGGCCCCGACGATGTGCCGACCGTGCTGTTTCCGAACCGGCATCACCCTGACAATCGCGTTTCCGCCGGGTCACTGACGATTCCGAACGCGCAGATGAAGTTCGAGCTGAAAGCAATGCCGCCCGACGGCGCGACGCTGGTGGCGGCTTTTCTGAGCAGGGAACCGCTTGACTTCTACCAGAATGGGGACGGCGAGCGCGATGGCGAGGGCACGATGCAGGAGCCGTTCGCCCGGCTTTCCATCGCCAGCCGCAACCAGCTCAGGCAATTGGCGGGGAAGAGCTTTGCGGTGCTGCCGCGCGCCGCGCCACTGCTCGGCGGCACGGCGTACGGAGGGGTCTGCGCGGCCAGCGGGGTTTGTGACGCAGCAAGCGCGCCAGCCGGAATCAGCGGTTCCGAAGACCGTCTGACGCCGGGGGTCCTGCTCGAGTCCAGAGACGGAGTGAGCCTGCCCAAGGGCATCAAGCCGCGCCCGATTTATGATAAGGGCGTTCGCCTGACCAAGATCTCGGAAGGCTTCACGCCGCGCTTGTACAACGATGCCACAAACTATTGCAGCATTGCCTACGGTCATCTGGTCAAAAAAGCGCCCTGCGATGGCAAGGAACCCCCCGAGTTCCTGCGCGGTCTGGGCGAGTCGCGAGGCGATTCGCTGCTGCTCCAGGACCTGCGGCGGGCACAGCTCGCGGTGATGGGTCTGGTGACCACGGCGCTCAGCGACGGGCAGTATGCCGCGCTGTGTGATTTCACCTACAACGTGGGCGTCGGCAATCTGCAGAAATCGACGCTGCTGAAGGTGGTCAATGCGGGCGAGCATGAGCGCGTGCCGTTCCAGCTCCGGCGCTGGATCAAGGTCAACGGCAAGGAATCTGCTGCGCTGAAGACGCGTCGAGAACGCGAGATTCAGTTGTACTTCGAAAGCAGTTCGATTCCCAGGACTCCGCCTGCCGACGAGGATTTGAGCGTGCTCGACATCCGGATCGGGGAATAGGTGTCAGATATGGTGTCAGATATGGCGTCAGATATTTCGGCCTGCTCGCGACGATTTCTTCACGACCCCTTAACCCACGATCAAGCCGCCGAGGCGCCGCACGGCGTCCTCGACTTCGGGCGTATGCGGGTTGCCGCAGTTGAGCCGCAGACAGTTGCGGTACATGCCGCTGGCCGAAAAGAGTTCGCCCGGGACATAAGCGACGCCGGCGGCGATGGCGCGATCATAGAGCGCGGTGGTGTCCACCCCTTCGGGCAGTTCGACCCATAACACAAAACCGCCCTGTGGTCTGGTGATGCGCGTGGCGGCCGGGAAGTGCCGGGCCACCGACGCGCGCATGGCGTCCACCTGGCGCTCGTAGGTGCGTCGCAGTCCGCGCATGTGGCGCGCGTAGGCACCCGATTCGAGGTACTCCGCGAGGACCTGCTGGGTGACCGGATTGGTGCCGCCGCTGGTGATCGTCTTGTGCAGGGCGATTTGCGCCCGGTAGCGGCCGGCGGCCACGAAACCGATACGCAAGGCGGGCGACAGACATTTGGAAAAAGACGAACAGAGCATCACATTGTCGCCCTTGTCGAAAGCCTTGATCGGCCACGGGCGCTCGCCGCTGAAATGCAGATCGCCGTAGATGTCGTCCTCGATCACCGCCACACCGCGTTCGGCCGTCAGCTTGGCCAGCCGGCGTTTGTGTTCGTCGGGCATGATGCTGCCGAGCGGGTTACTGGCGTTGGGCACCAGCAGGCAGGCAGCCACCCGGCTTTCGCGGGTGGCCAGGTCAAGCGCCTCGATCGACAGGCCGGTGCGCGGATCGGTGGGAATTTCCAGCGCCTTGAGTCCCATCACTTCGAGGAGTTGCAACATCAGGTGATAAGTCGGGGATTCGACCGCCACGGTGTCGCCAGGCCGGGTCACCGCGCGCAGGCAGAGTCCCAGGGACTCGGTGCAGGAATTGGTGATCACGAATTCGTTGGCCGCCAGTGGCCCGGCCCAGCCGACTGAGCGCAGCACGAGTTGGCGAACCAGCGCCGGCTCGTCGGTATTGATGTGGCTGGGGCCTGCGAGCAGTTGCGGATGGCGCCGCACGACGCCGCCGTAAAGTCGCTGCAGTGCAGCCAGTGGCAACAAGGCGGATGCCGGCTCGGCCGCGCCCAGCGGTGCGACGCCGGGCTGCATGCCGGTTTGCACGACGCGCATCAGACGCTGGCTGACATCGACCGGCACCGGCGCGTCAGGAGTCGAACGGGCGTTTGGCTGGGCGCGCGGTGCTGTCGCATGGCGAACGAAGTATCCGGACTGCGGCCTGGCTTCGACGAGTCCGCGGTCCTCCAGTTGATGGAGCGCCTGCAGTACCGTTGAAACCGAAAGCCGCCGCTCGCGCGACAGGCGCCGCACCGATGGCAGGCGTTCGCCTGGCCGCAGGTTGCCGGCGACGATGATGCTCCCCAGATCCTCCGCCAGACGTTCGTAACGCAAAAGCTCGTTTTCCATATTTAATGTGAAGGTCGCGTCAGCGACTCATCAATTTCCCCTCCCCACTTGCGGGGGAGGGGTTGGGGGAGAGGAAAACGGTCATCACTGGCATGATCGGGTGTGCTTGGAAAAGTCATGACCGTTGGCATCACCAGTACAGTTGTCCGATACAATGACCGGTACAATTGAAAAAATTACGAACTGTGCTGGTTACAATTTTCATTTCTTGTAACTGTATCACAAATGCCGAATGCTCTACACTGTGTTTCGTCAACACAAGGAGAGACTGCCATGGACATCGACCTCTACAACAGCGAGCTTTGCCTCACCCACAACGCGCCGATCCGGCTGCTCTCTGCCCGGGGGGTGCGCATCCACTGCACGGCCGGCGTGGTCTGGCTGACGGTCGCTGGCGAAGCCGGCGACATCCTGCTAAGGCCGGGTGACAGCCACCTGGTCCGTGGCCGTGGCCTCGCCCTGCTGGAAGCCATCGGCAGTGGGCAGGTTCGCTTCGAAAAAGCCGCGCGGCCCTTGTCGACCTTCCTGCGCGCCCAGTGGCAGCAGTGGCAGCAGTGGCGGCGCAGCCTTTCCGACCGGCCGTTGCTCGTTCGGCATTCCCCGCTGCCCTTGCCGGCGGCCTCCCGTCAATTCGGCGCATAGCCTGGTCCACCTGCGCGACTCCCGTGATGCGCACGGGAGTCGCTCGTATTGAGGTGCCCGGTCAGCCGTTACCCCCAACGGCTCCGGGAGGGCTGCTCTGCTGGCGTTGCCGGTATCGAAAATCCGCGCATCGATCGACCCTGCATCAGGCAAGCCTGCAAGTCTCTGATTTCTTGCGGCGGAAAGAACAAAGCGCGTATCATCGCGCCCCGGTGAGCTGGGGTGGCCCTGCCGTTCCGATTCTCAAGTTCCTCGATCCGCCAGTCCGAATTTGCTGCGGATTTTCTCGATCACTGGTCCGGGTTGCAAACGATGCCTGGCTTGTCCTCCCCGCTGTTCGCCGTACTCGCCATTGCCGGCTTCTTCGCCGTTTCGCCGCCGGTCGTGGCAGCGGCGTCGGCGAGCGTGACCATCGATCTCGGAACGGGTCCCAGCAATACCTTCACGCCGTCCGCCGCGCTCGGCGCCGGGGTGGACGGGCACGCGCGTGGTGATGCGAGCGCCATTTATCGTCCGGCAACCTTGCGCGCCATGCGTTCGGTCGGTCTGCGTCCGCTGACTTACCGCCTGCGCACCGAACTCGGCATCCAGGCCTGGCACTGGAATCCGCGTGGCCGCTGGAGTGACAGCAAGAATGCACAAGGTTACTGGACCTCGGACGACCGTCCTGGTGATCCGATTGGGGTGTCCTTTGGTTATCGGCTGCCGCGCCGCGGCAACAGCATCGATCAGGCCAATGACGATGGCTATTCGCGGCTGGCGGATGGCGACCTGGCGACTTTCTGGAAGAGCAACCCCTATCTGGACCGTCGTTATACCGGCGAGGACCCGCACCCACAATGGTTGATCGCCGATCTGGGAGAGAAAATCCCGGTGAACGCGATCCGCCTCTCCTGGGGGATTCCATATGCCGTGCGCTACGTCGTCCAATACTGGGATGGTGAAAACACGGATCTGCCGGACGGGTATCCCGAAGGCCGGTGGCAAACCTTTCCCGACGGTCTGGTGACGCAGGGTCGCGGCGGTGACGGCATTCTGCGCCTGACTCGGGAGGCGTTACCGGCACGTTACCTGCGGGTGTTGCTCGAAGAATCCTCGGCCAGAGCGCCAGAGGGAGCAAGCGATCCACGCGATGCCCTCGGTTTCGCCGTGCGGGAGGTGGCCATCGGAATGCAAGGAGCGAATGGCGAGTTGCACGATGCCGTTCGCCACGCCGCCAGCCGCGACGGCCAGAGCCGCTTTTTCGTTTCCTCCACTGACCCCTGGCACCGCGCAGTCGATCTGGACCCAGGGGTCGAACAGGCCGGGATCGACCGGGTATTCGCCAGCGGGCTCACGCACGGTTTGCCAATGCTGGTGCCGGTCGGGGTGCTCTACGATACGCCCGACAATGCCGCCGCACTGCTGCGCTATCTGAAGCGGCGCGGCTACCCGCTGCGCGGCATCGAGCTTGGCGAGGAGCCGGATGGCCAGTACATTGCTCCGGAAGACTATGGTGCCTTGTACTTGCAGGCGGCGGACGCGTTGCGCGCAGTCGACACAGGCGTGATCCTCGGTGGTCCGTCTTTCCAGTCCTTGTGGAACGAGCCGATGATGGCCTGGGCAGGAACCCCGGTGGCTCCCGATCGACCGTGGCTGGCCCGTTTTCTGAGCTACCTGCAGGAGCGCGGGCGAGCGTCCGATCTGGGTTTCCTGTCATTCGAGTGGTACCCGTTCGACGATGTTTGCGCGCCGGCGCCACCACGGTTGCAGCAGGCGCCGGCACGGCTCGCCGAGGCCATGGCGAACCTCTACCAGCAAGGTCTGCCGCGCACGACGCCGTTGTTGATCACCGAGTATGGCTACTCGGCTTTCGCCACGCAGGCGGAGGTCGACCTGGCCGGCGCCCTGTTCAACGCTGACACGGTCGCCACCTTCCTGACCGAGGGAGGCAGCACGGCCTATCTGTACGGCTATGAACCCAGCCCTCTGGACAGGGAACCCCAGGTCAATTGCCGGACCTGGGGCAACAATACCTTGTTCCTCTCCGACCAGAGACGGAATATCCGGGCGCGTACCGCCACCTATCACGGCGCCAGACTGCTGGCGCGGCAATGGGCCGGGAATCCGGATCAGGTGCATCGGATTTATCGCGCCCGTGTCGATGGCCAAACCGCCGTGGCGCCGCCGCTGAGCGCTTACGCGCTGCAACGCCCCGACGGCCTCTGGGCGCTGCTGCTGGTCAACAAGGACCCGCAGCGGCCGTGGTCGGTCACACTGCGCTTCGCCGGACCGGAGCCGGACGCGGTCGAGTGGCTGCAAGGTCCGGCCGACCTGTACCGGTTTTCCGCCGCCCAGTACCAATGGCGGGCAAACGGCGAACACGGTCGCCCGCGACGCAGTCGGCCTCCCGAGCACCGCGTACTACGCTCGCATGCACCGCTGGCGGTACAATTGCCGCCCTGGTCCCTGACGGTGATCCGCAGTCGGGGGCCCGCCCAGCCAGCCGCGCCGGTCCCCACGCCTTGATGTGAAACATCGTTGTCCCCAACGCCAGAACGATGCTCAGAAGACCCGACTTGCCGGAAAGTGATCGTTCAGGTATCGCGAAGACTTTGCCCGGTGATCTCCCAACGACTGCCGTAGGCACCGAAACGTCCGGCAAACCGGTCTTCTTCGATCCTGCCCGCAAGCGCTGGCCGCGCTTGCGGGCAGGCGTGACGCTGCTCGGACTGACGCTGTCGCTGTTGTTGGGGGCGCTAGTGCTGAGCATTCTCGCCAGTCCGGTGCTGCCGGCACTGCATCTGCCCGGCATCAGCTTTTTGCCGCAAGGCGCGCACGCCTTGCCGGCCGTCCCTGTGCTCTCTCCCGAGCGCCCCTTGACACGCCGTGAGCGCGCCCTGCGTAGTGAACAGATCAAGCTGGCGCGGGTACGCGAGGCCAATCTGCAACAGTGGCTGGAGCAACGCCGCCAGCCGGGCCTGGCGCCCAACCGGCAAACGCTGGCGATCGGTTTTTTCGTCAACTGGGACGATGCCAGCATGAGTTCGCTCCGGCAGAACCTCGATCATCTGGACATGGTGATCGCCGAATGGCTGCATCTCGCCGCCGCAGACGGTGCGCTGCGCGAAAACGATCCGTTGCGCACCGCGCAAGTGGCTGCGTACATCCGCACACATCGTCCCGAGGCGTCGATTGTGCCGCTGGTCAATAACTGGAACGGCCATCAATGGGAAGGGGCCAAACTGGCACGGATGCTGGCCAACCCGGCGGCGCGGGCGCGTACCGTGAGCGAGCTGACTGCCTATGTCGAGCGTCATCGCTTTGACGGAATCAGCATCGACTTCGAGAATATTCCGCCCAGGGCACAGCCCGATTTCCAGCGTTTCATGGCCGAACTGTATGCAGCCATGCACCCAAAAAAACTGCTGGTATCGGTAAACGTGCCAGCCAACGACGCGGCTTTCGATTATCGCAGCCTGGTGCGTAACGCCGACCACCTGATCCTCATGGCCTACGACGAACACTGGAACGACAGTGCGCCGGGTCCGATTTCCAGCCTGCCCTGGTTTGCCTCGGTGCTGCGCCAGCGACAGCGCGACATTCCCCTCGACAAAATGATCGTGGCCATCGGCAATTACGCCTACGACTGGCAGAAAGGTCGCCCGGCCGAGGAACGAACCTTCGAGGAGGCGGTTCTGGTTGCCAAGGAATCCGAAGGCCGGATCCGGCTCGATCCGGTCTCGCTCAACCCGACCTTCGAGTACGCCGACGACAACGACCACATTCACCAGGTGTGGATGCTCGACGCGGTCACGGCGTTCAATCAGATGGTCGTGATCCGTTCGGTACAGCCGCGCGGCGTCGCCCTGTGGCGTTTGGGCAGCGAAGACCCGGCGCTGTGGCAGGTGTTCGGCAAGCCGGGTGCGCTGGATGCGGCGCACGCCGCCCAACTGGGCGACATTCGCTTTCCCTACGGCGTAGACTACGAGGGCAAGGGAGAGATTCTCGAGATTACCGCCCAACCACAGGCGGGCAGTCGAACCATTGTTTTCGATTCGAAGCGTGGGCTGATCAGCGCCGAGCAGTTCACGGTCTATCCGTCGCCCTACGTGATCACCCGTCATGGCGGTGCCGAACGCAAGGTCGCGCTGACCTTCGACGATGGCCCCGATCCCCTGTACACGCCGCAAATCCTCGATGCCCTGCGGCAGGCAGGGGTGCCGGGGACCTTCTTCATCATTGGCGTCAATGGTCAGAGGCATCCGGAATTGCTGCGCCGGGAAGTCGATGAAGGCCACGAAATCGGCAATCACACCTTCACCCATCCCAATATTTCGGCGATCTCTGCCACCCAGTTTCAACTTGAACTGTCGGCGACCAAGCATTTGCTGGCCAGCACGGTGGGCCGGCATTCGCTGTTGTTTCGCCCCCCTTATGCGGTCGACGCCGAGCCGGAAACCATTGAGCAGGTACGTCCGATCGAACTCGCCGCGGCCCTGGGTTATCTCGTGGTGGGCATGCAGATCGACCCGGATGACTGGAAGCGGCCAGGGGTGGACGAGATCGTGCGGCGCACCGTCGAAGAGGCCGAGCGTGGCGAAGGCAACATGATCCTGCTGCACGATTCCGGTGGCGACCGCAGCCAGACGATCCAGGCCATTCCCAGAATTGTCGAGGAATTGCAGCAGCGGGGATTTCGCTTCGTCAGCGTCTCCGAATTGCTCGGGCGCAGCCGTGATGAGGTGATGCCGCCGGTGCCACCCGACAGCGCGTGGCGGACCTGGCTGGATGGTGCTGCGTTCGGCGTGCTCAACTGGTCGGCCGCGACCCTCCACTGGCTGTTCCTGCTGGGCATCGTGCTGGGTATCGCGCGCTTGCTGTTCGTCGGCATGCTTGCCCTGTACCAGCGCTGGCAGCAGCGCCGGCAGAGTTTCGATCCGGCCTATTCGCCGACGGTTGCGGTGGTGATCCCCGCGTACAACGAGGAAAGGGTGATCGTGCAGACGGTCTCCTCATTGCTGGCCTGCGATCATTCCCGGCAATTCGAAATCATCGTCGTCGATGACGGCTCCACTGACGCTACTTATCACGTGGCGCGCGCGGCTTTTGCCGACGATCCGCGCGTACGGGTGTTGACCAAGGCCAATGGCGGCAAGCCGGCGGCGCTTAGCCTGGGCATGGCGCGGACCGAGGCGGAGATCGTGGTGGCCCTCGATGCCGACACCTTGTTCACCCGCGACACGATTGCCAAACTGGTCCGCCATTTCGTCGATCCGGCGGTCGGCGCAGTCGCCGGTAACACCAAGGTCGGCAACCGGATCAATCTGCTGACCCGCTGGCAGGCGCTGGAGTACATCACCAGCCAGAATCTCGACCGGCGCGCCTTCGATGTCCTCAACTGCATCACCGTGGTGCCTGGTGCGGTAGGAGCCTGGCGGCGCGAACTGGTCGAACGGGCTGGGGGCTTTAGCGATGTGACCCTGGCGGAAGACGCCGACCTGACGCTGGCGATTCGCAAGCTCGGTTATGCCATCGTCTATGAGGACGAGGCGCTGGCGCTGACCGAGGCGCCCGATACGGTGCGCGGCTTCATCCGTCAGCGCTACCGCTGGATGTACGGCACCATGCAGGCGGCCTGGAAACACCGCGAGGTGTTGTTCCGTCGGCGCTACGGCGCGCTGGGTTTTGTCGCCCTGCCGAATGTGATCGTTTTTCAGGTCCTGTTCCCGCTGGTCTCGCCGATCATGGACCTGCAGTTGATCAGCTCGCTCGGGGTGGCCGCATTCAATCACTGGCAGCACCCGGACGAGTATTCCCCTGACGCTCTGTGGCGGGTGCTGTTCTATTACGCGCTGTTCGTGACGGTGGACTATCTGGCGGCGGTTCTTGCGTTCTCGATGGAACGCAAGGAGAGCTGGTGGCTGCTCATCTGGCTGTTCTGGCAGCGCTTCTTCTACCGTCAGTTGATGTATTACGTGGCCATCAAGAGCACCCTGACCTCCTTGCGCGGCGTCCTCGTGGGTTGGGGAAAGATCGATCGCAAGGCGACGGTGCAGGCAGCGAGTTGATCGGCGCCCGGCTTCAGGGGGCGGGTGGGCGTGCCGACCTGGCTGGCGAGAAATGCGTGGCGGCGAGACCGGACAACACGATCAGGCCGATTGCCAGCCAGGACCACGCATCGTGCGCCTCATTCCAGAGGAGGATGCCGAACAGACTGGAAAAAACGACCGTACTGTAAGCCAGAGCGGCCGCCAGCAGCGGCTTCGCTCTGGCGTAGGCGCGGGTCATCGCCAACTGCGCGGCGGTGGCAAAAGCCGCCACGCCAAACAGCAGCGCGCCGCTATGCAGGTCGACCGGATGAAGTGGGGAAAACAGCAGCCAGAAACTGCCGCATGCCGATGAAACCAGCGCGAAATAGAATACCGTCCGGCTCTCGGGTTCGCCGCGCGTACCGAGTTCACGAACACTGAAGTAAGCCATGCCGGCAAGCACCCCTGAACCCAGGCCAATCAGGCCGCTGAGCAATTGGTCGGCGTGCAGGCTGGGTTTGAGCAGCAGGCCGATCCCGGTCAGCCCGAGGGCCAGAGCGCCGATGATGCCGGCGTTCAGGCGCTGGCCGGTGAACACCAGGTAGATCGCGAGAAAGATCGTCGAGGTGTAGTTGAGCGTGACCGCGGTCGCCAGCGGTAGCCGGGTGATTGCCCAGAAGTAGGCGACCAGTGCCGCGAAGCCGACGAGGCCGCGGCTGATCTGCCAGCGCCAGTGCGGCGTGGCCAGCGGCACGCCGCGCAGACGAACCAGCGCATACACCAGGATCAGCGACAGGACGCTGCGGTAGAAGACGATCTCCACCGCCGAGTGGGTGGTTGCCGCCAACTTGGCGCACACCCCCATGCAGGCGAAGAACAGGCTGGCCAGGAGCATCCACAAGGATTGCATGCAATCGCTTCGCAAGGCAGGAAACGGCGGATATTACCCCAAGCTTACCTCAAGCCTGTGGCAGCGGATTCTTTCGCCCAAGTGGCCGCGTCGGTTTCCAGCTTGACCGCCGTTTATCGGGCTGCCTATACTGTTGCCGGCAGCGGAGGATTTCCCATCCGTTTCAGGGGGCATGATGGTCAAGGCGATCTTGGTGCGTTGGACGCTGGTTTCGTTGCTGTGGACGCTGATCCTGACGGCGGTTCCTGCGGGCGCAGCGGGGACACCAGGGCCGGTCCTGATCGGTCTTGATGCGGAGTTTTCCTGGCCGGGAAGTACCTCGGCGCAGGCGATCGAACAAGGCATCCTGATCGCCATCGACGAAATCAACCGCAGCGGTGGCGTTCTTGGAGGGCGACCGCTCGAACTGGTCAAGAAAGATAACGGAACGGTCCCCGCGCGCAGTATCCGCAACCTCAGGGAACTCGCCCAGGCCACGGACCTGGTCGCCGTGTTCTGTGGTCGATTCAGCCCGACCGTGATCGAGGCGCTGGAGACCGTGCATGCCTTGCCGCTGATTCTTCTGGACCCCTGGGCCGCCGCCGACCTCATCACCGACAACGGTTTTTCGCCCAACTATGTTTTCCGGCTGTCCCTGCGCGACAGCCATGCCATGCCCGCCTTGCTCCGGTACGGCAGCAGCCAGGGAATCCGGACTTTCGGGATGATGGCCCTCAACACGACCTGGGGGCGAAGCAATCTGGCGGCGGCGGAGAAGTATGCGGCGAAGACTCGACCACAGGCCAAACTGGTCGGCGTTCGTTGGTTCAACTGGCAGGATCGGAGCCTTCTGGACAAGTACCTCGACCTCAAGCGTCTGGGAGCCAAGGCCATCCTGCTGGTGGCGAACGACCGCGAGGCGACCATCCTGCTGAAGGAAATGGCGAGCTTGCCGAAGGCCGATCGGCTTCCCGTCCTGTCCCATTGGGGGGTGTCAGGTGGGCAGATGTCCGAGACCGCGGGCTCGGTATTGCCCGAGGTGGACTTCGTCATGGTCCAGACCTACAGTTTCATCGACGATGAGCGGCCGCGCACGCGCCAGGTTGTGGCTGCTGCAAATCGCCTTTTCGGCTTTCCCGATGCGCGTGCCATTGCTTCACCGACGGGGCTTGCCCATGCTTACGACCTGACCCACATTCTGGCCCGAGCGATCAACCAGGCCGGGACGACCGATCGGGCGGCGGTGAGACAGTCGCTCGAAGAGGTGCGCGACTACGATGGGCTGATCAAGCATTATCGTCGCCCCTTCGATGCCGGGCGCCACGATGCGCTGAGCGAATCCGACGTGATCATGACCCGCTACGCACCCGATGGTGCCATCGTCCCGGTTGCGCGCGGGCGTCATTAGCCGGCGAATTCGGCGACCGTGAACTTCCTGTCGAGGCTGCGCGAACGCGCCCAGGCAAGCCTTGCGGTGCGTCTGGCGCTGTTGATGGGTGCGCTGGCGTCCGCCACCGCGACCTTTCTGGCGGCACTGTCCTTCGTGGTTTCCCAGCGCCTGATCGCCGAAAACGCCCGGATTGCCTTTGACTTTCAGACCGAAGTCGTCGCGCGGCAGGTTGAATTCGAGGTTCGGTCGCTCGATCGAATGCTCAAGGCGATGGCCGCCAACGCGTTCATCAGCAACGGTCTGGTCGATTCCCTGGGCCGTGATCAATACCTGATTCCCTACCTGCGCGATCAGGCCGTTCCCGGCGCTTGGGAGGGCGAGCTGTGGCTCGTCGATTTCGAGGGCAAGCCGATCGCCGCCAATGCCCCTGACCTGCACTTCGATCACCAGGATTCTAGCGCCCTGGGGGCCGCGCTGGCAGGGGGGCATGTCCAGGTGGAGCTGGCCCATCAGGAGCATCTGTTGTTTGTCGCTCCCGTCGTCTTTCCGCCGACGAGAAGCATCGAAGGCGCCGTGGTCGCCGTACTCAAGTACGGATCGCTCCTCACCGATGCCGGCATGCTGATGGGGCAGGGGAACTGCCTGATGCTGCGGATGGGGGAACGCGAGATACCGATTCCCGCGGGATGTCGCCGTGGTTCGGATTTGCCCATGCTCTCCAGGCGTCTGGATCTCCCCGAGAGTTTTCGGCCTCTTCGTGTCGAACTGCAGCTCTACACCGATCACGGGGCGGTTTCCGTCGCCACGCGCTATCTGATTGCCGGCTACCTGCTGGTCGGCGGAGCCGTCGTGCTGCTGGTTCTACTGATCAGCAGGCGGGTATCGGGGCGCATCGTTGAGCCGCTGGTACGCCTGAGCGAAACGGCGGACAGCATCGTCAGCCTGCAGCGGCTCGATCTGCGGGCGCCGGAGGCTGGCACCGATGAGCCTGCGCGCCTGGCCAGGTCGTTCAACAAGATGGTCGAGAGACTCCAGTTCGCACAGGCGCACCTGATCGACGATATCGCCCGGCGGGAGCAGATCGAAGAAGCGCAGCGCCGGAGCAACCGGCAATTGCGGATGATCAGCGACTGCAATCAGCTCCTGATCCGCAGCTCCGACGAAAGCGAACTGGTCAATACGGTCTGCCGGATCATCGTTGAAGTCGGTGGCTACCATAGGGCCCATGTGGTTTACTCCGAAGCTGACAAGACCCGTACGCTTCGTCCGGAGGAAGCGCATTCCAATCGGGCAGAGGGGCTTCTCGACGAGTGGAACATCGATTCGGCAGACAGTGAGCGCGTGCGTGGAGCCCAGGACACGGCCATTCGCAGTGGTCAACCCTGCGTGATCCAGGATATGGACAGCGATCCACGCTGCACGCCTGGGTCTGTGGCCGTTGGTGAGCGCGGCTATGCCGCGCTGTGCGCGCTGCCGCTCCTGGTTCAATCCAGGACACTCGGCGCCTTGAGCATCTACTCGGCAACTGTGCATGCTTTCGATCGCGATGAAGTCGTTTTGTTGAGCGAACTGGCCGGCGATCTGGCTTTTGGCATCGCGATGCTGCGCGTGCGGGTCGAGCGTGACCAGGCTGACCAGGCGCTTCGCGAGAGCGAGTTCTTTCTCAGACGATCGCAGGAAGTCGGTGGCCTGGGTTCCTATTATTTCGACGCACGTACCGGCACCTGGATCAGTTCGGAGAAGCTCGACCAGATCTTCGGTATTGACGATTCCTTCCCGAAGACTGTCGCGGGCTGGATCGACCTGGTACACCCGGAAGACAGACAGGAGATGATCGAGCATCTTGGCGACCATGTTCTTGCCAGGGGCCATCGCTTCGACCGGCAGTACCGTATCCTCCGTCACAGCGACGGCCAGGAGCGCTGGGTGCATGGGCTCGGGGAACTCGAATTCGACGAGCACGGTGTGGCGATCAAGATGATCGGCACGATCCAGGATATTACCGCGAGCATGCAGGCGGATCGGGCCCTGCTGGAGAGCGAGCAGAAATACCGCGAACTCGTCGAAAACGCCAACATCCTCATCGTGCGCCTGAACCCGCAGGGGGTGATCACCTTCATCAACGAGTTCGGCCTGAAATTCTTTGGCTACTCGGAGGAAGAACTGCTGGGCCAGCATGTGGTCGGGACGATCGTTCCAACGGTGACCGATGACGGGACCGATCTGCGGGCGATCGTCCAGGAACTCGTTCTTGACCCTGAACAGTTCGAACATCGCAGTAACGAGAACATGTGCCGTAACGGCAAGCGGGTGTGGGTTGCCTGGACCAACAAGGCGATCTACGATGCTCAAGGCCGGGTGCAGGAAATCTACAGCATCGGATTGGACATCACCGAGCGTAGACGCGCCGAGGCAGCACTGCGGGAAAGCGAGGAACGCTTCGCCAAGGCCTTCCACCTGAGCCCGGCGCCGATGGGCATTTCGGAAATCGAAAGCAGCCGCTTCATCGACGTCAATGTGAAGTTCGAACGCATGCTGGACTATCGCCGCGAAGAATTGATCGGGCATACGGCCAGGGAACTCGGGGTCTGGGTCGATCCGGGAGCGCGAGAACGGATGATCGCGCAACTTCGCCAGGATGGCTTTTTCCCGGAAACGCCGATGCGTTTCCGGACCAGAACGGGCAACATCCGAGAGGCCCTCTATGCCGCGGAAACCTTTCGTCTTGGCGAGGAAAAGGTTTTGTTGTCACTGATCTTCGATGTGACCGAGCGCAAGCGTGCCGAGGAGGAGTTGCAGCAGCACCGCGACCACCTCGAGGAGTTGGTCGCCGAGCGTACGGCCGAGTTGCGGCGGGCGATGACGCAACTCGTCCAGTCGGAAAAGCTGGCAGCACTCGGCCATCTGGTCGCCGGCGTTGCGCACGAACTGAGCACCCCCCTGGGCAACACGCGCCTGGTCGCCAGTCTGTTCGCCGAGCAACTGCGCGAATTCGCCGCCGCTTTCGCCAGCGGCACGCTGCGCCGCTCGCAGATGGACGAATTTCTCGACCGGGGTCGCGAAGCCGTCGACCTTCTGGAGCGCAACAGCGCTCGCGCCGCTGACCTGATCGGGCACTTCAAGCAGGTCGCAGTGGACCAGAGCAGTGCCCGTCGTCGTTCGTTCGACCTCGGTCAGCTAGTCGAAGAAATGCTGGTCACCCTGCGGCTGACCTTCAAGCACACGCGGCACCGGATCGAGGTGGACATCCCGGCCGGACTGGTCATGGACAGTTACCCTGGACCGCTTGAACAGGTCATGGCCAATCTGGTTGCCAACTCGCTGGTACACGGCTTTGTGGGGATCGACGAGGGGCGCATCGAATTGCATGCGCAGGCCCTTGGCGAGAAGCAATTGCTCATTCGCTATCTTGACAATGGCGTGGGTATTCCCACGGACACGCTCAACCGCATCTTCGAACCGTTCTTTACCACCCGCCTGGGGCAGGGCGGCAGCGGTCTGGGCTTGTACATCGTCTATAATCTGGTGACCGGCGTTCTCGGCGGCACGATCGAGGTGGCCAGTTCACCCGGTCACGGGGTCGGCATCACCCTGACGTTGCCTCGATCCGCCCAGGATCATTCGGTGCCTTCATGAGTCGCTGACACGACTTTCGCAGCTCCGACCCTCCCTGTTCGTCTGTGAGAGCGAAGGGTGCGAATGAAAGTGTTGGCCGAAGTCCTGGGTTCGATGGAGAGGCGTTGACATCGGTGATCGCCCCCGCGAGGGAGGAGGGGCTTATCGGTACCTCCCAACACTTTCATTCACCCCCGAGAGCGAATCCAGAGGTGCTTGCCAGCGGCGCTTTCTGCTAAGCTCGCGAGCCTCGTGGCCGGTCGGGAAGGGATGGCTCCCGTGCCGCCCGCCCCATACAGTCAGTGACCTGGTGAACGCCGCCGATGTTCGACAACTTGCGAAGATATACCGCCGCCTATGCTGTGGCCATTGGTGGCATCCTGATGACCTGTCTGTCCTCGTGGAATGTCCGCCAGGAGTTACAGACCAGCCATTTCAAGGAATTCCAGTGGGCGGCCGGCGACCGCATTCAGGCCGTACATTCGGTCGTCGACCAGGGGCTCGACGCCCTCCTGGAAATCCGCGGACTGTTCTACGCCGCTCAGGGGATCGACGAGCAGGAGTTCCGGGTCTTTACCGATTCCATCCTCAAGCGCCGTCCCTACATCCATAGCCTGTTGTGGGCGCCGTTGCTGAACGCATCGCAGCAGGCCCTGCCAGGATCGGCAAGCGGGACTTCGCCGGCAGGTCCCGCGGCGGCGAATGACCACCAGGGGAGCATCGCCGGGCCACCGCGCGTGCCGGTGCTTCTTGCCGCTGCGCGCACCGAGTCGGTGGCTGCCCAGGGCGTCGACCTGAACCTGACGGTTGAATTTGCGGCATTGCTGCAGCGGGCCAGGGAAAGTGGCAACATCGCGGTCAGCGGCCGCATTGACCTCGTGCAGCCGGGCGGGGCGACGGTGCCGGTGATCTACGCAGTGTTGCCAGTCTATTCTCCCGGCCACTCGCGCAGCACTACTGCCACGCCCGGTATCCGCCGGCAGGCCGATCCGCTGGGATTCGTGGTGGGCGTCTACGACATCGAAGAACTCGTGCATGTTGCCATCAATCTGCTTGAGCCGCGTGGGGTCGAGGTTCTGGTGCGTGATGATTCGGCTGGCGGTGACAGACAGTTCCTGCACTTCTACGCCAGCCGGCTGGAGCCGCGTGCCACGGCCACCGTCAGCGGTCGGATGCCGGTGTATGACGAGGATCAGCCACGCATGGAGGTCAGGATTCCCGTCGGCGACCGTCACTGGTCGATCATCTGCGTTGCCACCCATACTTTTCGGAGCGCCGAAGCATTCACCGAGGCGCACTGGTCGGTTCTCGTCGGCGGCTTCCTGTTCACCGCGCTGCTCACTTTCTACCTGGTGCGCAGCCGTCGCGAACTGGAGAATCGAATCCAGTTGACGCTGACCATCTATGAGCGCGAGGAACTGTTTCGCCAGTTGGCCGAAACCGTCGATGTCGTCTTCTGGGCGATCAATGCCGAAGCGACACGGATCGAATATATGGGCCCGGCTTTCAGACAGCTCACCGGTCGCGAAGCCATGCCCGACAGCCTCGCCGGGGCCGCGCCGTCGCTGCTGCTCGACGTCTTTGTGTCCGAAGACCGGCGCACTCTGGTTCAGGCGATCAGCCAGTTGCAGGCCGAGGGCGGGCGTTTTACCGTGGTTCTGCCGGTCTTGCGTGGCGAACAGGACTTGCGCTGGCTGCGGGTCTGCGGCTTCCCGGTACGCGAGACGGGCCGTCCGCTGAGCCGCATCGTCGGCTTTCTCGAGGACATTACCGAGCACAAGCTGGCCGAGGATGCGCTGCGCGATTCGGAAGCCAGGTTGCGTACGCTGTTCAATCATTCGCCGGACCTGATCTTTACGGTCGATGGCGAGGCCAGAATCCTGCTTACCAACCGGCCACTGCCGTATCCGGTCGGCGGAGTCGGCGAGAAACGATCGGAACTGATCCTTCCTGCGGAGGTTCGCGAGGGGTATCTCGACAAACTGCGGCAGGTGTTCAGGAGCGGACGCATCGAGCATTTCCAGTACAACTCGAGTGATGCCACCTGGTGGGAAATCCGCATGGTGCCGATCAGTTCGGCGAATGTGGTGACGACGGTGATGGCGGCGATGGTGGTGATTACCGACATCACCGAGAACCGCAAGCTGCAGTGGCAGGCGATCCGCAGCGCTCGCCTGGCCTCTCTCGGCGTGCTCTCGGCGGGCATCGCCCACGAAATCAACAACCCCAATCATGCCATTCTGGCAAACGCGCCCCTGTTGGCCCGCATCTGGCAGGATGCCCTGCCGATCCTCAACGAGTATGAACAGGAGCAGGGCAGTTTCCTGCTTGCCGGCTTGAGTTTCGAGCAGGCACGGCAGACCATTTCGCGGGGGATGCGTGACATTGGCGAAAACGCCAAACGGATTCAGAAGATCGTCGATAATCTGAAGCATCTCGGGAAACAGGACCGCGGGGACATGAACGAGCTTGCCGACGTCGGCAAGATCCTGCAGGCTGTGGTGACTCTGCTCGATACCCGCATCCACAAGCATACCGATGCCTTTACGCTGGACTTGCCGGCAGCGTTGCCAATGGTCAAGGGCAATGTGCAGCAGCTCGAACAGGTGTTCATCAACGTCATTGTCAACGCCCTTGAGTCCTTGCCCGATCGCAGTCGCTCGGTCAAGGTTTCGGCACGGGCGGATCGGGCCGGAAACCGGCTGATCGTCCAGGTCGAGGATCAGGGAAAAGGCATCGCCGAGGAGGTCATGGCGCAGATTGGTGAGCCCTTTTTCACCACCAAGGCCGAAAGTGGTGGCACCGGTCTGGGCCTGTCGATTTCGTCGTCGATTGTCGAAAAACACGGCGGCGTGCTGCGTTTCGAAACCAACCCCCATCCTGGCACCACAGTCAGCATCGACCTGCCGATCAGCACGGAGGAGTGAATGAAGGAAAAGTCCTTTGCCAGCCTGCCCGTTTTCCTCGTCGATGACGAGGAGTCGGTCCTGCACGCCAGTGCGGCCGTATTGCACAGTGCCGGCGTTGCCCACATCCAGATGGTCAGCGACAGCCGGGAACTGCTGTCGATGCTCGAGCAGCAACCGGCCAGCGCCGTGCTGCTCGACCTGATGATGCCGCATCTCAGCGGCACCAAGCTGCTGCCGGACATCGTCCACCTCTACCCGGAAGTGCCGGTGATCGTCATGACCGCCGCCCAGGATGTCGAAACCGCCGTGCGCAGCATGAAGGAAGGGGCCTTCGACTACCTCGTCAAGCCGGTCGAGGAAAGTCGCCTGGTGGCGAGCGTTCGCCATGCCCTGGAAGTGCACTCGCTGCGGCGGCAGATGGGCGTGCTGAAGCGCTACCTCCTGTCGGACTGCCTGCAGAACAACGAGGCCTTTGCCGGCATCATCACCCACAGCCGCAAGATGCGGGCGCTCTTTCAATACCTCGAAGCGGTGGCTGTGTCTGCCGAGCCGGTGCTGATCTCCGGCGAGACCGGCGCCGGCAAGGAGATGTTTGCGCAAGCCTTGCACAAGCTCAGCGGCCTGAGCGGGCAGTTCGTCCAGGTCAATGTCGCCGGCCTCGACGACACGCTCTTTTCGGATACCCTGTTCGGCCACAAGAAAGGCGCTTTCACCGGAGCCGATCAGTCGCGGCCAGGGTTGATTGCCCAGGCTGCCGGTGGCACGCTGTTCCTCGACGAGATCGGCGACCTGTCGATGGCCTCGCAGGTCAAACTGCTGCGCCTGCTGCAGGAGCACATGTATTTCCCGCTGGGATCGGATGTCGCCCGCCCCAGTGACGCACGCGTCGTCTGTGCGACCAACTGCAAGCTGGCGCAGATGATGCGCCAGAACCACTTTCGCTCGGACCTCTTCTTCCGGTTGTCGGTGCACCAGATCGAGGTGCCGCCACTACGCCAGCACAAGGAAGACATCCCGCTGTTGTTGCAGCACTTTCTCGACGAGGCGGCGGCGGCGATCCACAAGCCCGCGCCGGAGCCATCGAACGAACTCCTCACCCTGCTCGCCAACTATCATTTTCCCGGCAACGTGCGCGAACTGCGAGCCATGGTTTTCAACGCCATGGCCCTGCATCGCGGGGGGACGGTGCTGGCCATGGACAGCTTCCGCCAGGCGATCCAGAAACAGCAGAAGACGGGCGCCGACGATCCGGCGGTGGACCCGTCCGACGGCCTGCCGATCCTGATTCCGGGACGCTTTCCCACGCTCGAAGAAGTCGAAGAGGCGATGGTCAGGGAAGCGCTCAAACGCGCCAAGGGCAATCAGGGTGTCGCTGCGACGCTGCTCGGGCTGTCACGTCCGGCGCTCAACCGACGGCTCGCACGGCGCGCACTGCCCCCCGAATCCTGAAGCCGCCCAATCTGCGGCTGACCCAGCCAGGGCGCAGCATTCCGGATGCTTTCGGGGTGTTCCCTTTCGACACCTTGAAAGATCCTGTGAACTGGATTTAGTCCATTGATGTAAATGAAAAATAAAAATAATTCGCAGGTTTTGCGAGGCGTTTTGTAACACCCCCTGGAGGCGCCGAGTGACTGCCTCTGGCGTTGGCTAACTCCTTGTTTTTCCAGCTTCCTGTCTGGTCTCCCCGGTTTTGGCATGGATAATGCTTACGACACCAAGATGAGCGTCGCTGCGCGCTGACGGTTAATCGGAAAGTCAGGTCTGCGATGCATGAATCGCCTTCTCCTGCAAGCGGGAGAAGGCCGGGGGGGAGGGGAAACGGCCATGACTTCCATGATCGGGAGCGCCTGGAAAAGTCATGACCGCGAGTCGTTCCCGGCGATCACTGCAGCCCTTCATCCATGCCAGGAGAATCGACCGCACGCGAATACGGATACCTTGCCCGCCGGATGCCATCTGCGCACTTTGCAGCACCCGGATGTCTGACCACCGCATCTCAACCCACGACCACCACCACAGGGCCGCTTCATGAGTACATTACTGATTCTGACGATTTTCACCGTCGCCATCGTCCTCTTCTTCGACTATACCAACGGTTTTCACGACGCGGCCAACATCGTGGCGACGATCATCGCGTCGCGAGCGATGACGCCCGTGCAGGCCGTGATCATCGTCGGTACGTTCGAGTTTCTTGGCCCGCTGCTGGGCGGGACGGCGGTCGCCAATACCATCGGCAAGTTCGTCACCCTGGGCGACGTTCAGGCGGTTCTCTCGCTGGCGATCCTGATCAGCGGTCTGATGGGCGCCATCGTCTGGAACCTCGCGACCTGGTATTTCGGCATTCCATCGTCCTCGTCGCACGCGCTGGTCGGCGGACTGATCGGCGCCGTCGTCGTTTCCGCCGGCATGGACAATGTCGTCTGGGGTTTCTCGCAACTGATGCACGGCCAGTTGACCGGCATCATGAAGGTTCTGGCCAGCCTGATCCTGTCGCCGATCATCGGATTCTGGGCGGGTTTCCTGATGTTGCGCCTGCTGAACATCCTGCTGTTCACGGCCACCCCTTCGGCGAATACCGGTCTGCGTTACGCGCAGTTCATCACCGCCGCCGGCCTCGCCTTCTCGCACGGCGCCAACGACGCGCAGAAGAGCATGGGCATGCTGACCCTGGCGTTACTGCTGGGCGGCTTCATCCCGACCTTTGAAGTGCCCTTCTGGGTGATGCTGGCCTGCGCCATCGCGATTACCCTGGGCATTCTCTCGGGCGGCTGGCGGATCGTTCGCACCCTCGGCTTCGCGATTTACCGCGTCCGTCCGATTCATGCACTCAGTTCGCAACTGACCTCGGCGGCGGTCATCCTCACCGCTTCGGTGATCGGTGCGCCGGTGTCGACCACCCACGTCGTCGCGACTTCGATCATGGGCATCGGTTCCTCGGAACGGCCGAAAGCCGTACGCTGGAAAAAGGCCAAGGACATTGCCATCACCTGGGTCATCACCATCCCCGGTTCGGCACTGGTTGCCATTCAGACATTCGCTCTCGTCAATCTCTTCATCGGAAAGGTCTAATCTCATGTCGAACGCAAGCACTGCATCCCCCTCCTTCACTCGCCGAATCCTGCATCGGGTATTTCCGAAGGTACCCAATTTCTTCGCTTTGCTGGCCGAACAAAGCACGCAAGTGGGGGTTAGCGCCGCTCTGCTGGTCGAGTACATGGGTTCCGGCACCACCGAAGTCGCCAAACGGGTCGTCGAGGCCGAACATGAGGGGGACCGCCTCAAGGTTCGCAATCTGACGCTGCTCAACGAAGCTTTCTCGACGCCGATCGACCGCGAGGATCTGCACAGGGCGATCATCAACCTCGATGAAATCATCAACAGTTGCAAGACGGTGGTTGCCGAGATGGACGCAAATGTGCTGGCCCTGAAAGCCGACAAATACTGTCTGGAAATGGCCGTGTACCTCAAGGAAGGCGCCGAGGCGGTGGCCGCCGGGTATGGCCGTCTGGGCAGCGAACCCAAACTCGGTCGCGCCGACGCCGAGAAATCCGACCAGGCGGTTCGGAAGTTGACGCGCACCCACCGACGCGCCCTGGCCGAGCTGTTCCACGACGAGGATTTCCACCACATCTTCCGCCGCAAGGAAATCTACAATCAACTGCTGGGTGCGGCAGACCGTCTGAACATCTGCAACAGCACGCTGCTGGACATCGTCGTCAAGCTCTGCTGACCCCCTCGCTTCCGGTCGGGTCAAATTCCGGGGAATCGGCCGCCAGGCCCTTTCCCCGTCGGGGTGTTGTTGACAGTCGCCTGGTCGTCAGGCCGGGTGGCGGCCGCGCGGCGTGCTGCGGTTGCCGATTGCCTTGACGCACGATTCATCCCGAAGGTACCCTTGCAGTGCTGCGGATATAAGCAAAGTGTGTACAATTTCGAATTTTCGTGCATAATCCGCGCACTTTTTACAAGAAGAGGGCCATGAGGGCCTTTTACAGAAAGGAGGCGTATGGAATCTCTATATTGGCTGGCCGTGGCGACGGTGGCGATCGTGTTGTTCTTCGATTACACCAACGGCTTTCATGATGCTGCGAACATCGTCGCGACGATCATCGCGTCGCGGGCGATGACGCCAGCGCAGGCGGTCGTCGTCGTCGGGGTTTTCGAATTCCTCGGACCCTTGCTCGGCGGCACGGCGGTGGCCAACACCATCGGCAAGTTCGTCGATCTGTCGACCGTGGACGCCAGTCTGGCGGTGCTGATCCTGTTCTGCGGCCTGCTCGGCGCGATTGTCTGGAACCTTGCGACCTGGTGGTTCGGCATTCCCTCCTCGTCGTCGCATGCCCTGGTCGGCGGTCTGGCGGGTGCGGTGGTTGCGGCCGTCGGCTCCGAGTACGTGATCTGGGGTTGGTCGCCGCTGATGCACGATGGCAAGCTGATCGGTGTGATGAAGGTGCTGGTTTCGCTGTTCCTTTCGCCGCTGCTCGGTTTCTTCGTGGGTTTTCTGATCTTCCGCCTCGGCCGCAAGATCATGGCGGGCGCCAGGCCGACCGCCAATCAGACCCTGAGGAAGCTGCAGTTCGTCACCGCGGCGTGTCTCGCGTTTTCACACGGCGCCAACGACGCGCAGAAGAGCATGGGCATGCTGACGCTGGTGCTGCTGCTCGGCGGTTTCATCCCGAAGTTCGAGGTGCCGTTCTGGGTGATCCTGGCCTGCGCGACAGCGATCACCCTCGGCATTCTGTCCGGCGGTTGGCGCATCGTGCGCACGCTCGGTTTTGCGATATCTATCGCGTCCGCCCGCTGCACGCATTCTCGTCCCAGCTCACCTCGGGTTTCCTGATTCTGACCGCTTCGTATCTGGGTGCGCCGGTGTCAACCACGCACGTGGTCGCCACCTCGATCATGGGTATCGGCTATTCCGAGCGCCCACGCGCCGTGCGCTGGAAAAAGGCGGTCGACATCGCCAAGACCTGGGTGATCACCATCCCGGCTTCTGCACTCACGGCAATCGTTTGCTACGCTCTGGCCAGGATCATCCTGGGCCAACACTAATCGAGGAGATGAAAGATGGAAGATAATCAGAACCAAACCGAAGAGAACAAGCCGATTTTCCGCCGTCTGTACGAGCGGGTTTTTCCGACCGTCGCCGACTTCTTCGGCATGCTCGCCGAGCAGAGCACGAACGCGGCCGAGACCACCCGCCTGCTCGTCGAATTCATGGAGACCGGCGATCCGGCGGTGGCCCAGAAGGTTCGCGACGACGAGCACGAAGCCGACCGGATCAAGGCCGCCAACCTCAGCGTGCTGAGCGACGCGTTCTCGACGCCGGTCGACCGCGAAGACCTCTTTCGCGCGATCACGACGCTCGACGACATCGTCAACTATTGCAAATCGACGGTCGTCGAGATGGACATGCTCAGCCTGAAACCCGACAAGCACAGCCTTGAAATCGCACTGCACATCCGCGAAGGCGCGGAGGCGCTGGCCAAGGGTTTTGGTCGCCTGGGGACCGACCCATCCGGCTCCGGCGCCGATGCCAACGCCGCCCGGAAAGCCGAGCGGACGGTCGAGAAGGCTTATCGGCGGGCGATTGTCGACCTCTTCCAGGGCGACGATTACCTGAACATGTTCAAGCGCCGCGAGACCTATCGCCACCTCTCGAACGCGGCCGACCGGGTTGCCGATGCAGCGCGCGCGTTGAACAACATCGTCGTCAAGCTGGTCTGAACCGCTCTCACGGCGCACAGGATTCCTAACTCCCCTGAACAAACGTTTGGGGGGGCCAGGAATCCTCCTCATTTCCGGCTGACGGATTCCTCTTCAACGGTTGCCTCTCCATCCTTGCCTTGCGGGTGGGCGCCGCGTGCGTCGCTGACGCACGCGGCCAAAACACTTCAGAGTTGCACGGGGGATTTTACGGGGCTACAGGGCGGAAGCGGAGGGAGTCAAGCCACCACCAGCGACTCCTTCCACGGCGCTGCCTGCTGGTGAAAATCGTTCAGCAAACCGCCCAGTTCCGGCAAGAGCTGCTCTGCCTGCCCGTCAAGCCAGCAGCGGATGTCTTCCCCTTGCTCGCCGGGCAGCGCTTCATGGATCAGTTCGCTGGCCACCGCCAGGTCGTTGAGTCGGCCGAGCATTTCCTGCAGGCCACTGGCCGACAGGTGGTAGTTGCGCAGCCGTTCGCCGGGGAAAAGTGACGCGAAGAACTCGAGTGCATACCGCAGTCGCTTGTAGGCCACACGCAGACGATGGCGGGCGGTGGCGTCGCCGCGCAGCGCCTGTGCCGCGAGTTGCCTGACCTGTTTGGCGCGCTTGTCGAGGCAGCGCGGGACAAAGGTATCGAGTGGACGTGCTTCGCCTTCGGGAAGCGCCAGTATGGCGGCCGTGAATTCGAGCAACAGCCGCGAGTAATCGTCCGTTTTGAGTGTGCTGCGCGCTGCCTGACGATTGATGGCGCAGCGCCGCTGCGCATAGTTCGACAGGCGAGCGAGCGTGGCGCCTTCCGGGTCCGGGAAAGCGGGGACGATCGACGGCAAGGTTTCGGCCAGGAACACATCCCAGTTGCGCGTTTCGCCGAGTTGCCTGGCCAGAGCCTGCCAGAGCGGGTCAAAGTTGCTCACGAAGTCCTGTGGCAGCAGTGGCTTCCAGACCCGGATCGCCGAACGCAGACGGCGGATCGCGACGCGTGCCTGATGGACAAACTCGGGGTTGTCGCTTTCCCGCAGTCCCTGCTCGTTGCTCTGCAGGTGTTTGAGGCAGGCCAGCCCGATCGTCCGGAATGCGGCAATGGCCGACATCCCGGTGTTGATCTCGATGGGGAGCGCCTTGACCACGGGCAACGGTTCCTCTGCCAGAATCCGGTAGCCACGCAGGAGCTTGCTGGTGGCCTGCGGGTGCAGGGAAAGATCGGTTTGCAGTTCGCTGGCGGTGGAAAACAAGTCGGCGACGTCTCCCGACAACAATTCGAGCCGGATCTCGCAGATGGCCTGGCGCCGTCCTTCGGCTTCGATCCAGCCGCGATCGAGCGCCAGTTCGATGCGTACGTCTTCGCGCGGTGCCAGCAGCCAGGCGCTGCGCGTAAAACTGGCGGTAAATGCCGGCCGCAGTTCGGTGCGCACGGATTCGAGCAGATGACGCAGCGTACCGTCCTTGACCTGCGAGAAATCGAGTTCTCCGGGCGTACCGACCAGTTCCCATTCGCCATGTCCTGCCGGCCTGCCCTCCGGCAGGGACTCCCGCCGAATCGACGACAGCGAGGTCGTCCCCTTTCTGCCATGGCGAACGATCACCCGCTCGCGCCGCAGGCGTTGGTCGGCGGTGTCGTAATAGGTATTGACGACACGTTGGCGAATCGGCCTGGCGTCGGTAAGCAGCGGATGCTTGGCCAGCCTGCTGGCCACTCCGGGCGTTAGGGAGAGATTAAGTTCGGTTTCAATGACCATATGACAAACTCCTGAGAATGAGCGACCTGACGAGGAGCATCCAATTCCCTCCTGGGCAAGTCGCTTTCCAAATGAAAACGGCGATCGGGATAGCCGTTTTCCTGGTTCAAGCATAAGCCGTGCCAGTTCTCTGCAGCCTGAAAGACTGCCCAAAGATCAAGTCGCTAGGCGTGCAGCCAGAGGAGCCGGCGAAACTTGCACGGGTGCAACAAATCGGCCCGATCGATTGCTGTTGAGTCCATTGCCAATCGACATAATTCATACATAACAGTGAGTTAATGTCTTCCACCAGGGATCGGTGGGAATATGGAAACGTTACACCTCTCCCGAACCCCGGGGCGAGGACGGGAACGAGGAGGGAATTCATGGAGCAGGCTCCGTGTGTGCATCAGGCGATTCCGGCCTGCCAGCCGGAACACACCCTGCAAGGGAGGGGAAACGGTCATGACTTTCATGATCGGGGGGGCTGAAAAAGCCATGATCGTTGGCGGCGCGGCTCGATGGTGTAACACGGCGTCGCCCGACGGCTCCTGGAGACATTCATTAACTATCTGAATTGAATTGGATATGACCGTTCGTGCCGGTTCGTCATCGGGTTTCTGATGGCATTTTGTTGCACCCCCAAAGGCTTTGTCGATTATTTTCAGTCCCTTGATTTTAAGTGGAAACGAAATTTCTGTTGTTGCTGGTACGGATCATGCTTTAAACCCATCATGTAAAAACGGATCGACCGGGATCATTCTGGCCATCCGACCCATCACTGACTGATGACCATCGTTCCAGCCACCATCGCAGCAGAAGACAGGTAAATGCCATGACCTCCATCGCCGTATCGCAAGTGGTGCGTAGAATCCGTCCGTTCGTGGGGGCTGCCGATACACCGGATTTCTTCAGCATGATCGACCAGCAGGCAAGGATGATCGTGAATCTGGCAAAGGTCGTTGCCGAGGTGCTGCAGGGAAAGGAGTCGACGCATTCGCTGCGCCTGCTTGATCTGGAGCAGCGTCGTCAGGAACTGCAGCGGCGGCATCAGGCGGTCGTTCATGCCCTCCCACAGTCCGGACTTGACGAGATTCGTTTGACCATGGAAGCCCTCGATCGGGCCGCAGCACTTCTGATCCGAACCGGCCGCGATTGCCATCCGGGGGGGTCAAACCCGGACGCCGCCGCTTTGCAGATGATGAGGGTCATTCGGAAAGCGATCGAGAGCCTGCAGCATGGCTATTCGCGGTTGGCCAATGGCTCAACCGCCGCCGAGTCCGATGCCGATGCGGCCATCGCCAGCCAGAGTGCGCTGGTTTTCTGGCGGATGTCCGATCAGCAGGAAGCTGCGGCCGCCGAGGGGCAACACCTGACTGCGCCATCGAAGGTTTCTTTGGATCGTTCGTGCTGGCTGCACGGCCTGTACGAAAATCTCGACGACATCGCTCGCGAACTATCCGGGGCTGGCGTCATTCTCAAAGTATGGTCGCGGCAATTATCCGGGGCCGGCGGCCTTGCCCGTTTGCCGCAATCGTTCATGGTCCGCTGACAGGCAAACCAATTCAGTTATTTCAAGAAGTTCTGGTCGCCGGGAGGGCCTCTGTCCCAGGCAGGTCAGACTCCAGTTTTTTACTTCAAGCAGGAGCAGTCATCATGGAAACTCAAGTGCAAGCAATGCCAAGGTCCGTCATCTCGCGGTCGATCGAAAGCGACCTCGACAGCTATCTGGATGCCATCGTTAACGCGACGGCGACTTTCCGGGAAGCGGTAGACGCTTACCTGCAAAGTGAGCCGGAGGGGACATGCTGGCGGCAAGCCGGAAAGCTCTCGGAGTGCCTGCGCCTGCTCGACGACATGCAACAGAAATTCGAGACCGGTGCACACCCGCAGTCGGCATTGGGGAATCTGGTCTGCGCAATGAGCGACCCGCTGAATGGCGTGGGCCGTTTGCTCAAGGACATGAAGCGACAGATCACCGGTTTCGCCATCGAATCGGGATTTTCGAGTCCTCACCGCTATGTCCCTGCGTATCTGGTTGCGGATGTTCAGGAGCTGGCCGATGAGGTTTGCGCTGCGGTAGACGTGTTGGTTGAGAGCTATCGTCCGTCATTACTGTGGTGGGACCAACCGTCGTCAGAGAAGGCAGAGCGAGGCGTCAGTTGGTATGAAAATCAGGCAGACCGTCTCTCGATGCAGATCCTCAAAAAGATTTTTGCCGACGACAGTCTCGACCTCGAGGTGAAGCTGCCGCTGGCGCAACTCGTTGAGGAGATCGACCGTGTGGCGGATCAGGCTGAAGGCATCGATCAGGGGCTGCGGGCTCGCTGCCGGGCGGGTCTGGCAACTGTCGGTGCCGGAGAAACGCACTGAGTCCTCTCTGCCGCGGCCAAAGGCGCGGCAGGCCGTGTTCTGGCCCGGGAACCCGCTGCCGGGCTTCGGCCTTGCGTTTGGACAAGAACTATTCGTTTTAGCATCGTGCGCGGCCCAGGCTGAGTAGCCTGGGCCGCTTTGCTGGAAGGAGGACGTCGCTTGGGCTCGTGCAGTCCGTCTGGTCTGCAGCGAGATATTTTCATGCGGGATTGAAGAGGGGCCTGGGTGTATGGAACTGGCAATCAAGTTCAAGAACGACAAGCTGGTCGGTGATTTCTGGGGGGGGCTGGCGGCGATGCTGGTCGCTCTGCCGTCGGCAATCGCTTTCGGCGTGACCATCTACGCCTCAATCGGCCCAGCTTACGCCGGCCTGGGGGCTCTGGCCGGGATTCTCGGAGCCACCGCGCTGGGCTTGCTGGCTCCGGCACTGGGGGGAACCAACCGCCTGATTACGGCGCCGTGTGCGCCGGCTGCGGCGGTGCTTTCGGCTTTTGCAATTGAACTCGTACAGCATGGCGTGGCTGCGCCATCGATCGTCCTGATGTTGACCGCGCTCGGTCTGGTTTCCGGGCTGGTGCAACTGCTGCTGGGTTTCATGGGGATCGGCAGCCTGATCAAGTACATTCCGTTTCCGGTGGTCAGCGGCTACCTGACCGGTGTCGGTCTGATCATCATCGGCAGTCAGATCCCGAAATTCCTGGGGGTTCCCGGTGGTACGGCGTGGTGGCGGGCATTGATCTCACCGGAATTGTGGCAGTGGCAGAGCGCACTCATCGGCGCCGTCACGGCCGGCGTGATGATCACCGCACCGATGCTCACACGCGTCGTGCCGGCGGCCATTCTCGGCCTGCTGGCCGGGGTGCTGACCTATTTTGGACTGGCCTCGGTCGATGAGTCGCTGCTGGTCGTCGAAGGCAACAAGCTGATCATCGGCCCGCTGGGGGGAACGGCGTCAAGCATGTTCGAGGCGATTACCGGTCGCTGGCAGGAAATCGGCGAACTCAAGCTGAGCCAGATCGGCAGTCTGCTCGGGACGGCCCTGACGCTGGCCGTTCTGTTGTCGATCGATACGCTGAAGACTGCCGTCGTTCTCGATGCCCTGACCCGCAGTCGCCATGATTCCAACCGCGAGCTGATCGCGCAGGGTCTTGGCAATGTCGCTTCGGCCTGTGCCGGCGGCATGCCCGGCGCCGGCCAGATGGGGGCGACGCTGGTCAATCTGGCGAGCGGTGGCCAGACCCGCGTCTCCGGGGTCGTCGAAGGGATCATGTCCCTGATCGCTTTTCTTGCCCTGGGAGCGTTCATCGCCTGGATTCCGGTCGGTGCGCTGGCCGGAATCCTGATCGTCGTCGGCATCCGCATGATCGATCGGCACAGCCTGCATCTGCTCGAGTCGCCGTGGACCCTGATGGATTTCATCGTCATCGTGGCGGTGGTCGCCGTGGCCGTCGGTTACAGCCTGATCGCCGCCTCCGGCGTCGGCATTGCCCTGGCAATGTTCCTGTTCATCCGCGAACAACTGAGCAGCACGGTGATCCGTCGCAAGATGGACGGCGGTAGCCGTTTTTCGAAGCGCGTGCGCCTGCGCAAGGACATGGCCATTCTCGAGAAGGAAGGGTACCAGTCGGTTATTCTCGAATTGCAGGGCGGTCTCTTCTTTGGGACCAAGGACCAGTTGTACACGGCGCTGGAACCAGAACTCGGCAAACGCAGGTACATCGTACTCGACATGCGGCGCGTGCAGTCGGTCGATGTCACGGCGGTCCATCTGCTGAGCCAGATTCGCGATTCGCTGATCGAACGCGATGCTTTCCTGATCTTCAGCAGCCTGTCGCATACCCTACCGAATGGCCGGAACATTGCCGAGTTCTTCGACCAGATGGAACTGACGACGATGACCGACCATGTCAAGGTATTCGGTCAACTCGATGACGCTGTCGAGTGGGTTGAGGACCAGATTCTTGACCAGGGCCAGAGTGCCGTGCCGACAACCGAAGTGACGGCACTGGAACTGAAGGATCTCGAACTCTTCAAGGATCACAAGGAAGAGACCCTGATCGATCTGGAAGCAGCCTTGCAGCGACGCTCGCTGGCCAGGGACGAGAAGGTGTACGCGTTTGGCGACCCTGGCAACGAACTCTATCTGATTCGCAAGGGCGCAGTCCGCATCACGCTGCCGAGCCCTGTCGAAGAAGGTGGCCACCACGCGCTGACCTACGGGCGCGGCGACTTCTTCGGCGGCATGGCTTTCCTGTCGCAAATGACCCGTCTCAACGATGCGACTGCGCTTGAAGACACCGAACTCTTCGTTCTCCAGCGCGAGCAGTTCGTCGCTCTGAGAGAAGAGCATAAACGGCTGGCGTGTACCCTGGTCGAGGAACTGGCCAAGGTGCTGGCCTTGCGCCTGCGCTACGCCGACAAGGAGCTCATGGCCATGCAGGAATAGGTAAATCCGGGCGTTGCTGCCCACCGGCGTGGCCTCATCAGGCCGTCGGTGGGCGGGCCTGCGCTTTCCACTTGGAATATGCCCGGTCGGTACCTCAGCAGCGAAAAACGAACGACTTTTTTCAGAGGAATCTGCCGTTGTTGAATGAAATCTGAATGAAAATAGGCTATCATCACGCGCGCCGCTGGCCACTGAATGCCGCCAACCCGAGGGAGAACGAGGATGTTTCAGCATATCTTGCTGCCGACCGATGGCAGCCAACTCTCCCGAGATACCGCACAACGCGCGGTTGACTTTGCCAAGGCCGCCAATGCCACCATCACCGCCCTGTATGCCAGGCAGCCCGGACAGGAATCGGAGAACTATGGCAGCATGGTCGAGCCCGCCGTACTTGCGCAGATGGTTTCGGGTTCCGAAGGGAAGGCCAAGGAATATCTCGGCTTCATCAAGAAGCTGTGCAAGGAGGCCGGGGTTGCGTGTACGGCGCTCACGGTGGTCAGTGAGAGTCCCTGGGAGGCGATCATCAACGCCGCCGATGACCACAACTGCGATCTCATCTTCATGTCCAAACATGGCCGTGGCGGTCTGTCTTCATTGCTTCTCGGCAGTGAAACCTACCGGGTGCTGACCCACTCCAGCGTTCCGGTACTCGTCTACCGCCCGCCCGAGATCGACGCGAGTCGCCGCAAGGCCAAAGCCCGCGAAAAGGAGCGGAAAAGGGCCTGAGCGAAGGGCATGACGGCGCCCGGCGCGATCGCACCCGGTGAGACCGTTGATTCATTCGCCAGGCATCGCCAGGCCGTAATCGCTGTGCCACACGCCGCCGATCGGTGTTGATCGCCCTCTTTCTTCAATGACTCCCGGCTACTGGCGGCAGGCTTCTGCAGATCTCGCAAGGCTCGACCCGATACTGGCCACCCTCATTGGTCGTTTTGCCGGGACCGCGCTGGTTTCGCGTGGCGACCCCTTCGTGACCCTGCTGCGGTCGATCGTCGGTCAGCAGATTTCCGTGCGAGCTGCCGACAGTGTCTGGGCGCGCTTCCTGGCCGCCATGCCGGCGGCAACCCCGGCCGCGCTGCTCGCCATGGATGCCCCGACGCTGCGCCGCTGCGGAGTGTCGGCGCGCAAGGTCGAGTATGTGGTGGATCTCGCGCGCCATTTCGATGGTGGGCAGATTCACCCTGATCGCTGGGCGACGATGAGCGACGCCGAGATCACTGCCGAATTGACCGCAGTGCGCGGCATTGGCGTATGGACCGCCGAGATGTTCCTGATCTTCAATCAGTTACGTCCCGACGTGTTCCCCCTCGATGACCTCGGCCTGCAGAAAGCCGTGGCCATCCACTATTGTGCCGGAGAGCGGCCGGGGCGGCGACTGCTTGCCGAGTACGGAGAACGCTGGCGGCCGTGGCGTTCGGTGGCGACCTGGTATCTCTGGCGCAGCCTCGATCCGCTGCCCGTCGAATACTGAACCGGTTCGCTTTGGCAAGGCGACGGGAAGACCTTTCAGGTTAGAGTGTTAGAATAGGGCGCTTTCAGATCAGCATGATTTCAGACTGCCTTGGATGAAAACCAGTTTTCTCGACTTTGAACAGCCCGTTGCCAGGATCGAGGAGCGGATCGAATCGCTGCGCTCTGCACAGGAGGATTCCGCCGTCGATATTTCCGATGCCATCACGCGCCTCGAACAGAAGGGTCAGAACCTCATCCGGGAGATCTATGACCGGCTTTCGGCCTGGCAGGTCTGCCAGGTGGCACGGCATCCACAACGGCCTTACACGCTCGATTACCTGCGTCTGATCTTCACCGACTTCGAGGAACTTCACGGCGACCGGGCTTTTGCCGACGATCACGCCATTGTCGGTGGCCTGGCGCGCCTGAATGGCGACCCGGTGATGGTGATCGGCCACCAGAAAGGGCGAGACACCCGGGAAAAGATCTTCCGCAACTTCGGCATGCCGCGCCCGGAGGGCTACCGGAAAGCCCTGCGCCTGATGCGCCTGGCCGAAAAGTTCGGCATTCCGGTGCTGACCTTCATCGACACCCCGGGCGCCTATCCTGGCATCGATGCCGAAGAGCGTGGCCAATCCGAGGCCATCGGGCGCAATCTCTATGTGATGGCGGAATTGCAGGTGCCGATCGTCGTCACCATCATTGGTGAAGGCGGATCCGGGGGAGCGCTGGCGATCGGCGTCGGCGACTGGGTGCAGATGCTGCAGTACTCGACCTATTCGGTGATTTCCCCGGAAGGCTGTGCGTCGATCCTCTGGAAGAGTGCCGAAAAGGCGAGCGAAGCCGCCGAAATCATGGGCATCACCGCCGCGCGCTTGCACTCCCTGGGTTTGATCGACCGCATCGTCAGCGAGCCGGCCGGGGGGGCACACCGAGATCATCAGGCGATGGCGCAGAATCTCAAGCAGGCCTTGCAGGAAGCGCTGCAGCAACTGCAGGCGCAGCCGGTGGCCGATCTGCTCAAGGCACGCCTGGACCGCCTGATCGCCTATGGTCGGGTCACAGAGCAGGCACAGCGCTGAGCTTGCCCAGCCTGCCAGCCACCCAGCAGATCCGGCAGACGCTCTCGGCATTCCTCCGTACGCGCGTCACTCCTGCAGCACGCTTGTGCGTCGGTTTTTCCGGCGGTCGAGACTCGCTGGTTCTGTTGCACGCGCTCGCGGCGCTGCGCTCGTCGAGCCCGGTTTTCGAATTGTCGGCGGTGCATGTTCACCATGGCCTGAGTGCCAGTGCCGACGCCTGGGCTGGATTCTGTAGCGATTTTTGCAAGCGTTGCAGCGTATCTCTTGAAATCGTTCGCATCGAGGTGCCGCATGGCAGCGCCGAAGGACTGGAAGCCGCCGCGCGCCGCTTGCGGCATGCGGTGTTTGACGGTTGTTCTGCAGACTGGCTGGCGCTGGCGCATCATCGTGACGATCAGGCCGAGACGGTACTGTTGAGATTGCTGCGCGGCGCCGGGGTCAGTGGCGCGACTGGAATGCCTGCCGAACGGCGACAGAGCAGCGGCCCGCGGCTGATTCGTCCGCTGCTCGAAGTGCCGGGCGCGGTGATCGCGCATTACGCACAGGAGCACTCGCTGGCCTGGGTCGAAGACGAGAGCAATGGCGATTGGCGCTACCGCCGGAACTACTTGCGGCATCAGGTGATGCCGCGTATCGAGGCGCAGTTTCCCGGTGCCGCAGCGTCGCTGGTGCGTGCCGGGCGCCACTTTGCCGAGGCCGCGCTGCTGCTCGAAGAACTGGCGCAGGCCGATCGGGCGCTGGCAGCGACTTCCTCGGGGCGTATTGGTCTGGCCCGTTTCAATTCGCTGAGCGCGCCGAGAGCGCGCAACCTGCTGCGTTCCGAGCTGCTTTCAGCGGGCCTTCGTGCCCCTGCGGCGCGCTGGCTTGACGAGGCCTTGCGCCAGTTGTCGACGGTCGATGCGGTTTCGGAAACCTGCATCCGCTCAGCCGATGGAGAAATCCATGCCTACCGGGGAGAATTGCATGTCTGTCGCCAGCCTCCAGCCGTTCCCGCAGGCGACCTGCCCTGGTGTGGTGAAGAGGCGCTACCGTGGGGGGCTGACCGCGTCACATTCACGCCGACCACGGGCGCCGGCATCAACCGTCACAGGCTCTCCGGCGCGCCGCTCCGGCTCACTTCCCGGCAAGGCGGTGAACGCCTGCAACCTGACCCTCGGCGGCCCTTGAGAACCCTCAAGAATCTGCTGCAGGAGGCCGCCGTGCCTCCCTGGGAACGGTTCCGCCTGCCACTGCTATGGTGTGGCGAGTACTTGGTCTGGGTGGCCGGGATCGGCGTCGATGTGGCCTTTGCCTGTCCTCCAGGTGAGCCTGGACTGCTGCTCGCCTGGCAGAGGGTCGTTCAGCCGCCTGCCGGTCATCTGTTCTCGCAGCGCTGAGGGCGGCGCTCGCTCAGCCTGGTCAACGCTTTCCGGCCAGGAGTTGTGCCAGTTCGACAGCCGTCCTGACACCCATTTTTTCGAAGAGATTGGCGCGATGGACTTCGACGGTGCGCATGCTGATCTGTAGTTCGTCGGCAATCACCTTGTTGAGCTTGCCGGCCAGAATCCGTTCCATGACCTGTCGCTCGCGTGTTGTCAGGCGGTTGCAGAGGGTGTTGACCGAATCCACACCCGATGCCGCGGCGCGCTGATCCTTGTCGAGCTGCAGGGCTTCGATGACGCGATTGACCAGTTCGTTGTCGTTGCAGGGCTTCTCGACAAAATCAAAAGCGCCTTTCTTGAGCGCCGAGACAGCCATCGGCACGTCGCCGTGACCGGTCAGAAAGATGACCGGCAGGCGGTTGCCGCGCTCGCACAAGGCATCGAACAGCTCGGGACCGCTCATCCCGTCCATGCGGATGTCAAGCAGCAGGCAGCCGCTGAGTGCCGGCTGCCAGACGGCCAGGAAGTCCTCGGCCGAGGGGTAGCTGAGGCAGGCGACACCGCGTGACTCAAGCAACCAACTGAGTGAATCGCGGATGGCCTCGTCGTCATCGACGAGATAAGCGTGTGGGTTCATTGTCGGCCGATCGGAAGCGTCATGACAAAGATCGAACCGCCCTCGGGATTGCTCTCGACCCAGAGGCGGCCGTGGTGAAATTCGATGATCGAACGACAGATGTTCAGTCCCATGCCCATGCCGTCGGCCTTGGTCGAGAACAGGGGGGTGAACAGTTTCTCTTCGACTTCCGGCGGAATGCCGGGGCCATGATCGATCACCCGGATTTCCATCTGATTTTCCCGCTGGCTGAGCTTGACCGTCAGGCTCCGTCGATCGGCCGGGGCTTCGGCCATGGCTTCGATGCCGTTACGCATCAGGTTGAGCAGAACCTGTTCGATCATCACCTGATCAGCCAGCAGTTCCGGACGCATCCCCTGGATCTCGCGGACGATACGCACGCCACGGCTCTTGGCGGCGCCTTCAATGAAGCCGATGCTGTCATCGATCGCCTCGGCGAGATCGCAGGGAGCGAGTTTGGGCTCGCTCTTGCGCACGAAGTCGTGCACGCGGCGGATGATGTGGCCCGCCCGCTGCGCCTGCACCGCCAGTTTGCCGAGCGCTTCCTTGAGCTGCACCGTGGTGAAATTGCCGGATTCGAGCTTGTTCAGGCAGCCCGTGTTGTAGCTGGTGATCGCCGCCAGCGGCTGATTCAGTTCGTGCGCCAGCGTCGACGCCATTTCGCCCATGGTCACCAGGCGCGCGGTGACCTGCAGTTTTTCCTGCTGCTGGCGGGCGAGTTCCTCGGCGTGCTTGCGCTCGGTCACGTCGATGATTGATCCCATCCAGCCGGTCTGCCGGCCATCCGCGTCGATCAGCGGGGCTTCGTAGATGAGCGCGTCGAAGCGGCTGCCGTTCTTGTGCATCAGACGAACCTCGAAGCCCTCGTGTGGCGCCTTGCCCTGCAGCACGCGCTTGTTGAGCAGCAAGGTCCGTTCCATTTCTTCGGGTGCCCAGTAGGGCATGGGCGGTTCCCGGCCGATCAGTTCTTCGGCGCTGAAACCGACCATCTGCAGGAAGGCGGGGTTGGCGTAGGTCACCCGGCCGTCGAGGTCGCGCGCGCGCATGCCAATCACCAGCGAATCTTCCATCGCCTTGCGGAAAGCATACTCCGAGCGCAGGGCCTGTTCGGCGAACAGACGTCGCTGGATCAGTCCGCGCACCGCCCACAGGCTCCAGAAAACCGCGGCGGCGAGAATGATGATCAGTGTCGCAATCAGGGTTTGCGCCAGGTTGTCCGCGCCACGGTAAACCGTCACCTGGAGCACCATGCCATAGCCGGGCGGGTCGAGGCTGACCGGGTAGCTGAGCGTCGTTGGCGAGGCATCGATCTTTGACTTGCTGGCCAGCAGGCTGCCGTTGCCGTCGACGATGCGCACCTGGTATTTTTCGGCGAACCACCAGGGGATCTGCTGTTTGAGCAGGCCATTGAGCGAATAGACGCCGAGCAGGATGCCTCGGTAGTGGCCATCGTCGAAGATCGGGACATACACCTCGAACTGGCTGGTTTCGGTCGTCCGATAGGCATCGCTGTAGATCGGTTTGCCCAGGCGGGCCAGTTCGATCGATCGTTTGAGGGGGTCTTCGCCAGACGTTTCCTGTCCGGCCCGCGGCAGGCTCTGCGTCGGCATTCCGTGGAGGGTTCTGGCGCCCGCGTCGAGCCACAGCAACTGCCGAAGTTCGGGGTTGTTCTTGAGAATGTGGCGGGCCCGTAGGTCAAAGATTTCCTTCGGCTTTCTTGCCCGTGCCAGGTCGAGTGCGAGTTGCTGGAGTTGCTCGGAATTGCCTTCGAGGTGAAAACGCATGCTTTGCTCAAGCCAGAGCACATCGGCAATCAGGGTCGAGCGCTGGTCATCGACTTCGTTGCGGTGCAGCAGCCACAGCAGTGCGATCAAGAGCACCAGCAGCAGACCCACCGCCAGCTTGAGGATCGATAAATACCAGTTCGACCACTTCAGCGAAGTAGGGCGTCGGCGGTCGTACTGGTAGGGGAGGGAAAGCTCTTTCATCACGGCTTATCTTACACTGCCTGGCGGAGTTCCTCTCGATGTGTCCAGCAGCGCTTTCTCCCACTTATTGCCGGCTGGCGATCCGGAAAATTCGTGATACCGGGTCCTGCCGGTAGAAGCCGGCGAGTTGTGCGTAGAGCGCCGGATATTCAGTGCGCAGGAGGACGGGTGCTTCAAAAAATGCTTCGCTCATGACCGCGAAGAATTCGCCTGGGTTCTCGCTGGCATAGGGGTCGAACAGCGTTTCCTGAGCGCTGTCTGCGGCGGCGTCGACGCGCGCGCAGAAATCGTCGTAAGCCGCGTTCAGCACCTGTTGCCAGTGGCGCGGCGATAGCTGTGCCGGCAGTGGCGGGATGCCGTTCGCCTCGCCATTGAGCATGTCCAGTTTGTGCGCGAACTCGTGAATGACCACGTTATAGCCACTCCCTGCCATCTGTGCGTCGCGCCACGAAATCAGCAGCGGTCCACCGTCCCAGGCCTCGCCCGAAGCCAGTTCCTGATACTCGTGGACAATGCCGAATTCGTCTTCGACGCTACGCGGGATGATGAATTCGTCGGCGTAGACGATCACCCCGACCCAGCCGCGATAGTAGTCGAGGCCGAGTTCGAGGATCGGCAGGCAACCCTGCGCGGCAATCGAGACACAGATCGCATCGGACAGTTCGAGTTCGCCAACGGACGTGAACTCCTTCTCGGCCAGGAAGCCCTCGGCCAGATGGCGAAGCCGCCGTTGCTCGTCCTGGTTGAGTGCTTCGAGGAACGGCAGTGTTGAAATGATCGCGTTCCAGAGTGCATCTGGCACGGGCGCCTGGCGATGTCGCAGCCAGCCGAGCAGCTTGCCGATCATGTGGTTTTCGCTTGTGGCAGGGCCGCCGTGGTCAGGTAAATGCCGGCGAAGATCAAGGTGATGCCGACATAGTGATGGAGTTGCGGAATTTCGTCGAGAAAGATCGCCGAGAGCAGGGTTCCGAACACCGGCATCAGGTGAATGAACAGGCTGGCCTTGCTGGCCCCGACCTCGGCGACGGCGCGGTTGTAGAAAACATAGCCGAGAAAGCCGGGAAATACCCCGGTGTAAGCAATTCCCGCCAGCACGCCGGCCGAGACCCGGATCGTCTCGCCCTGCGCGATTTCCCAGGCGTAGCCGGGGGCCAGAGCGAGCAGGCCGACGATCGTGAATGCGGCGAGCAATAGCATCGGGTTCACGCCGGCCGGCCGCCATTGCAGTCCAATGGTGTACAGGGCCCAGGTAAACACTGCCAGCAGCATCCACAGGTCGCCGACATTCAGACTCAGACTGGCCAGGGTCTCGACCTCCCCGCGGCAGACAATCATCGCGACGCCGATGAAGGAAAGCAGAACACCGAAGCACTGGACGCTGTGCAGCGGTTTGTTCAGAAAGATCCACGACAGGGTGATCGTGGCGATCGGAATGAAGGAGTTGAGCAGGACGGCGTTGGTTGCCGGTGTATATTGCAGGCCAATGTAAGCCAGCGTGTTGTAGCCGCCGACACCGAGCAGACCGAGCACGACGATGGCCTTCCAGCCGGAGCGCAGCAGCGGCCACTGCGCGCGCAGGTGTGGCAGGGCCAGCGGCAACACCAGTGCCAGCGCGATCGCCCAGCGCCAGAAAGCGAGCGAGATCGGCGGCACCTGGTCGCGAATGGCGCGCCCGATGACCATGTTGCCTGACCAGAACAGGGTGGTCAGTACGAGCAGCAGATAGGGGTGTTGCAGGCGGACAGGCATCGACGGCAAACGGGGGATAAAGGCGCATTATGCATGAATGTCCGGACATGACCTTATAATGGGCTGATGGTTTCCGTCGTACACTCGGTCGCCGCCCAGAGCGACCTCGAACAATCCCTGCTGACGCTCGGCGAAGGACTTGCCGTGGCCGAGGTCGAACGGTTGCGACGGGCCGTCGACCTTGCTCGCTCGATCTATGGTCATCGCCTGCTCGGCAGTGCCGAGGATGTCTGGGAACATGCGCTGGGAATGGCTCTGATCGTTGCCGGTTTGAAGCTCGACGCGGATGCACGTCTGGCTGCACTGCTTTTCGCGGTGCCGGCGCAACTCGAACATGGCCTGCTCCAGATCGAGCGCGATTTTGGACCGGGCGTTGCGCAACTGGTCAGCGGGATTTCGCGCCTGAACCGCATGCGTCCGATCACACGGGGCTTTGTTGCCCATTCCATCGACAGCAGCGAAAAGAATCCGCAGGAAATGAAGGCGCAGATCGAGGTGCTGCGCAAGATGCTGCTGGCGATGGTCGAGGACATCCGCGTGGTCTTGCTGCGCTTGGCTTCGCGCACGCAGACGCTGCGTCACTTTGCCAGCGAGCCTGATGAATTGCGTGTGCCGGTGGCGCGCGAGACACTGGCGCTCTATTCGCCGCTCGCCAATCGGCTCGGTGTCTGGGAACTGAAGTGGGAACTCGAGGACCGTTCCTTCCGCTTTCTGCATCCGGCAATCTACAAGGAGATTGCGCGGCATCTCGACGAGAAGCGAATCGAGCGCGAGAGGTTCATCAGCGAAGCTGTCGACCGCCTGCGGTGTGAGCTGTCCAACGCTGGTGTCGGCAACGCCGAGATCTACGGCCGTCCCAAGCACATCTACAGCATCTGGAACAAGATGCGCAAGAAGGATGTCGGTTTTGCCGAGGTGTACGACGTGCGCGCGCTGCGCGTCATCGTCGATGAAGTGAAGGACTGCTACACCGCCCTGGGTGTCGTGCATCATATCTGGTCGCCGATTGCCAAGGAGTTCGACGATTACATTGCGCATCCGAAGGGCAACGATTACCGATCGCTGCATACGGCGGTGCATTGCCCTGACGGGCGCGCGCTGGAGGTGCAGATTCGTACCCGCGAGATGCACAGTCACGCCGAATTGGGGGTTGCCGCGCACTGGCGCTACAAGGAAGGCGGCAGCACGCCGGAAGACCGTTACGACGAGAAGATCGCCTGGTTGCGGCAGTTATTGACCTGGCGCGACGAAGTCGCCGATTCCTCGGACTGGGTCAGACACTACAAGCAGGCGGCTTTTGACGAAACGGTCTACGTGCTGACGCCGCAGGGCCGCGTCGTCGATCTGCCGCAGGGCTCGACACCGATCGATTTTGCCTACCGCGTGCACACCGACATCGGCCACCGTTGCCGCGGAGCCAAGGTGGACGGTGCACTGGTGCCGCTCACCACGATACTCTGCACCGGTCAGCGCGTCGAAATCATTCTTGCCAAATACGGCGGACCGTCGCGCGACTGGCTCAACCCCTCGCTGGCCTATCTGTTTACACATCGCTCGCGCCTCAAGGTCAGACAATGGTTCGCCAGCATGGCGCTCGAGGATACCCTCGCCGAAGGGCGCGTGCTGGTCCTCCGCGAACTGCAGCGAATGGGGCAGACCGGCACCAACCTCGACGATCTTGCGGCCAGGCTGGGCTTTGCTCGTAGCGACGATCTGTTCATTGCGGTGGCGCGCGCCAAGTTGAACATGCGCCAATTGCAGGTGGCGGTGCGCGGGGGCGAAACGCCAGTGGATGAGCGTGAGCTTACCGAGCTGCCGGTTCGCAGGCAACGCGACAGCGATGTGGCGGAAAAGGGAATCCTGATCGTTGGCGTCGATCGCTTGCTGACACAACTCGCGGGTTGCTGCAAACCGGCGCCGCCTGACGCCATCGTTGGCTTTGTCGCGCGCGGCAAGGGGGTCTCGGTACATCGCGCTGACTGCAGCAACTTCTCAAACATGCAGACCAGGCATCCCGAGCGGGTCATCGAAACGAGTTGGGGACGAAGCACCGAGAGCGTCTTCGCCGTCGATATCGTGATTGACGCCTACGACCGGCAGGGTCTGCTACGTGACGTCTCGGACGTTCTCGCGCGCGAAAAAATCAATGTCATCGCCGTCAATACGCAGTCCCGGCAGGGCAACGCGCATATGCTTTTTACCGCCGAAGTCGGTGGCCTCCCGCAGCTCAATCGCACCCTGACCTTGTTGCACGCGGTGCAGGGTGTCGTCGGCGCGCGCCGTGCCTGAACGATTTCAGGCCTGCAGCAATTCGATCAATTCGGCTTGCGACGAATGCGGGCTGGTTCGTGAGCCACGCCGCTGGTGGTAAGTGCCATCGGGTCCGAGTTCCCAGGCCAGGGTGTTGTCGGTGAGATAGATCTGCAGTCCTTCGGCGATGACCCGACGCTTCAGTTTGCGGTCGAGTACCGGAAACGCCAGTTCGATACGCCGGAAGAAATTACGCTCCATCCAGTCGGCGCTCGACAGATAGACTTTTTCCTCGCCTCCGGCGTAGAAATAGAATACCCGGTGATGTTCGAGTTGGCGACCGATGATCGAGCGTACGCTGATGTTTTCCGACAGGTCCTTGACACCGGCGCGCAAGCCGCAGACACCGCGCACGATCAGGTCGATCTTGACGCCGGCCTGCGAGGCTTCGTAGAGCGTGGCGATGGTTTCCGGTTCGAGCAGCGAGTTCATCTTGGCGATGATCCGTGAACGCTTGCCGGCGCGTGCCGCTTCGGCTTCGGCACGAATCGCGGTGACGACGTTCGGCTGCAGCGTGAACGGGGCCTGCCAAAGGTGTGTCAGGGTCTGCGCGCGACCGAGGCCGGTGAGTTGCTTGAAGACTTCATTGGTATCGATACCGATCTCTTCGTTGCAGGTCAGGAGACCGAAGTCGGAGTACAGGCGGGCGGTTTTGGGATGGTAGTTGCCGGTACCGAGATGCACATAGCGACGCAGGATGCTGTTGCCGGCCTTTCCTTCCTCACGTCGGACGATCATCAGCATCTTGGCATGGGTCTTGTAACCGACCACCCCGTAGACGACATGTGCGCCCACTTCCTCAAGCTTGGTCGCCCAGCCGATGTTGGCTTCCTCGTCAAAGCGCGCCATCAGTTCGACGACCACCGTGACTTCCTTGCCGTTCTGTGCCGCTCGCAATAGCGACTGCATCAAGACCGAATCGGTGCCGGTGCGGTAGACGGTCATCTTGATCGCCACCACCTGGGGGTCGTTGGCGGACTGTTCGAGCAGTTCGATCACCGAATTGAAGCTCTGGTAGGGATGGTGCAGCAGGATGTCACCGCCGCGGATGCTGTCGAAGATACTATGGCACTTCTGCAGCGCTTTCGGGGTCCCCGGATTGAAGGGCTGAAACTTGAGGTCGCTGCGCAGCACCCAGTCGGGGACCTGCATCAGGCGAACCAGATTGACCGGACCGGCGACGCGATAGAGATCGCTCTCGCTGAGGTTGAACTGTCCGAGCAGGAACTGGGTCATCGCTTCCGAACAACTGTTGGCCACTTCGAGCCGGACGGCGTCGCCGAAATGGCGCTGTGGCAACTCGCCCTGGATCTTGGCGCGCAGATTGGTAATCTCTTCCTCGTCGACGAAGAGGTTGCTGTTGCGCGTGACGCGGAACTGGTAGCAGCCAAGGACCTTCATGCCGGCGAACAACTCGTGCACGAACTCGTGCAGGATCGAAGACAGGAAAACGAAGGCGTACTCACTGTCGCCGAGTTCGCGTGGCAGCCGGATGACGCGCGGCAGGACCCGCGGCGCCTGCACGATGGCGGCGCCTGAACTGCGACCGAAAGCGTCACGGCCTTCGAGTTCGACGGCGAAATTGAGGCTCTTGTTGAGTACGCGTGGGAACGGGTGTGAGGGATCGAGGCCGATCGGCGTGATCACCGGCATGACTTCGCGGAAGAAGAAGCCGCGGATCCATTCGCGCTGCGCGTCGTTCCAGTCCCCGCGTTTGAGGAAGCGGATGCCTTCAGTGGCCAGTTGCGGCAGGATCTCTTCGTTGAGCAGCGCGTACTGTTCCTTGACGATTGCATGCACCTCGTCGCTGACCAGCCGATAGACTTCACGGGCAGTCTTGCCGTCGGTGGTGATCGCCACCGAATTCAGCTTGAGTTGTTCCTTGATGCCAGCCTCGCGAATCTCGAAAAACTCGTCCAGATTGCTGCTCACGATGCACAGGAAGCGCAAACGTTCGAGCAGGGGAGTGCGGGGATTTCTGGCTTGCCAGAGGACTCGCCGATTGAAAGCGAGCAGGCTCATCTCGCGATTCTGAAAATATTCCGGCGGGAACCCGTTGGCGGTCTGGATGGGAGGGGTTTCGGTGGTCGTGGCGACGATGTTCATGAGTTCGTTCCGTCAGGAAAGATGGATCAGCAAGGGGGATTTGAAAGCGAGCATATTACAGCCATCGCTTCGTTGTGGGTCGATTGGCGCGCTGTTTTCTCGATGGTGCTGTGCTATCCGTGCTTGCCTGGGCATGATGTGCTTGCCGGCAGTGTAAAATGGCCGGCCTGCAGCCTTTCTTCGCCGTACAGACCAAACACAGTCATGAGTTACGAACTAATTGCCGGTGTCGACCTGGGTTCCAACAGCTTTCGTCTACAGATCGGGCGTGTCGTTGGCAATCGCATTCACCCGCTGGATACCTTCAAAGAGAACGTCCGGCTCGGTTCCGGTCTGACCCGCGAGAAACTGCTCGATCATGCCTCACAACAGCGTGCGATCGAGGCCTTGCGGCGTTTTGGCGAGCGTCTGCGCGGCTTCGATCCGGAAACCGTGCGTGCGGTGACCACCGACGCGATGCGGGTGGCCCGGAATGCGCGCATCGTGCTACCACAGGCCGAGGCGGCGCTGGGTTTTCCGATCGAGGTCATCGGGGGGCGCGAAGAAGCGCGCCTGATCTTCATCGGTGCAGCGAATGCCCTGCCCGCCGCCAGTCACCGGCGTCTGGTGGTCGATATCGGTGGCGGTTCAACCGAGTTCATCATCGGCGAGAATACCGAGCCGTTGCTGATGGAGTCCTTGTTCATGGGCGGCATCAGCTATCGACAGCGTTTCTTTCCGGAAGGCAAAGTGGACAAGAAGCGCTTCTACACGGCCGAAGTTGCTGCGGCCCGCGAGGTCGAAGCGATCGCTGCCGACTACCAGCGCTTCGGTTGGCTGGAAGCCGTCGGTTCTTCGGGATCAGCCCAGGAACTTGCCGACATCCTGGAAATGAACGATCTCAATCCCGAAGGAGTCAGCGGCATCAGTCGGGAGGGTCTGGCCAGGCTGCGTCAATTGCTGATTCGGGCCGGCTCCGCGGAAGCACTGGGTTTGCAGGGCATGCGCAGCGACCGCATGATGATTCTTCCCGGTGCCATCGCGATCATGTCCGCAGTATTCTCGGAACTGGCCATCGAACACATGACCTATTCCGATGGCGCGCTACCGCTGGGCGTCCTCTACGATCTGCTCGGGCGCTTCGAGCATCATGACACGCGCGACGAAACGGTCCTCAATTTCCGGCGCCGCTACCAGGTCGACGCGGCACAGGTCCGTCGCGTCGAGCAAACCGCCCTGGCGCTTCTTGGACAGTTGATCAAGCTCGATTCGCCGGAGCACGAGAACAATGTCCACTTTCTGCGCTGGGCAATCTCCTTGCATGAGATCGGCGTCTCGGTGGCGCATAACGAGTTCCACAAGCATGGCGCCTATATCCTGGGTCATGCCGACATGCCGGGTTTCTCGAAGCGCGATCAGGCGCGCCTGGCCCTGCTGGTGCTCGGCCAGCGCGGCAAACTCCAGAAGCTGGCTGCCATGCCGATCGGCGATCCGAACTGGCGCCTGGTGTTCTGTCTTCGCCTGGCCGTGCTTCTGCATCGTGCGCGCGACGCTCATCCCTTCTCCGAATTGTCGGTTCTCGAAGATCCGGTCGGTTTTCAGCTCGACCTGCCCGTCGGCTGGCAGGAGACCAATCCGATGATGGCCGCAGCACTGGCCGAGGAAGCGCTGCTCTGGCGCCGCATTGGCATCAAGCTGAGAATCCGGTCGACGGTGCCTGGCCAGATGGCAGTACCGCTGGCGCTGTGAAGAAATTCTGACTGGCCATGGCGGTGGCCGCGATCGAGTCCGTCAAGCATGCTGACCAGGAGCGGCTCGTACTGTCCGGTGACTGGACCCTGGCGACCCTGCCGCAGCCGATTTCTGCGTTCGAACGCCGTCTTTGCGATCTGGCAGCGAGACACCCAGGCTGGGATCTGCGCTCGATCACCCGCCTGGACAGCGCCGGCGCGATCCTTCTGTGGCGCGCCTGGGGAAGACAATGGCCGGCCGTACTGGCGATTTCTCCTGGGCATCGGGCGCTTCTCGGACGTATCGAGGGGGTCCGCGTCGATGTCGAGCCGGCGCTGCCGAAGCAGTCACAGTTACTGGCCTGGCTACTTGCCCTTGGTCAGGGGTCGTGGGTCGCCGCCAGCCATCTCCTGGCGATGGTCGCCCTGATCGGCCAGATGATTCTCGACCTCGCTTATCTGTGCGTACACCCACGTGACATACCCTGGCGCGAGTTTTCCGCGAACCTCTACAAGACCGGTGCCCAGGCCTTGCCGGTGACCGCCCTGATCGGGTTTCTGATCGGTGTCGTTCTTTCCTATCTGTCCGCCCTGCAACTGAAGACCTTCGGCGCTGATGTCTTCATCGTCAATCTGCTCGGCATCAGCATCGTTCGTGAACTCGGGCCGGTGCTGGTCGCGGTACTGGTGGCCGGACGTTCGGGTTCGGCGATGACCGCCCAGATCGGGGTCATGCGGGTGACCGAAGAGATCGATGCACTGGCCACCATGGGTGTCTCGCGCAGCCAGCGTCTGATCCTGCCGAAGGTCCTGGCCCTGGCGGTGGCGATGCCGCTGCTGGTGATCTGGTGCTCGGCCGCAGGAATCCTCGGCGGCATGGTGTCGGCGAAGCTGCAGATGGATTTGTCTTACGGCTTCTTCATCGATACCCTGCCCAGGGTGGTGCCGGTTGCCAACGTCTGGATCGGCATTGGCAAGGGCGTGGTGTTCGGTTTGCTGATTGCCCTCATTGCCTGCCACTTTGGCCTGCAGGTCAAACCGAATACCGAAAGCCTGTCGTCGCGAACAACCACTTCGGTGGTGACCTCGATCACCGTGGCAATCATCGTCGATGCCGTCTTTGCGGTACTGACGCGCAACCTCGGGATTCCCTAACGGTCATGACTTTTCCAGGTACCCCCGATCATGAAAGTCATGACCGTTTCCCTCTCCCCCGACCCCTCCCCCGCGATGGGGGAGGGGAGGTTTGTGAGTCGCTGACGCGACTTTCACATTAATGAGCGTGCCCGGCGACTGTCACGGTCAGACCTGCCCGCGCAGGCTGCCGGCGATCGAGATTCGCGGCCTGTGCACGCAGTTCGGCGAGGTCGTGATCCATCGCGACATCGATCTCGACATCGAAGCCGGGCAGATTCTCGGACTGGTGGGCGGGTCGGGTAGCGGCAAGACCACGCTGCTGCGCGAAATTGTCGGGCTGCTGGCGCCGAGCCGGGGAAGCGTCAGGCTTTTTGGCCAGGCGGTACTCGATCCCGATCCAGCGCGCCGGCGCGCCCTGCGCCGCCGTTTCGGCATGCTTTTTCAGCAGGGGGCACTCTTTTCGGCGCTCTCCGTTCATGACAATATCGCTTTTCCGCTGCGCGAACTGCACACACTCGACGAAGCGATGATCACCGATCTGGTCATGCTCAAGCTCGCCATGGTTGAACTGGAAGCACGGCACGCCCATCTGATGCCTGCCGAGTTGTCGGGTGGCATGGTCAAGCGGGTGGCTCTGGCGCGGGCCCTATCGCTGGAACCCGAACTCCTGGTTCTTGACGAACCGACTGCCGGCCTCGATCCGGATCGGAGCGAGAACTTCGTCAAGCTGCTCAGAATGCTGCAGAAGGAACTCGGTTTCACGGTGGTGATGGTGACCCACGATCCCGAGACACTGGCTGGGCTGGCGACGCGTCTGGCCGTGCTCGCCGACCAGCGACTGATCGCCTGCGGGACGGCCGCCGAAGTATTCGCGGTCGACCATCCCTTCATCCGCAATTTTTTCAGTTCCGGGCGTGCCGCGGCGACGACTCTCGGACAAGGAGCGAGCTAGTCATGGAAAATCGTTCGCATGCTCTGATGGCCGGGTTGTTCACCCTGTTTCTGGGTTTCGCGGGAGCGCTCTCGATCTGGTGGTTCGGTGGCAAGCACGAAGCGACCGTCGAGTACACCGTGGTCACCCGACACAACGTCACCGGCCTCAGCCTGCAAGGGCAGGTGCGTTATCGGGGTATCCGGGTTGGCAAGGTGCAGGCGATCGAACTCGATCCTCAGGATGCACACAATATCCTGATTCGTATCAGTGTCGACAGCAAGGTGCCAGTGACCCGTGCGACGACTGCCAAGCTGGGCTATCAGGGAGTCACCGGCATCGCCCACATTCTGCTTGAAGACAGCGGCAACGATCCGACGCGCCTGGCGGGCGGCAAGGACTCGCCGCGCATCGAGATGCGCTCCTCCCTGATCCAGGAACTTTCGGATTCCGGCTCGGCTGTCCTGGGCCAGGCGCGCGAATTCCTGACCAGCGCCAACCTGGCGCTCGACAGCGAAAACCGGCAGCATCTGGCCACAATTCTGGCCAACCTCGAAGCGACGACCGGTCACGCCAACGAGGTCACACGCCAGTTGCGCCAGTTACTGGCGCCGGAGAATCTGCGCCTGCTCCATGCCACCCTGGTGCGTGCCGAGCAGGCGGCAGCCGAGGCGGCGCCGTTGCTGGTCGAATCGCGCCGGTTGATGGTTGGCCTGCAGCCGCTGGGCGACAAACTGGATCGCCTGGTCGGCGAACCGTCGTCAGACGGGATCACCGCCCTGGTTGCCCGCCTGAATGGGGTCGGCAGCGATCTGTCGGGAAACTCGCGTCAGCTCAATCGCGTACTGCAGATGCTCGAAGAATCACCGCAGAGCCTTGTTTTTGGTCCGCCTGCGTCTGCTCCGGGACCCGGCGAGGCCGGTTTTGTCGCGCCGCCGAGCCGTGAGGAACGTCCATGAACAGGTTTCTGATCTGGCTTGTCGCTGGTCTGCTCGCTGGCTGTGTCGGCGGCACGCGCAACCTGTCGCCGGTCGAAGTGTACGACTTTGGAGCACCGGTCGAGCCACTCGCCGAAGAAGGGCGCTGGTCGGGCGTGCTGCTCGATATCCGGGCGCCGCACTGGTTTGATGCGCGCGATATCGAGTATCGCCTGCTCTACGAAAACCCGCTGAAGTTGCGAAACTATGCGCGTAGTCATTGGGCGGCAGCGCCGGCGTTACTGTTGTCGCAACGGCTGCGACAGCAACTGGGTTTGCCGGGCGTTGGCGGACAGATTGCCGCCGGCTGCGTGTTGCGTTTTGAACTGCAGGAATTTTCACAAGTGTTCGATACCCCGCAGCGTAGTCGCGGCATCCTGCAGGGTCAGGCCGGCCTCCTTGACACCAGGCGCCAGCTCGTCGCCGAACGCCGGCTGGCCATCGAGCAGCCGGCGCCGACCGCCGATGCCCAAGGGGGGGTCATTGCCCTGGTTGCCGTCAGCGCAGAACTCGGGCGAGAGTTCGCTGCGTGGTTGAATGATCTGGAAAAACGTGGCAGGCTGAAGGGCTGTCGGTCAACGGCAGGCGAAAGCCCATCACACTGATATCACTTGAGAGGAGAAGCTGGCGATGCCAAATATTTACCAAGAAGGTCTCGACAAGAATACGGCCAATTACACGCCGCTGACGCCGCTGACTTTCATCGCCCGTAGCGCTTATGTCTATCCCGAGCGCACGGCAGTGATTCACGGTCAGCGCCGCTATAGCTGGCTCGAGACTTTTACCCGCGTCCGCCGTCTCGCATCGGCGCTGACCGACCACGGTATCGGCGAAGGCGACACCGTGGCCGTGATGCTTAACAATACCCCGGAGATGGTCGAGTGCCACTTCGGCGTACCGGTCACCGGCGCGGTCCTGAATACGCTCAATACCCGTCTGGATGCCGAAACGATTGCCTTCATGCTCGAGCACGGTGAAGCCAGGGTGCTGATTACCGACCGCGAGTATTCGCCGACCGTGAAAAAGGCGCTGGCCCTTCTGCACCGCCCGATCCTGGTGATCGATGTCGACGACCCCGAGTACAGCGGCCCCGGCGAATGTCTGGGCACGCAGGAGTACGAGCAGTTCATTGCCGGCGGGAGTCCGGAATTTCCCTGGGGCGGTCCGGCCGACGAATGGGATGCCATCTCGCTCAACTACACTTCCGGGACCACTGGCAACCCGAAGGGCGTCGTTTACCATCATCGCGGCGCCTATCTCAACTCGATGAGCAACATCGTCAGTTGGGGAATGCCGCCGCATTCGGTCTATCTGTGGACGCTGCCGATGTTCCACTGCAACGGCTGGTGCTTCGTCTGGACGATGGCCGCCAACGCCGGCACCAACGTCTGTTTGCGCCGCGTCGATCCGAAGCTGATATTCGAGGCGATCCGCGCACACGGCGTTACCCACTACTGCGGCGCACCGATCGTGCACAGTCTGATGGCCAATGCGCCGGCCGATTTGCGCGCCGGCATCACCCACAAGGTCGCCGGCCTGATCGCGGCCGCACCGCCGCCGGCCGCAGTCATCGAAGCGATGGCGAATATCGGCGTCGATCTCACGCATGTGTACGGCCTGACCGAAACCTACGGGCCAGCGGCGGTTTGTGCCAAACACGCCAACTGGGCCGCACTGCCGGTGGCCGAACAGGTTGACCTGAACGGCCGGCAGGGCGTGCGCTACCACGCGCAGGAAGCGATCACCGTGCTCGATCCGGCGAACATGGAAGCGGTACCCTGGGACAAGGAGACCATGGGCGAGATCATGTTCCGTGGCAATCTGGTGATGAAGGGCTATCTCAAGAATCCGAAAGCGACCGCGGAGTCGTTTGCCGGCGGCTGGTACCATACCGGCGACCTGGCGGTGATGCATGCCGATGGCTACGTGAAGATCAAGGATCGTTCGAAGGACGTGATCATCTCCGGGGGAGAAAACATTTCCTCGATCGAGGTCGAGGACGTCCTCTACAAGCACCCGGCGGTGATTGCTGCGGCCGTCGTGGCGACGCCTGACCACACCTGGGGTGAAGTGCCCTGCGCCTTCATCGAGTTGCGCGAAGGGGCAGCGCCGACCGAGCAGGAGATGATCGAGTTCTGCCGCCAGCACATGGCGCGTTTCAAGGTTCCCAAGCGGGTGATCTTCTGTACTCTGCCGAAGACCTCGACCGGCAAGATCCAGAAGTTCGTGTTGCGCGAACAGGCGAAATCCGCTGCTGCGATCGAGTGACCTCAAGCAGCCGCTGTGGCCGGCAGGCGGGTGGGCGCTGCTTGTCGGCCGTCCAGCGCGGTAAGCTTGTCCGGCGCTCGCCAACGATCCCCTACAACCCGTTTCCAGGAGAGAAACATGCATCCCCCGACGCCAACCCAGGAAGACCCCTACGTTATCCGCACCGATCACGATGGCATCGCGACGCTGACGCTGAATCGCGCACAGCAGTTCAACGCCTTGTCGCAGGCGATGATTGCTGCCTTGCAGGCGGAACTGGATGCGATCGCACCGGACCCGGCCGTGCGCGTCGTGATCATCGCGGGTGCCGGCAAAGCCTTTTGCGCCGGACACGATCTCAAGGAGATGCGTGCCAATCATCACCATGCGTTCATGCAGGATCTGTTCCGGCATTGCGGCAAGATGATGATCACCCTGACGCAGATGCCGCAACCGGTCATTGCACGGGTGCATGGCATTGCCACGGCCGCCGGTTGTCAGTTGGTGTCGATGTGCGACCTGGCGGTTGCTGTCGACAGTGCGCGCTTTGCCACTTCAGGCATCAACGTCGGCCTGTTCTGCGCGACGCCAGCGGTCGGATTGTCGCGCAACCTCGGTCGCAAGCAGGCGCTCGAGATGCTGCTCACCGGCGATTTCATCGATGCCCGGACGGCTTTGCAGCAAGGTCTGGTGAATCGGGTCGTCGCCGCCGATGCGCTCGATGCCGAGGTCGACCGGTTCGCCCGATCGATCATTGCCAAGTCTTCGGTAGCCATCAAAATGGGCAAGCAGATGTTCTACAAGCAACTTGAAATGGGGCTGGACGCGGCCTACCAGTATGCCTCCGAAGTGATGGCCTGCAACATGATGACCGACGACGCCGGCGAGGGGATCGACGCGTTCATCGGCAAGCGTCGGGCCGAGTGGAAGGGCCGGTAAATTTTTCCTCGCATGCGCAACGGTTTCCGTGAATAGAGATACTGCCTGCCGACTATTGCCAAGTGGCGTCATTCCCGCGAAAGCGGGAGCCTACGACAGGGGCCGGGAATCGCGAGGACCGAATGGATTCCCGCTTTCGCGGGGATGACGCCAGCCGGTTGGCGCTGGCCATCAGTGCTCATTTTTCCCGAGTCGTATCGTCGAATCCCCGTTCAGCGTATCGAGTGCCGCTTGCCTGCTGGCTGGCACAGGTCGCACAACGGGCGACGGCAGTCATAGGGTCGGTTTGGTCGTGGAATTCACCTTAGACGACGGCCACCCGATCGTATCCACCGGCCTTGGCATTGTGCAGCGCAGTGGCTGCGCGCTTCAGCAGATCGTCAATCGACGTGTCGCCAGCCTGGACTTCGCTCACCCCGACACTGACCGTGAACTGAACGGTGCCGTTGTCGCTCGGGATCGATATGCCGGGGATCGCTGTGCGAACCCGTTCGGCGACCAGGACAGCTCCCCGGGCTTCGGTATTGGGCAGCACAAGCGCGAATTCCCCGCCTCCGAGTCTGCCAAGAAGGTCCCTGTCGCGAAGACCCTCTTTCGCGGTATTGGCAAACAGGATCAGGGCCTGGTCGCCAATGGCGTGGCCATAACCGTCGTTGATCCGCTGGAAAAAGTCGATATCGAACAACGCGACGGTCAGGGGGGCCTGCCGGCGACGCGCGCGCGCGACCTCTTCTGCGAGTGTTTCGAAGAAGTGCTGGCGGCTGCTGCAACCGGTCAGCAGATCGGTCGTTGTCAGGCGCTGCAATTCGGCATCCTGACTGGCGAGCGCCTGCAGCAGGCGCAGCGATCGATAGGTGATGACCGCCAATGGCAGGGTCACTCCCAGTCCCAGCAGGATGACCCAGGCCGTTTGTCGTAGCCAGGCGGCGAGTGCCTCATCGTAGTCTTCCGAAACCATGATCACCAGCGGGAAATCGGGCATTGACGAGTAGCTGATGAATTCTCGCGCCTGGGTGCCGGGGCTGGCCTCGGGCAGCACCAAGGCCTGCGGCTGCTGCCCGAGATGCTTGCTGAACAAGGCTTCGCCGGCCATCGAGTGGCCGGGCAGTCGGTCATCGTGTGGTGCCCTGGCCAGCACTGTGCCGTCGCGCCTGAGCAGAGTAATGGCCCCACCGGGTTGCAGGCGTTGCTTTTCGTACGACCGGGTCAGCGTTGGCAGGTCGATCACGGCGAGAAGTACCTGGATGTCGTCCACCGGGCGTCGCAGCGACAGGCTGATCGGCAGACCGTCGTGGTCAGCGAGCGGTTTGCGCATGGGGCTGCCGACAAACAGGCCTGGCCTGTTCAGGGCGTTCTTGAAATAGTCGCGATCCGCGACATTGGCCAGTGGTCCTTGGGCAGGGTCGAGAATGTCGAACATCCGGCCATCCGAGGCGAGCAGGTAGATATCGATCGACTGGCCGGTTCCGGCACGAAAGGCCTCGATCAATTGCCGGAAGGTTTTGTCGGTGCGGGGATCCAGACCGGGGTTTGCCTGCAGCCAGTGCTCACAACTGGCCAGGAAAGTATCGGCGACGCGAAACTGCTGTCGGGTCTGTTCTTCGACGGCGTGGGTCATGCGTTGCAGGATTCCGCCGGTGGTGGCGATACTTTCATCGCGATCCGAGACGACCGAGACCATCAGGGCCAACCACAGTGTGCCGACCAACAACAACGTTACCACAACGACCGTGCGCGGGTTGGCCCATTCCTCAATATGCCTGATGCTCTCCTTTATCATGCTGCCCGCCACGGTTGCCATCGATTGGCCGTATTCTAACAGTCTGCTGACATTTTTCTCTTCCGTGCTGCCTGCGCAGCAGCACCCGCCATGACCTCACGGGGGATTGCACGCGATAGCTTGCCCGCCGCCTGAAGTGCAAATGACCTCGGCAAATCGCATCAACGAGACGCTCAGGTCGCTGGATCGGTTTCGTCGCCTTGCACGTCAATGACGCCGGCAAATAACTCGATGGCTGTGCGGGCGACCTGGGTGGTGTCGTAATAGGCATAGGCGCTGGCGCCAATCGCTCCGAGAACCGGTATCCAGCGCGAAATTCCTCTGCCGATCACCCGTTGGGAGAGGTGCATGCCGATCTTCAGAGCGACCGACTGGGTCTCGGGACGCGAGGCGAGATGGACGACATGGCGCTTGCCGATCCTGGCAACCAGATCGCGAACGATCTGTGGGTCGGTGTGCCGGAACAGACAATAGAGCATCGCTTCACGGTTCAACTCGTCGGTCTTCCCGTAGCAACCGGCGATGTCCGCAACCATCTGCGTCTGGAGTTTCCATAGCGAACGCAGTTCGGGAAGGAGGGTCAGCCAGCCGAGTGGGCCTGGCGGCAGCGTCAGGCTGCCGGCAGTGACGGCAGCCTGTCTGACCGCCGTGCGGGCGATCGCCTGGGCGTGGCCTTCCGGTTTCTGTTTCCGGTATTCGCTGGTGGCCGGGATCTGGCCGACGTAATCCAGAATCGCTTCGGCGATTCTGCGGCTGGCTCGAAGGTTTGATTGGCGTTGTGCAAAGCGTTTGGTTGACATGTCAGAGCGTTGGCTGCGGTTAATGTGAGAGTCGCGTCAGCGACTCACGAATCGTCCCTTTTCAGAACTCCGGAGAGGGACGCAGGGGGTCGCCGTTTCCGGCCGCACGGCGCCAGACACTGGCGAGCCAGAGCTGTTGCGCGCACGGCAGGCCGGTTGGGCGGTAATAGTGCTCGAGTTCGACGAAGCCCGCATTCCGCAGCCAGCGTCGCCAGGCTGCGAGGTCGTGGAAAACCCCATAGCGTTCGTCATTCCAGCCTTCCTGGTTGTCCCCGCGAGGGTTTGAGCAGAACAGGACACCGTCCGGCTTGAGGGTGGCATGCAGTTGTCGGAGAACGCGCAGCAACACCTGACTGGGGACATGGAACAGCGAAGCATTGGCGAATACCCCGTCGAAATGCCCTGACGGGAGGTCAAGACTCAGGAAATCCTGTTCCCATACCGTACAACCCGTGTCGCTTCGTGCCATCTCGACGAAGTTCGTTGCTCCGTCCAGCCCGACGGCACGATGGCCGAGGCGGGTAAAGGCCTTGAGATCGCGGCCCGGGCCGCAGCCGAAGTCGAGAATCGTGAACGGCGGTTGGCCACGGATGTGGCGCAGCAGCGCAGCGATGTTCTGACTCACGTCGTGGCTGCGCGTGCCTTTGCGAAAGTCTTCGGCATGTTGCTGGTAATGGGCGAGCGTCCGGGTTGTGATTTGTTCGAGCGTGGTAGTGGATGATGGCATGGTCAGTGACTGAACGGGGCTGCGCAGGATTGTCCTGGAGGCGATGGTAAACCCATTGCATGCGGATTCTTCACGATGAACTGCAGATTCCTGTGAAAGTCACGTCAGCGACTGACGAATCTCTCCGCCCCACTGGCGGGGGTCGGGGGAGAGGCAAACGGTCATGACCTTCATGATCGGGGGAGCCTGGAAAAGTCATGAACGTTGGCATGTGGCTGCGGCGACAGTCGCCACCAGATCGGAATCTTCCTGACCCCGGTCGCTTCCTGCGGTAGAATTTTGCGGCCGGAAGGTGGCGGCTACCGTCGCAGGCATGGACAATCGTTCGCGAATGTGCCAATCTTGCCCGCTCGGCATATCAGGCCCCGCTTCCTGCTGGCCTGATTCCGCCATCGCCAGCCAGACTTTCCCCGATGATGATCCGATTCCAATCAGCCCGCTCTTTTTTGCATGTTTGACGACCAGTTACAGGCTCGCCAGCGCCTTCGCCGCCTTCGCCGTATGCGCGAATCCCAGGTCGGGGTAGCCACACAATTGCGGCGCATTGTCCTGCGTATCGTATGGGCGGGCATCGCGGTGTTGGCGTTGACCGCCGTCGGGACAATCGGCTTCTATCAGATTGCCGGTGACAACGGGAACTGGTCCGATGCGGTATATATGACCCTGATCAGCATCTCGACGGTCGGTTATGGCGAAATTATCCCTCTCCATTCGCTTCAGGATCGCCTTTTCGCCGGTTTCATTGCCATTTCCGGCCTGGGCGCGCTGACCTTTTTGTTCACTAGCCTGTCAGTGTTCTTCCTCGAGAAGGATCTGGATTATTCCCTGCGGAGACGACGGATGGAAAAAAGCATTCATAAGCTACGGCAGCATTTCATCATTTGCGGTTTCGGGCGGGTCGGCCGCAGCGTCGGTCGCGAATTGCAGAATACCGGCCGACATTTCGTCGCCATCGACATCGAAGTCGAGCGTTTCGAGGAGAACCTCGACAAATTTTCCGCACTGCTCTATCTGCACGGCGACGCCTCCGACGATGATCTGATGGAAGCCGCAGATATCGAGGATGCCCGTGGCCTGTTTGCGGTCACCGGTGACGATTCACGCAATCTGATGATCATCATTACCGCCAGACAGCTCAACCCGCGCTTGCGCATCGTGGCTCGCGCCCAGGAACTGCGAAATGTCGAAAAAATGCGCAAGGCGGGCGCCGACGCGGTAATTTCCCCGGATTTCACCGGCGGCATTCGCCTGGCGTCAGCGATGGTCCGGCCGCACGTCGTCGGCTTTCTCGACGAGATGATCCGGTCGGATAAGAACGTGCGTGTCGAAGAGGTTCCGGTGCCTGCCAATTTCCCGCAGACTCGTGTCGGCGACCTGCGTCTGCGTAGCCCGGACTATATCCTGTTGGCGGTACGCGAGCAGGATGGTGCCTGGATATTCAATCCCAAGGTTGATGACCTCATCCACGCTGGCAGCATCATCATCGCTCTGGCCAATCCTTCGGGACGTGCACAACTCAAGGCACATCTGATCGAGAAGATGTCCTAGTTTTCTTTCTCCAGCATGAAAGTTTGCGATGGCCACCGAAACTGAAATCAAGTTGTCCCTATCGGCACGCGCTGCGAGTGCATTGGCGAAGCAAGCCATGTTGAGCAACATTGAGCGACATCGGCAACTGCTGATCAATACCTATTACGATACCCATGACAAGCGTCTGCGGCGCGAGCAGATGGTCGTTCGACACCGTCAGAAGGGCCGGCAGTGGCTGTTGACCGTCAAGACTGCGCCGATGCTTGCCGCCGGCCTGGCGCAGCGTAGCGAGTGGGAGGTTCCCAGCCGGCCCGGAGAGTTCGATTTTTCGCATTTGGATGGCAGCGTCCGCGCTCTGCTCGAATCACTTCGTGATGATCTGCAACCCGCTTTCACTACCCACTTCATGCGCCATACCTGGCTGCTGGAACCGCGCGCGGGGGTGCGCATCGAACTGGCTCTGGACCGCGGCTGGATCGAAGCGCGGGGGCAACGCCAGACGATCCGTGAGATCGAACTGGAACTGCTCGACGGAACGGTCAGCGACCTGTTCGCCGTGGCCGCCGAGTTGCAGGTCAGCCTGCCGTTACACCCGGAAGCCAGCAGCAAGTCCGAACGTGCCTACCGTCTACTCGCCGATCTGCCGCTGACGGCGGTGAAAGCACTGCCCGTGCCGACCGACGCGACCATGTCGAGCATTGGAGCCTTTCGCCTGATTGCCCTGTCCTGCCTGAACCATTTGCAAAACAACGAAGCCGGGGTCTGCCGGAGCGACGAGCCCGAGTTCGTTCACCAGGCGCGCGTCGCCATCCGCCGGCTGCGATCGGCGATCCGTCTCTGGCAGCCACGGCTGCCAGAGGATTTCGTGACCCGTTTCGATCCGCTCTGGCAGGAACTGGCGAACAAACTGGGTGATACCCGCAACTGGGATGTCTTCCTTGCGGAAACCTTGCCTGCACTTGCCGACGCCCTGCCAGGCAGGGTCGAGGTCGAGCGGCTGTCGAGCCATGCCCGGAGACGCTGCGCGAACAGTCGCAAGGCCAGCAGAAGCGCGCTCAAGTCGGCAGTGTATTCGCGCCTGTTGATCGACTTCAGTGCCGCCATCCAGTCCCTGCCGGACGATGCCGCCGGGTCGCTCGCACGCTTCGTCCCGCGTTGCCTCGACAAGCGCGCCAGGCGCGTCGAGGATCGCGCCGCGGCTGCGCTCGGAACGGATGATGCGGCCCGTCACCGCCTGCGTGTCGCGTTCAAGCAACTGCGCTACGCGGTGGAGTTCTTTACCCCGATTCTGGCCGGCCCGGTGCTGGCGAATTACCACCAGTCGGCCAGTGATCTGCAGGATCTGCTCGGACGTCTCAACGACCTGGCCGTGGCTTCGCAACTTGTCGCCGAGGCGCCAACCGCTGGCCGGGGCCAGGGGATTGCAGACTGGCTGGCAACCCAGACCGATTCGCTATTGCCCGAATTTGCCAGGCGACTCAACGATTTTCAGCAACAGCCGGTACCCTGGAAAGCAGGGTAATGACTCGTTCGCGCCGGAAGGGAACGGAAGGGAAGCCGGCGCGCTGCCATGGGTGGTCGCTGTATGGCTGTGCCGGCAGCGAATGGGACGACGTTGGGACGATGTTGGGACGACGCTGCCGGACGACGCTGGCGCTGTCCGGCAGGAGGACGGATCGGCTACAGCTTGTAAATCCAGCTGGCGATCACAAAGTAGTTGAGGACGCCGAGGATGTCGATGGCGGTGGTCACGAACGGGCCGGTGGCAACCGCCGGGTCCACCTTCATGCGCTGAAAGATCATCGGCAGGAGCACGGCCAGCAAGGCTGCGCCGGTCATGTTGCCGAGGATCGTCAGACCGACCACCTGCCCAAGACTGACGCTGTCGTGCATCAGGTAGCCGTAGATGGCCAGGATCACGCCGTAGAAACCGCCGAGCAGCAGACCGACGCGCAACTCCTTGAGCACTAGTGGCACGGTATCGCGGACATCGATCGCCCCGGTCGCCAGGCCACGTACCGCAACGGTGGCCGACTGCACGCCGACGTTGCCGGCCATGCCCATGACCACTGGCAGAAAGGCGCTCAACACCAGCACCTCGCCGAGAATCGCTTCGTAGCGCCCGATCACCGCGGTCGCCGCGAGACCGCCGATGAACGCGGCGAGCAGCCAGGGCAGACGAATCCCCGCAATCTTGAAGGCCGAGTGGGTCAGCGTTTCCGACTCGCTGGTACCGGCCATCTTCAGCATGTCCCGCGTCGTCTCTTCCTCGAGGACATCGATGACGTCATCGACCGTGACCATCCCGACCAACACATTCTCCTCGTCGACCACCGGTACGGCCAGCAGGTGATACTTTTCGACCAGCATGGCGACGGTGGTCTGGTCGGCATCCGTGGTGACTTTCATCACGCGCCGGTTCATGACCTTGTCGAGAGGCGTTCCCGGTCGGGCCAGCAGCAACTGCCGCAACGACACGACGCCGACCAGCCGCCCCGCTTCGTCGGTCAGGTAGAGATAGAAAACCATCTCGACGTCTTCGCGGCTGCGGATGTTCTCGATCGCTTCTTCGACGGCCAGGGTATGCGGGAGCGAGAAGAATTCGGTGGTCATGATGCCGCCGGCACTGTTCGGGTCGTACTGCAGCAGGCTTTCGACTTCGTCCTTGCTTTCCCGGTCGAGCAAGGCCATCAGTTGCGCCCGTTGATCTTCGGGCAGATCCCCGACGAGGTCGGCCAGGTCGTCAGGCGCCACGTGTTGCAGGACCGCCGCCAGTTGTTCGATCGGCGACTCGGTCATTACCTCCGTACGCAGGCTCGGCGACAACTGGCTGAAAACTTCGGCCGCCATGGCCGTGTCGCTGATCGTGTAGAAGACGTCCACCACATGCGCTGGCGGCAACTCGTCGAGGATCGAAGCCATGTCAGCCGGGTGAAGCCTGGAGATGACCTTCTGCAGCGACGCCTTGGCATTGCGGTGATAAAGTCGGTCGATGGTTTCGACGAGTCGCTTCTTTCGGGTGTTGTAGGCGGCAGAGGCAACCGGTTTGGTTTCGACATTGATTTGCATGACAGTTTCCTCCCGATATGCAGCGTGTATGATCGATCGTCAAACCCGACAGTTTACCGGGAGGTTGTTCATTGGTCCATCAATTAGTAAGCGACGGCAGGAGGAGTCTGTTCTAACAGCCCACCGTCATTCCGGCGTCCGCCGGAATACAGATTCGTTCATCTGATCAGAAGGTTAAAGGAGCCGTTGGAAAAACGAACTGGATTCCGGAGCAAGTCCGGAATGACCGTAGTTCAATGAGTTGGCGCCAGAACCAATTTACCGTGGGTCCCGGTGGGGAATTCTCGCCCGATGCGCAGGACCAACGCCAGGGCAAGCCCTTGCTCTGGAAGGAGGTCCGGAGATGCCTGGTGCGTCCTGTGGGACGCGCGACTCCGTCGTTTGGCGGGCATTTTGCCGGAGGCGCCGAGGAAAGTGGGCGGCAGTGGGCACGTTGCGCGGCGAAAGCCGGGTAGGGTCCTGGCAGCCACCTTCATGCGCTACCGCGCTACATCTCGAATCTACACCCCATCGACGAGTTCAACGCATCTACTTGTCGACAAAGGCTCGCTCGATCACATAATCTCCTTGGGCGCCGATGTACGGTGAAACCTGGAAGCCGCGCGCGTCGAGCAAGGCGCAGCAGTCCTTGATCATCGCCGGGCTGCCGCAGACCATTGCGCGGTCGCGCGCCGGGTCGAACGGCGGCAGGCCAATGTCGGCGAACAGGCGGCCGCTGTTGACCAGTTGCGTGATGCGGCCCTGGTGGCGGAAGGATTCGCGGGTCACCGTCGGGTAATAGATCAGCTTGTCGCGCACCAGATCGGCGAAAAACTCGTGGCCGGGCAACTCTTTTTCGATGAACCCGCTGTAAGCCAGATCCCTGATCCAGCGAACACCATGGATCAGCACCACCTTTTCAAATCGTTCGTAGGTCTCGGGGTCCTGGATCAGGCTGATGAACGGCGCGAGGCCCGTGCCGGTGGCCAGCAGATAAAGGTTCTGGCCGGGGCGCAGGTCGCGCAGCACCAGCGTGCCGGTCGGTTTGCGGCTGACCACCACTTCGTCACCGATCGACAGGTGTTGCAGTTTCGAGGTGAGCGGGCCGTTGGGGACCTTGATGCTGAAGAACTCCAGGTAGTCGTCGTGGTTGGCACTGGCGATGCTGTATGCACGCGTCAGCGGCCGTCCCTCCTGCGGCAGGCCAATCATCACAAATTGTCCGTTGATGAAGCGCAGGGCGGGGTCGCGCGTGGTGCGAAAACTGAACAGGGATTCGTTCCAGTGATGAACCGAAAGGACGCGTTGTGCGGAATAATTGCTCATGGCCTTGACCCTGCTGTGCGGTTGATGCGAGTCATCGTAGTTGCTCATGCTATATTTGTAAAACAGATTCTATGAATAAAATATATCTGAATATTAGATATGAGATTCACCTTGCGTCAGATCAGCGTGTTTGTGGCGGTCGCTCGCCACGAGAACGTCTCGCGTGCTGCCGCAGAGCTTGCGCTGTCGCAGTCAGCGACCAGCACGGCGCTTGCTGAAATCGAACGACAATACGACACGCAGCTTTTCGACAGGTTCGGCAAAATGCTGCGTCTCAACGAACTCGGGCAGGCCCTGCTGCCACAGGCGGTCGAACTGATCGAGCGGGCGGCGGCGATCGAAACTGTGCTCGAAGGCCGCGCCGGCTACGGCAAGTTGCGCATCGGAGCAACGCTGACCATCGGCAACTACCTGGCGACGCTGATCGTCGCCGACTTCCTCAAACGCCACCCCGAGAGCACGCTGCAATTGAGCGTGCACAATACTGCCACGATCATCGATCAACTGGCTCGGCACGAGCTCGATCTGGGCTTGATTGAAGGATCATGTCGGCATCCCGACCTGGCCGTCGAACCTTGGGTTGCAGACGAACTGGTGGTGTTCTGCGCACCTGGGCATCCTTTGGCGAGGCAGGGGAGAGCATCGCTGGCTGCACTGGCTGAACAGGCATGGATCGTTCGCGAACCCGGATCGGGGACGCGCGAGACCCTCGACCAGGCACTGCGCCATCAGCATTTTTCCTTGCCGATCCGGCTGGAGCTGGAGCATACCGAGGCGATCAAGCGTGCTGTGGAGTTCGGTCTGGGTATCGGCTGCATTTCTCGCCTGGCGTTGCGCGAGGCCTTCCGGCGGGGCAGCCTGGTGGCCATCGAGACTCCCGAACTTGACCTGCGCCGGCACTTCCACTTCCTCTGGCATGGTCGCAAGTTCCAGACCGCAGGCCTGCGCGAGTTCGTCGCTCTATGTCGAACGATGACGACAGGTATCGAGCGCAGCGATCAGATCGAGTGGCCGTTCATCCCCTGATGCCAACGTGTGTCGGCCTGTCGGCCAGACGACATCGCATCCAGGGATGTAGAATAGAGAACGACGGTGGACTGGCCAACGGTCGTGGCAGTTCCAGCTCCGCAATCATCGAGCCATGACCGTTTCCCTCTTCCCGCCCTCTTTCCCGCTTGCGGGAAAGAGGTTTGTGAGTGGCCGGCGCAACTTTCCCATGAACGACGGGCAGGCAACGGAGGAAAAGCGGTGGATAGAGTGGCGGACATTGAAAAGGCGATTGGCGCGCATACCCGGTGGATGTCGCAGCTCAGGGAAATCGTGCTTGAACCGAACCCCGGCATTGAGTTGGGAGATATCCGGGCGGCTGACCAATGTGAATTCGGCAAATGGTTGGAGGGTCCTTCCTGGTCAGAGGAAGATCGAGCATCAAACGATTACCAGGAAGTCAGACGATTGCATGCCGAATTTCATGAACTGGCAGCGGAAGTGGTCGAGCTGGCGGCGTCTGGCAAGAAAAACGAGGCCTACGGCATGTTCTACGGCGAATACGTGACGATGTCCGGAAGACTCGCGCTGACCCTGCGGACCTGGCAGGACAGGCTTTCAAGGGCAGCGCAGTAATTCCGCCGGCCTTTCAGGATTCCACCAGGCCGGGGAAGAAGATCACTTGGCCTGGCCTGCAGTGCTGCCCAGGCAATTTACTGCGCTGAATGATGAGCGGTCACGACCTCGCGTCATTTTCGCCTGCCGAGCGCAGCACGGATGGCGGTGAAAGCCCGGACACCCAGGAGGGACAGGCCGCCGGCAACGACCCCCACCAGCATGTCAAGCAGGGGCGGCAACAGCGCCTTGAGCACGCCGCCGACGCCGGCAATCGGGTCGGCTAGCCCGGCGAGGTGTTCGATCAGGTGATGTAGTGGCGGTATGCCGTGCGTCAGGATGCCACCGCCAACCAGGAACATCGCTGCCGTGCCGATGACCGTCAGCGCCTTCATCAAACGCGGTGCCGTCAGCAGCAGGCCTTTGCCGATCATTCGCGCCAGTGCGCCACTTTTGGTCAGCAGATGGAGTCCGATGTCGTCCAGCTTGACGATGCCGGCGACGACGCCGTATACACCAACCGTCATGATCAGGCCGATCCCTGACAGCACCACGACCTGTGTGCCGAAGGACTGGTCGGCGACGGTGCCGAGCGCGATGACGACAATCTCGGCCGAGAGCACGAAGTCGGTACGGATCGCTCCCTTGATCTTGTCGGCTTCGAAAGCCGGCAGATCGACATTCTCCTGGGCCAGCAGCGCCAGCTCCTGAGCGTGTTGTGCGTCGTCATCGTCAGTGTCATGCAGCCAGCGGTGAGCCAGTTTCTCGACGCCTTCGAAGCACAGATAAATGCCGCCGAGCATCAGCAGCGGCATCACTGCCGAAGGCATGAAGCGGCTGATCATCAGCGCCGCCGGTACCAGGATCAGCTTGTTCTTCAGCGAACCGACGGCGACTGCCCAGACCACCGGCAACTCGCGCTCGGCCCGTACGCCAGACACCTGTTGGGCGTTGAGTGCCAGATCGTCGCCAAGGACGCCGGCGGTTTTCTTGGCGGCGACCTTGGTCATCAGGGCGACGTCGTCGAGGACCGAGGCAATGTCATCGATCAGGGCAAGCAGGCTGGCTCCGGCCATGATGGCTCCAGTTTTCAGGGTGAGTTTGCATTCGAGTGCTACCAAGGGTGCGGTAGCCGGGACTGAATTCTAGACGATCAGGCGCTGCACGGTCGGCCGATCTGCCCAGTCAGGCCTTTTTGCGGCGATCATCAGGGTTGCGCCTGCTGCCAGGCCGTTTTGCGACTAGCGCGCCATGCGGACTTGGCGTTATGCTCCCCGTCCTTCACGGATGCAATCCTGGCTTTTACCTTTCATACTACTCACTGGAGACAATTGTGCCTGCACTGCTGCCCCAACCCGATCCCGATGGTCTGCTCGAATACTCGGTGGTCTATACCGATCGCTCCCTGAACCATATGTCGCAGCGCTTCCAGGGCGTGATGAAGGACATCGCGCGGATTCTCAAGACTGTCTACAACGGCAAGACGGCGATCATCGTACCGGGCAGCGGCACCTTCGGCATGGAAGCCGTGGCCCGCCAGTTTGCCACCGACAAGAAGTGCCTGATCATCCGCAATGGCTGGTTCAGCTTCCGCTGGACACAGATCCTGGAGATGGGGCGGATTCCCTCGGCCAGTATCGTGATGCAGGCTCGCCGACTCGGCGAGGAGAAACAGGCACCGTTCGTGCCGCCGCCGATCGAGGAAGTCGTTGCCCGTATTCATGCCGAGAGACCGGATCTTGTTTTTGCGCCACATGTCGAAACTGCCTCCGGAATGATCCTGCCCAACGATTACCTGCGTGCCCTCGGTGAGGCCGTGCGCGCAGTCGATGGCCTTTTCGTTCTCGATTGCGTTGCTTCCGGTGCGGTTTGGGTCGATATGGTCGCCCACTCGGTCGATGTGCTGATCAGCGCTCCCCAGAAGGGTTGGACCGGTCTGCCCTGCTGCGCGCTGGTGGTGCTTGGCGAGCGCGCCCGGGAAAGGATAGACGCCACGACCAGCAGCAGCTTTGCCTGCGACCTCAAGAAGTGGATGCAGATCATGGAGAACTTCGAAAATGGCGGTCATGCCTATCACGCGACGATGCCGACCGACACGCTGGCGGCCCTGCGCGACGTGATGCGAGAAACCGAAAACTACGGTTTCGAGCGCGTACGCCAGGAGCAACTCGAAGTCGGCCTGCGCGTGCGCGCCTTGCTGACGGGCAAGGGTTTCAGGAGCGTTGCCGCCGAAGGCTTTCAGGCGCCGGGTGTCGTCGTCAGCTACACGGACGATCCGGAAATCCAGTCAGGCCGGAAATTCCTCGCCATTGGCGTTCAGACTGCGGCCGGCGTGCCACTGCAGTGTGGCGAGCCGGCCGATTTCAGCACCTTCCGCATCGGCCTGTTCGGCCTGGAAAAGCTCCACAACCCCGACCGTACGGTACGCAATCTGGCTGACGCGCTCGATGCGGTGACGCGGATGCACCCGCTGCCGGAGCATGAGAGTGCGAACATGAAATCCCGCTGATGCGGATGCCCACGTACGAGCACTTTCATCTTCTTCTCATCTCAGGTGGATAGGCGAGGAGTGGGCGACGCCGCAGATCGGTTGGGCAGTAGATTCATTGACAACCTCTGAGAGCGGGTATGTGGCGGATCGCGTTACAGCCGGGTCGCGACCGCCAGGAACAGCGAGTATTTCCGCTCCCCCTGATCGGTCGACTTTTTCATCAGAAAGCAGGTGGAGAAATCCACCCTGTCGAACCCTGCCTCTGTCAGTTGCGCCTGCAGTGCGTCCCGATCGAAGCCCATGTGACCGGTGAAGCCGGGGCCGTGAAACGAGCCATCTTCCTGGTCCAGGTCGGCAATGCCCAGCCAGCCGCCAGGTCGCAGCAGGTCATGAAAAACGTGCAGCAGCCGGCGCGTGTCGGTGACGTGGTGCAGGGTCATCAGGGTATAGATCAGGTCGTAGCGTGCGGCAGGGGGTGAATCCGTCGTCAGATCGAGGGCCAGCGGATGCAGATGCGAAAGCCCGGCAGCGATGACCTTCTCTCGCAATACCGCCAACATGCCGGGCGAACTGTCGGCCAGCGTGATCCGGCCCAGATCAGCCTGCAGAGCGAAACTCAATTGTCCGGTTCCACAGCCGTATTCAAGCGCATGCCAGTCATGCGCCAGCGGCACCCGCTGGCGAAGCGCCGTGGCAACGGCGAGCGCCCGCTCTCCCTTGACCGGATCAGAGTCCCAGGTCTTTGCCTTGTCGTCAAAATTCATCGTAGTATTCACTCCATCGGGGTGCTTGCGGTTTGGCGAGACCCGTTGCCAGCCGGTTACCCCAGCGAGGCGACGGGGGGTATCACATTCGTCCGGTTTGTGCTGTGCACTGGCATATCGTCGGGTTTGCAGGCTTCATGATAGATCAGAATCAGCTGAGGCAAGACGGGCGAGAGGCATGGATTCCTTGTTCCGCTTATTTTTCTTGATCAAGCCATCAACCTGGAGAATGACATGGAATTGATCAGGCTGATACTGGCATCCTTTGAGGGCACCCTACCTCATTACAGCCAGAATCGCTGGCGATGGTGCGCTGCGAGGCCGGGCAGGAGCAGGGCGGAAATGGCGGAAGCAGCGTCGCTGATCACCCGAGTTGGCGGGAAATGCGCAATGCCGCGCCAGGCGTTGGTATCCTTGTTGGTTATCGGGCTGCTGCTGGCGGCATCGGCTGCCCAGGCCGGCGGCCCCTGGCGGGCCAGTGAAGAGAATACCCGGGGTTGGCAGTTGATGACTCCCCAGGAACGGATCGACCATCAGGCCCGTATCCGGAGTTTCCGCACTCTGGAAGAATGTCGCGCCTACCAGCAGGAACATCATCCGCTCATGGAGCAGCGGGCCCGCCAACGCGGGGTCGCGCTGCCCAGCGGTCGCCGGGACATCTGCGAACATCTGAAGCGCCCCGATGCCGTCGGTGAATAGTCCTTCACCGGAAAGCAATCGATCGACGATGAACCGTCTGCGCTTTCTGTGGCTGCCGATCGTTGTTTCTTTCCTCGTTGGGGCGCCGGTCTTCTGGGCTTTTCCCGAAGGTCTTCGCTTCTGGCGAGCGACCGCGATCGTACTGGGCTGGGTGGGTTGCGGCCTGCTGCTCGCCAGTCTGCTGCTGATGGTGCGCGAGGTGCGTCTGGCGATCTGGCTCGGTGGTCTTGAGCGGATGACGCTCTGGCATCACCGCAGCGGTGTGGCGGCTTATCTGTTGCTGCTGCTTCACCCCCTGACTTTGGCCGCCGATGGCTGGCAGGAATCGCCGCTGCTGGCCTGGCAAGTGATTTCGCCGTTTTCGGCGAACTGGCCGGTCTGGGTGGGTTGGGGAGCGCTGCTATTGCTGATGCTGGGGCTCTCCACGACCTTTGCCAGGCATTTGCCTTACGGCTCCTGGCGCTGGCTGCACGGATTGTTGGGAATCGGCGTCATCGTCGGATTCGTGCATGTTCTTCTGCTCGGGATCAGCATGGCCGCTCTGCTCGCCACCCTGGCGGCTGTCTTGCTGCTGGTCTGGCGATTGATCCGGGTCGACGCCGGCTGTGCCGCCAAACCCTACATCGTCAATTCGGTACATCCGGTTGCCCAGTCGATGGTCGAGATTTCCCTGCGGCCGCTGGCCACACCGATCGTCGCGCGGGCAGGTCAGTTTATTATGGTCGCCTTTTTCCATGGTCCGCATTACCGAGGATGCGGGGAATACCACCCCTTCACCATTTGCGCAACGGGTCCCGGAGCGGAATTCAGCATTGGCATCAAAGCGCTGGGCGATTGCACGCAGCAGATGCAGAGGCTCGAAGCGGGAGTGGCCGCGCGCGTGCAGGGGCCGTTTGGCGAGTTCCTCGCCGAACGACCGGCCACTCCACAGATCTGGGTAGCGGGTGGTATCGGTATTACCCCGTTCCTGGCCATCCTCAGGAGTGAGCCGCTGAGTCAGCCGACGCGTCTGCTCTACCTGTTTCGCAGCACAGCGGACGCGGCTTTTCTGGACGAACTGCAAGCCCTTGCCGAGCGCGATGCACACCTCATCCTGGAAGCCTTGCCGACCGGCGCCGGCATTCCGAATGTTGAAAAACTCCTGCCGGCAAGCGACCTGTTGAGCGGGAAGGAGTGTTATCTTTGTGGTCCACCTGCCTTGATCGAGAGCCTCTCCCGCGTGCTGAAGGATCGTGGCGTAGGCGAGCAGAACATCCATTTTGAAAGCTTCGATTTCCGATGACCCGCAAACTCTTCATTTTTTCGACGATCGCCTTCTGGATCGCAGTCGCTGGTCTCGGCACCACTTCGGTCTGGTGGCTACCAGCCGGACAGGGAGCCGCGCAGGCCAAGGAACAAACCATCTCCCCGGCGGACCTCGCGAAACATCGCTCGCCGGAGAATTGCTGGATGGCCATTCGCGGTGCGGTCTATGACCTCAGCACCTATCTGCCGGAGCATCCTTCCCGTCCGGACATCGTGCTGCCCTGGTGCGGCAAGGAAGCCAGCGAAGCGTACAACACCAAGATGAAAGGCCGGCCGCACTCGCCCTATGCCGACGAGTTGCTGGCGAAATACCGCATCGGGTTGTTTGCCAAAGTCCCTTGAGCACGCGTCCATCTGGCTCATGAACAAGAAAACCGGGTTGGAGTCAGCAAAATAACCTGTTCATATCCCCGAACACCGGGGACATATCGCACTGATTTCCACCTCCGGGCTTTCCAGGCGGTGCCCGGCAGCTGCCAAGCTGCTCGACAGGGCGCTCATCACCGATTGTTCCTGCAACTCGGTGACGCCGCTGCATTTCGGGCAGACCAGGAACAAGCTGGGAATTCGGTGAGAGGCATGGCGACAAGCGACAAACAGATTCATCCGTCCGATTTTGTGCGCCAAGCCCTGTTCGATCAGGAAATCCAGCGCCCGGTATACCGTGGGAGGTGAAGCATTCGGCCGAGCTTCCTGGATTCTGGCCAGCAGATCATAGGCCTTGACCCCGGTCGGGCTGTTGTACAGCAGCTCAAGCACTTCGCGGCGGATCGCGGTGAGGCTGGCGCCACGGACTTTGCAGGCCGCGTCGGCCTGGTCGAGGGCCTCCTTGTTATCGCAAGGAGACGACAGCACAGCAGTAGGTGTGATTTTCATGGGCAGGCTCTTGGTAGCGCAAATGCAATGTTATAACATTGCATTTTTTGTATCCACTGAAGTTTAGACACTCGCGATCGGCGGCGGATGCCAAAGACATCCCGGTGCCACAAAAAAAGTTGGGGGAAATGCAAAAAAACTTGACATGACATAGGAATCGTGAGGTCGCCGCGCGCTGCTTGTGCAAGGTTCTCGCGCAAGCAGCGCGCGGCGACCAATGAGGGATCGTTTTCGATCTCGGACTTTCCCTCATGTCTCTCGCTGCCAACGTCTGTTTGCTGCTCTCGGAATGGATTTCCTTCCTTCTGGTAGCCGTGCCACCGCGTTCCTGCCGGACCTTCGTCGAACTCTTGATCGGCTGCATGCTCAACCCGGAAGGCTGGGTCACGCGCGCCATCGGGGCGATTCGCCGAGAGGCGCACTGGACGACCTATTACAAGCTGATCGAGCGGGCGCAGGTGTCGGTCACCGAACGGTCACTACGTTTGTTGCAGCTGATACTGCTGGTGTGCCCGGCCGAACGGGTGACCCTGATCCTCGACGATACGCGGGTTCCGCGCTGCGCGAAGCTCGGGCCGGGGATCAGCATCAAACACGATCACAGCCACAAGGCCCATCGGCCGACCTTTCTGAACAGCCAGTGCTGGGTCACGCTGGCCCGGGTCATGCGCGTCCGGTTAGGTTCGGCGCTGACAGTACCGATTCGCTCCTGGCTCCTCGAAGAGTCGGGGCAGCGCGGCAAGCTCTGGGTGGCACGCCAGCTGATGGAGTCGGTCCGGGGGCACGTGAAGGGGGTGCGCTTGCTGATCGATGCCTGGTTCATGCGCCGCAGTCTGATTCTGCCCCTGCTCGAACAGTAGGTCCGGATCATCGGGCAGGTGCGTCGGGATACGGCCTTGTTTCTTCCGCCCGAACCGGAGCCGAAACGCCGAGGACCGAAGCGCAAGTACGGTCAGCGGGTCGATGCGGCGATACTCAAAACCTTGCCGGTGCAGGAGATCGAGCTGACGCTGTACGGCAAGGTGCAGCCGGTTATGCGGTTCAAATTTGGAATTGCTGCAGCCTCCGTCTGTGTTAATATGGTCTGGTTATGGTATTTTATTGGTGTCATTCCGGGCGGGTCGTCACGACAACTGGTGTGGCGCCGACTTCGACATTCCATCAGGAGAAAAAATGCTGCCAGCCATTGCTATCGAACCAATCCCGGCTTCGCCATCCCGCGCTACCGTACATTGCTCCGCCCAGGCCAAGCCGCGGTTGGGTGTTGCCAAGAAGCGCGTGGCGTGGGCGGTCATGGTGTGTTGCACCCTGCTGGCCGGCCAGACCGCGCAGGCCGACGTCCTCGATTTCGACGATCTGGTCATGAATGTCTCCGGTGTGTTGAACGTCCCGACCCCCTACAAAGGTTTCCTGTGGGGCACTGTCGGCGATACCGACTTGTACGCCTGGGGCGATTCCAGCTATTCCGCCGCCAGCAGCTACGGTAACAGCTACAACTCCCCCTCCGGAGAAAACCAGGCATCCAACTATGCCGGCCCTGTACTTGGTCGTCTGGCGAGCGGCGACCCCTTCGATTTCAACGGCGCCTATTTTTCGACTTTCACCATCTACGATGCCCTGCAATCCGATTCCGCTGCGCTCCTCACTCTGGAAGGCTTCAATGGCGCGACCCTGGTCGATAGTCTGACCGTGAATCTGGGTATCGGGTACGACTGGGTACAGGCCGATTTCCTTGGCATCACCTCGTTGCGCATTACCGGCAGCAATACCCTCGTGCAGCCCTATCAAACGCGCTGGATGATCGACGACTTCACCTTCAACGCCACATTCACCGGGGTTCCCGAGCCGCTGACGCTGCTGCTCTCGCTCGCCGGACTGGGGTTGATCGGCCTTTCTCGACCCATCAAGCGGCGGGTGGACGCCGTGGCCGTTCAGGCGTCCAGGTAGCGGCCAAGTTCGACCACGATCACCACGACCCAGGCGAAGATGGCGATGCCGACGGCTGCGGCGGCGATGTCCTTGATGACTTTGATCTTCTCGTTGTGCCGCTCCTCGACGAAGTCGCACAGGGCCTCGATGGCGCTGTTCACGATCTCGGCGAAGACCACGAAGGCGGTCACCACCACTATCAGCAGGAAGTCCACCCAGGCGCGCATGGCGAAGGCGCCGGCGAGGACGAAAGCCGACAGGATGAGCTGGTAGGTGACCGACCAGTCGTAGACCACCGCATAGCGCAGGCCCGAAAAGACGGTATGGAGCTTGCGCAGCGGGTGATAACCCGGCTCGCCGGTGCCGATGAACTGGTGACGCATCAGCCCTTCCGGTTCCAGATCGGCAGTGCGTAGAGCAAAGCCGAACACAGCACGCCGGCCGCGATGCCGAACAGCACGTCGGACAGGAAATGCACTTGCAGGTAGGTGCGCGACAAGCCCACCGTTCCCACCAGCAGCAGGGCAAGCGCCACCTGCCCCATGCGGCGAAAGCCGCCGGTCCATAGCAGCCAAGCGGTGACGAAGGCCGCCGCCTGCATGGCATGTGCGCTGGGGAAGTTCGCGTCGGCGGGCATCAAGACGAGGCTGGGGAAAACATCGGGTCGCGTGCGATCCACCAGCCATTTGATCGTGTGGGCGACGCCCGTTGCGCTGAGCACGGCAGCCGGCAGGAAGGCGCGCCCGCGCCAGTCGCTCCCGCCAGCCCATCGCCAGCTGGCGAAGAGCGCCAGCGGCAGCAGCACGAACAGCGAGCCGAGCCAGGTCGCCGCGCACATGCCGGCCGTGAGCAGCGGGTGCTGCCAGGCGTGCATCAGGTTCAGCCAGGCGCTGTCCACAGGGGCCTCATTCGACCTGTGCGCTCGATTGGCCGGCCATGTCGGCGAGCAGGAAGGGCACCGAGACCTAGCCACCGACCAGGTGGCAGCCTCGCGCCTGCTGACGCGGTGCCGCTTGCCACCGCCGACCCCGGAACAGGTCGATGGCCAGCATCACCAGTCATTCTCCATCACGTAGCTGCCATAGGGCCGCGATATTCCTTCTGTTGCTGAGGAGGCGAAGCTGGTCGATGGCACCGCCGACATTGACCATGTCGTCCGACCTTCACAACCCGCAGTCACGTTGGCATCAATAGCAGGATGGGCATCCCGTATCACGTCCCGATCACCCGATCCGGACTGCCATGCCTGCCACCGCCGCCTGTGCCTCACCGCGCAGTACCGTCTACCGCCGTCGCCATCCCGAGCGCACGCTGCTCTATCGCACGGTGCAGACGCCTCTGGCCACCTGGCTAATATGCCGCTTCGACCTGAACCACGTTGGCGAGACCGATGAGATAGGCCTTCTTCACATCGTCGCCGGACTTTGTCTAGTGCGTGCCATCGACCAGTGGCACTTCGTCCGCACCGGCGCCTCCACCGGTCAGCACCAATGCGAAACAGGCGGCCTCTGCGGCACGCCGCAAATTGCGGAAACCGGAATCTGTAGTCATCTTCTTCCACTCCACGACAGGGACCTAGAGATGACCATGTGGCGACGATCGCTGATCCAGGTAATCGTCCACCGCCAGCATCCCCAGTTGGTGCACGTCGCGTGAAGACTCGGGGATTGTGCCTTGCTGCGGCGGGGAAAACCAGCGCGCCAGATGGGTCCTGAATTTTTCCACCAGCACCGGAACCAGACCCGAGCCAAGCACCACAACCCCGACACGAAGGCGCCGAGGACAAAGTGCGCGGCATTTACCAAGAAGACGGCGTGCTGGCCGGCCTGGGCTTGCGCCAAACGTGGTTCGAGGTCGTTTTTTTAAAAGTCTCTTGGGCCTCTGGGTCCGCCTTGGCCGGCAAGGTGCCGGTCTTCCGGCGCTTCAGGCCGCACTTCTCTTTCAGGAAAACCCGCACTGGGGTAGGCGAACGGGTCAAGCCCGTCAAGCGGGTGATGGCCGCCCCTGCCTCCTGGATGGACGCCGGCGGATGATCCCGAAAATACGCCACGATCGCTTCCCGGTGCGACAACAACTCGCTTTGCGGCCGACGAAAACGCCATTCCTTCAACCCCTCGAAGCCGCCCTCAACGTACTCCTGAAAATACCTGCGCAGGGTCTTGCCCGTGACACTCGCCAGCCGGGCAATGTCCTGGTGCGCCAGCCCCTGGCTCTTCAGCCATAGGACTTCCCTCTTCCGTCGCACCCGTGGGGGCTCATGGCGAAATCGCGCCGAATCCAAAGCCCGCATTTGCGCTTCCGTAAAATCCAGTCTGAGTATGGCCTCCTCACCCCATCTGCGAAAAACAATCGCTCAAGCTTACCAGCGGCTGGCGCATGCAGTTAAGTATTCTGTGACCGTTCTCGGGATATGGCCAGGCTACTTGGGCACTGTCAGACGAAAGGGACGGAAACAGACAAGCCGAACCTACGGCTATTGCGCCACCTCTCGACTCTACCAGTTGAACTTCCCAGAATTGGTGCAAACTGAGCATTGATGAGCCCGGCTACCAGTGAGCCGCCCCCAGATCGGCACCGGAGGGTAGATCGAGCAGCGTTTCATAACGCGCGGCGGTGGGCAACATCCGGGCGCGGTGCTTGATGAAGTCGGCTTGGATCAGCGGGTTCTGACCCACGGTCACTTGAGCAATGTCGGGATCTGGTCCGCCGGGAGCGGACGGCTCAAATGGTAACCCTGGATTTCGTCACATCGATTGGCGCGCAGGAAGTCCCTTTGCGCCTCGTTTTCGACGCCCTCGGCAATCACCGTCAGCGACATGCTGTGTGCCATGGCGATGATGGCCAGCGTGATCGAGGCGTCATCCTTGCCGGCGACCAGGTCGTGTACAAAGGATTTGTCGATTTTCAACTGGTCGATCGGGAATTGCTTCAGGTAATTGAGTGAAGAATAACCGGTGCCGAAGTCGTCGATCGACAAGCGGACGCCGATGGCCTTGAGCGCATGCATGGTCATGATGCTGCCCTGTACGTCCTTCATCAGCAGGCTCTCGGTGATTTCAAGGTCAAGATAGCGGGGTTCCAGATCGGTTTCCCGCAGGATTTCCGCGATCATATTCACCATGCCGGGACGCAGGAACTGGCGGGGCGACAGGTTCACCGCCATGCGCAGCGTTGGCTGGAGGTTCTGCTGCCAGTCCTTCGCCTGCCGGCAGGCGGTTCTCAGCACCCACTCGCCGATACTTTCGATCAGGCCGGTTTCCTCCGCCAGGGGAACGAAGTCGAGCGGCGAGATCAGCCCGCGCCGGGGATGCCGCCAGCGCAACAGGGCTTCGAAGCCGACGATGCGGCCCGCATGCAGGTCCATCTGCGGCTGGTAATGGATTTCCAGTTCCTGACGCGCCAGCGCATGACGCAGACCCTGTTCCATATTCAGCCGCTCCAGGCTGCGGACATGCATCTCGTGGGAGTAGAACTGGATGTTGTTGCGGCCGCTCTCCTTGGCGCGATACATCGCCGTATCGGCGTTTCGCAGCAAGGTTTCGACATCGCCGCCGTCCTTGGGGAACAGGCAGATGCCGATGCTCGCAGTGACCACACATTCATTATGGCCAATATGAAACGGTGTTTCGAGCATCCTCAACAACTTATGCGCGAAGTTCACCACCCGGTCTTCCTGACGCAGGTCCTCCAGCATGCAGATGAATTCATCACCGCCGACGCGGACGATGGTGTCGTCCTTGCGGCCACAGAGCAGCAGCCGGTCAGCGACGGCCCGCAGCAGGGCATCACCGGCACTGTGACCCAGCCCTTCGTTGATCTTCTTGAACTGATCCAGGTCGACGAACAACAGCGCCAGGCTCTGACCGCTCCGGCGCGCGCGATGGCATGCTTGAGGCGGTCGCGCAGCAGGTCGAGGTTGGGCAGATGGGTCAGCGCGTCATGGTTGGCCTGATACCGCATCTGCTCGGTCAAACGGCGGGTTTCGGTGATGTTGCTGAAGGCAATGACGACTCCGACGACGCGCATCTGCTGGTCGTGGATCGGGGCCGCCGAAGCCCGGATGGCGTATTCCTCGCCGGCGTCGTTGCGCAGGATCGAGGGCTCGGGCAGCCGGACCAGTTCGCCTGTTTCGAGGCATAGGGCGACCAGATTGACCGCGCGGTAGCACTCGTGTTCGTCGGCGACCTGGAACATGCTGCCCAGTTCCTGACCGCGTAAAGTGCCTGGCGCAGCGCCGAGCAGGCTTTCGGCGACCGGATTCAGGTACTGCACGGCGCCATTGGCGTCAGTGGTGATCACGGCATCGCCGATCGAGTGCAGGGTGACCTGGGCACGTTCCTCCTGCTCGAACAGAGAACGGATGAGCAGGCGCAGGCGTTGCCAGCTCCACAAGGGACAGCCCAGCCCCTGCACGAGTAGCGTCGCCGCCGGCGGAAACCAGAGCTGCCTGGCATAGAGCAGGACGAAGCTGCTGATCAGGGTCAGCAGCAGCGACAAAGCCGCCACCGGCAAGGTCCAGCGCGCCGGGCAGGCGCTATGGAGCAGCATCGGGAAGAACACCAGTACCCCGGTCAGCAGCAGCGTCCAGTGGCCAGGCAACGGCTGGATGGTCAGACCTTGCCGCAGAGCATCGAGAACGTTGGCGTTGTATTCGACACCCGGCATCAGCCGCGACAAACCGGAAACCGGTGTGGGCAGTGCATCGGCCATGCCACTAGCCGTCGCACCGACCAGTACAAACTTGCCGCGGAAGGTTGCCGGCGGATAATCCCCGCGCAGGACGTCGCGGTACGAAAAATGCTGGAAACGCCCCGGCGGGCCGACAAACGGAATCAGGATGCGAAAATCGCGGCGCCAGGCGTCGGGTGATGGTGGCGCGGTGTGTGGGGCGCGCTCGCCGGGTAACGCCCGCTCGGCCGCGGGGTCGCTCAGTTCGAGCATGGCCAGGGCCAGCGTTGGCCAGTGGGGAGATCCCAGGCCGGCCTTGAGGAAAACGCTGCGGGCAATGCCGTCGAGGTCGAGTTCGACATCGACGTGGCCGATGCCGGCGGCCGCTGCCTGCAGCAGAGGGATCGGCAGGGTCTCCCGCAACTCCTCACCGAGACGGTGCTGTTCATTGAGCACCGGCAGGACGACGCGGCCGTTGGCCGCGAGGGCGCTGGCCAGTTCCGCGTCGGCGCCGGGATCGGTGGTCTCGGGTTCGGCGAAGACGATATTCAGGCCGATGGCCTTCGCCTCGGCCGCCGTTAACTGGCGGGTCAGTTGCGCATGGATGCGCCGTGACCACGGCCAGCGTCCGATTTCCCGCAGGCTTTGCTCGTCAATGGCCACGATCACGATGTCGTCGGCCGGTGCGCGTGACCACGCCATCCGATTCCAGTCGTAGAGGAACAGATCACAGCGATACAGGACGTTGCTTTCGCTCAGAAGCAGCGCAGCCGCCGTCAATAACAGCGAGACAAGGAGCCGTTTGGGCCAGTCAGAACCGGTCTTGGACGTTGCAATCACGACACCCGGATCAAAAGATCAACACCAGCGCGAGCAGGACCACCAGTGCCGCCGGCCAATAGTTGCGCGCAGGAAGCTCGATCCGCTGCACCGGACCATACGGTCCCACGTAACCATCGGCCTCGATGGTGCGTACGCGCAGGTAATAGACGCCGGAATCCGGGCGCGGCAAGCTTACCTGCGCTTCGGATACCCGGCTTTCCAGCTCGAGATCGGCAAAATCGACATCCCTGGCCAGTTGAAAGTCGTACTGCAGGCCGGGCGCAGCCATGCCCCAGCGGAAGGTCAGGCGGTCGGCGGCCAGTTCGGGGGGCTGCATCTGCGCTGCGGCCTGCAGCCGGAACGCTTGCGGGTCGCTGAACGGACCTTCCCGTCCGGTCGAGTCGCGGACAGCGACCCGCCAGAAGTACGGCCCCGGTTCGAGCGGCTGCTCGACGGTCAGGCGCGATTGGCGATGATCGTCCTGCTTGAGCAGCGGGGTCAGGAAGCGTTCGTCGTTGGCCAACTGGAAGAGGTAGCTGGCCGCGCCCTGCGGTTCAGACCATTCGAATAGCAGGGGTTTTTCGACCACGCCACTCTGGTGGGGAGGACGGACGAGGATCGGTGGTTCGGGGCGGGCGTGCAGACGGAAACGGTGTTCGGCGTCGTTTCCTTCAAGGCCCCTGGCGTCGATGCCGCGAATCCGGAGGACGTAATTCCCGTCCGGCAGGTCCGGCCCGCGTATGGCCGAGGTCGACGAGACGGCGTCGAACACGAGGAGGTCGAATTGTTCGTTGGGCGCGACCTGTGCGCGATAGGCTGCTGCCTCCGGCACGGTCGGAAAACTCCAGCGGATCGGCACGCGCGAGACCAGCGGCGGCAACTCACCGAGCGTCGGCGGCGGCAGTAACGCCACCGGCACGAGCGGCGGCTTGCCGGTTTCGGCCAGGGTGCCGAAGCCTTTCGGGATCGACCGGGTTTTGCGGCCACCCTGCAACTCGACCAGTCCTTCGAGCACTTCCAGTCGCGATGTCGCCGTCGCAGGGTCCATGCTGATCCGGTAGCGCGTACCGCGCACGGCCGAATGGGCGGCGGGGGTCCAGATTTCATAACGGTTGCTGGTGCCGGTCGTGCGCGGCGTCACCTCGCTATCGGCGCGACCTTTCTCCAGGCGGGCGCGGGTTTCGACGAACGGCGTCTGACCGCGCGCGCTCAGGATCGCCAGTCGCAGTTCGCTGTCCGCCTGCAGCAACACTCGCGAGCCATCAGCAAATCTCAGGGTGACATTGCTGTCGGGCCCGGTACCCAGGATGTCGCCCTGATGCAGGAACAGTCCGGGATCGACGGCAACCCTTTTTCGGGTCGATGCGATCAGGGCCTGCGCCTGGCCCTGTACCGCCAGGACCAGGGCCTTGGCCGGCAGGCGCTTGAGCCAGGCGACCGGAATTCGCAGCCGGGTTCCTGGGGGCAGATGTTCGGGATCGGTCACCCCGTTGAGCGCCTGCAGCTTCGGCCAGTAGTCCACAACACTCAGATAACGGGTCGAGACATCCCACAGATTGTCGCCAGGACGAACGGTATAGTGCCATTCCTGAGCCTGTGCGGCGGTCGTGAAGAGCATCGCCAGAAGCAGCAGAAGCACGTGCATCGATCGTCTCGCCGAACCGGGCCGCGAGGTTGTGTGCAGGAGGGTGTGCATATTGGGTTCCTTCGTGTTGCAGTATTCTCGATTCTCGATCCGGCGGCGCTATCCAGGCGTGATCAATGTGGGGTTTCGCTTGCCGGCGATGGACTGTGCTGCGCAGCCGAATCCCCTCTGTGCTGTCCTGCATTGTAGTCGATGCTGCCTGCAAAACCCCTACTTGCCGACCCAGGGGGTGCGAATGAAAGTGTTGGCCGCAGTGCCTTGTTCGATCGAGGGGCGTTGACCGCGGTGATCACCCCTTCCCCGCGAGGTTGAGAGGAGCCTGTCGATCCCTCCCAACACTTTCATTCACGTGCGCCGTGCCAAGGCGCTGCTGTCTTGTCCGAGAGCCGGATGCGGGAAATCTGCACGTCCGGTTCGATGATCGGGAGGTGGGAACGGGGCGATGGCGAGACTACTTGGGCACAGTCAGATGAAAGGGACGGAAACAGACCAGCCGAACCTACGGATACCGCGCCACATTTCGGCTCTACATCCGGCGGGCCGCTAGTTTCGTGGTTCGGTGACGAAGGCGATCCTGGAAAGTCCGCACTTCTGTGCTACAGCCAGTACTTCGGTGACGCGCTCGTAGCGCGTATTGCGGTCGGCACGCAGATGCAGCTCGGGATCACGGCCATGAGCGACAACAGCAGAAAAGCGCGCCGGTAGCGCCGCCAGCTCGCTGGCGACGCCGTCTACATAGACTTGCCCATCGCCATTGATGGCGACCGTAATCGTCAGCGGCTTGTCGTCGAGCTTCGTCGAATCGACCCTGGGCAAATCGACCGGCACTGCCTGATGAAAAAGCGGTGCGGTGATGATGAAGATGACCAGCAGCACGAGCATCACGTCGACCAGCGGCGTCGTGTTGATCTCGGCCATCGGCTGCGTCATGCCGCCGTTGTCGAAGGAACCGAAGGACATGGCCGCTCCTTACGCGCTCTTGGCGCCGCGCACTGCGGCAAGGTCGACCAGCTTGTCGCCCGGCCGGCCGCGCAGGCCGGTGGTCAGGTAGGCGTGCAGGTCGTGTGCAAAGCCGTCCATGCGTGCCAGCGTCAGGCGGTTGGTGCGGGTGAAGGCATTGTAGGCGAGTACCGCCGGGATGGCGACGAAGAGGCCAGCGGCGGTCATGATCAGCGCTTCGCCGACCGGACCGGCGACCTTGTCGAGCACCACCTGCGTGGCGCCGGAGAGACCGACCAGCGCGTGGTAGATACCCCACACCGTGCCAAAGAGACCGATGAACGGCGCCGTCGATCCGACCGAGGCGAGGAAAGTCAACCCGGATTCGATCCTTGCCTGCGATTCGACGATCTGGCTGCGCACCGAGCGCGTGACGAATTCGCTGGCGCTGACGCCGGCGCCAATGCCGCGCGAGGCGTTCTGCCGGTGCAGCTCGGCGGCGTTGGCGCCGGCAATCGCTAGCCCGGCGAGCACACTGGTCCTGTCCTCGCGGCGGATCGCCTCGATCGCCGCTGGCAGCGACTCGGCGCCCCAGAAGGCGGCGAGCGCCCTGGCATGGCAGCGACGGGATTGCCACAGGCCATGGATCTTGCCGGCTATCACCCCCCAGCTTGCCAGCGATAACCCGAGCAACAGGATGGCCACAAAGTGCGTGACGGCATCCCCTTGCGCCCAGAACTGCGCCAATCCCATGTCTGTTCGCATCGTTGTTCCTCAGTGGTTCAAGGTGAAATTGAGCGGCACCAGGACGGCGGCTTCAACAGGCGCGTCGCCCTGCCGCGCCGGCACGAAGCGCCAGCGTTCGACGGCGCTCTTCGCAGCCTCGTCGAGGCGCGTAAAGCCGCTTGACTGGCTGATCTCGACGGTAAGCGGCAAGCCGTCGCGACTGACCCGCACACGCAGAACGATCTTGCCTTCTTCGCCCAGACGACGGGACATGGCCGGGTAGACCGGTTTCGGATTCTGCAGGTAGTCGGCATCGAAGCGGGCAGCGGTCATCGGGGTCGGTGCGGCGACGGGGGGCTGTACCAGGGGGGTGGCGACCGGCTCGGGCTGGGGTGCGACGGTGAAGCCGGCTGGCGCGGCATCGTCACGCCGGGCCGCTGTCATTATCGGCGGTGTCGGGGCCTTTAGGGCCTTCTTCAGCACCGGCTGCGGGGACAGCGGCTTCGGCGGTTCGAGCTTCGGCGGCCGCGCTGCCACGGGTTCGATCATGCGGACGGTCAGGGCGCGGATCGGCTCAACCGCTTCGGGGCGGACGGCGACATAGGCAAGGACCAGCATCATCGCGGCATGCAGTGCGAGCACTGCCACACCTGAGATGCTCCGATGTAGCCATCCGGTACCTTCATCGGCGATCGGCGAGTAATACCCCGTCGCGAGGGTATCGTGATCATGGCACACCAGCACTGGGCTTTGTAGAGGCATGGCGACTTTGTGTATTGACTCCGATGTCCTCCGTCGAGCCATGGCCTTGGGCTCATTCGAGGTGTTTGGGTGACGACGAGGCGAGAATTTTATCGATTGAAGACACTTGCAATCTGCGGCATATCGCCGCAGTGATCCTGTTCTGTCTCGCTATTTCCCGGTTTCTCCAGAAAGCCTTGACGGCCTCGCGGGCCTGGTGCTCGTAATCGACAAGATCGAGGGCCATTTATTCTCCATTGCCACCCAGAGACGACTGTTCTTCGGGGCTCAAGCCGTACAACACAAAGACCGCGCGGTTGCACGCCTGCAGGTCGTGTTTGATGGCTGCGCTCGCGAGTTCCTCGCGCAGCGCCAGGGGCACATCTTCCCAGCGCGGAATGCGGATGCGGCGCAGGTATTGCGCCTGAAAGCGCAGAAAGCCGCCGCGCATTCTGGTGGAGTAAGTAGCCACGAAAAGACGCGTCAGTGCCGAGAGCAGCACTGCCTGCAAGGTGCGCAAGTCCCACTCGTCAGAGGTGATAAAGTACAGATTGTGATGCGGATAAAGCTTCCCATCTTCAAACACGATGTGTGCCTCGCCCTTGATGTCGGGAATCAGTAGCTTGGCCCTGGATGCCAGTGCCGGGGTGATTCGGTCAATGGTGCGATACCAGTTGGCCGGAGATTTTTGGGCGCAGTGGCGTTGGGCAATGAGATCACGTCGTGCTTCGAGATGGCGGCGCAAGCGAGGGTAATCCGCGAGATCGACAAGACCGCCGGTATCGGCAAAAGGATTGATCACTCCCTGCCCGCGCCATTGCACCTCGCCTGAGACGATGTCTTGAGTGGTCGCCAGCGGCAATTTTCGATCCGGCTCGACATCAAGGTTCTCATAATCGCCGATGAATGCCGTATCGGCCCCGGTCGCCACCCCGATACCGACCTTGCAGCCAACCTCTTCCAGGCTTGGAAATGCTTGCTCAAGGCGGCGAATCAGGGCCATTTGATCCGAAGATTCGAGCAACCAGGGCTGCGAACCATGGGTGACGCGAGCCAGTTCACGTACCGGACAGGCTTCCTGTGGCAAGGCCGGCGCACACAGCAAGCCGGCCAGGCTTGTCAGCGTGGCCCGGTCGATGTCTGGGCGATGGGCAATGCGGGTCACGCCGGCGGCTTCGCGACTGATGATGGTGATTGCGGGGTAAGCGGCCACATCGGATTGAAACGCTGCGGTGTCCACCATGTCGACGTAGATTTTGAGATGGAAATGTTGCGCCACGAGGCCGCGAAGCGGCCCGCCATAGCGGTTCTTCATCCAGCGATCGGCACAGATGAAACCGAGTTTGCCTTTCGCGGCAAGGACCGATAGCGATCGTTCGATGAACGGGATGTAAAGGTCGGCGCGGTCATACATGGTCTGGTAGCGGCAGCGGTACTCGGTGAGCAGCGCTGCCGGAATCAGTTCCTGGCGAACATACGGCGGATTGCCGACGACAAAGTCGAATGATCCGTCGAGTGGGGCGATCAGGAAATCGCCCTGGCAAAGCCAGCGATCTGCGAGACTCGCCGCCGTGACCGCCGGTAATCCTTTGAGCTTGAGCAATTCAACGACCGCAAGATGCGTGCAATGAAAGGTGTCGCGATGCAGTTCGACAGCCCGGATCGCATCACCCATCTCCTTCAGCGCCGATCCGCCAGCCTGCGACATTCGCCACGCGCTGACCAGCCGGCCAACGATGGGCAGAAGGAAGTCACCACCACCGAATGACGGTTCCAGGAGTCTCTTCTCGTACAGTGCCTGATCTGCTGTGTAGCCGAGCAGATCAAGAATGAAATCCACCACCTCGCGGCGTGTGAAGATGGCACCGCGCGACTTGCTTCCTGACGCCGAAGACCATTTTTCAATCTCGATGGCGACCTCGGGTGGAGGGGGCCTACTCGAAGGGCTGCCGAGGTCCAATTTGAGCTGTGTGGTGAGCAAATTTGGCATTCTCTCAATTTTCAATGATCGATCCTGGCAGGGCGGCAACGTCGGATTTTCCGACCTGTACGGCTGACCGGGCAGACCGGCAAGTTCGATGGCGTGCCCGGTGTCCGGGCACGCCAGCACTCATAATTATGTATTTCGCCGCAAAAGCCAAGGCGTTCTGGTGTAGAATTCCTTGCCAGCCACGAAGCCTTGCCATGCTCGCGAATCCCTCCCAGGACCATCGATGCCGTTGCCCTCACCCTCTGCCCAACGCACCCGCATGCATGTGCGCAGCGTTCAACTCGATGGTTACAAGCGTGACGATGGTTGCTGGGACATCGAGGCGCGACTGGTCGACACCAAGGACCACGACTATCCGCTGTCGTCGGGTTTGCGGCAGCGCGGCGAAGCGGTGCACGACATGTGGGTGCGGGTGACCATCGACCACCAGATGAATGTTCTCGACGCCGTGGCCTGCACCGATGCCATGCCTTACACGGGCTATTGTGATCGGATCACCCCGGATTACACGCAACTGGTCGGCCTCAACCTCTTTCATGGTTTTCGCACGGCAGTCAAGAATCTGTTCCGTGGCACGCGCGGTTGCTCGCATCTCAGCGAGCTCTTGATGTTCCTGCCAACCGCGGCGCTGCAGACCTTTGCCAGTGACGTACTCGATAACGATGATAGCGCGCACAAGCCCTATCAGCTCGACCGTTGCCACGCGCTGGAATCGCATTCGGACGCAGTACGGCGCTATTACCCGCGCTGGTACCGTGGCCAGAAGCCCGGGTAGGACGGACATCCTGCCTGTGGTTCGTTACGTTTTGCAACCTTAACTCAAGCAAGGAAAGCGCATGAAAATTCACGAATATCAGGGCAAGGAACTCCTGAAGAAATTCGGCGTCGTGGTTCCGCGCGGGGTGTTCTGTCCGACCGTCGATGATGCGGTCAAGGCAGCCGAAACCCTGGGAGGCAAGGTCTGGGTGGTGAAGGCCCAGATCCATGCGGGTGGTCGTGGCAAGGGCGGTGGCGTCAAGGTGGCCAAGTCGCTGGACGAGGTCCGCGAGTATGCCGGCCAGATCCTGGGCATGCAGCTCGTCACGCACCAGACCGGTCCGGCAGGCCAGAAGGTGCGCCGGTTGCTGATCGAAGAGGGCGCCGACATCCGCAAGGAGTACTACGTGGCTGCGCTGACCGACCGGGCGTCGCAAAAGGTCGTGATGATGGCTTCTTCGGAAGGCGGCATGAATATCGAGGAAGTTGCCCATGCGACGCCGGAGAAAATCCTCAAGGCCTTCATCGATCCGGAGGATGGGCTGAGCGACGCACAGGCGGCCGAGCTGGCCACTGGCATCGGTGTCCCGGCCGAGTCTGTCGACCGCGCCGTTGCAACGCTCAAGGGTCTTTACAATTGCTACATGCAGACCGATGCCTCGCTGGCAGAGATCAACCCGCTGATTCTCGAAGGCAACGGCGACATCAAGGCGATCGACGCCAAGTTCAACTTCGACTCCAACGCCCTCTACCGGCAGCCCGAGATCATGGCCTACCGGGACCTCGACGAGGAGGACCCCGATGAACTCGAGGCCTCCAAGTTCGACCTCTCGTACATTTCGCTCGACGGTAACATCGGCTGCCTGGTCAATGGCGCCGGCCTGGCGATGGCGACCATGGACACCATCAAGCTGTTTGGCGCCGAACCGGCCAACTTCCTCGACGTCGGTGGCGGTGCGACCACCGAGAAAGTCACCGAAGCCTTCCAGATCATGCTCAGAAATCCCAAGGTCAAGGGAATTCTGGTGAACATCTTCGGTGGCATCATGCGCTGCGACACGATCGCCACCGGCGTCGTGGCAGCCGCCAGGGAAACGCACCTCTCGGTGCCGCTGGTGGTCCGCATGAAGGGGACCAACGAGGATATCGGCAAGCAGATCCTCGGTGATTCGGGTCTGCCGATCATCACTGCCGATTCAATGGCTGATGCCGCCACCAAGATCGTTGCTGCGGTCAGTTAAGGAGCCACCATGTCGATTCTGATTAACAAAGATACCAAGATCATCACCCAGGGCATCACCGGCAAGACCGGGCAGTTCCATACCGAGAAGTGCCAGGAATACGCCAACGGCAAGAACTGCTTCGTCGCCGGCGTGAACCCCAAGAAAGCCGGCGAGAGTATTTTCGGCATTCCGATCTATGGCTCAGTCAAGGAAGCCGCCGTCCAGACCGGTGCGACCGTCTCGGTGATCTACGTGCCGCCGCCAGGTGCTGCCGCAGCGATCTGGGAAGCGGTCGAAGCCGACCTCGATCTGGTCGTCTGTATCACCGAAGGCATTCCGGTGCGCGACATGCTGATCGTGCGCAACAAGATGCTCAGGAAGGAAGCCGCTGGCGGCAAGAAGACGTTGCTGCTCGGGCCGAACTGCCCGGGACTGATCACCCCGGATGAAGTCAAGATCGGCATCATGCCCGGTCACATTCATCGCAAGGGGCGCATCGGTGTGGTTTCGCGCTCGGGCACGCTGACCTACGAAGCGGTTGGACAGTTGACCGAAATCGGTCTTGGCCAGTCGTCTGCGGTGGGTACCGGCGGTGATCCGATCAACGGCCTCAAGCACATCGACATCATGCGCCTGTTCAACGACGATCCGGATACCGACGCGGTGATCATGATCGGTGAAATCGGCGGTCCTGATGAAGCTGACGCCGCTGTGTGGTGCAAGGCGAACATGAAGAAGCCGATCGTCGGGTTCATTGCCGGTGTAACCGCTCCGGCAGGCAAGCGCATGGGCCATGCCGGGGCACTGATTTCGGGCGGTGCGGATACTGCGGACGCCAAGCTGGCGATCATGGAAGAGTGTGGTTTCAAGGTCACCCGTGATCCTTCGGTCATGGGCAGGATGATCCAGTCCCTGATTTAGGGTGCCTGTGGTTGCCTGTTGTGCTGGCCTGAATTCCTGGCAAAAAAGGGCAGACTCCGGTCTGCCTTTTTTGTTTGCCCTTGATCTGTGACATTTGCCGTTAAAATCGCCGCTGCAAGCTGCAAACTATGAATGATGTAGAAGTCGCGTCAGCGACTCATGACTCTCTCCTCTCCACTCGCGGGCGAGGGGTTGAGGGAGAGGGAAACGGTCATGACTTTCATGATCGGGGTACTGGAAAAGTCGTGACCGTTAAGTTGAAAAGATCGTGCTGATCGTTTGATTCCGAAGTGCCGAACTGGAGGCAACACGATGCCACTGTTTCTGAGTGAAAAAGAGGTTGAGAAACTGCTGACCATGCCGCTGGCACTCGCGGCAGTCGAGGCTGCGCACCGTGATCTCGCGTCGATGCAGGGCTGCGATACCCCCCGGCAACGGACGCGCCTGCCACAGACGACGCTGCATATCCTGCAGGGGGCATTGCCGCAACTCGACGTCATCGGGTACAAGGCCTACACCAGTAACCGCTCGGGTGTGCGCTTCCTGGTTTATCTGTATCGTGCCTCGACTGGCAGTCTGCGCGCCGTGCTGGAAGCCGATCGCCTGGGCATGATGCGTACGGGTGCGGCAGCCGGCATCGCGACACGCTGGCTGGCCAGGTCCGATGCCCGCGTGGCGGGCGTGTTTGGTGCCGGCTGGCAGGCCGAAGGGCATCTCGAAGCGATCGCAGCGGTGCGCCCGCTGCAACGGATCAAGGTCTACGCACGCCATGCCGAGCGCTTGGCAGCCTTTTGTACGAGAATGTCCGAACGGCTTGCGCTCGAGGTGCTTGCCGTGGCTTCCCCCGAAGAGGTGGTGCGGGGCAGTGATATCGTCAGCACGGTGACCACGTCGGCGACGCCCCTGTTCAATGCCGAGTGGCTTGCACCGGGAACACACATCAATGCCGCCGGATCGAATTCGCTGATCCGCAGGGAACTTGGCGAGGACGTCATCAAACGTTGCTCGCCGATCATCGTCGACAGCGTGGCAACGGCACTGTGTGAAGCAGGTGATCTGCTGCCGCTGCTGGAAAAAGGGCGCCTGCATGCGCGTCAGTTGATCGAACTCGGCGACGTCATTTGCGGTCGGCAGGCAGGGCGTTCGACGCCTGACGAGATCACCCTGTTCGAGTCACAGGGCATGGCCGTTCAGGATCTGGCCGTCGCCGTAACCCTTGAGAATTTGGCACGTGAGTACGGTTTCGGTGTCGAACTGCCTTATGGCGGATAGTCCTGGCAGAGGGTGTCAAGGCTGCCGCTCTGCTTGAGAGATGGAATGCTGATGGCCGTCTGGATTTGCTGATCAGTGATGGGAGTGGACGTGGCAAACAGTCTGTTGGGAGCGCTCGAAATCGCTGCCCGTACCGACCCCGGATTGGTCAGGGGGAAAAATGAGGATTCGGTCTTTGCCGATGCCAATCAAGGACTGGTGATCCTGGCTGACGGAATGGGCGGGTACAATGCCGGAGAAATCGCCAGCAACATGGCGACCAAACTCCTCTCATCCAGGCTGGCCACCGCTTTCAAGGCGACTGCCGCGTACCAGACCGACAGCGGTAGCGGACTGCTGTTTGCGCATCGTTGCCTCAAGGAGCAGATCGCGGCGGTGAATTTGGCGATCTATCAGGCGTCGGAGCGTCAATCGAAATTTGGCGGGATGGGCACCACGCTGGTCGCTGCCGTATTCTGCGATGATCAGGTGGTGGTCGCCCACATTGGCGATTCGCGTCTGTATCGACTGCGGGGCGATCAGTTCATGGCCATGACCCACGACCACTCGGTCCTGCAGGAGCAGATAGATAGCGGTCTGATTTCAGCGGCAGAGGCGCGTTACTCATTGCAGCGGAACCTGGTGACACGCGCTGTCGGCATCGAGGCAGAGGTTGAAGCGGAGATTCATGTTCACCCGGTGCGTCCAGGGGATGTTTACCTGCTATGTTCCGATGGTCTTTACGACCTGGTCGAAGAGGTGGAAATCCATTACACCCTGGAAATGCATGCTGTCAATCTTGAGCGCTCGGCAGCGAAACTGATCCAGATGGCCAACGACAATGGTGGGAACGACAATATTTCGGTGGTGGTGATCAAGGTTCTGCATGCATTCCCGGCCGCCAAAAGAGGCTGGTCCAAACTCTGGTCATGGCTCAATTAAGGACGAAGAAGGCGATGGCAAAGCTCATACTCAGCATGGATGGTCTGGTTCTCAAGGAGATCCCGCTGCTCAAGGAGCGGGTGAGCATCGGCCGCAAGGCACATAACGACATTCAGATCGACAATATGGCGATCAGCGGCGAACATGCGGCGGTGGTGACCATCCTCAATGATTCCTTCCTTGAGGATCTCAACAGCACCAACGGAACGTTGGTCAACGGCCAGCCGGTCAAGAAGCATTTCCTGAAGGACGGCGACGTCATCGAGCTTGGCAAGTACAAAATGAAGTACATTCTCGCAACAGTGACTCAGCACGAGGTTTCACCTTATGAACAGACGACGCAACCGCCGCGGTCAGCAGTCGTGCACAAGGTTCCGAGTGCTGCGGATGCGACGCCGGCCAGTGCATCGCAGCCCGCGGGGTTGGCGCCTGCCTTCGGCACGGCTGCGATCCGCTTGCTCAGTGGTTCCAACGCCGGACATCAGTTGCAACTGACCAAAACCTTGACCACTCTCGGCAAGCCCGGCCAGGTGGCGGTGATCGCCAGAAGGCCGCACGGCCACTTCCTGACCCACGTCGAAGGCGCCTTCCCGGTCTTGAACGGCCGGGTCATCGACGCGCAGGCGCGTCTTCTGGAGAACCATGACCTGATCGAGATCGCCGGGGTGAAGATGGAATTCCTCATCAAGCCGTGATGAACGATCGTATTCTCTGCGGGCGAGACCGCACGGCTTCCCTGCCGATCACGAAGAGCAGACTCGGAAAGCGGATGAATCCGGCTGCACCGCCATGAGAGTCAGGGTCCTCGGCTGTAGTGGAGGTATTGGCGGACGTCATCGGCGAACTACGGCGATGCTCGTCGATCATGATCTGCTCATCGATGCAGGGACGGGGGTCGCTGATTTATCGCTTGCCGAACTGGCGCTCATCGACCATGTGTTCCTGACCCACTCACACCTTGATCACATTGCCTTGCTGCCCCTGCTGATTGATTCGGTCAGCGACTTGCGCGACAAACCCCTAACGGTCTATGCAACGGCCGCGACACTCGAGATCATCGGCAAACATATCTTCAACTGGGCGATCTGGCCGGATTTCAGCGTGATCCCGAGCCGCGAGAATCCCATCATGCGCTACCAGTCGATCCACCTCGGCCAGTCGGTGCGGCTTGGTGAGCGAACGATTACGGCGCTTCCTGCCGAGCACACGGTACCGGCGGTGGGCTATCAGCTCGACTCAGGAATGGGCAGCCTGGTCTTTACCGGCGACACCACCGCCAATGATGTCTTCTGGCCGGTGGTCAATCGCATTGCCAATCTGCGCTATTTGCTGATTGAAACGGCCTTTCCGAACTGCGAACAAGGGCTTGCCGAAATCTCCAAACACCTCTGTCCGAAGATGCTGGCGAATGAGTTGAAGAAGCTGTCAATTGCTCCAGAAATCTATATCAGTCATCTGAAGCCCAGCCAGATCGAGTTGACGATGGCTGAAATCCAGGCCTGCGCAGGTGAATTCAAACCGAGGATGCTACAGAGCAATCAGGTCTTCGAGTTCTGATGAACTGCGCGCAGTAACTACCCGGAGTCCTCGTATTGGTGCCGCTGGACCTCTTCTCACTACGTGTCAAGGGGCCTCCCCAAGCACGGTTACGCAGCATGGCAGGCGTCATCCTGGGTCTGCTGTCGATCGTTCCCCTGCTTGGGGTGGGTATTGTGTACCTTGAGAATCCGCGCCTGAAGCAGCAGTCCTTCGCAGATCTGAGCGCCATCGCTGCCCTGAAAGCAGGTCAGATCGAAGCATGGCTGGATGAGCGACGTGCCGATGCGATCGTTCTGGGCGCCAGTCCCGGCTTCATTGAAGATACGATACGGGTGGCGCGTGATGAGGATATCGATGCACGACGGCACCTCGTGGAACGTCTCCAGACGTTCAAGCAGGCGTACGCTTACGACGGATTCGTGGTGATCGATGACCGTGCCCGACGAATCCTCGCCCTGGGCGTGCACGACATCATTGCCGAGGCGCCTGTCCAGAAAGCGCTCCAGAGCGCATTTCAGACCGCCCGAGTGACGATGACCGATCTGTATCAGAGCGAGTCGGGCCGCGTTCACCTGGATTGGGTGGCGCCACTGGTAAAGGAGATCGACGGTGAGCGGAAAGTGGTGGGCGCGGTCATCCTCGATGCGCCGGTCGAACGCATCGTGTTCCCGTTGATCCAGAGCTGGCCGACGCCGAGCCCGAGCGCCGAGATGCTGCTGGTGCGCCGGCAGGGAGACACCGTCCTGTATCTCAATGAATTGCGCCACCGCATGGCAACAGCGCTGGTATTCAGTCAGGATCTCGATAATCCCGAGCTGCCGGCTGCCCGAGCCATCCTGACCGACGCGGAGCAGGTCATGGAAGGGGTAGACTACCGCGGGGTCGGGGTATTGGCGGCGACCCGCCCGGTCAAAGAGACGTCCTGGCATCTGGTGGCGAAAGTCGACCGCGACGAAGTGTTGTCTCCGCTGCGGAATCTGGTGTTCTGGGTCAGTCTGGTCGCGACGTCGGCGGTCGTGGTCGTCGCGCTCCTGATCCTCCTGCTGTGGCATCAGGAGCGACGAACCCATCAACTCGAGCTGGCCAGCCAGGGCGTCGAGAAGGATCGCCTGCTCCGGTTCTTTTTTGATCTTCCCTTCGTCGGCATGACCATCCTTTCGACGGACAGCCTGCATTGGCTGCGCTGCAACGATCGTCTTTGCGAAATCCTCGGTTATTCCCGCGAGGAACTGGTCGACCTGACCTGGACACAGCTCACGCATCGCGACGACCTCGCCGCCGACTTGAGCCAGTTCGAGCGCGTGTCGAGTGGCGCGACGGATGGCTTCCAGGCGGACAAGCGCTTCGTGCGAAAGGATGGCAAACTCATCAATGCAACGATCGATGTGCGGGTGGTTCGCCAGGAAGACGGCCATGTGGACCTCTACGTCGCGACCGTTCAGGATATCACCGCACGCCTGCAGGCCGAGGGTTTTGCACAGGAGGTACTGGACAATGTCAATCAGGGATTTGTGGTCTGTGACCAGGCGGGCAGGGTGGTCGTCTGGAACCGGTTTCTCGAGCGCGCGCTCGGGGTGGCGCGCGAGGCAGCGATCGGCAAGCCTCTTCACGAACTGTTTCCACAAGCGCGCCACGGTTTGGAAGCTTACCTGAGGCGCGCGTTGGCAGGCGAAATGTTCATGGCTGACGAGTTCGTGCCGCGCCTGCGTGGCACGACGGAACTTCTGGCGCCCGAGGACGCCAGGGCGCGTCGCGATGATCCGCTTCTTCTCTGGACTTTATCCTCCTACGCGCCGCACCGGAACACCAATGGTGACATCGACGGCGTCCTCGTGAACGTGGTCGATATGACGGCGCTCAAACACAGTCAGGATTCTCTGGTCGAGTCCAACGAAAAGCTGCGGCAGCTCACCCAGTATCTGGAGCGGGTACGGGAAGAGGAGCGGGTACGGATTGCGCGAGAGCTGCACGATGACCTCGGCAGTACGCTGACGGGTGTCAAATGGGCGGTCGCGATGGCCATCGATCGCGCTCGGGAGGCTGCGCTGCCGAGCGACGAACAACTGGTGTACGCGTCGCAATTGCTGGATTCCGCTGTCGATACGATGCGCCGCATCATCAGCGATCTGCGGCCGAGTGTCCTCGACCAGCTCGGGGTATGGACGGCGATCGAGTGGTACGCTGGGCAGATTCAAGAGCGAACCGGACTACCATGCAGGATTTCGATTGCCGCCGACGTTGCCGCAATCGATGTCGATTCGGAGCGTGCCACGGCATTGTTTCGCATCGTTCAGGAAGCGTTGACCAACGTCGTCCGCCATGCCCAGGCATCGTGCGTCGAGATCGTTATCCGTCGTGAAGCCAGCGCCGTGATGATCCTCGTGGAGGACGACGGAGTGGGCATTGACAACGAGGATCTGATCAAGGCCGAATCCTGGGGCCTGCTGGGCATCCGGGAACGTGCTGCCCGCTTTGGCGGCGACATCACGCTGTCGCGCGGTGTGAAGAAGGGGACGGTCATTGTTCTGCGCATGCCGGTTTGAGAAGTGATGAGCGGGCGCAAGCTCCAGGTCGTTCTGGTGGATGATCACGCCGTGGTCCGCGGCGGTTTGCGGCTGTTGTTGGCGCAGTCGAACGATATGGAGGTGGCGGGCGAAGCGGAGGACGCCGAACAGGCGATTCACCTGATCCGCCAGAGCGAATTCGATGTCGCGCTGGTCGATATCGGCTTGCCCGGCAAGGGCGGCCTGGACCTGTTGAAACAGATCAAGTCGGAGCGGCCGCGGCTGGCCGTGCTGATGCTCAGCATGTACGCTGAAGAGGTCTATGCCGTGCGTGCGCTGAAAGCCGGCGCATCCGGCTACCTGACCAAGAGCAGCCCTCCGGCCACGCTGCTCGCGGCGATACGCAAGGTCGCTGGCGGCGGCAAGCATGTCAGCCCGGCACTGCTGGAGCGGCTGGCAATCGAGGTGGGGCGAGGCCGGAAATCCGCTTCCGAAGCACTCTCTGACCGGGAGATCGAAGTGCTACGGCGGATTGCCTCCGGCGAGAGCTTGAACCAGATTGCCGAGGCACTGCATCTCAGTCCCAAGACGGTGACCACTTATCGAGCCCGAATCGTTGAAAAGACCGGCCTGCCCAGCAATGCGGAACTCACTCGTTATGCCCTGGAAAAGGGCATGCTATCTTGATACGGCGTAGTCGGAAGCCAGCGCCAGCAACGTCCATGGCCGGTCGCGCACCAACGACGTGAGGCGTGCCCCTCGTCGGCGCGCGCGTGCAGGGCGATGGCACGTCGGCTGTGTAGGGATTCCCTGACGGGTGCAATGTCGGCCATTGCCTACAGGAAAATGACACGGGCTGCCGCTAGTCGATGGTTGGTGTGTGCGGGATGATACGGTCTGGAAATCGATTCGCGTGAGAAGGCGTTTCTTCTTGGCGCAGCTCGATTACCCTGGAGATCATGACCATGGATGCCTGCGCATTGAGCGCCCTGCAGGACGGACGCACCCGATTTCTTCTGGTGGACACGGACAACCTGTTTCTCGACGGTGTGGGAAGGGCACTGCGAATGGACGAAAAAATCGAGGTGGTGGCGATCGCTCGTTCCATTGAAGACGCCTACGATTGCACGGCGAAGCACCAGCCCGATGTGATCGTCGTCAGTTGGGGAAAGGCGTCGCGGGCTTTTGTGCATGCCGTACTGGCCAATCCTTCCTCTGCTCACACCAAGCCGTTGATCGTCATCGTGTTGCCCCGTGGAATGACCAGCATTCCGGGTTTGACTTCGCTCAGTCTCCTGCCCAACGTCGCGCTGCTGGTCCATGAGCAGATCGAGAAGTTACTGCTCCGGAACCGCTCGCCGAAGGCCCCAGGGTTCCTGACTGACTCGTATTCTGCCGAAAGAAGCCCTTTTTAAGTTGTAGGAAATCCCGCGCTGCATGCAGGCCAGAAGCACGCGGCCAGCGGGCGTTTCTTCAGGCCAGATTCTTCTTCTTGTTTGTGACCGACCTTGATGTCAATCCTGATCGTCGATGACTCCGCCCTTGTCCGCCGCATGTTGCGCGAAATGCTCGCGCAGATCGAAGGTGCGGAGGTGGTGGGCGAATTCGAAAGTCCCGCTCCAGCCATCGAAAGCATTCGAAGTCACCCGCCGGACATCGTACTGCTCGATATTCAGCTGGCCAATGGTAGTGGTCTGGAGGTTCTCCGTGCGGTGAGAACGGAACATCCGGGCGTCAAGGTCATGGTATTCACCAACTTTGCGGAGCCCGTTTACCGCAAGCGATGCCTGGAAGCTGGAGCCTATGCCTTTTACGACAAGAAAAGCGACCTGCACCTCCTTCGGCAGTCGCTGCATGGTCTTGCGTCGGCCGCACGGGTGGAGTCAGGAGACGTTGAGGTCAATCATCAGCGTCCCTGGCCGGAAACCGGCAACATGGGCCAACGGTCCTGACTGTTCGGGTATCCATCCTGCCGCGATCATTCCGGCCTCGCCGAATATTCAGGCAACAGAAAGTTTCCCTTGGAAAAGAATGCCTTGCGGCAGATCTCCACGCTCGACCCACAGCTTGCACACAGTGTTGTCCGTGCGTTTTCGGGATAGCGAAAAGCGGTTCCGATTTATCCACAAGGTCATGGGAAAAAGCCGTCGACTCGACGGCCTTTGGCTTCCTCCGCGGAGAAACAGGAAAACTACAGGGGAAGACTACAGCGCCGCGAGTTCGCGCAGATAGCGCTGCCAGTTGGCCACGTAGTGATCGGCACTATGCTGCAGCCGAGCGACTTCTTCCTCACTGAGCCGGCGGATCACCTTGCCGGGTGAGCCGACGATCAGCGAATGGTCTGCAAAGACCTTGCCTTCCGGGATCAGCGTGTTGGCGCCGACGATGCAGCCCTGGCCGATCACCGAGCGGTTGAGCAGCACCGAGCCGATGCCGATCAGCGATCCGTCGCCGACGGTGCAGCCGTGCAGCATCACCAGATGGCCGACGGTGACGTTGCGGCCGATCGTCAGCGGTACGCCTTCGTCGGTGTGCAGGACGCAATGGTCCTGGATGTTGCTGTTCTCGCCGATCGTGATCGGGTCGTTGTCGCCGCGCGCCGTTGCGTTCCACCAGATCGAGGCGTTTCTGGCCAGGCGGACGTCACCGATCACGGTGGCATTGGGGGCGACCCAGCTTTGCGGGTCGATCTGGGGGCGCCGGGCGCCGAGGGTGTAAATGGGCATGGGGGGGTCTCGCTGAGTGGGCTAAAAAAAGATTGTAGCCTGTCGCGCTACTGATGGCGCAGCGCCTCGATCGGATCGAGGGCGGCAGCGCGGTGCGCCGGGTAATAGCCGAAGAAGATGCCGATCCCGGCCGCGACCCCGAAGGCCACCAGGATCGAGGCACCGGAGATGACGATCACCATGTCGGTCAGCGCATTGGTCAGCAGCGCGCCGCCGATGCCGAGAAAGAGCCCGATCAGACAGCCAGCGACCGAGATCATCAGCGCTTCAAGCAGGAACTGCGCGAGGATGTCCTGCTGGCGCGCGCCGATCGCCATGCGGATGCCGATTTCGCGCGTGCGTTCGGTCACCGAGACGAGCATGATGTTCATGATCCCGATGCCGCCGACGAGCAGCGAAACCGAGGCGATTGCGCCGAGCAGCACCGACATCACGCGGGTCGTCTCGGCCGCCGAGTCGGCCGCTGCGGCGAGGTTGCGAAGATAGAAGTCGTTGTCCTGCCCTTCACGAATGCGATGGCGTTGGCGGAGCAGTGCGGTCATGCTCTTCTCGACTGCCGGCATCGCCTCGGCCGAAGTCGCCTGCACCATGATCAGGCGCACCGAGCCCGGAAAGGGATTGCCGAAGACCTTGCGCTGCGCGGTGGTCAGCGGAATGATCACGGTGTCGTCCTGATCGCGGCCGTCGAGGTTCTGCCCTTTCTTGCCGAGGACGCCGACGATCACGAAAGGGCTCTGGCGGATGCGGATGGTCTTGCCAAGCGGGTCGTCGTTTCCGAACAGATTGTCGGCGGCGGTCTGGCCGATCAGCGCCACCCGCGTTGCTGCGCGCACGTCCGAATCGCCAAAAGGGTATCCGCTGACGATCGTCCAGGCGCGTGCGTCGAGATATGGCGGCGTCGTGCCGACCACCGTCGCACTCCAGTTGTTCGCACCATAGACCAGTTGCTGCGTTCCCTGTTGCACCGGCGCGACATTGCTGACGCCGTCAAGCTCGGCGATCGCCTCGCCGTCGGCGACGGTCAGCGTCGGGCCGCCGCCGCCGCCGCTGCGCAGGCCGCCGGCACTCGTCGAGCCGGAAATCAGGATGTACAGATTGCTGCCCATGCTGCTGATGGTCTGCGCCACGGCGTACTGCGCGCCCTGGCCGATGGCCATCATCAATACCACCGAGCCGACGCCGATGACCATCCCGAGCATCGTCAGCATGCTGCGCATGCGGTTCGCACCCATCGCCTGCCAGGCTTCGCCGAGCATTGCTTTCAGCATGCGGCGATCGCTCTGGCGGGGGTCGGCAGGTCACTGACCAGACGTCCGTCGCGGAAACGCACCTGTCGCGCGGCGTACACGGCAATGTCCGGCTCGTGGGTCACCAGCACGATGCTGATTCCTTCACGATTGAGGGCCGTGAACAGCGCCATGATCTCTTCGCTGGTCTGGCTGTCGAGGTTGCCGGTCGGTTCGTCGGCAAGGATCAGTTGCGGCGAGTTGATCAGCGCGCGCGCAATCGCCACGCGCTGCTGTTGTCCACCCGAGATGCGACTCGGCAGCGCGTCGGCGTAATCGCCGAGGCCGACCCTGGTCAGTTCGTGGCGCGCTCGCTGTCGCCGCTGCTCACGCTCGATGCCGGCATAGACCAGCGGCAGGGCGACATTATCGGTCAGCGTCATCCGCGGCAGCAGGTTGAAACCCTGGAAGACGAAGCCGATGCTGCGGTTCCGGAGTCGTGCTAGCTCGTCCTGGCGCAACTGCGCAACGTTGCGGCCGACCAGAAAGTAGTCGCCGCTGCTCGGCGTATCGAGGCAGCCGAGCAGGTTCATGAAGGTGGATTTGCCCGACCCCGAGGGTCCCATGATCGCCACGAACTCACCTGCCGTGATGCACAGATCGACATTTTGCAGCGCCGGGAAGCGTCCGGCCGCGGTTTCGTAGGACTTGCCAAGACCGGCGACGCGAATGACCTCCTCGGCCATTAGAACAGTCTCATCCCGACGCTGCTCGGCTTGCCGTTGTTGCTGGCGATGTTCTCGCCAGTGACGACGATGTCGCCAGCCTTGAGATCACCGCCGAGCACTTCGGTGTTGCGGTTGTCGGTGATCCCGAGCGATACGCCGAGCGCCTTCAGTTCGCCATTCTCGACGCGATACGCCGTGCCGCTGGCCGTGTCGCGTTTCCTGCCCTTGCCCTTGCTTTCGCCGCTGCTCTCACTCGCCGTTTTCTGTCCGGCGGGCGTGCGCTCGCTGTCGCTGCTCTCGCTGGGTTTGAAACGCAGCGCCGCGTTGGGCACCAGCAGGACGTTCTGGCGACTGGCGACACCGATGCTGACGTAGGCTGTCATTCCGGGCAGCAGGATCTGTTCGGGATTGGAGAGCGAAACGCGCACGTTGTAGGTGACGACGTTCTGCTGCGTCGTCGGGTTGAGACGAATCTGCTGCACTTCGCCCTGGAAGCTGCGGTTCGGGAAGGCGTCGACAGTGAAACGTACCTTTTGTCCTTCGCGGATCTTGCCGATGTCGGCCTCGGCAAAGCTCGAATCGATACGCATCTCCGAGAGGTCCTGCGCGATCTTGATCAAGGTCGGCGTCTGCAGGCTGGCAGCGACGGTCTGCCCAAGGTCGACGACGCGGTCGACGACGACCCCCGACACTGGCGAGCGAATCGTCGTGTAATGGAGGTTGACCTGATCCTTTTCGGCGGCAGCTTTCGCCTGGGCAAGTTGCGCCTCGCTCGAGCGGCGCGTCTGGACGGCCTGCTCGAGTTCCTGCCGGGAGACATATTCCTGTTCGAACAGGGCTTTCATCCGTGCTTCGCTGGCGCGCGCCAGATCGAGCGCGGCAGCGACGTTCTGCACATTGGCCGCTGATTGACGGGCTTGTGCGGCGAGCAGCGAGTCGTCGAGTTCGAGCAGTGCCTGGCCTTTCTCAACCTTGTCGTTGAAGTCGACATAGAGCCTGGTGACCGTCCCGGAAACCTGCGTGCCGACATTGACCAGTACGATCGGGTTGAGCGTGCCGTTGGCCGAGACGGTCTGGGTGACATCCCCCTTCTCGATGGACTGCAGTTTGTAGCGCTGTTCGAGCGACTGGCTGCTGCTCTGGCGATACCAGTACACAACGCCGGCCGCGAGTGCGAAGAAGAGGAGGGCCAGGAGACTGCGCGAGTGCTTCATGGATTGCGGGCTTTCTGCTTGCTGATCGAGAGCAGCAGCGTGCTGTCGAGGGCGCCGATGGATCTGGCCAGTGTGGCGCGCGACACGTGCCAGTCGAGCATCGCCTGGATGCGTTGCAGGCGGGCGTTGGCGAGCGCACTCTGGGCGTTGAGGACATCGAGGATGTTGCCGACGCCGGCCTTGTAGCGTCCGAGGGCGACACGCTCGGAATGCTCGGCGCTGGCCAGCAGGTCGGCAGTGGTACGAAGGGTCTGGGTCGCCGTGCTGAGGCTCTGATAGGCTTCCCAGACATCGAGCGCGACCTGCTGGCGGACGTTGTCGCGACGGGCGCTCTGGACCTCGGTCTGGGCGGCGGCGGCGCGAACCCGGTAGGTGGTGTTGAAGCCGGAGAAGATCGGCAGGTTAACCGTCAGCCCGATCGAGTTGCCGTGGGCCGAAGCACTGCCCAGGTCTGTCCACTGCGGGCCGGCGCTCAGTGACAGTGTTGGCAGGCCGGTGGCGCGGGCGTAATCGACGCCGGCTTCAGCGGCCCGGAGTTCGGCTTCAGCGGCCTTGAGTTCGGGGCGGCGTGCGCGTGCTTCATCGATCAGCGCCGCGACGTCGCCGGTGAAACTGGCGTCGGGGGTGGCTGATGGAATCTCGTCGAGCAACAGGCTCTGATTGGCGTCGAGCCCCATGACATTGGCCAGGCGGCCGAAGGCGTTCCTGAGCACGCCTTCGGCGCGGATGCGGGTGAGCGTTGCCTGCGACCAGGCGGTCTGTGCCTGCAGGCGGTCGGCGGGGGTGCCGGTGCCGACGCGGTAGCGGACTTCGGCGGCGGTGAGGCTCTCGCGGCTGGCGTTTTCTGATTCGCGGGCGGCGGTCACTGCCGCGCGCGCGGCCTGGGTGTTGTAATAAGCCTGCACGGCATTGAGAAAGACGCTCTGGACGGTTGCGTCGAGCGTCGAGCTGGCGGCGCTCAGCACTTGCCGCGCGATTTCAAGATTCGCCGAACGCGCGCCGAAGTCATACAGCAGCCAGGAGAACGTCAGCGAAGCGTTGCGCTGTCTGGTGGTCTGCGAGTCGACCCTGGCCCGGCTGGCGCTGACCTGGCCATCGAGCCCCGGCAGGAAGTCGGACTGCGCGATGCCGACCTGGGCGGCCTGGACGCGTGCGTACGACCAGGCCTCGCGGGTGGTCGGGTTGCGACACAGGGCGAGATCGACGACTTCGAGAATGCCATAGGCGGCGTCGGCTGGCAGCGGCTGACAGGACAGTGCACTGCCGGCCAGCGCCGGGCGCGGCGGTGTGAAGGTGCGTGTGGCGAAGGGATCGCTGATTTCCAGCGCCGGCAGATCGGCTGCCAGCGCCGTCAGCAGGGTGGCGATGGCGAGGCGGCAGCCGTTGGCGAAGCGTCTGGCGCACGGGGCGCGGGGCGGTCGCGAAGTCGGGTGCGAATGAAAGTGTTGGGCAGATACCCGGCTCCCCTCCCCCCTCGCGGGGGAGGGGTTGGGGGAAAGGGGGAGTCCCTGTCCTCGCAGCGGCCGCCAGAGCAGACCTGGCTCTGGCCAGATGCTTTCGCAAGGATTTGATGAAACGAACTGGTGTGTAACGATTGCCCTTCTCCCCAACCCCGGCCCGCGCTGCATCGCGGGCCGGCTGCGACGGCGCAGAGCAGTGCTTTGCCAAACCCCGCCTTCACCCCCGCGCGGGGGGAGGGCGATCACCGATGCCAACGTCTCTTCATCGGAAAAAGTCCTTCGACCAACACCGTTCATTCTCACCCCGAGAAGTCGGTCGGGATGTGGTGTAAGCCATTTTTCGCTAGTATAGCCAGCCTGGCCGCGGTTTCGCGCGCTTACGGGCTGGCGGGGTGTTCTGCAGGGATTTTATGTGTGAACAAATGTTTCCGGCCAGGAAGGTAAGCGTCGTGCGTCGCTGACGCAACTTTGACATTCACAGGACCCGGACGATGCCCTGGATGGAGATGATCAGCCTGTTTGTGCTGCTGGCCGTCGGCTGGTTCTGGTACGACAGCTTCCAGGCGCGCGAGGCCGGCATGCGTGCCGCGCGCGCGGCGTGCGCGGCAGAAGACCTGCTCCTGCTCGACGACACCGTCGCGCTCGGCTCGCTGCGCCCGGCGCGCGATGACGAAGGTCGGTTGCGCCTGCGCCGGGTCTACCATTTCGAATACAGCGATACCGGCGACAATCGCCGGGATGGCCAGGTCACCCTGCTCGGCAGCGAGTTGCTGATGCTGCACCTGCCGCAGGCGCAACGGCCCTGGCGGCATCTGATGGCGAACGGCAGCGAGGGCGAGTAGATCCGCCGGTATTGCCGATGATTGTATGATCTGATCCGGGCCAACGTTCGGAAATCTCGCTCAACTCGCTCAATACGAGAGGAAACCACCATGCGCAGCAAGATCGTGACTGCCGATGAAGCCATCGCACTGATCCGGGATGGCGATACCCTGGCCAGTACCGGGTTCGTCCAGACCGGCTTCGCCGAAGCCCTGTTGTCGGCCCTGGAGCGTCGTTTCCTGACCACCGGCAGCCCGAAAAACCTGACCCTGTTCGCCGCCGCCGGTCAGGGCGACGGCAAGACCCTGGGACTCAATCATCTGGGCCACGCAGGCCTGCTGCGCCGGGTGGTGGCGGGCCACTGGGCGCGCATGCCGAAAGTGGCGCAACTGGCACTCGGCAACCGCATCCAGGCCTATAACCTGCCGCAGGGGATCATCTGTCAGTTGTTCCGGGATCTGGCCGCCGGCAAACCAGGGTCGTTCTCCAAAGTCGGACTGCACACCTTCGTCGATCCCCGCTACGGCGGCGGTCGGATCAATGCCGCCACCACCCGGGACATCGTCAGTCTCGTCGAAGTCGCCGACGAGGAGTGGCTGTTCTACAAGGTCGGCAGAGTCAACGTCGCCTTCGTGCGCGGGACCACCGCCGATACCTTCGGCAACATCACGATGGAGCGGGAAGCCTTGACCCTCAACAACCTCGCCATGGCAATGGCGGCCAAGAACAGTAACGGCATCGTGATCGCCCAGGTCGAAAGGATCGCCGAGCGCAGCGGGCTACCGCCGCGGCAGGTCAAGATTCCAGGGATTCTGGTCGATTGCGTGGTCGTGGCCGAACCCGCCCAGCACATGCAGACGCTGGTGACCCCGTACAACGCGGCTTACGCCGGCGAGTTCCGGGTTCCCCAGGCCAGTCTGGTGTCGACGCCACTGACCGACCGCAAAATCATCGCCCGCCGTGCCGCTTTCGAATTGCCACCCAACGGCATCATCAATCTCGGAGTCGGCATGCCCGAAGGCGTGGCGACGGTTGCCAAGGAGGAGCGCATCTCGCACCTGCTGACCATGACCGTTGAATCCGGCCTGATCGGCGGGATTCCCGCGACCGGGGGTGACTTCGGGACCGGCGTCAACATGGATGCGGTGATCGACGAGAATCAGCAGTTCGACTTCTACGACGGGGGCGGCCTGGACATGGCGTGCCTCGGCATGGCCGAATGCGATGCCGCCGGCAATGTCAACGTCAGCCGTTTCGGCGGCCGCCTGACCGGCGCCGGCGGTTTCATCAACATCAGCCAGAACGCCCGCCTGGTGGTGTTCGCCGGCACCTTCACCGGCAATGGTCTGAAGGTCGAGGTCAATGACGGCAGGCTGCGAATCGTTCAGGAGGGTCGGCAGCGGAAGTTCATCAAGAAAGTCGAGCAGATCACCTTCAATGGCCAGTACGCCTACGATCGCGACAAGCCGGTCTATTACGTCACCGAACGTTGCGTCTTCCGTCGGGTCAGGGGCGGGCTGGCATTGATCGAGGTGGCGCCCGGCATCGACGTTGACCGGGACATTCTGCCGAACATGGATTTCGAGCCGATCGTCGGTGAATACGGCGAAATGGATGCCCGCATCTTCAATGCCAACCCGATGGGTCTGGAGGCTGAACTGCTCAACCTGTCCCTGCCGGAGCGGGTCATTTACGATCCCGAGCGCAACATCCTGTTTCTCAACTTCGAGGGCATGCATGTCCGGGTGGTCGAGGACGTGCAGGCGATCTGGGACATTTGCGAGCTGCGCTGCCGGGCGGCCGGCAAGCGGGTCGGGGTGATCATCAACTACGATCGCTTTCGCATCAACCAGGACATGTACGACGCCTATGCCGAAATGGACCGCTACTTCCTGGCTAACTATTTCAGCCAGATCACTCGCTACGCCACCAGCGCCTTCCTGCGCGCCAAACTGGGCGAAGCCTTCTCGGCGCGCAGCATCGCGCCGCACATCTTTGAACGCCGCGAGGAAGCGCAGGCCTTCCTGGCCGGACGGGGGGGTGACGCCAGCGGCTCGAACTGAATTCGCCCGGCACCCTGGCGCGGCCGGAAAACTGCTCAAGCGGAGCAACACGCGTAGTAAGATGGCTGCCCGCAAACCTTCGACTGGTCAGGAAATAGATCATGCTCAAACTGTTCATCGGCAACAAAAATTACTCTTCGTGGTCGATGCGTGCCGGGGTGCTCATCGGGCAGGCCGGCATCGCCTGCGAAGAAGTCGTCGTGCGCTTCGACTCCTTCGCTGCCGGTTCAAACTTCAGACGGACCATGGCGGCCATCAGTCCCACGGGCAAGGTGCCGGTCCTGGTGGACACTGAGGTCGGCCACGGACTGGTCGTCTGGGATACCCTGGCGATTGCCGAATATCTGGCCGAGAAGTTCCCGGAGAAAGCCTTGTGGCCGCGAGACTGGGCGGCACGGGCGCAGGCTCGCAGCGTGTGTGCCGAGATGCATTCCGGCTTTACGGGTTTGCGCTCCCATTGCCCGATGAACATCGAGGCGTCACTCCCCGCCACGGGCCAGCTCGTCTGGCGCGACCAGCCGGCGGTGCGCGCCGATGTCGAACGGATCGTTGGCATGTGGTGTGACCTGCTGCGCACAGGAGGCGGGCCAATGCTCTTTGGCGAGTTTTCGATTGCCGACGCCTACTTCGCCCCGGTGGTGATGCGACTGAAAACCTATGCCTTGCCCGTCCCGGCAGAGGTGAGCGCGTACATGACACGCGTGTGTACCTTGCCGGGTGTGCAGGCGTGGGTCGATGGCGCGCTGTCTGAAAAAGACTTCCTCGATTTCGAAGAACCCTATCGCCTGCAGCGCTGAGCACAGCGCACTGCGGCAGGACCGCAATCCCTTAATGAAAGTCGCGTCAGCGACTCTCGACTCCGGGCAAGCAAGGACGCGGCGCAGTTGACGTTTATGCGCCGAGTCCGCCGAGAGTTGCCGGTTGCGCTGCGCCGTTCGCGCTGACGCGACTTTCACATGAACTCTTCCCGTCCCGCGCCGGGTCAAACTAGGCGTGCGCGGCATCCCGCCCTCTGCCACGGCTCAGAGTTTCGGTGGGGCCGGGCTGACCGGTGGTCTGGCCTCGGATCGGTGTACGGTGCCTGGCGGTGTTGCCGGACGCGCAGTGACGTTGGCAAAACTCGCTTTGCACTTGATCCCTGCCGGAATCTTCAAGCCTGGATTCGGCAACTCTAGCCGCACGCCGAAGGTCCCGCTTGCCGGATCATGCACACGGTCGATGACCTTCACCGTAGCCTTGTGACGGCCGCCCACGGGTACCTCCGGGAGGACGTCAGCCGTTTGCCCCATGGCCAATTTGCCAAACGCATCCAGAGGCATGAGGACTTCGACATACAGCGTCGCCACGTCGGCCAGGCGCAAGATCGGTTTGCGCAAGTCGCGATTGTCCGCCAGTTCGCCGGCGTGTAGCAGCCGATCGACCACCACGCCGTTGATCGGACTCTTCAAGGTGCGCAGACGAAGTTGCTCCGATAGGCGCCGATGCTCGATTTCGGCCAGCCGGCGATCGTCACGCGCTTCCACCAGTTCGGCTTCGGCCAGGCGCTTCTCGGTCAGCGCCTCGTCCCGATCGTGAAGCGAAATGAACGACTGCCCCGCCAGCTTTTCCCGGCGGAGATACTTCGTGGTTGAGAACTCGACCCGGCTTTCACCGGTCTTGATGCGTCCCTGCATGGTCGAACGATAACGCGCGGCGTCGGTCGCTGCGCGCTCGACCCCGGAATCCAGCGTCACCAGCACCTGCCCACTTTTCACCACGTCGCCGCGATCAACCCACACCTTTTCGATCAGTCCTTCGCTCGCCGCCCGCACGTCAACCGACCTGCTCGGTTCGATGATGCAGTCAAATTCGCCGGCAATCACCTTTCCCGCCAGCAACAGCAGAACAAGAACCGCCTTCTGTCGATCGCCAAGCCCATTGCCATCCTTCATTCCGTTTCCTTTCGTCCCTTCACCTTTTCGTCTACTTGTCTTGCCGCCCGCCACTATTCGCCAGTGCCCGCAAAAGCCAATGCCTTCTCCGCGCGCAGGTCGGCTATGACCGTTTGTCTGCGCATGTGCGAGTGCTGTCGTTCGGCGGCCGATTGCGCGAGGTGGCGCAGGAAGCTGCCGGCTGCGTCGGGCAGGACCTCGTATGAAGAGAAGTGGCGCCGCAGCAAGGACTGCCAGCGAGGAGCATGAGAAGTGAACAGTTCGTCATCGAGCGCGGCCAGCGCCTCGCAGGAACCCGGATCTCCCTGGCGACCGGCCCGCCCAAACAACTGGCGATCAATGCGGGCCGCTTCGTGGTACTCCGACAGGATCACGTGCAATCCTCCCGCCGCCCGCACTTCCGGACTGAGGACGATGTCGGTTCCTCGTCCCGCCATATTGGTGGCTACGGTGATCCGCCCGCTCTGGCCGGCATGCCTGACGATCTCGGCTTCCGACACATCTTGCCGGGCATTCAACACGACGTGTTCCAGGCCGGCGGCATCGAGCCGCGCCGATACCAGCTCCGAAGCCTTGACCGAGCGGGTGCCAATCAGCAAGGCACGACCAGCCGCACGCATTTCTGCCGCGCGTTCAACGACGCTTGCCCAGCGTCGCTCACTGTCCAGAAAGACACGATGCCCGAGAAAGGCCCGGACGACAGGTCTGTTCGGCGGGATGCGCAAGACATCGAGCCCATAGACGATGCGCATCTCTGCCGCCACCTCGGTTGCTGTACCGGTCATTCCTGCCGCCCGAAGGTAGCGCCGGAAGAAGCGCTGATAGGTGATCCTCGCCACGGTATCGCGTCGATCCGACAAGGGAAGCCCTTCCTTCACCTCGATCATTTGATGGAGTCCCCGTTCCCACGAGCGGTCAGCCATCACCCTGCCGGTATACTCATCGATGATCTGTACCTTGCCATCGGTGATGAGGTAATCCCGATCACGATCAAACAGATACAGCGCGGATAGCCCCTGCTCCACCAGTTCCTCACGCGCCAGCGGAAACGCCCATAAGCCGCCACGGCCCGCCGCACACTCGGTGATCGCTGCGCGTCCGGCAGGCAAGAGTTCGACACTCCGTTCGCGCACGCGCACCTGAAAGTGTTCCCCGAGATCAAGGCTTGCGGCAACGGACAGCGCCTCTTCGTACAGCGTGCGTCCGTACGGATCGGCGACGTCGCGGCTGATGATCAACGGCGTCCGTGCCTCATCGATCAACACGCTGTCGGCTTCATCGACGATCGCATAGAACAGGCCGCGCAGCAGGCTCTCGCCGTCTGCACCCGCCGGCTTGCCGGCAAGCCATTCCCGGAGCAACGCTCGCTCGCCTCCCAAACCGCGCTGGTAGCGCAGGCGATCACGCAGATAGTCGAACACCAGGTCCTTGTTGACGCAATACGTCACTTCGCAGTCGTAAGCCCTGGTCCGATCGGCGGCGTCCATCTCGGGGACCAGCAGGCCAACCCGCAGCCCAAAAAAACCATAGACCGCCGCAAGCTCGTTGGCATCGCGAGTGGCGAGATAGGCGTTCACCGTAATCACGTGCACGGGGACTCCCGCCAAGGCAACCGTTACCGCCGGCAGGAGCGCGGTCAAAGTCTTCCCTTCGCCGGTCTGCATTTCTGCCAGCATGCCCTGCAGAAGAGCGTAGCCGCCCATCAGTTGCACAAGATAGTGGCGCTTGCCCAGCAAGCGCCCGGTGACCTCGCGAATGAGCGCAAAACAGGTGACGACGTGGGCGTCAAGCAGCCCATCGCGGAGCAATGCGAGGCGCACCGCGGCCGCGCGCTGACGCAACTCCTCGCTTTCGAGCCGTTCGAGTTCCTCCGCGAGCGCCTCCACACGCCCAGCGATACGTCGCAATTGCCGCTGGCGGAAGCGCGAAGTGCACTGCGCCCAACGACCGAGGAGTCCTGCGAGCAAGCGATCGAGCACGTTTCCTTCACGTCCGTCGGGCCGCTCCGGAAAGACCGCCGGCGCGAAGGCAGGCACGCGCCACGACCGGAGCAAGCCCCTAGACATGGAAGCGCGCCAGGAATAGCTGACGCAGGCGACGCCCCCATTGCGTCGCGAGGGGTTCCGCGTGATGGTGAAAGCGCACGTACACCCGGGTTCCGACCTCAACGGCGCCGACGTCCTCCGGCAGCTCCAGATCGATCTCGAACAACCGGTTGAGTACCTTCTCGCCATCCGGATCACGCGGGTCCGTCCCGTGCAGGCCGCCACCAGCAAGCGACAGCGCCTTGCTCGGCAGGCGATCCTTGCCGCCAGGCACTTCCCGGAGAACACGAGCGGGGTAAGTGGCAGAAAGCCGGTCGGCGATCTTCACCTCGACACCCGTCCGCTGTTCGCGAACGAGCGCAATGTCGTCCTGCGTCACGACTGTCCGGACTAACCGCGGCGGCCAGGAAACCACGTAGCCGAGACTCTCGCCTTGCTTGACAAAACGCCCCGGCAAGTCGGCCGCTCGCGCCAGCTTGAGCTGCCCGGAAACCGGTACCGAGACCAGCAGTGCCGCAAGCTTCTCCTCGGAGCGCGCGAGCGCCACACGTTCCCGCTGCAGATCCTCAAGCGTTGCGGTGGCTTGCAGTCGGTCGTCAAACATCAGGCTCGTGTACTGCACCTCAAGTTGCCGGACGCGTGCTCGAGACCGAGCGACTTCCGCTTGCAGCACCGGGGCGACCGACATCAGCAGGGGTTGCCCCGCCTCGACCCACGCGTCTGTTTCTGCGAACAGGGCATCGACGAAGCCGTCACCTGCCGCCCGCACCTCGGCATTCTCCGGCACCCAGATCACCCCCTCCGCATGCGTCCGCAGGGGCATCGGCACGGCGACAAGGATCAGCAGCACGGCAGCAATCCCGCCGAAAACCACTAAACGCGCTCGCGTTCGCACACGCTGCAGTTCCGGGCTGGTCTGAACATAGGTCAGCCCTTTGACGATCGGCAGCACGAACATCGTCACCCCTCCCCAAATCGCCAGAACCACCCCGACAAAGAAGAACTCGCCGGCAATGAACCAGGTCACGCCGATCATCACGGCCAACCGGTAGATGAACGATACCGCGCCGTACCAGACAAACCAGCGGCGCTCGCCGACGGTCGCCAACGGGGGCTCGATGGTCCTCAAGCCAAACAGATGACGCTTCGCCAGCCACTGCCAGTACCGGTTGGCGCGCGGTCCGAGGTTGGGAATCTCGATCAGATCGGACAGCACGTAGTAGCCGTCATAACGAAGCAAGGGATTGCCGTTGAACAACACCGTCGAAAGCCCGGCAATCAACACGACGTTGAAGCAAAGCGAGCGCACCAGTCCCGGCTCGACCAGCACCCAGAGCATCGTCGCCACGCTGGCCAGCAGGAGCTCGACGAGAATGCCCGCCGCCCCGACCAGTGCCCGTTGCCACTTGCTGCGAAACGCCCCGGCCGCCGTCGCATCAACGTAAGGGACCGGTGTCAGGACGAGGAACATGATTCCCATCTCGTGAACTTCACCGTCACCGGACTTCACCGCGTAGCCGTGTCCCAGCTCATGCAGCAGCTTGATCAGCGGGTAGAGCAGCCAGATGAGGAACAGATTGCCCGCAGCGAACAACTGGTCACTGAGATTCTCGGTCAGTTCGTTCCAGTGAGCGGCCACCAGACCCAAGGCCGGGATGACCGTGGCCAACCAGAGCAAGACGCCCCAACCGCCAAACAGCGGTCGCACGATGCGCCACGTTCGTGCCAGGAAAGTGTCCGGATCCCAGAGAGGAATGCGAATCGACATGGGATTGACGACGCCCTGCAGGATCTTGCGCCATCGCTGTTGGCGCTCCCGTTCGAGGAGTTCCTCCAGATTCGGCGGCTTACTCGACTGCAGCAGATCACCGGCGTGCAACTGGGCGAGCAATCTGATCACCTCATCCTGGCTCGGGATGGCGTCGCCGCCACCCGCAGTGACCCTCCGCCAGATCTCGTCGACGGTTCGTTTGCCGTCGAACAACTGAAGCACGTGATAAGTGGCAGGGGTGAAACGGTGCACTGTGCCGCTTACCCGGTCGTGTAGCACGTACCAGATCTGGCCGCGAAAGCGCTGTTGCTGAATGCGCGCGTGCGCGCGCAACTGGGGCTGCAGGCGTGCCACTCGGTACCATGCGTCGCTGAGAAATGGCTTTCGCATCGCTTCGCTTCCGGATCAGGGCAGCCACTTCCAGGCCTGAAGCCGCAGCCAATCGGTCAGCCGATGTGTCCAGATCCAGGCGAACGTCTGTTCTCCGGCGTTGATCTTGCCCACGCCTTCCATTCCCGGCCGCAGCTTGAGGTCGCTGCGCGCGAGCTGCGCTTCGACGCGAAAAACGTTCTTGCCCTCGTCCGCCTCGGCGAGCGAAATGTTGCGCACTTCAAAATCCAGCAAATCTCCCGGAAGTCCTGCCAATATCAGCTTCCCGCTTTGTCCGGCACGAACATCACGGACATCGCGATCCTCCACCTTGAGAATCACGCGATACGCGTCAAGCGGCGCGACCTCGAACAATGGCCTCCCCTGCTCAACCGGTGAGCCCAGCAACTGACTCAGATCACCCGCCACGACGAGTCCGTCGAACGGTGCGACGATCTGCGCGCGCGCCAGTTTCTCTTCCGTCAGCGCAAGCTGCGCTTCGGCCTGCTGCATCTGCGCAAAAGCGACGTTGGCGCCGGCTCGTTCGTGTTTCGCCAGGCCATCACGATAGCGCGCGCCGTGTTGCTCGCGTTCGGCCAACCAGCGCTGGCGTTCGACCAGCAGATCGCGCTCGTCGAGCGTGGCGAGCACCTGCCCCTGCCGCACCAGGAAGCCGGCACGCACCGGCGCGTCCCTGACAAAGCCGTCGAATGGCGCCACCACGGATCTCTGTACGGCGCCTTCGACCACCGCCTTGGCCGAGACGTGGTAATCCGTGTCAACAAATACCAGGGAAAACGCCACCGCCACGATCACCAGTGCGAAACGGAAACCTGGCCGCCGCGGGTCACGAAGATGACGCCAGGCATCCTGGATGCGATCTCGCACGCGTCCTGCCAGCCACTGGTCAAGCCGGATGCGGGTTTCCAGGAGTGGCCCGATGAGGGCGGCGACCACCTGGAAAGCCCGCAGCTCCTCGGCATCGAACGGCCGCTCGCGCTCCAGGGTGATGACGCCAATACCCACTCCCGCGCGCTCGACGACGACCGAACAGACGGCACGCGACGCGGCGAAATCGCGATGGGCAATGGCCACTGCCGGCTGCTCGTCGTCAATTGGCGGAACGCAGACCATGCCGCGCTGATTCAACGCCTCGTCCATGACGTTCTCGAGGGCGACGACAAAATGACTCTTCTTCTCGAAAAATGCCGAATGCGAGAGGGCGAGCAAGCGTGCCCGACCCTTGCGCTCGACGCCGAACGCCACCCGGTTGCAGAGAAAGCGGCTCGCCAGATCATTGACCACGGCCATCGCCAGTGCTCGCAGCCCCGTCTGTTCCCCGGCAAGAGCGAGCACATCGATCGCCTCCTGGGCGCGCCGTGCAACGAGAGATTGGTCGGCGGTGCGGCGGCGCAGGAGGAGTGTGGTTAACCAGCCGACTCCCCAATGGATCTGACGCAGCGCGCTCTGCAGGGCATCGTTGTCGCGTTCGGCAACGTCAAGAACGACTGCCCCTTCCAGATTTCCGTCGACATCGACTGGATAGGCCAGTACGACGAGCGCGTCCGCCAGTCCGCGCAGGATCAGGCCGCGGCGCTCGGCCAGGCAGCGCTCGGCGGCCTGGCCGAGGGGTTTCACGTTGTCTCCGTCCGACGGCCATGCTGCGGCGCGGGCGAATGGGCCTCCACCCTCCCTGGCCAGCAACAGTAGCCCGCTGCGGACATCACCGATCTGCAAGCATTGCAGCGCAAGCCAGTGGGTGCAGAACTCGGCCGCGGTCTGCGCTGTTCCGAATCCGCTCCAGGCAGTGTCGTCGAAACGTGAGGAATGCTCGCTCATCGCCCGGCTGACGTACGCGAAGGTTCGGCACGAAGCAGCGTCGGAACCGTCTTGCGTGCTCGCCCTGTGTTCAGTGTGAGGCGCAAGGATACGGATGCGCACGCGCACATTCCTGGCAGAAATATCGCCAGAGCCCTGCGCCGCCGCCTACCTCCTTGCGCAGCATCCGCGAGCCAGTCCTGTGACCATCCCATTCCCGAAAGAGTGTCGCGCACCTACAAATCTCCCCCGCCTCGAAAAAACGTTATCATGCTAACCGACTCTGTCCATCCCCCCAAGGGGGATTTTGAGGGCGGGAATGTTTCGCCGTCGGGAAGACGGGGACATGGACCAATCACCGGCGGCGGACTCCCAAAAGAAGAAAAGTAATGAGCGCAGACCACGACGATCAGGACCGTTGGGGACCCCTCGGGGCACTGCTTCACGTCGTCTATGAAATCGACGACCGGGAGCAGATGCTGACCCGATTCTTTCAGAGGCTGCGCGATGTGCTGCGCTTCTCCTCCGGGGTCTTCCTGGGAATCGATGCGCAGCGCCTGGAACTCCGGGAGGGCTTCGCCTTCGATTGCGCGCACAGCACGCTCACGGCCTACCTCGAGCACTACGCGGCATTCGATCCGTATGTCCTGCGCGGACCGGCGAACTTCCGGATCAATCAGTCGGTGCGGCTGTCGGAGTTGATGGACGACGGGGCGCTGGGCCGCTCGGCGTTCATCGACTTCATGCAGACGGTTCCGTATCGGCATGCGTTGGCTGCCGTTTGCGGTTATCGCGGACGACCCCTGGCGGCTTTCTGCATTCATCGCCCGCCCGGGCAGCCGGATTTCACGACGGAAGACGGGCATCTGATCTCCGCGCTTGCCCCGCACCTGGGCCGTTCGCTGGCCTTACGCGAGTGGCTGGCGCGCCATTCGGCGCGGGAGTCGAGCGGACTGCTCGTTTTCGACGAGAGGGGGCAACTCGTCTTTCGGGACGCGGCGGCTGAGCGCCTGCTCGAAGGGCACGACGTGGTCGAGCTGTTCGAGCTTCTGACCCGGAAAGAATCCCCGTCGATGGTGGTGCTTGCCGATCAGCACTATGGCGTCGAACGTCTCGCGTGGCAACCGGCCAGTCTGCTGACCCGTTTCATGCTGCCCGAGGCAAAGCCTGGCTCCTCGGCCCTGACGACGAGCGAGGTTCGGGAAGCGCTCGGGAAGGCCGAAAAGGGGATGATCGTGCGCTTGCGCCGCTTCGAGCAGCGGCATGATCTTTGCCAGAGGCTGCGGCGCTACGGTCTTTCGCCACGCGAGGTGCGGATTGCCGAGCAGGCGATCGTGAGCGATCTGACCAACGCCGATCTGGCAGAACGCCAGCATATCAGTGCCGAGACCCTGAAGTCTCACCTGCGCGAAGTGTACCGGAAGACCCAAACCCGGAATCGGCGTGAATTGATCCTGAAGGTGCTCGGGCTGAAGATGGACGGGGCGTAACCGCCGGGTTCGTGGCCGGCACCTCTGGCGAACATCGGCGAGACTTCGCGGGGAAGGTCGGGAGGGCCATGGCTGCAAAACAGGTTCAGGGAATCACGCCCCGCACTTCGAGCAGGCTCAACACCTGTGCCACACCCTCGTCTACGGTGCATGCCCCCGTCTCGACAACCAGCTCGGGGCGATCGGGCTCCTCGTAGGGCGAAGAGATGCCGGTAAATGCCGGGATCTTGCCGGCACGCGCTCGCTGGTAAAGCCCCTTGACGTCGCGCTGCTCGCAGATGGCGAGTGGACAGTGGCAATGAATCTCGAGAAAGTCCTTTGGCGGCACCGACCAACGAACCCGTTCACGATCCTTGCGAAAGGGTGAGATGAAGGCAGTCAGCGTGATCACCCCCGCTTCCAGAAACAGCCTGGCCATCTCGCCAACACGGCGGATGTTTTCCGTCCGGTCGGCGTCCGAGAAAGCGAGATCGGCGCAAAGCCCATGCCGGACGTTGTCGCCGTCGAGGACGAAGCTGCGACAGCCACGCCGATGCAGTGCTTCCTCGACGGCATGCGCGAGGGTCGACTTGCCGGCGCCGGAGAGTCCGGTGAACCAGACGATGACGCTCTGGTGACGGTTGAGTCGTTCGCGCTGTTCGCGAGTGATCGCGGAGGGGTGCCAGACGATATCGTTCGTGTGCGCCATGCGGCCTGGGTTGGAATGAAGGTTAACGAAGGTTAACGAAGGTCAACGCGGCAACAGCCGGGTTTCTTGGGAAATGGTGCCGCGTCTCTGCGCGATGGTCGTGGTCTTCGTCCTTCTCCCGCCAGGGTCACGCCCGCTGCCCGGCGAGGCGCCGACGATGGGGTCCTGGATTCTGATCGGCTGAGGCCAGCGTCGGGCCTTTCTGCGCGCGGTTTCATGCCGGCGGCACGACATAGAGGCCCTGGATGGTTTCCTGCTGGAAGCCGATGATCGCCGGCCAGCGGATGCCGGGCAGCACTTCCACCGCGAAGACTTCTTCGCAGCCAGCCTCGAAGGCGAGGAACCCGACCGCCGCGCCGCGGCGCAGGTCGACCACCCAGAGGCCGCATTGCAGCGGCTCGCCACGGGTCTCGATCGGCAGACCGCCGAATTCCGCCTTCTCGCGGATCTTCGAGAGGCCGATGAAGGCGTAGCCAGCGTGCATCGCCAGGCCGCGCGTGTAACCGGGTAGCCGAACGACGGTCTCCCGCTGGCCGGTCTTCGGGTCGACGACCTGCAGTTCGCCCTCACCCGAGTTCAGCACCCACAGCCTGCCGGCATGCCAGCGCGGCGAGTGCGGCATCGCGAAGCCGTCGGTGATGATTTCGTTGGTCTGCACCTCGATCAGCACGCCGCCGTCGGCCTTGCCGGGCTGCCAGCCCCTCGGCGTGTCGCTGCGGCCGAGGGCGGTGACGAAGCGCGGCTGGCCGTCGACCATGGCCAGACCGTTGAGGTGGCAACGGTCTTCGGCGGCGAGGGCGGAGACGAAGGACGGGCGCCAGCGCGGGACGAAGCTGTAGTCGGCGTGCAGGGTGCACAAGCACGAGAAACGGGTGTTGACCAGCCACAGCTCGCTGGCCGGCCCCCCTGGCGGAGTTTCGCCGCCGATTGCTGGCAGCGAGTGTCTCCAGCTCATCTCGTGGCCGAGGATGTCGCCGGTGACGTGACATTGCCGCGGGGTGAAGCAGGCGTCAAAGGGGCTGGCGGGAGCGAGCTGGGGGGCGATGTCGCGGGCGTCGCGCAGGAACCAGACGGCGTTGCGGGTGCCCAGCGCGAGGGTATCGCCCTGGTGCGCCAAGCCCATCGGGCGTTCGAAAGTGCGCAGCAGTGTGGACACCCGGCCCGCTCGCGCACGCACGGCCATCAGCTTGCCGGCCTGGTACGTGGTCAGCAGGAGCGTGCTTTCGAGCGGCTCGAGGAGGTCGGCGAAGCCGGGCGAGACGACGTAGCGGAAGGGGTTCGCCGGTTCGGTGTCAGCGGCTGGCGGCGGATCGGTCTCGTTCGCGGGAGATGTCGGATGGCTCATCGGATGATCCAGGCGGGAATGCCGTCAACGCGAGGGCAGTCAACCAGTCGCCCGGCGTACCGGCACGAGCTGCGGGAGGGATGACGCGTGCGATCTGTCGGTCGCAGCCGAAGGCGTTGCGGGAAATCGAGGTCAGTGGCCATCACGAGTCAACGCAAACGGTTCAGCAACACCGACGCGGAGGAGGAGAATAAGTTCGCCGTGACGATGTCCGGGTCGCTATCGCCGTCCACATCGCCCAGCGCCACCGAATATGCCCCACGCGGCAAGGCGTAATCCACCCGCGCCGCGAAGCTGCCGTCGCCGTTGCCCAGCAACACCGACGCGGAGGAGGAGGAGTAGTTCGCCGTGACGATGTCCAGATCGCCATCGCCATCCACATCGCCCAGCGTCACCGAACGTGTCTCATCCGGCAAGGCGTAATCCACCGGCGCCGCGAAGCTGCCGTCGCCGTTGCCCAGCAACACCGAGGCGGAGGAGTAGTTCGCCGTGACGATGTCCAGGTCGCCATCGCCATCGACATCGCCCAGCGTCACCGAAGCTGCCCCACCCGGCAAGGCGTAATCCACCCGCGCCGCGAAGCTGCCGTCGCCGTTGCCCAGCAACACCGAGGCGGAGGAGTAGTAGTTCGCCGTGACGATGTCCAGGTCGCCATCGCCATCGACATCGCCCAGCGTTACCGAACGTGCCTCATCCGGCAAGGCGTAATCCACCCGCGCTGCGAAGCTGCCGTCGCCGTTGCCCAGCAACACCGAGGCGGAGGAGTAGTAGTTCGCCGTGACGATGTCCAGGTCGCCATCGCTATCGACATCGCCCAGCGCCACCGAATATGCCCCACCCGGCAAGGCGTAATCCACCCGCGCTGCGAAGCTGCCGTCGCCGTTGCCGGGCAACACCGAGGCGGAGGAGTAGTAGTTCGCCGTGACGATGTCCAGGTCGCCATCGCCATCGACATCGCCCAGCGCCACCGAATATGCCCCACCCGGCAAGGCGTAATCCACCGGCGCCGCGAAGCTGCCGTCGCCGTTGCCCAGCAACACCGAGGCGGAGTAGTAGTTCGCCGTGACGATGTCCAGGTCGCCATCGCCATCGACATCGCCCAGCGTTACCGAACGTGCCTCATCCGGCAAGGCGTAATCCACCCGCGCCGCGAAGCTGCCGTCGCCGTTGCCCAGCAACACCGACGCGGAGGAGGAGTTCGCCGTGACGATGTCCAGGTCGCCATCGACATCGCCATCGACATCGCCCAGCGCCACCGAAGTTGCCCCATACGGCAAGGCGTAATCCACCCGCGCCGCGAAGCTGCCGTCGCCGTTGCCGAGCAACACCGAGGCGGAGGCGGAATAGGAGTTCGCCGTGACGATGTCCAGGTCGCCATCGCCATCGACATCGCCCAGCGTCACCGAAGCTGCCCAACGCGGCAAGGCGTAATCCACCCGCGCCGCGAAGCTGCCGTCGCCGTTGCCGAGCAACACCGAGGCGGAGGCGGAGTAGGAGTTCGCCGTGACGATGTCCAGGTCGCCATCGCCATCGACATCGCCCAGCGTCACCGAAGCTGCCAAACGCGGCAAGGCGTAATCCACCCGCGCCGCGAAGCTGCCGTCGCCGTTGCCGAGCAACACCGAGGCGGAAGAGTGGGAGGAGAAGTAGGAAGAGTTCGCCGTGACGATGTCCAGGTCGCCATCGCCATCGACATCGCCCAGCGTTACCGAAGCTGCCCCATACGGCAAGGCGTAATCCACACGCGCCGCGAAGCTGCCGTCACCGTTGCCCAGCAACACCGAGGCGGAGGAGGAGGAGAAGTCACTCGCCGCCGTGACGATGTCCAGGTCGCCATCGCCCAAGGAGGAGTCGTTCGCCGTGACGATGTCCAGGTCGCCATCGCCATCGACATCGCCCAGCGCCACCGAAGCTACCCTACCCGGCAAGGCGTAATCGACTCGCGCCGCGAAGCTGCCGTCGCCGTTGCCCAGCAAAACCGAGGCGGAGGCGGAGTAGGAGTTCGCCGTGACGATGTCCAGGTCGCCATCGCCATCGACATCGCCCAGCGTCACCGAAGCTGCCCAACGCGGCAAGGCGTAATCCACCCGCGCCGCGAAGCTGCCGTCGCCGTTGCCCAGCAACACCGAGGCGGAGGAGTAGTAGTTCGCCGTGACGATGTCCAGGTCGCCATCGCCGTCCAGGTCTCCGAGGACGGCAGAACGCGTTCCAGCCCCAGTCGGGTACAGGGCGCCATCGAAGAGTCTTGGCGTTGCGCGGAAAGCGGCGATCGTCCAGTCGCCATCGGCTAGGCGGTTGCCTGCCCGATGGTCCTCGAGCTGGTTGCCGGCGACGACGAGTCGATAACCGCCGGTGGTCAGGCGAGGCACTTCCAGCGTGACTGATCGGAAGCGCGCACCGATGGACACAGACAGTACGTCGATGCGCTCGCCGGCGTCATCGAGCAGGAAGAAATGGCCGGGGACCAGGCTCTCCGGCCGCATCGCTTCGGAAAAACGCAGGGTGATGTGACCCAGCCCGAGGCCGTAAATCGCGCCATCGGTGACGCTGCTCTCGATGATCGTGGGCCGGATCGTATCCGGCGGCTCGATCAGCGGCACCGTGATCGTGCCGCCCAGCAGCTCGCTCTGCGGCAGCGTGAGGGTCAGCGGACCGGTGCCAGAGAGAGTGCCGCCGGTCATTTCAAGGAAACGGATGGTCGTCGGCGCTTCGATCGACAACTCGGCGCTGTCCGCCAGCGCGACGGTGAGATCGTAACTGCCGCCCGTCATCGCCAGGCGACCAGACGACCCCAGGTCGATTCTGCCGCCGCCGGACGCGCTGGCCGTGCTCTCGAAGCGCTGGCGTCCGGGCAGCGAGAGCGTCGCCCCCTCGGCGACCAGGAAAGCCCCGCGGCTGTTTCCGGTGCTGGCACCGGCGAGAGACAGTCTGCTACCGGCGCTTACTTCGACCGTGCCGGCGTTGTCCAGGTCGACCGCCAGAACGGTGTCGGCGCGCACCCTGAGCAGCCCCTGGTTCTCGAATCGGGGGCCGGCAACCGGGTGCGTTGCGTCGCCGATGCGTGCCCTGCCGGCGAATTCGAACGTGCCGAGGTTGCGAATGAGCGCGGCGCCGCTCGGCTGGATCAGCACCTCGCCGGCCGCGCCACGATCGACGACGATCGTTCCGTCGTTGCGGATCGTGCGCTCGGCCAGCGTCAGGGCTCCGAGCCGACCGGTGACGAGCAGGTCCGCTGCCGGAGCGACCCGGGTGGTGCCGCTGCCGGTCATCGCGCCGCCGTCCCAACGGTTGCCGTTTCCGGCCAGCGTGAGCGTACCCGCCCCGGAGAGGGTGCCGTCGGTCAGGGTGAACGCGCCGCTAATCGACGAGTCGGCGGTGAGTTCGAGCGTTCCGCCGGAGAGCCGCAGGTTGCCGTTCGCGGTCAGCGAGCGGATCGTCGTTGCGCCCGCCCGATGGTCGATCAGCCCGCCGGGCGCCACGTCGATCACCACGTCATCGCCGGGGCCCGGCAATACGCCGCTGCTCCAGTTCGCCGGGTCGTCCCAGAAACCGGAACGGCTGCCGATCCATTCGACGGTGTGCGTTTCGCCGATCGTGAAGCCCGAGATGATGTCGGTCGCGCCGAGCGGGTTGCCGGCGCGATCGGTGATCGCCGGGGCGACGAGCCGAAGCTGGTAGGCGCCTTCGGCCAGCGGCGGATACGTGACCTGCAGCTCGATCCCGTTGCGCCGCAACTGGACATCCTGCGCGGCAATCACGGTTCCGGAGCTATCGCTCAGTACGACCGTCGAGGGGGTGACGGTTCCGGCGGCGATCGCCTCGGAGAATTCCAGCGTCAGGACGCGGAACGTGGTTCCCTTGATTGCACCGTCAGGCGCATTGCTGCCGACCAGCGCCGGTGCGACGGTGTCGCGCATCAGTTGCAGGTCGATGGGTGCCGACAATCCGACGTTGCCGCCGGTGTCGACGGCGCGTAGCCGGATGCTGACCGTGTCGTCGCTGCCCTTGATCGTCGGCAGCACGACGCTGCCCGGCCATGGATACGACACATCGCTGATCGCGACCTGGCCGTCGACCAGCAGTTCGACGCGAGCGAGCTGACGATCGTCCTCGACGGCGACATCCAGAGCGAGCGTCGTTCCCTCCAGCACCTGTACCCCGTCGGTGGCCGGATCGATGTCGGCGCCGGGGGCGCTGAGGGTCACGATCGGTGGCTTCCCTTCCGTATCGAAGGGCCGGTAATTGACGACGACTAGTCCGCTCGTCCCGCCGGCGATGAAGGCGAGCCCCGAGCCGACGGCGAGCGAATGCGCCGTCGCGGGAAGCCGGAAGCTGTTGACGCGCTGATCGGTCCGTGTCGGATCGCGCACATCGGCCACGCTCAGCACTGGCCCGGCTGCATTCGTTCCCAGCGTCAGCGCGTCGCCCGATCCGCTGGCGACGATGGCATTGCCCGCGATCGCCGCGCTGTCGACGCCACTCAGCAGCACCATGGCAGAGGGGTCAGAGACGTCGACGGTGACGAAGCCACCGGTCGCACCGCCACCGACGTAGGCGACGCCGTCGCCGACAAACACCTGGCCCGAGCTGGCCGGCAGGTCGATGCCGCCGAGCGGCGCCATCGTCGCGCTGCTGATGTCGACCGACGCCAGACGTCCGCCCGCATCGGCGGCGAACAGGACGCCGCGATCCGCCACCAGGCCGACGATGTCACCGGCACCTGAGGGTGCCGATTCCACGCGCTCGCCGGTCAACAGCTTGTAGGACTCTATGACGTTGCCTACCGCGACGTAGGCAACGCCATCGGCCACCTCGACCTGTCGGGCCGCCACCGGGATCGAGCGCGCCACTCTCGGTGCGTTCGAGTTCGAAACATCGACGACTTCGACCGACACGCCGGTCGCCACGGCGGCCAGGTTGAGGCGCGAATCGAGCGACACATCGACGGCGTCGCCTGGCAACTCAAGCTGTCCGACGACGATCGGTTTCAGCAGGTTGCGCGGATCGACGATCGCCAGGCCGTACGAGCCGGTGGCGACATACGCGAGCTGGCCGCTTGCGCCATCCGTCCGCCCGGCCAGAACCACTTCCTTCGCCTCACCCTGCAGCCCGGTCACCGCGAGCATCCCGGCGGGCAGGCCCCGGCCGTCGAGCGGGTTGAGGCCCATGTCGACTTCGGCGAAGTCGTCGAGGCCGTCACGATCGGAGTCGGATTTCTCCGAGGAGGTACCGATGGCGAACTCGATGTCATCGGGGAGGCCGTCGAAGTCGGTGTCTGGTGCCGTGCTGGCGCCAAACTCACCTCCGGTTAATGCGGATGAGCCGCTCGTTGCCGTTATGTCGTAGCCATGTGCGATTAGCCCGCTTGCTGGGTCGAAAATCGCATAATGCACGCGACTGTCTGGCCCCAGGAAGAAGCTCCAGTTGCCGGCGTCGTCGCTGACCGTACGCATCACCGGTGCCACCGTGCCGTCGTCGTACTCCAGGGCGACGTAGTCCCTGCCCCAGTCGAGTGTTTCCAGAAGGTCCCCTGTCCCTGTACCGACGACGCTGCACGAGAAAAGCGGTGTGATGGGATCGTTGCAGAGGACATTCAGGGCCGTCCGGGCAATGCCCAGCCGGCTTGGATCGAAAGCAATGCCTAGGTCGAGGCTCTCACCGGATGCCAGCACGATCGGATGCGCTGCGTCGAAGCCCGGCGGCAGGTCGATCAGAGAGAAACCTGCTGTCGTGTCATCGAGCGTCAGCGACGCGATCTCGAGTGGCTGCAGTCCGTCGTTGCGCAGCGTTGCGACTCCGTGGACGTGCTTGGCGCCAACGCTTACGTCCTGGCCGCCGATGTTGTTGTTGGGTATGTCGACCTTGAGCTGGGGAGTGGTGTGGACCGCTCGGCCCTCGAGCGTGATCTCGGTGAAGAAGCCGCTCGTGTCGTTCGACTCGATGTGCAGACGAGACTTAAGCGTACCGCTAGTGGAAGGGTTGAAGCGGATCACGACGGGCAGCGTGCTTCCTGGAGCCACCACGGTACCCGCCGCGACCGGGTCGACGCTAAAGGCGCCGCCGGCCTCGGCGATGCCGAGCGATGCGATCGTGAGCGGGCTGCCACCAAAATTCTTCAGTGTGAGCGTTTGGGAGGTAACGGGCTGACCGATCGTCGCCGTGCCGAAGTCGAGCGAGTCATCGATCACCTTGTCGCTACCGTCGATCAAGGCCAAGGCCGCGCCGGCGAACGGTATAGACTGCACATCCTCCTCAATGCCTTCGGCGTCGTACCAGCCGCCCGCTGTGACGTGGTTCGTCCAGAAATTCAGCATCTTCTGGGCTTCAGTCGTCGAATCCAGGTGCAGGCCGACTCTTAGGCCGGACAGGCCCAGCCCGTCGACGAAGTTCAAGCTTCCTGCGACATCAACGATTGCCTGCCACATGATGTCTTGGTTGCCGTTGGCGACCAGCTTGAGGCCGGTGTAGCTCCCGGAGCCCTGGGTCGTGGTAGCCACAGTCAACCTGAGGGCTCTGGTGGCGTCGCGGGGCTCTATTAGCGGCACGTTCTGATTGGTCAGTTCGTTCTGGAACGTGACGGTGTAGGGGCCGCCTGTGCCGCCAGTGACCGCGACGTTAGCGGCAGCACCCTTGAGCGAAGCCAAGTTGTTCAAGGCTGTCTGGACCTGCGCCGCCGTCGCATCGAAGGCCAGGGCGGACGTGGTCTTGCCCAGGAAGCTCAGTTTGAAGGTGTCGCCTGCCACGCCGTCGAGCAGTTCGATCGTTTGCACTTCCTGGGTGCCCGCGCCGCCGCCTGCCGTGCCTGTGTGCCGAAGGCCCAGCGTATGGCCAGCCTCGTGCGCGACGAACTTCGCCATCTCGGCGATCATCTGCGCCCGTGTCAACTCGAGCGGCAAACCGCGTTCGGCTCGTTCGATGCCGTTGTCGACGTAAACGGTGACGTTGCTGCTGAAGCTCTGATTGACGATGAGCGACGAGATCAGGTAGTTCTGGACGGCCTCGCTGTACTTTGAGCGGTTGGGATACCAAGCCGCCATGAGGGTCCTGTTGTCGATGCCGTCAGCCGGGGCAGGGCTGCCCGATGTGCCGTATTCGCCGACGGTGGCGTTGCTCTTGTAGTTGATAATGATGCTATAGGTGTCGCTGCCCAACTCGATGCCGGCCGAGACGCCCGCGAACTTGGCGATCACGGCCGTGGCCAGGTCATCGGCGAAGGCATTGATCGCCGCATCGTCCGGGAAAATGGCGCGCTCGGCCTCGGTGAACAGCACGGGGCTCACGTCGCCACCAACTGCTGTTGCGTCGGCCAAGATGGCCTTCATCGCGCTCAAGAACTGGGCCTTGTTGATGTTGATCTGCTGCTTGGGCGTGGCCTCGCCGCGCAGGGTCAGAGTACCCGCCACAGCGCCTGTTGGTGTCTTGACCTGCACGGGCGATGTGAACGGGACCTTGGCCGAGCTGGTCGCCTGCGGGTCGAAAACGAATTCAGCGCCGGTTCCGATGTCCGGGAAGTGAGTCGTATCCGTTACCGTGAGCGTCGGCTTCTCGCTGCCGGTGTCGATGACGAAGGGCCGCCGCGTCACCACCGTGCCGCCAGTACCGTCGTTCAGCGTGTCGGCCATGTCGACGATGCCGTCCTTGTGCGGCCCGACCAGGTCGGTGAGGCTACCGTCCGCGGCATCTAGGAAGCGGTACAGGTAGATCTTCTCATCAAGCAGCAGCGTGCCTGGCGTGCTGAACTTCCAGCCCTTCACCGTTACAGAGCAGCCGTAGAGCACGTCTTTCTCGGCCTTGATGATGTTGGCCAGCAGGTCCTTGACATCCACCTTGTGGCTTTTCTGCTGGCCAGGATATAGCTCGAAGCTGTCCTTGTTGCCGATGAACGTCAGGCCGTTGAGAAAATCGGCCGACGGGCCATCGATGGTCAATTCCACCACCAGAGGCGTGGCCTCACAGTTGACCGGGTCGGTAGCATTCCTGCTGGGGTCAATCCTTGGCGCGTTGTTGCTGAACGACAGTGTGAACTCGCCATCGTCATTGGAATAAAAGCGGTCCTTCAGCCCGGTGGCATCGGGTACCGGAGGCACGTCGACCGGATGTGGCGTGCCCGGGGGACATGGCGGGCTGGATGGCCCGCCCGGTGGCGTCCACCCATGCCACCCCGGTGCCCGAATCCCCGATTCCGGATCCGACACCACCGTCAGCCCATCGGCCGACACCGTTCCCGTCCCGTTGATCACCAGCATCCCGGTTGTGTGATCGAAGCTCAGAAGGTTCAGCTTCGTCCCCGGTGCTGCATGGAACACGTTCGGCGAGGTGATCTGCACCGGCTCGGCGAATGCCGCGACGCCCGGCGCCTGGATCGTGATATCGAAAGTATGCTGCAACACCCCCGGCGGCAGCATGTCGCGCACGAGTTCCGGCGGCACCGTGCTGATGCCGATCTGCACGTCATCGAGCACGTGGCCATCCTCGCCGATCGCGCTACCCGGATTGACGGTCAACGTCAGCGCCGCACGCTCCTGCTCGGTGAGTTGCGGTGCCGAAGCGGCGTCGGTCAGCGTGATCACCGTCGTCCCGGTGTTGCTCACGGGCTGCAGTGCGTTCGTCGGCACGCGTGGCAGGTAGACCTCCCGTCGATCGACGTTCGCCAGTCGCTCGGCAGTAGCCCCCATGCCGCCCATCACCGTGTTGGTTACCCCCGGAAGCAGTTCGACATCCATCACCATTTCCGGGAAGAACACGCCGGCCGGTGCGTTCGTCGCCGTACGCCCATCGACCGCCACCTTCACCGTGCCGGCCGGCACGTCGGTCAGCTCGAAATTGCCATTCTCGTCGGTATAGACGACCCGGTCCTCCAGCCCGAGGAGATAGACCTTGGCATGCGCGATCGGCAGCAGGAAGACGTCATCAGGCGTATGAATCACGCCGTCCGCCCCGCGGCGGATGTCGTCGAAACTCATCGGCTCCAGATCCGGGCCCGGGTCGACCACCTTGCCGACCAGGGTCGTCCCGATCACCGCCGACCGGCTGACCGTCGTGAACTGCTGCGTCAGCGTACCGCCCGCCGTGCCGTCGCCGTCGGCGTCGAGCAAGCGGCCGTCGGCCGCGCCGCGAATCTTCGATCCATCGACGTGCAACGTCACCTGTGAAGCGCCCGGCATCGGGTCGGTGAAGAACAGCCAGGCGAACGTTCCGTCATTGGCCGGAACGATCGTCGCCGCGAGCGTGCTGCCATCCGGCCCCGTGGCGTAGAACGAGTCGGCAGTCAGCGTCGCCGCGTCCACCGCGCGCGCGAAGCGAACCTGCGGGCGCACGGTGACGCCGACGTCGTCGGAACCATCGGTTGGCGTCAGGCTGGTCACCGTCAGCGGCGCGAGCGCGTCGACCACGAGCGTGCGCGTCAGTGTCGCGAGGTTGCCGGCCGCGTCGCGGGCGGTGAGCACCAGCGCGTGACTGCCGACGTCGAGATCGCCATAGGCGAGCGCTTCGTCGAAGGCACCGCTGGCGTCGAAGATCAGGCTGCGGCTGGTACCGCCGTCGATGCGATAGCTCAGTTGCGTCAGCGCGCTGCCGGTGGCGTTGGCCGTGCCGGCCAGGCGGCTCGCCGCGCTCAACGTGTCGCCATCGACAAGACTGTCCAACGTCAGGGTGGGCGCGAAGGTGTCGAGCGTGAAGCCGCGCGTCACGCCGGCATTGTGGTTGCCGGCGGCATCGCGGGCGACGATCGTGAGCGTGTGCGCGCCGTCGGCGCTGCCGTCGGTCGCCAGCGCGGTGGTGACGGTGAAGCTGCCGGTCGCATCGAGGACGAGCGCTTGCAGCGCGCCGTCGTCGATCCGGAACTGTGCCGAGGCGACTCCGGAGAGGTTGTCGAGCACCTGTCCGGTCAGTGTGAGGTTGGCGTTGGTTGCCGCCGGGGTGTCGTCGAGCACGATCGCCGGCGCCTGCGTGTCGCTCGTCAGCGCGAAGCGCGCGAGCACGGCTTCGGCGACCTGCGTGCCGAGCTGCTGGCCAGTCTGGTTGGTGAATTCGTAATGGATGCCGCCGTAGATGCGGCTGCGGCCGGCCTCCTGTGCCGCCTGCGTGAAGCTCGTGAAGCTGCGCGTGACGCCGGGCAGCGTCGCGCTGGTGGTGCTGAAGGCGGTGGCGTCCCCGAAAGTCGCGGCGAGAATCCCCGCGGCCGCGGCACTGAACGTCGAGTGCCCGGAGACGTACTCGGGATGCGGCGGCGTCAGCAACAGCGGACGCCAGGCGGCATCGACGGTGGTCGCGTCGTTGTCGTCGAGGTCGGCGTTCTGGATCGCGGTCTCGGGGCGCCACAGCCCATAGGTGTATTTCGCATCCCAGGCGGCGATCGCCGCGTCGGCGAGCGCGACGTTGAGTTGCGCGAACAGGCGCGCGTTGGCCGCGAGGCTGTTGCCCTTGGCGCGCGCCACTTCCTCGGCAATCTGGTTCCAGTGGCCGGGCGGCGTGTAGCTGCCCTTGCCGTCGGCCCAGAAGAGCGCCTGCTCGGTCTGGTCGGCGCTGCGCTCGCTGCTCGTCGCGCTGCCGAGTCGCTTCACCTCCTCGACTGCAACGACGTACGCGGCGGTGTCGAGCGCCGGCGGGGCGGCCGGGCGGAGCTGGTCGGGTGAACTCAGTGCGAAGGGTTGCACCGTTCCCCACTGCGGATCGTCGGCGACGTCGAACATCGGGCCGGTCGGCCGCCACTGGCCGAGCGCCGTGCTGCCGTCGTAGGCGACGAAGTCTTGCGCGCCGTCGTGGGTGCGCAGTGCGAGTACGGCGTCGGCGATGGCCAGACCGAGCGCAATGCCCTGGTCCTTGGCTTTGCCGTCGGCGATGGCGGCCAGGTCGGCGGCGAGCGCGTTGTCGAACACCGCCTGCTGCGCCGGGTAGGTCTGCGACAGCACGCGGTGCGCGGCGACCGCGACCGCGGCCGGCGCTGACACCGGGCCACTGACCGAGCGGCCGACCAGGTACGCCGGCGTGCCCTCGATCGCAGCCAGCGCGTCGTACTGCGCGAGGCTGACCATCGCCAGCGTGCGCGTGGCGACCGGCGGGTCGGTGACGTCGAGTTGCACGGCGCGCAGCGCGAGGTCGTTCCACTCGAGCACCGCGTCGGCCTGCACGACGGCGGTGCGGGTGAGGGTACGGTCAAAGGTCGTCGAGTTGCCCGCCGCGTCGCTGGCGGTCAGCGTCAGTTCGTTGGCGCCAAGCGCAAGCGCGACGCCGGGCATGACGAAGGCGCCGCCGGCGCCGGCGAGCACCTCGAGGTCCTGCGCGTCGAGGCGGATCGTGGCGTCGGCTTCGGCGCTACCCTTGAGTTGGACGGAGCCGGCTGATGTTTCGTCGAGCGTGGCGTTGGTGGCGTCGCTGACGCTGAGGCCGAAGCCGGTGAAGGCGGGTGCAGCGGTATCGAGCGTGAAGTGGCGTTCGAGCACGTCCGAGCGGTTGCCGGCGGCGTCGACCACGACGAAGCGTAGCGTATGCGCGCCGTCGGCGAGTGTGCCACCAGCCAGCGCGTCGAGCGTGCTGCGCGCGAGGGTGAACGCGCCGTCGGTCGCGAGCAGCGTCGTCAGGTCGGCGAACGGCGCGTCGGGCGTCGCCGGATCGAGTTGCGCGAGCAGTTGCACGACGCCGACGTCGTCGCTGGCGCTGCCGGCAAAGCGCGCATCGAAGGTGAGGCCGTCACTGGCGGAGGCGCCGGTATCGGCGATCAGCGCTGCGCTCAGCGTCGGCGCTGTCGTATCGGCAGGCAGAGCCAGTCGGGTGACAACGATCGAATCGTTCGTCTCGTTGCCCGCCGCATCGGAGAGAACGACCTGGAAGGCGTTGTCGCCGACCGCGAGCGGCAGGTCGGCGAGGCGGAAGTCCCCCGTCCCGTCGGCGATGGTGGACGTGGCCGGATCGAGCAGGCGCACCGACACCCCCGGCACCGTCTGGCCGACGAGCGCGATCACCGCGGCGTTCGTCTGCAGGTCGCCGACTGCGCCGGTGTCGGAAGCCGGATCGAGACCCAGGTGCACGAGGGCCGGAGCTTCGGTGTCGATCGACAGCGCCAGCGTGGCCGTCTCGCCGACGTTGCCGGCAAGGTCAGTGGCGGTGGCCCGGAAGATCTGCGTGCCGTCGGCGAGCGGTGGCGAAGTGAATTCGGCGGACGGACCGGTGAGCGACCATTGCGTGGGATCGCCATCCCGGCGCAGCACGATCGCACTGCCGTCCTCGGCAGTCAGGCGCAGCGTCGGTGTCGCGTCGCGGGTCAGCTCATCGTCGTCCCGGACGCCGCTGTCGCTCGCTGCGAGCAGATCCAGCCCCGGCGCCGCCGGCGCGGTCGTATCGAGCGTGAAGTCGATGGTCACGGTGGGCGAGCGGTTGCCCGCGGCATCTTCGGCGACGAGGCGCAGCGACTGCACGCCCTCGGGCAGGGTCGCGCCATGGACCGCGGCCAGACGCGCCGCATCGAGGACGAAGTGCCCGTCGGGTTGCAGGGCGCTGCTCACGTCGACGAACGACGCCGCGCTGGCGGCGAAGCTCGCCCACAAGCGGCGACCGCCACCGGTCTCGGTCAGCGTGCCGGCGATCGTCGGATCGCGGGTGAGGCGGTCGCTGGCAGAGGCTCCCGTATCGTTGGCCAGCGCCGCACTGAGCAGGGGTGCCTGCCGATCCGGTGCCGTCACCGACAAGGCGCTGAGACTGGCGGGAGAAACGAGCGCGCCATTGACGCGCACGCTGTCCGGGAAGGCCGGCGCGATGATCCGGGTCTCCCCGGTCAGCCGCCCGCCGACCAGCAGTTCCTGAATGCGGTTGGCGCTGGCGCTGCCGAGCACCTGGTCGTCGCCGTCGAGGTCGCGGCCATTGCGCGGGTCGAGGCCGACGAGAATCACGCTGTTGTCGAGGTGACCGGTAACGCGCAAGCGTGCCAGGGTGCCGGCGCGGAAGGTATCGGCCGCCTCGCCACTGCCGCCGAGGGCGGCGTCGCTGCCCAGATCGGCGCCGATGCGCACCGTCATTCCCCGCAGCGAGCCACCGACCTGCAGAAGCTGTAGCGCTGCCGCTGCGAGTTGGCCGGAGGCGTCGCCGCGCACGACGAGTTGCGTCAGCGGCGCCCGGACGTTGGCACGCCAGTCGGCGGCCGTCGTTTGCGCGCTGACGCTGTTGGCGCGACCGTTGATCGCCCACAGACCGGCGAGCGTACCGCCAATCTGCACCGTGCCGAGGATGAAGCCGGTCGCGCCGGCGCCGGAGAGGCGCCATTCGCCGCGTGCATCACCGGTCACGGTGAGGTTTGCCAGCGAAGCGCCTTCGATGCGCGCGCCCGCGTCGATCGAAGCCAGACTGAGCGTGTTGACCTGGGTGAAGCGCGCGTAGCCCGTTAGCACAGCGATTGGTGCCGTCAGGCTGCCGAGCGAGCGCTCTGCCTCCAGGCCGCTGAGCGTGATGCGGCCATCGCCGCCGCTGCCGGTCAAGGTAATCCGGGTGGTGGCATCGCTGCCGCTGACCGTCAGCCGATAGCCGCCGGCATCGGGCAGCAAGGTTGCCGAGCCGGGGCCGCTGATCGCCAGGGTGAAGCGCGTGCCGTCGGCGTCGATCCGTTCGAGCGCGGGGACCGGGCTGCGGCCGGGGATCTGGCCAACGGTGAAAGCGACCTCGAAGGGGACAGCGGCGAGCGCCTGGTTGTTCGTCTCGTCGCTTTCGGAAACGCTGTGACCGGGATCGATCACGCCGATCAGCGTATAGCGACCGGGGCTGGAGAAGGCGTGCGAATCGAGGTCGACCGCGATCGGATTGGCGCCGGGATGGAGCGTTCCGGCGGCGAGATCGCGGCGGCCGAGCAGCGGATCGGCGGCATCGAGCGTGCTGTCGGTTGAGGCGTAGAAGCGTACCTGCGTCGCCGGCACTTCGTCCCCCAGGCGATCGACGGTAAACAGGGCACTCAGCGCTTCGCCCGGGACGAGCGGAGCGGTGGTCGTGCTGTAGCTGAGGCTACCGGCCGCCAGATCGGCCGAGAGCAGCAGGCGCGGTTCGAGCGCTTCGAAGTACACCCGCGCCGGCTGGGCGTGGGCCGCCGCGCGCTGCGCCTGCCAGCGTCGCAGACAGTCGTGCAGCCAGCCGTGCAGGCGCGCGAGGAGACGGACCAGGAGGGGGCTGCAGCGGCGTGGTCCACGACGGGGCGGGTGAGGGGTGCGCATGGTCGACTCCGGAGAAACGCGGCAAGCCGCAGGCATGATTCGGTCAGGAGGGTTCAGTCAGCAAAGCGCCTGGGGGCAGGCGGCCCAATGCCTGGCGCTGCTCGCCAGCGTCGGCTGACCGCGTTAGCGTCGGCGCAAGACCCCGACGCCGGCAAGTGCAAGCGTTGCAAGCCACAAGCTGCCAGGAAGCGGCACACCGGTCGGCGTTGGTGGCGCGGTGGGTCCGATGCCGATTCGCGAGAAGAAATCATCGAGCACCTCGAACCACTGGCTGCCGGGAGTGCCGCTGGCCAACCAGGAGAATTCGACGCTCAAGGGGCTGGCCTCGCCGGTCAGTTGCGCGACAAGGGCGGTGAGACCGACCCAGCCGTCGGCGGGGAAAGCGGGCTCCGGGGCGACGACGAGCGACGACCAGCGCGACGGGTCGGGCGGGGTGACGAGGTCGAGATCGGCATACAAGGCTGGGGAGAAGAGTAGATTGAGCGAAAAATACTGCGCCACCGGGCCGCTCACCGTATAGTCGTAGCGCCAGCGGTCGAAGCCAGGGACGGCATCGGGAAGATCACTCGCGACATAGCGGACCTCCACCGCCCCCACACTGCCGGCCCAGACGGCACCCGCCAAAGCCAAAGCACGACCCATTTTGTACGGCATCCGTTTTCTCTCCCTATATAAATACCCAACTCCCACGTTGGGCACTGCCCGTTCCCGATAGAGTGTCGCGCGCCTACAGGCGCCCTACCATTAAAAAACCTTATCATGTTCACCCGTCCTGTCCATCCCCCCCAAGGGGGATTTTGAGGGCGGGAATGTTTCGCCGTTGCCAAGACGGGGACACGGACAAATCACCGGCGGTGGACTCCCACAAGAAGAGGATGAGCGCAGACCACGACGATCAGGACCATTGGACACCTCTCGGGGCACGGCTTCACGTCGTTTATGAAATCAACGACCGGGAGCAGATGCTGATCCGATTCTTTCAGGGGCTCGCGAGGGGCTGCGCTTTTCTTCCGGGAGGGCTTCGCCTTCGACTGCGCGGACATTGATCCTGCTCCGGAGGCGGACGGATGAAGGCGGACAGATGCTCTGAGCGTTCTGGTCCTGCTACCATTCGGCCATGGCAAACCCTCACGACACGGGCTACAAACTCCTCTTCTCCACGCCGGAACTGGTGCGCGACCTGATTCTCGGCTTCGTGCCGGATGAATGGCTGCACGGACTCGATTACAGCACTCTGGAGCGAGTGCCGGGCAGCTACGTCACCGAAGACTTCGGCCACCGGGCTGACGACATCGTCTGGCGGGTCAAGGTAGGCGGGGAATGGGTGTATCTGTACCTGCTGATCGAATTCCAGAGCCGCGTCGACAAGTACATGGCCCTGCGCATGATGGTCTATGGGGGGCTGCTCTATCAGGACCTGCTCAAGCGCGGTGAAGTCCTGGCCGACGGCCGCTTGCCGCCGGTCCTGCCCATCGTCCTCTACAACGGTAGTCAGCGCTGGTCGGCGGTCACCGACGTGTTTGACCTGATCCCGCCGGTGCCGGGCTTGGTCGAGCAGTTCAAGCCGCGGCTGAAATACCTGTTGATCGACGAGAACGCCTGGAGCGACCGCGAATTGGCCTCGCTCAGGAACCTCGTGGCGGCCGTCTTCCGGATCGAACACCCGGCGTCGCCGGAAGCCATCGGCGGCCTGCTGAGCCTGCTCGACGAGTGGCTGGCCGACCGGCCCGACCTGCGCCGGATGTTCGCGCTCTGGATCCGGGCAACCTTGATGCGCAAGGCCGAATACCGTATCGTGTTGCCTCGGATAGATGATCTACAGGAGCTGAAGGTCATGTTGGCGGAACGACTCGAGGAATGGGCGCAGGCCTACAAGGCCGAGGGGAAGGCCGAGGGTAAGGCCGAGGGGAAAGCAGAGGGGAAAGCGGAAGGTGAAGCGCTGGCGCTGCAGAAATTGCTCAAGAAGCGCTTTGGTGCCGTCCCTGCGGAGGTTCTGGGGAAGATCTCCACCGCCTCCCTCGAGCAGATTGAGGCGTGGCTGGATCAGGTTCTTGATGCTCGGAGTGTGGATGACCTCTTTGGGCCAATCTGAGGCTGAAGCCGCGCGTGTTACGTCCCGCAGTACGCCAGACTCTTCATTTCGACCTACTATCTCTGAGGGGAGGGCGAGGTGAGGACCACAACTCGGCGCCATTAGCGCTTGCTCGAAATCGTCACCCGCCCGGAGCCATTGATCGTCCTTCGGAAGCGGGCCGCTGCAGGCGGCCGGATGTCCTGACCGTCCTAGTCCTGCTACCATTCGGCCATGGCAAACGCTCACGACACCGGCTACAAACTCCTCTTCTCCACGCCGGAACTGGTGCGCGACCTGATTCTCGGCTTCGTGCCGGATGAATGGCTGCACGGACTCGATTACAGCACCCTGGAGCGAGTGCCCGGCAGCTACGTCACCGAAGACTTCGGCCACCGGGCCGACGACATCGTCTGGCGGGTGAAAGTGGGCGGGGAGTGGGTGTATCTGTACTTGCTGATCGAATTCCAGAGCCGCGTCGACAAGTACATGGCCCTGCGCATGATGGTCTATGGGGGGCTGCTCTATCAGGACCTGCTCAAGCGCGGTGAAGTCCTGGCCGACGGCCGCCTGCCGCCGGTCCTGCCCATCGTCCTCTACAACGGCAGTCAGCGCTGGTCGGCGGTCACCGACGTGTTTGACCTGATCCCGCCGGTGCCGGGCTTGGTCGAGCAGTTCAAGCCCCGGCTGAAATACCTGTTGATCGACGAGAACGCCTGGAGCGACCGCGAGTTGGCCTCGCTCAGGAACCTCGTTGCCGCCGTCTTCCGGATCGAACACCCGGCGTCGCCGGAGGCCATCGGCGGCCTGCTGAGCCTGCTCGACGAGTGGCTGGCCGACCGGCCCGACCTGCGCCGGATGTTCGCGCTCTGGATCCGGGCGACCTTGATGCGCAAGGCCGAATACCGTATCGTGTTGCCTCGGATAGATGATCTACAGGAGCTGAAGGTCATGTTGGCGGAACGACTCGAGGAATGGGCGCAGGCCTACAAGGCCGAGGGGAAGGCCGAGGGCAAGGCCGAGGGTGAAGCGCTGGCACTGCAGAAGCTGCTCAAGAAGCGTTTTGGTGCCGTCCCTGCGGAGGTTCTGGGGAAGATCTCCACCGCCTCCCTCGAGCAGATTGAGGCGTGGCTGGACCAGGTGCTCGATGCCCGGAGTCTGGATGACCTCTTTGGGCCCATCCTAGCCTGAGGCAGCGCGTTTTTCCCCAACGGTCATGGCTTTCTGAGCCACCCCGGAAGGGATGAAACCGATGACTGTTCCCTTCCCCCAGACCCCTTGTATGCTTCGTTTCATGGTTTTTGGTTCATTTGGGAGAGCATGGGAAGTGATGGCTGAAAGGGGGTCAAGAGGACCGTGGAATAAATGCGAGAGAGGTATTTTCTCTCGCGTTTATGCCGC
>NZ_JAZKUD010000005.1:0-127663 GCF_036625275.1 Accumulibacter sp.
AAAGCACATATAGCATTGTTTGTCAAACACAATTATTATAGTTACATGCCTACATCTTTGGCGATTTTCTGATGTTTTACATCAAATCAATGGCTTACTGGAAGGCCTCCGGGAAGGTCCGCCCGAGATCATGTTCACTGCGTCTTGTTGATAGGCAGTATCTGGTGGCCCAATACCTCATTATCACTAACCACGTACAGTGTCTGCCCGGCTCTGATGCGGCCATCAATTCTTGCCTTGATTGTCCGCAGGCAATCGCAGCTTGAATCGAATCCGATACCCCGTCTCTTCGTATTAAGAACCAAGGTGACATGCCCGTACTTTTCCTGCGTAAGCCAAGGTCGTTCAAACTCTGAATCACACGGCAAATAGGTTGTTGCCACAATGAGGTAACGACCAGGACTGCTACTCTCGACCGCTATCGATTCGTTCGCTGAATCTGGATTGCACTTAGCCACTTCTTCGATCGATACTCCCGAATGCAAGGTAAATGTCGTGGATGAATCGTCATTCGCTTTGTCGCAAGCTGACAGAAGAACTGATGACAAAAGACAGGCGAGAAGCTTGATATATAGCTGCATCTCAATCTAATTCCTCACGCGTCCTTCGTGTGTGAAAGTGTGCCATCCACCAGGGGCAGTGACATTAGGAAAGCGATTTAACGGAAAGCCTTCTCCCAAGGGCGGATAGGGGTGCTGAAGGTCGGTTCCCCAAGGAGTGGTCCACGTGCGTTCATCTGGCGCTACTACAATGCCATCCCTTTGCTTGGCTAGCTGCTCAGCAATTGAGTTATCACCCTGGCCGGTTCTGCAAGCATCGAGAACTACCGGCTCCTTGGGAGTGCACCCTAGATCCTGTAGCAGTCTGTTCAACTGTGCTGCATTGTTCCCGCTTACCGCTTGGCTATTTCCATGAGCAATTACCAAGCAGATTCCTGGGATGTCGGGTGCATTAACAGCGGCCCTGTAGTTCGAGTCGTTTGGCTTAAGAAGAATAATTTTCCTCAACCCATTCGGGTCCGAAAAGCTGATCGGGTTGCCATCGACATAGGCATAGGGGTTCAACCCCCCCGCCAACCCAATCGAATCACTCTGCACATACCTCCCGACGCCGGGGTCATAATCCCTGAAGTAGTTGTAGTGCAGCCCGGTTTCCCGATCGAAGTACTGCCCCGGGAAGCGCAGGTTGATCACCGTCGCCCGTCCGTCGCCATCCGGGTCCTCTTCCGGCAATGCCATCCCGAACGGCTCACCGGTCGGCAGGTTGCGCCAGACGACGACGTTGGCTTCGTTGGTCGCCACCCGCGGCGTGCCGAGGTGATCGCCGTGCAGGTAGAGGATGGTCGGCCCGCTACCAGTGACTGTGATCGCTACGGCCGGGCTGCTGCGCGTCGCGCCGAGGTAGTCGGTCGCCTTGGCCGTGAGGCTATAACTCCCGGCCGGCACGGCGTTCCAGACGACACTGTAGGGCGCCTCCGTCGCGCTGCCAATCCGCGTCGTTCCCTGGAAGAACTCGACCTGGGCGATACTGCCGTCGGGGTCGCTGGCCGTCGCGCTGAGCGTGACGGTTGCCGGTGCCGTGAAGCTCTGGTTGGCGAGCGGGCTGGTCAGGCTGACGTTCGGTGCCTGGTTGGCTGCCTGTACTGTCACCGTGCGGGCCGGGCTGGTCGTCACGCCGCCAGCGCTGTCGGTCGCTTGGGCGGTCAGGGGGTAACTGCCGGCCGTCGTCGGCGTCCAGAAGAGGGTGTAGGGACGGGCCGTGCTGCCACCGATCAGGGTCGTTCCCTGATAGAAATCGACCCGTGTGATCGGCGTGTTGACCTCGACGCCGTCAGCGGTTGCACTCACGGAGATGGTCACCGGCAGGGAATAGACGGCGCCATCGGCCGGTGCGGTCAGGCTGACCGTCGGCGGCGTATTGCTGGCGGTGATGGTGAAATTTCCCAGCGAGCGAGTGATCACGCCGCCGGCGCTGTCGGTGACCGTGACGCTGAGGGTGTAGTTGCCGGCCGCCGTCGGCGTCCAGGTGAGCGTGTTGAAAGAGGCATGGTTGCTGCCAATCATCGTGTCGCCATCATACAGGTCGACCCGGGTGATCGGCGTATTGACTTCCCCCCCATTCGCCGCGAGTTTCCACGCCAGGCGAATCGGCAGCGCATAAACGCCGCCGGTCGGACCATACCCCGTCACGCTCGGCGGCGTGTTGCCGCTGTTCACGGTGATCGTCCGCGCGGCGCTGGTGGTGACGCCGCCGCCGCGGTCGGTGGCCCGGGCGGTGAGGCGGTGACTGCCGGCTGGAACGTTGTTCCAGGTGAAGGTGTAGGGACTGGCGGTGAGCGTGGCGAGGACGCTGGCGCCGTCGAGGAACTCGACCTGGGTCAGCGTCGTGCCGGCACGGGCGGTGGCGGTGGCGCTGACGGTGAGGCTCACCGGGGCGAGGTAGCTACCGGCGGTCGGCGCGCTGAGACTCACCGTCGGGGCGGCCTGGGCCAGGCTGATCAGGCCGCTCAGGACGAGCAGCAGGAAGGTGGCGAGGTGCCGCCGGGGTTGGCGAAGGCTGGGCATGATCGTTCTCCCCCTGCCCTATTGAATGATCGCCAGCGGCTGCTCGCCGAGCCAGACGTAGTTTTGGCGGGGGGTGCCGTCGGGCGCGGTTTCGCTGATCAGCCGGCCTGCCTGGTCGTAGTGGTAGAGGGTGTCTTCGGCGCCGGTCTTGCGGAGGCGCTGGCCGAGCGGGTCGAGGCGGTAGATGGTGGTGACGCCGGTCAGGCGGCCGCGCGCGTCGTAGGTGAAGGTCTGGCCGGCACCGTCGGCGGTGGGGCTGCCGTTGGCGTCGTAGGTGTAGGCTTTGGCGTGGCTGCCGGTGATCGCCGTCAGGCGGTGGCTGGTCGGGCTGATGGTGGTGCTGCGGCTGGCGGCGCCACTGGTCTGGCTCAGGCGGTTGCCGGTGGGGTCGTAGTCGTAGCCGTGGGTGACGCTGGGCAGGACGGCCTGGGTCAGCCGGTCGAGGGGGTCGTAGCCGTAGGCTGAGGTTGGTCTGGCTGGCGAGGCGCGAGGCGCTGTCGTAGGCGATCTGCCAGGTCTCTTTGCCGAGGGTGTAGCGGGCCGGCCGGCCATCGGCGTCCTGGCCCCAGGCGAGGAGTTGTCCGGCGCCGTTGGTGAGCTGTTTGAGCCCGCCGGCGGGGTGGTAGGTGATGGCGCTGGCCAGCGTCTTGACGTCGCCGGCGACGGTGAGCTGGACGTCGCGGATTCGTCCCTGGGCGTCGAGGGTGTAGTCGATCTGTTTGCCGCTCGGCGTGGTGAGGCCGACGAGGCGTCCTTGGCGGTAGCGGTATTGGGTGACGAAGGAAACGCCGGCGATCTGGCGGGTTTCCTGTGTCAGGCGTCCGTGCCCGTCGTATTGGCGGTCGATGGCGGTGAGCAGGGCGTCGGCGGCGTCGCGTTGTTCGAGGCGGGTGAGGCGTCCCTGGCCCGTGGCGCCCTGGTCCCAGATGAAGAGGTCGCGGCGATCATCGGCGTAGGTGACGCGGGTGAGGCGGTTGAGCGCGTCGTATTGCCGGTGGGTGGTCTGGCCTTTGGCGTCGGTGTGCGTCCGTTCGTTGCCGGCGGCGTCGAAGGTCTGGCTGCTGGCGCCGCTGTCGGGGGAGTCGAGGCCGCTGGTGTTGCCCAGGCCGTCGATGGTGTAGCGCGTGGCGAGGTTTCTCGGGTCGGTGACGCGGAGGAGGCGGTGCTGTCCGTCGTAGGCGTACTGGGTGAGGCCGCTGGCGGGGTCGGTGACGCGGATCAGGCGGTTGAGGGCGTCGAAGGCCTGCGTGGTGCTGCGGGTGCCGGCACCGTGCGGGGTGGTGAGGGTGGTGAGGTTGCCTTGCGGGTCGTAGGCGTAGTCGGCCTGGAGCTGGTCGAGCGCGCCAAGTTCGCGGGTGAGGCGGCTCAAGGCGTCATGGACGCGCTGGCGGGTCTGGCTGAGGACGTGGGCGGGGTCGCGCCAGTCTTCCTGGACGCGGTTGCCGGCGGCGTCGAGGGTAAAGGTGAGGGTGTTGCCGAGGGCGTCGGCGATCTGCGTGAGGCGGTGGGCGGGGTCGTAGGTGTAGGCGAGGAAGCTGCCGTCGGGTAGCGTGAGGCGGGTGAGCTGGCCAGCCGGGTCGGTGGTGTAAGCGGTGTGTTCGTCGCCGACGGTCTGGCCGGTGAGGCGGCCGCGCGGGTCGTAGGTGAAGGTGGTGACGAGGCCGTTCGGGTCGATCAGGGTGAGCAGCCGGCCGTTCAGGTCGTAGGCGGTGAAGTCGCTACGGTGGCCGAGGGCGTTGGTGACGCTGGCGAGCTAGCCGCGTTTGCCGGGATCGAGGTCGGCGGCGTCGTGGTAGGTGAAAGTGGTCAGGTCGGCGACGTCGGTGCGCGGGCCGTCGGCGGTGAGGACCTGGCCGACGCTGTTGTAGGTCCAGGTCCAGGTGCGCGGGGTGCCGACCAGGGGGGCGGCGAAGCCCTGGCTGCCGTTGGCGTCGGGGGTGGCTTGTTCGCTGCGCGTGAGGAGGTTGCCGGCGGGGTCGTAGGTGAAGGTGGTGCGCTTGAGGGGTTCGGCGAGGCGCAGCGGCAGGCGGTAGCTGGCGTGCCAGTCGGTGCGGACGGTGCGGGCGTCGGGGGTGCCGGAGGCTTCGATGCGTTGAACTTCGAGGTTGCGGCTGTCGTGGGTGTAGGTGCTGAGGTGGCCGTTGAAGTCGGTCTGGCTCGCCAAGTTGCCGTTGGGGTCGTAGGTGAAGCGGCGGGTGAGCCCGGGAACCAGGGGCTGGCTGATCGTCGAGACGCGGTTGGTGCCGAGGAGGTTCTGGAAGGTGTACTGGGTGACGGCGCCGAGGGGGTTCGTGACGGTGCTGCCGGTGATCTTGCCGGCGGCGTCTTTCTGATAGACGACCGTGTGGCGGTCGACGCCGCCGGCGTGTTCGCTGCTCGCGGCGAGCGCGCTGGAGTCGTAGGTCCAGCTGGCGTAGGGGGTGGCGTTTTCGTCGGTGAGGCCGGTGAGCAGCGCGGGCTCGACGTGCCCGCCGACGGTGAGGTGGGTGTAGCGGTAATGGCGCGTGTGGGTGTCGGGATAGGTGACGCTGGCGAGGTTGCCGTCGGCGTAGGTGTAGGTGATTTTTTCAGCGCTGGGGAGGGTGACTTCGGTCAGGAGATTCTGGGCGTTGTAGGTGAAGCTGAGGCGGCGGCCGAAGGGGTCCTGGATCTCGGCGAGCCGGTCGCTGCCGGGAACGTAGCGGTAGGTGAGCGAGAGGCCGCCGCGTTCGACGCGGCTGAGGCGCCGGCCGGCGAGGTCGAAGGTTTCGACGGCGTCGTCGCTGTCGCGGTAGGTCCAGCCGCTGGCGGTCTTTTGCAGTTGGCCGACGATGTCGGCGTCGCTGACCCAGTCGGTGGTGCTGCCGGGCTGGGGATGGAAGTGCAGGATCTGGCCGTCGCCACGCAGCAGGAGGACGAGGTTGGTGCCGGCGGCGGGGTTGAGCAGGACGTCGTGGTTGTGCCGCCAACGGCTGCCCAGGCTGCGTTGGGCAGCACTCTGGGCATGGTAGGGGCTCTGGCTGTGGTAGTCGCGCTCGAAGGTCAAGAGCGAGGCGCCGCCGAAGCGGTAGTCGGTTTCGCGCTGGACTTTGCAGCCCTGGCCGGGGAGGATCGGGTTGGCGAGGCACAGGTCGGGCGTCTTGACCGGCGGTGGTGGTGTGCAGATCGCGGAACCGGGTAGCTTGGCCAGCCCACCGGTGCAGCCGCAAGGGATGGGGAAGTCTTCGCCGGGAGCGATCCCTTTCACGAATTCGTCGGTATAGGTGGCGCTCAGCGGGTGCGCTGCCAGCGAGAAATCGACGGTGGCCACCCCATCGTTGATCGTGCCCCTGAAGCGGTCATCGGCGACCAGGCCCAGGGATCCACAACGGTTGCGAAAGAGACGCGTGGCATTCGTGCCCCGCACCAACACCGTGTCGGGCGTCCCGTAAAAAGGCGTGTCAATCAGCGAAACCGGCACTCCCCCTGAGCAACGAAGGCTCGACCCCCGGTACTCGTACGAGCCATCCGTCAACGCCGCAATGGCGAAATATTCGTTGCCAATGATGCTGACGCCGCTACCGACCGTGCAGGTCGCAGCACCGACCGTCAGTGGCAAGATGGCTGCGCTGAGGAAAACCAAACGAAGCGTGGCACCCCGCGGTCGCCGCAGGCCTGTGCGGTCGTTCATGATTTGTTCTCCCCCTGGCGGGTTCAAGGTGCGACGCCGGTGAAGAAGGTGTCGGCGATCCCTTTCCGGAACTGCGCGCTCCCGTTTTCGGCGGGTGGCGTCCGTGAACAGGAGGCTCATGGCACCGACCGAAGGGAAGGCCGATGAAACCCTGATGATCCGAGGGTTACGCTCAAAGTATGAGTTTTTGCCTTGGGTGTTGTCAACCCTTCATTCCTATCAATTTTAGATAAACTATCCCCTTACTGCACTGCGGCAGCGGGCGGACACCGCGGTGGGCTTGGCCAGACCCGTCAGAGCATGTCACCCAAAGGAGATACGTCATGAAACATTTGCTGGTGGCGGCAGTGACCGCCCTGTTTTTCAACCTTGCCACTGCTGTTGAAGTTGCCGGGGTCAAATTCGATGACAAGACGCGCCTCGGTCCCGGTGAACTGGTGGTCAATGGCGCCGGCCTGCGCAAGAAGGCCGTTTTCAAGGTCTATGCGATGGCCCTCTATCTGCCGGAGAAAAGCGGCGACGCAGCGGCGGTGCTGGCCGCCAAGGGTGGCAAGCGGATTTCGATCAGTCTGCTGCGCGACCTCTCGGCACAGCAGTTCGTCGAAGCACTGCAGGAAGGCGTCGCCAACAACCATTCGGAAGTTGAAATGGCAAACCTCAAGGATCGCCTGAAGCAGTTTTCTGATACCCTGCTGGCCGCGGGAGAACCCAAGACCGGTACCAGCGTGTTCATCGACTGGCTGCCGGAGACGGGCACACGACTCACCGTCAATGGTCAGGTCAAAGGCAAAGACCTCGCCGGCGACGATTTCTATAAGGCGCTGCTGAAAATCTGGCTTGGCAACAAGCCGGTCCAGGATGACCTGAAGCAGGCGCTGCTCGGCAAGGCCTCCTGAGGTCCGATCCAGGACACTGCGATGCGCCCTCGGGTCGATCCGGCCGAACCGGCCTTCCAGGCGGTCATCCGCGCGGCGGTGTTCAGCCTCGGGGTGTGTGGCGACGAGCTAGAAATTCATCGCATCGCCTTTCTTCCGCCAACTGACGAAATGGCCCCTCGGAATCCACTCGCTGAGGAAGTGGCGCGCCAGTTGTACGCCTACCTGGCGGACGCCGAATCCCCTTTCGTCTTGCCCTTGCGCGCCGCGGGTACGCCTTTTCAGCGCCGCGTCTGGCAGCAGATCGCAGCCATTCCGACACACCAGACGCGCAGCTATGGCGAGATCGCCCGGACGCTGCACAGCGCGCCGCGGGCGGTCGGTCAGGCCTGCGCCGCCAACCCCTACCCGGTGGTCGTTCCCTGCCACCGGGTACTGGCGACGGGCGGCAGATTGGGCGGCTTTGCTCATCAGAACGACGGTTTTCTGCTCGATGTGAAGCGCTGGCTGCTGGCACATGAAGGCTGCTGAGGCCGATCCTGGCGACCTTGCCGAGATCGATCGCTTCTGCGACACGCTCTGGCTGGAAGACGGTCTGGCCAGAGCCTCGCTCGACAGCTATCGCAGCGACCTGCTGCAACTGACGATCTGGCTGGCGGAGCAGCAACTCGGCAGCCTGTGCGACGTTGACGAAGCGATCCTGATGCGTTTCATCGCGATGCTGTCGCAAACCCTGCGCGCTTCCTCGCAGGCACGTTACCTGTCGACGCTGCGCCGCTTCTACCGGTACCAGGTGGCGCAGGGCCAGCGCAGCCATGATCCGACGCGGAAGATCGCCATGCCGGTGCAATCCTCGCGGCTGCCGAAAGTGCTCTCCGAAGTCCAGGTCGAGCGCCTGCTCGCTGCCCCCCGGCTCGACACGACGCTCGGGCAGCGTGATCGGGCGATGCTCGAAACGCTCTACGCCACCGGCCTGCGCGTCAGCGAACTGGTCGGCCTCAAGGTGCACGAACTCCATCTCGACATGGGCGTGCTGCGTGTTTTCGGCAAGGGCGGCAAGGAGCGCCTGGTACCGCTGGGTGAACAGGCGTGCGACTGGCTGCGCTGCTATCTGGGCGACGGCCGACCGGCGCTGCTCGCAGGACGCCAGAGCGACGAGGTGTTCGTAACCGGGCGCGGCTCGGCGATGACCCGGCAGGCTTTCTGGCAGTTGATCAAGCGCTACGCCCTGCAAGCCGGAATGGACCCTGCCCGCCTGTCACCGCACGTACTGCGGCACGCCTTTGCCACGCATCTGCTCAATCATGGGGCCGACCTGCGCGTCGTGCAACTGCTGCTGGGCCATGCGGACATCTCGACGACGCAGATCTACACCCATGTCGCTCGCGAACGGCTTAAGATCCTGCACGCCCAACACCATCCGCGCGGCTGATCGGCCTCGGCGGCGCGGCGCAATGCACCACGAAAGCCCGCTTCGCCCCGACGCGTGGGAAGAGGAAATTCGTGCGTCGCTGCGACGCACCTTGCACATTAACGAAGCCCGCTAAAACTGAGCGTCTCGTTTTTGTTCAAGTAGTCCAGAGTCAGTTCCTGGCTGGCAGCAGCAGCCGGCGTATGCGCTGCAGCATGAGAGGCCGCGCTGGCATGGGCTTCAGCCAACTCGCCGAGAACAGGCAACTGCTGCATCGACAGCAATTGGCAATACGCAATGACCAAGGCACCGGCTTGGGCGACTTCCCGAAGGGCTTCAGCCGACAACTGGTTAAGGACGGCTTCGTCAATCTGAAAGAGTCCGCCAACCGGCTGGTCGCCAGCCCTGGTCTTGACAGTAATCGGCCAGGCTTTGATCAGGGCGTGTCTTTTCAGTACCGCACAGGCGTTGACGGTGACCTGCCGACTGTTCTCGATCTGGGTCAGAAAATTGAGGACATCCCGAATCACCGACGAGGGTCTGCCTGCCTCATCGAAAAAGGGTTCTCCCTCGCTGCCATCGACAATGAGTCCTGAATCTTCGTCGATGCACAGCACCTGCTGACCTTCACTCCTGTTGGCAAGGCAAAAAGGATAGCTACGAATGGCAGCGGGAATATACTTTCCCACCCAACTACCGTCGGGTGCGACAAACAGATTCCTGCCTGTTGCCACACCCAGAACAGCCACAGGAATGAAGGCCTCCTTCTGTTCGACAAAGGCAATGGGCAGACTCAACAGCGCACGCGGAAATTCACCTGCCGTCAGTGGAATGATCGCCTCATGGGCAGCGAAAGAATAACCCGTAACACGTCGCCAGCGCTTGTTGGCGTAGCGGTCGGTGGAAATGGGGTGGAAGTTGGGCATTTGCATCCTTGGTGTGAACCGTTTGGGTGGTTTGTAAGGACCATACCCTTGTACTGAAGTTTACCTGAAGTTTAGGCTTTCGGGATGGCCACCGCTACCGCTTCCCCGGTCCCCTCCCCGGCGATTTCGACCAGCGCCGTCGGCAACGCCTTGCTCGGCTTGACACCCAACTGTTTGAGCATTTCCGCCTGGCGGATCAGGTTGCCACGTCCACCGGTGAGTTTGCCGTGCGCCTCGTCATAATCTCTTTGCGCCTGCTTCAGACGGTTGCCAAGCGACTCCAGATCAACCACGAAACCAACCAGCTTGTCGTAAAGCTCCGCGCCGCGCTTGGCGATCTCCTGAGCATTGCGGCTTTGCGCTTCCTGCCGCCAGAGGTGTGCAACGGTGCGCACGACGAACAACAGCGTCGAAGGGCTGACCAGCAGCACGTTTCTCCGCCAGGCATCCATGAACAGCTCGCGATCATGCGTGACGGCCAGCATGAAAGCGGGTTCGATGGGGATGAACATCAATACGAAGTCGAGCGATTTCAGGCCGTAAAGCAGTTGGTAATTCCTGTCCGAGAGGCCTTTGATGTGCGTGCGAACGGAATCGAGGTGGCGTTTGATGGCGGCCTGACGATCGCCCTCGTCCTCGGCTGAAGCGTAGTCTTCATAGGCCGTCAGCGACGCCTTGGCATCCACCACGAGATGGCGGTCCTCGGGCAGATGCAGGACGACGTCGGGCTGTGCGCGCGTGCCGTCTGCGCGGTGATGGCTCTCCTGGACTTCATATTCCTCCCCCTTGCGCAGGCCGGAAGCTTCGAGGACGCGCTCGAGCACCAGTTCTCCCCAGTTGCCCTGTGCCTTGCCCGAGCCCTTGAGCGCCCGCGTCAGGTTCCTGGCGTCCTGACTCAGCGAGTGATTGAGGGCCATCAGATGCCGAACCTGCTCGGCAAGTGCGGTGCGGTCCTTGCCTTCCTGGACATAAACCTCTTCGACTTTGCCCTGGAACTCCTGCAATTTTGTTTTCAGCGGCTCCAGCAACTGGCCGATGTTGGCCTGGTTCTGCTCGGTAAAGCGTTTGGCCTTTTCTTCAAGGATGTCGTTGGCCAGACTCTTGAACTGGTTGGCAAGAACTTCCCTGGCCTGCAGGAGCAGGTTGAGCTTTTCTTCGCCCTGACTGCGCTCGACGTCGAGGCGAGTCGTCAGCTCGGCAAGTTCGCTGTCAAGGCGATTGGCGCGCAGCTCGGCTGCCGCCCGCTGCGCCTTTTCGCTCTGCAATTCGCTGCGGAGCGAACCGACGGTCGCACGTTCGGCCCTGAGTTCTGCATTGACACGGCCGGAGTCCTCGCGCAGGTCGGCCGCCTGCCGGTGCGTTTCCGCGAGGACCCGTTCGACTTCGGCGAGCTTGTGTTCAAGCATCGGCACGCGCAAGGCACGCTCACTGAGCTGGGCACGCTCATTGCACGCGTCATCGAGGGTATCCCGCAACTCGACGGTCTGTGCCTTCAACTCTTGGTGCGCCCTGATGAGCTGCAGGCGCTCGGCATCGAGGGCACGTAGCCGTTCTTTGGCAGTGGCGAGTTCGACTGCACGCTCTGCCTGGCCTTGATCGTCGGCTCCGGATGTTCGCTTGCGGGTGGCCAGCCAGACCATCAGCACGCCGACGAGCAGGCCGATCATCGCCGCAAGTAGGGCAAAACTGTCCATGCAACACTCCTTTCGATGTCGTGGCATAGTCTGCGTTCCCGGCATTTGGCGATCGCGGTGCCAAGGACTGTGCCGATAGTGTCATCGGCTTCCACCGCCCAGACTTTGCTGGAAAAACTCAAGAATCTTCGAATTTTGCCGTTATCATCAATGGTGCATTCCGCACCAGTTTTGCCTCACCGGAGATAGCCTATGTCTGTCAGTTCGATTGGTTCCAGTAACAGCAATTTGTCGTATAGTCCGGCAGTCAAGGCGCAGGCCGAAGCTGCCGAGGCCCAACAGGCAGGGCGCGATGTCAGGAACGATGGGGATGCGGACGATGGCGGCGGCGCCATCAAAGAACCGGCTCCAACGGTCAATCTGAATGGCCAAACCGTCGGGACTCACATCAACACCTCTGCTTGAGTAGTCGTCAACCTGCGGCCCGGATGTTCGAATGGACACCTGGGCCGCATTTTTTGGCGGCAATTCCCATGCTGCGCTGTGCCACTCGAGGTGAACTGTCAGAGCACACAGGGTTCTCCCTGGCATACAGCAGACACGAGGCCCTATCGGCAACGAAGCTGAACGGAAGAGTGGCGACAGCAGAGACCTCGTTCGCCTGGGGCTCTGCTGCTGAAACGCTTACATGGCCGGATACTTTGAGGGGTCGGACATTCTTTCAAGGACCTTGGCAAGTTCCGGAAGGGGGATTCCCTCATCGTAGATGCCGGCACTGACCTGAATTCCAGTGGCGAACGAGACATCTGCGGTCGTGGCATAGGAGATCTTGCGAGACAGGCGTCCGGCGCCGGGTTTCGGCCAACTGTACTCTACCCAGCCACCACGCGATTCGTTGCCGGCCTTGCAGAGTTCCTTGAAGATGTACTTGCCGGCGTTGTCGGTAATCTGGAGGATCGGTTTGCCGACCAGGTCGGGGCGCATGGGATGTGCGATCATCCTGTCCTTGCGGCAATCGTAGACGAACACGTAGCTGTCCTTCCACACCCATTTGCCGTCTTTCTGGTTGAAATCGGCATAGGCTGACGAACCCTTGTCATGCAGGAAGCGGGCGGCTGCGCGCACCTTGCTGACCGTCTCTTCGGCATTGGCCACATCGGCTTCGGTCGGTGCCGCGGCATGGGCAACACCACAGGCCAGCAACGCCATCAATCCAACTGTTTTTGCAAATTTCATCATACGCTTCTCCTTCTGTTCAGAATATGAAACGTTCCTCTTGGTGGAACGTTCCCCTTAATGTGGAAGTCGCATCAGCGACTCACCAATCTCCCCTCCCCTTTGCGAGGGGCGAAGGCGAGGTTTTGCGGAGCACCGCTCCGCGCTGCCGTAGCCGACCCGCGATGCAGCGCGGGCCGTGGGCGGGGTCGGGGAGAGGGAAACGGTCATGACTTTCATGATCGGAAGTGCCTGGAAAAGTCATGACCGTTAGTGGTCAACCGATCGGACCCGGATACCGGGTCCACAAGCCTCAATTGATCCAGGGCTTGCCGACCGGGAGGACGTCACGGCCAAACAGATCGGCATAAATGATATGCGCCATGATGTACCACGCCATCGCTGCGGTCACCATCAGTTCATAGCCGGCTACAACGGTCAGGTCGGGATAACCGAAGTGCGCCAGGTCAAGCAGAATGAAACCGACCAGCAACAGGGTGAAGGTCAGTGCCAGCGCGCTGCTGACACGCATTGAACCGATCCACAGGATCACCGTGAATAGTGTCCAGGCGACCAGGAACCAACCGACGTCGGTCTTGCTGGAGGTGTAGATGTTGTAATGGTTGCCGATCAGGAGCAGCACCAGCGCGATCCAGAAACAACCATAACCGGTAAAGGCGCAATAGCCGAAGTTGTTGCCGGTCTTCATCTCCTGCAGTCCGGCGATCATCTGCGCCAGTCCCCCAAAAATCAGCCCCAGCCAGACGACCGGACCCAAACCCATCCATCCCACGTTATGAAACTGCAACACCATTGTTGTCAGGCCAAAACCAGCCAGACCTACCACAGCCGGATTACCCAGCTTTTGCTCAGCCATGCACTACCCCCTTGATATTCATTTCGAATGCAGCCTGGGAAAGCCCTGACTGCCCATTTAACTGGCTTTCCAGACCCTATCGGATGCTGCCGGCGGTAGTTCGGAAGCCGGCGCGATTCTACAGGCATGCCCCTTGGAATGGCAAATCGGCAGGACGGCAAACGAGTCGCCGCAACCGGCGTGTGCTAGAATCGCCCCCCGCTCCAGCTCCCTTCCGCGATGTCCGCAACCCTTGTCCTCAACCTCCCGCAACGCGAGGCCATCCGCTACCTCGACGGTCCGCTGCTGGTTCTGGCCGGGGCCGGATCGGGAAAGACGCGCGTGATCACCGAAAAGATCGTCTACCTGATCGAGTCCTGCGGCTTCAACCCGGGCAACATCGCCGCGATCACTTTCACCAACAAGGCAGCGCGGGAGATGCAGGAACGGGTTAGCAAACTGCTCGTCGGCAAGCCATCGCGGGGGCTGACGATATCGACCTTCCATGCTCTCGGGGTGCGCATCCTGCGCGAAGAGGCGGGCGTTCTCGGCTACAAACCGAGCTTTTCGATCCTCGATGCGGCCGACTGCTTCGGCATCGTTTCGGATCTCGCCGGCAGCACCGACAAGGTGGCCATTCGCAAGCTGCAGTCGCTGATCTCGAACTGGAAAAACACGCTGGTCTCACCCGATCAGGCGCGCAGGAAAGCCCGGGACGAGAGCGAAATTCTCGCCGCGAACGCTTTCGCGAGCTATTCGGCAACCCTGCGGGCGTACCAGGCCGTCGATTTCGACGACCTGATCGCGCTCCCCGTGGCGCTCTTCGAGAGTCATCCGGCCGTGCGCGACAAGTGGCAAAACCGCCTGCGTTATCTGCTGATCGATGAATACCAGGATACCAACGCCAGCCAATACCAATTGCTCAGGCTGCTGGCCGGGGCACGCGCTGCATTTACAGCGGTCGGCGACGACGATCAGGCGATCTACGGCTGGCGTGGCGCCGACGTCGCCAATCTGCGGGGGCTCCCGCGCGACTACCCGAATCTCAAGCTGATCAAGCTCGAACAGAACTACCGCTCGACGGTACGCATCCTCAAGGTGGCCAACGCTCTGATCTCGCACAATGAAAAACTGTTCGACAAGAAGCTGTGGTCGGAACTGGGTCACGGCGATCCGATCACTGTCAACGTCTGCCAGGACAAGGAAAAGGAGGCCGAGTCGGTGGTCATGAAGCTGCAGGCGCACCGCTTTCAGCATCAGGGCGCATTCCGCGATTATGCGATCCTCTACCGTGGCAACTTCCAGGCCCGTGCCGTCGAGAAATTCCTGCGCCAGCAGCGCATTCCCTACCTCTTGTCGGGTGGTCAGTCCTTTTTCGACAAAGCCGAGATCAAGGACATCACTTCCTATCTGCGCCTGCTTGCCAACCAGGACGACGATCCGGCCTTCCTCCGCGCCGTCAGCACCCCCCGGCGTGGTGTCGGCAGCAGCACCCTGCAGGCGCTCGGCGGCTACGCCGGCGAACGCCGGATTTCACTCTTTGCCGCCGCTTTCGAACAAGGTTTCGTGCCGCGCGTTCAGGCACGCCAGATGGCGCCCCTGCTCGAATTCTGCGAATTCATCAAGCGCCTGCAAGCACGTTCCGGATGCCAGCCGGCGGGACAGGTGATCACCGCTCTGCTCAGCGCGATTGATTACGAAGCCTGGTTGTACGATCAGGATGATGCGCGCACGGCTCAGATCAAATGGGGCAACGTCCAGGAGTTTTCCGACTGGTTGAGTAGAAAGGGCGATGAAGACCAGAAAACGCTGCTGGATCTCGCCCAAACCATCGCACTGATCAACAGGCTCGACGAACAGGACGCCGACGTCGATGCCGTGCGGCTGTCGACCCTGCACGCTGCCAAGGGGCTGGAGTTCAAACACGTTTTCCTGATCGGTATCGAGGAAGGCGTCCTGCCGCACCGCGATGCCGAGGCCGAAAACCGCACCGAAGAAGAGCGCCGCCTGATGTACGTAGGGATCACACGCGCCCAGCGATCACTGCACTTGAGCTATGCCGAGAAGCGCCAGCAGGGCCAGGAAGTGATTCCCTGTCAGGCATCGCGATTCATCGCTGAAATGGGCAGCGATGACCTGCGCTTCTCGGGTGGCAAGAGCGAAACTGCGCCGGACAAGACGGCCAGCGCCGAACGCTTTTCAGCGCTCAAGGCGATGCTGAACAAGGGAAAATAGATTGGCTGTCGTACGCCGGCTTGCTGTGGCGGACAGCCTGACTCTACTTGGCGAGACCGAGCAGGTGCTCGACTGCCGCCTTGACCTCGGCGTCGCTCAAGTCGGGATTGCCGCCCCTGGCCGGCATTGCATTCTTGCCGTTGATGGCACTCGTGACCATCGCTGCCGTACCAGCGCCAATCCGTGCTGCCCAGGCCGCCTTGTCGCCCGCTTTCGGCGCGCCGGCTGCGCCGCTGGCGTGGCAGGCCATGCACACCGAGTGATAGACAGTGGCACCGTCACGCGGCTTGCCGTCGCTCTTCGGCGTAGTGGCTTTCGCCAACTCCAGCTTCGCCACCGGCTGAATACGGCCTTCCGGCTCATCACCAGCGCCCGCCGTGACGCGACCTTTGCCGATCATGGAAAGCGGCCAGATGATGACGATCAGAACGACGGCAACGATGATGGTAATGATCAGAATCGCCCGTGAAGAGTCTTGCTGCTGAGCCATGCCAAATCCTTAATGATCCGAGGGTTGAATGGCAATTGTACCGCTGTTTGACACCCCCAAAAAGATGAAAGATACCGAAGCAGGAACCAGCGTCGTGCCCTAATTGGCAAGCAAGCGTTCGAGATAGGCCGATGCGACGCTGCCACCCGTTTGCTTGTCCAGAGCGCTCAGGATCAGATGCGCCAGATCGTAAGATCCCAGTAGATCATGGGCGAGCATTGCGTATTTTTGCAACTTCAACGCCGGTAACGCGTCCAGCCTCATCCAGTCGCGGACATAGATGGCATCGGACCAGAGAAACTGGCGAAATCCCTGATTGAGGTCATCATTGGCGATCAGCGGCTTGAAGGCGCGCATGCCGAACCCATTAAAGGTGTGGAACTGGAAGCCGTTCTGACGCAGGAAACGATCGACATCGGCGAAAAGCGGCTGGTTTTCATAGAGTTCAAGGAACTCCACTTCCGTCTGTATGACCAACGCCCCGGCAAGAAGACGTTCGGCATTCTGGAATACGGCCAACTCTCCGCCCTGGACGTCGATCTTGAAGAAGTCGACGTCGTCCACCTCCGCAATGTCGTCCAGTCGATGTGTATCCACGACATGTCTCGCTATCGGGGTGACCACTTCAGACAGATTCTGAAATCGCTCAAGCAATGGTGAGTTTGGTGAAAAGAGAGAACCCGTCAGAGTCCAATTGGTTTCATGAAAAACCGACTGTTTACCATCACCAATGAAATAGGGGAAAAATCGGTGAGGGTGGCCAAAGTTTTTGTTGAGCCGCTCACACTCCGCGACATTCGGCTCAAAGCCCATGATCCGCGCCCACCCCGCATCGACAAGTTGCTGATAAGGAGGCGTTTCATTGAGCGCCGCCCCGACGTCAACGATGTTGATCAGAAATGGGTCAGCAAGAAAATCCTTCAGACTCCACATCAGAGTTATCCTTCCAGGAGAACATGCTGCTGCCAGCGATCGGCGACGAAACGCTGCTGGCCGGACCTCCTGCAGACGCAGGCGAAAACCCTGCAAATCTCGCCAAGTTCAGCCCAGTCTCACTTCACCTGGGCCGAAGTGTTTCAGCGAGTTGCCAGACGCGTGATTTATGGAGGCGCGAGCGGGAGTCGAACCCACCTACACGGATTTGCAATCCGGTGCATAACCGCTTTGCTATCGCGCCGCACCTATCTCACGATAGGGTCTTCGGCTGTTATTCGTTTTGCCGGTGAATCCGCAAAGCTCCCATCGGGCTTTGCAGAAGATGTGGAGCGGGAGAAGAGTCTCGAACTCTCGACCTATACCTTGGCAAGGTATCGCTCTACCAACTGAGCTACTCCCGCGTGAAGCGATTGCGCATTATAGAGGCCTATCCCTGGCTGTCAACGCCTTCTGTAGAGAGTTCACACCTATCAGTTTCAGATAAACTATCCCCTGACATCACGTTGAATTCAAGACGACCTTGGGATCTGTCAAACAACGGGCTGAAGAGGTGAAGCGTGGGCTTGCCAGAGCGCTATCGGGGCTGCACAAGCCAAAAAAACTCTTGGAGCAGGTGCGGGCCTGACTGCCGCCGGAGGCCAAGAGGTGCTGTCGGTGGATCGGTTCTATCCCTCGGCCGCCCTGTTACGACACCTTGAATCGCCCGACCCCGTTCGAAAAAACACGCGTGCAAAGCGACCCGGCGCATTGCGCTTCAGGAAACTCCAACGCCGCTGGGTGTCTTGGCTCACACGGGGGTTGCGCCGCCTGAAGCGCTGCCTGCAAAACAACCTCCCTTTGCCCGCCTTTTGTGAAACAGAGTCAGGTGATGGGTGATGAGCCATTCGCCCATTCGCGGCCATGACAGGAATATCACGGGTATACTCCCAGATTCGCTTCGCGCAATCCTCGTCTGGAAACCGGCCAACCCATGAGTTCTGTCGCTTCGCCATCGCTCCTTGAGGCCCCCGCTCTGACTGCCAGCTCGCCAACGACGTTGCCCACCGCCTGGGCAACACCGCTCGATACACAGCTTGCCGACGGTGAGCGCATCCTAGCCTGGCTTGAAATCGACCTCGACACCTGCCTGCGTTTCGCGCGCGGGCTGGTGGTGGTGACCAGCGAGCGCCTGCTGGTGATGCCGCCCGGAGATTCGCGGTGGCAAAGCTGGGCCTACCGGGCGGGACTGTCGCTGTCTCGCCGCGATCATTCCGGGGTGGGAACCCTCGAACTCTGCGACGAAGATTCGCTGTTGGCGCACTGGCGCTACACACTCGGCGCCGACATCGCCGCCGGTCGGCTGGTCGAACACTTCACTCGTCAGCACAGCTTCCGGATTACCGGAATCATGCCGCCTCCCTCGTCCGTGGCGCTCTGCCCGAAGTGCGAAACCCCGCTGCTCGAAGGGCAGGAAGAGTGCCCGGCGTGCAGCAAGGAAATCCATGAACCGCCTTCGACCTGGACACTGTTGCGCCTGGCGCGCTTCGCCAGGCCCTACCGAGGGCAACTGCTGACCGCCTTCGTGCTGTCCCTGCTGACCACTGCGGCAACGCTGGTCGCACCGTACCTGACCATGCCTCTGATGGACAAGGTGCTGATCCCTTACCAGAACGGCCAGCCGATCGACTCCGCCCTGGTCGCATTCTATCTCTCGGGTCTGCTCGGGTCGTCACTGCTCGCCTGGGTGCTCGGCTGGGGACGCACCTATATCCTGGCGCTGGTTTCGGAACGGATCGGCGCCGACCTGCGCACCACCACCTACGAGCATCTGCTGAAGCTTTCTCAGGAGTACTTCGGCGGCAAGCGCACCGGCGACCTGATGGCGCGCATCGGTTCGGAAACCGACCGCATCAACATCTTCATTTCGCTGCACCTGCTGGACTTCGCCACCGATGTGCTGATGATCGCCATGACCACGGTCATTCTGGTGTCGATCGATCCCTGGCTGGCGGCGGTGACGCTGTTGCCGCTGCCGATCATCGGCTGGCTGATCCACGTCGTCCGCGAAAAGCTGCGCACCGGCTTTGAGCGCGTCGACCGCATCTGGGCGGAAGTCACCAACGTGCTCGCCGACACCATTCCCGGCATCCGGGTGGTCAAGGCCTTTGCCCAGGAAAGCCGTGAAGCGGCGCGTTTCCGGTCGGCCAATGCGCACAACCTGGAAGTCAATGACCGAGTCAACAAGGTGTGGTCGCTGTTTTCGCCAACGGTCACCCTGCTCACCGAAATCGGCCTGTTGATCGTCTGGGCTTTCGGCATCTGGCAGATTGCCAAGGATCAGATCACCGTCGGGGTGCTAACCGCCTTCCTCGCCTACATCAGCCGCTTCTACCTGCGCCTCGATTCGATGAGCCGCATCGTTTCGGTGACTCAGAAGGCAGCGGCCGGCGCCAAGCGCATTTTCGACATTCTCGACCATGTCTCCAGCGTTCCCGAACCGGCACATCCGGTGCACCTGCCGCAAATCTCGGGACGTATCGAACTGCGCAGCGTCGGCTTCCGCTACGGGACACGCAGCGTCACCCGCGACATCAATATCGTCATCGAGCCCGGCGAGATGGTCGGCCTGGTCGGACACAGCGGTTCCGGCAAGAGCACACTGGTCAACCTGATCTGCCGTTTTTACGATGTCAGCGAAGGCGCCATTCTGATCGACGGCGTGGACATCCGTTCTGTACCGGTCGCCGAATACCGCAGACACATCGGCCTGGTGCTGCAGGAACCTTTCCTGTTCTTCGGCACGATCGCCGAGAACATCGCCTACGGCAAGCCCGAGGCGACGCGCGCCGAGATCGTCGCGGCCGCTCGCGCCGCACACGCGCATGAATTCATCCTTCGCCTGCCGCACGGTTACGACTCGCTGGTCGGCGAACGCGGGCAGGCGCTCTCCGGCGGCGAAAGGCAGCGCATCTCGATCGCGCGCGCGCTGCTGATCGACCCGCGCATCCTGATCCTCGACGAAGCCACTTCATCGGTGGATACCACCACCGAGAAAGAGATTCAGAAAGCGCTCGACAACCTCGTGCGCGGACGTACGACGATTGCCATCGCACACCGCCTGTCCACCCTGCGCGACGCCAATCGCCTGGTCGTTCTCGACCGTGGCAGCGTCGTCGAGGTCGGCAGCCATGACGAGCTGATGGCTTGCGAGGGCCACTATTACCGCCTCTATCAGGCACAGGCGCGCAATGTCGACACCGAGGACGAACTGCGCCGGATGGAGATCAACGCCAGGGACGAGGAAGAACGCGAATGACCGGAACACAGGCCTATCGGTTGCGCCGTAACGGCTTCGGCAAGCTTGAATTGATTGCTCCGGACGGCGAAATCCATGTCGGGGTCGTGCCGGTGCGTGCCTTTCCGATCAGCGCCCCTGCTGACGGCATCGCCCTGGTCGACCCTTACGGCCATGAACTGGCCTGGATCGACGAGCTCGGCGACCTGCCCGAAGAGCCGCGCAAGCTGGTGGAAACCGAGCTTGCCCAGCGCGAATTCATGCCCGTGATCACGCGCATCGTCAGCGTCGCGAGTTTCGCAACGCCGAGCACCTGGCAGGTCGAAACCGATCGTGGTGCGGCGACGCTGATCCTCAAGGGCGAGGAAGACATTCGCCGCCTCACCCCGCCGGCACTGCTGATCGCCGACAGCCATGGCATTCATTTCCTGATTCCTGACCGTTCTGCGCTCGATTCGCATAGCCGGCGCATTCTCGACCGCTTCCTGTGAAGCAGGCCGCGACGATCGTTTTGCTGCACCGTCAGCCGATTGACGCGAGCCACGTTATTCCGACGATAATCCCGGCCAGGCTGTCCGTTTGCCTTGCGCCTTTTTCGCGCCGACGCGCACCAATTTTCCTGTGCCTGGACTGACGACATGAAAACGAAGGACATCAAGTTTCTCGAGATCCGCTACCTGCGCGGCCCGAACATCTGGACCTACCGTCCGGTCATCGAGGCGCTCGTTGACATCGGCGAACTTGAAGACTTTCCGTCGAATACGATCCCGGGTTTCTACGACCGCCTGACAGCCCTCCTGCCCTCACTGATCGAGCATCGCTGCAGCTACGGCGAGCGCGGCGGCTTTCTGCGGCGTGTCCGGGAAGGCACCTGGCCAGCGCACATCCTCGAACACGTCACCCTCGAACTGCAGAACCTGGCCGGCATGCCCGGCGGTTTCGGCAAGGCGCGCGAGACTTCGGCGCGTGGCGTGTACAAGGTGGTGGTGCGCGCCTGGCACGAGGATGTCACCCGCTCCTGCCTCTATGCAGGACGCGATCTGCTACTGGCGGCGATCAAGGACACGCCTTTCGACGTCGCCGGCACGATCGCACACCTCGCCGACCTGGCCGAGCGCAAGCTGCTCGGGCCGAGCACCGGTTGCATCGTCGAAGCGGCCACCGCCAAGGACCGCCGCATTCCGGCGATCCGTCTGCTGGCCACCGGCAATCTCGTGCAACTCGGCTACGGCGCCCGCAGCCGACGCATCTGGACCGCCGAAACCGACCGCACCAGCGCAATTGCCGAAGGCATCTCGCGCGACAAGGATCTCACCAAGACCCTGATCAAATCCTGCGGCGTGCCGGTCCCCGAAGGGCGCCTGGTCGATAGTCCCGAGGACGCCTGCGAAGCCGCCGCAGAGATTGGTTTTCCGGTGGTCGTCAAGCCGTCGGACGGCAACCACGCGCGCGGCGTGTTCACCAATCTGATGGCCCCGGAAGAAGTCGAGGCTGCCTATGCCGCCGCGGTCGTGGAAGGCAGCGGCGTCATTGTCGAACGCTACGTGCGCGGCTCGGAGCATCGCCTGCTGATCGTCGGCGGCAAGCTTGCCGCCGCCGCCCGCGGTGAGGCCGCCAGGGTCATCGGTGATGGCCGATCAACGATCAACGAACTGATCGACAGCCAGATCAACTCCGACCCGCGCCGCGGCGCCGCCGAGGAATTCGTTCTCGACATCATCGATCTCGCCGACAATCCGGTGGCCCGGCTCGAAGTGTCGCGCCAGGGATTTACCCCTGACGCCATCCCGCCAGCCGGTCGCGAGGTTCTGATCGTGCGTAGCGGCAACCATACCGACGACGTCACCGACCTCGTTCACCCGGAAACCGCGGCCACGGCCTCGCTCGCTGCCCGCATCGTCGGACTCGACATCGCCGGCGTCGACCTGGTCTGCGAAGACATTGCGCGACCGCTCGATGAACAGCGGGGAGCGATTGTCGAGGTCAACGCCGGCCCCGGCCTGCTGATGCATCTCAAACCGGCCATCGGCCAGCCGCGCCCGGTCGGTCGCGCCATCGTCGATGAACTGTTCCCCAACGGCGAAGACGGCCGCATCCCGGTGGTCGGCATCACCGGCAGCTTCGGCAAGACGACCGTCGCCCAGCTGATTGCACGCATGCTCTGCCTGTCCGGAAAACATACCGGTCTGGCCTGCAGTGACGGACTGTTCGTCGATCGGCGCTGTATCGACCAGGGCGACAGCGCAAACTGGGGATCCGCACACCGCATCCTGATGAATCGCTCGGTCGAAGCGGCCGTCTTCGAGAACGGCAGCGACAGCATCCTCAGTGAAGGGCTCGCCTACGACCGCTGTCAGGTCGGCGTGATCACCAATGTCGAAGTCGCCGAACATTGTGGCCGTGACTACATCGAGACCCCCGAGCAGGTATTCACCGTCCTGCGCACGCAGGTCGATCTGGTGCTGCCGGCGGGCGCCGCGGTCCTCAATGCCAGGCAGCCGATGCTGGTCGAGATGGCGCCGCTCTGTGACGGTGACGTGATCTTCTTTGCCATCGACCCCGACCTGCCCGGTCTCATCGAACATCGGGCGCAAGGCAAGAAAGCGGCGTTCGTTCGCAACCGCCAGGTCATTCTGGCCAACGGCCAGAATGAAACCGCAATCGTCAGCCTGCAGAACATTCCGCTGACCGACGGCGGACGTGTCGATTTCCAGATCGAGAACATCCTGGCCGCCAGCGGCGCCGCCTGGGCACTGGGCATCGGATCGGAAATCATTCGTACCGGGCTGGAAACCTTCACCCTGGCCTGAGCCGGCAACCACCCGCAACCGACCGGGCATGGCCTGCCGGCCCGCGGACTGAACCAGAAAGAGGACACTGTTCATGGAAGTATCGCGTATCCGCGCGCTGCGCGGTCCCAACCTCTGGAGCCGGCACACGGCGATTGAAGCGATTGTCTACTGTGCGGAAGAGGAGCGCAGCATCGACCAGATGCCGGGTTTCGAGACCCGTCTGCGCGAACGTTTCCCCGAGCTGGCGATGCTCCGGCCGGCCGGCCATGATGAAGCGATATCGATGGCGCAGGCCCTGGAGTTCGCTGCGCTTGGCCTGCAGGCACACGCCGGTTGTCCGGTGACCTTCAGCCGTAGCACGCAGACCCTGGAAACGGGCATCTATCAGGTCGTCGTCGAATACAGCGAGGAAGCCGTTGGCCGACTGGCGTTCGAACTCGCGCAGGATCTCTGCAAGGCGGCGGTTACGGCCACCCCTTTCGAACTCACTGAAGCGCTCGATCGCTTGCGCGAACTCGACGAGGACGTCCGCCTGGGTCCCAGCACCGGAGCGATCGTTTATGCCGCAATGGCACGCAACATCCCCTACCGTCGCCTGACCGAAGGCAGCATGGTGCAATTTGGCTGGGGTAGCCGGCAGCGACGCATTCAGGCGGCAGAAACCGACCGCACCAGCGCCGTTGCCGAATCAATCGCCCAGGACAAGGAACTCAGCAAGGAGCTGCTGCACGCGGCCGGCGTCCCGGTTCCCGTCGGCCGACCGGTGCTGAGCGCCGAGGACGCCTGGGCGGCCGCCTGCGAGATTGGCGCCCCGGTCGTCGTCAAGCCGCAGGACGGCAACCAGGGCAAGGGCGTCGCGGTCAATCTCAACACCCGCGAACAGATTGAAGCTGCCTACGCGATCGCTTTCGAAGTCAGCGACGAAGTACTCGTTGAACGTTACCTTCCAGGCCACGATTACCGCCTGCTGGTGATTGGAGACAAGTTGATCGCCGCTGCCCGACGCGACCCCCCGCTGGTCATCGGTGACGGTGTACACAACATTCGCCAGTTGGTCGAACGAGTGAACAGTGACCCGCGCCGTGGCGAAGGGCACGCCACCTCACTGACCAAAATCCGCCTCGATGAGGTGGCTCTGGCCCGCCTGGCCGATGCGCGACTGACTCCGGAATCGGTCCCCGCCAGGGGCCAGCGCATCATCCTGCGCAACAACGCGAATCTCTCCACCGGTGGTACGGCAACCGACGTTACCGCCGATGTTCATCCCGAGTTTGCTGCGCAGGCGGTTGCCGCCGCGCAGACCATCGGCCTCGATATTGCCGGCGTCGACGTCGTCTGTGACAGCGTCCTGCGTCCACTCGAAGCCCAGGGCGGCGGCATCGTCGAAATCAACGCCGCACCGGGATTGCGCATGCATCTGCAGCCTTCGTTCGGCAAAGGCCGGCCGGTCGGCGAAGCGATCATCGCCAACATGTTTGCCCCCGGCGACGATGCACGCATTCCTCTGGTTGCCGTCGCGGGGACAAACGGCAAGACCACCACCGTCCGTTTGATCGCCCACATCCTGGGCCAGCCAGGTCTGCGCGTCGGCATGACCACCACCGACGGCGTCTATGTCCAGGGCCGGCGTATCGACACCGGCGACTGCAGCGGCCCCAAGAGCGCCAGGAATGTCCTGCTCCACCCCGACGTCGACGCGGCCGTCCTCGAAACGGCACGTGGCGGAGTGCTGCGCGAGGGACTCGGTTTCGACCGTTGCGATGTCGCAGTGGTCACCAACATCGGCCTTGGCGACCACCTTGGGCTGTCGTATATCAGTACCGTCGAGGATCTGTCGGTCGTCAAGCGGGTGATCGTCCAGAACGTCAGACCGGGGACCGGCGTTGCGGTGCTCAATGCGGCCGATCCCATGGTCGCCCGGATGGCCGATTCGTGCCCGGGCAGCGTCACTTTTTTCGCCTGTGACCGAAATCACCCGCTGATGGCCATGCACCGCGCGCAACGCAAGCGCGTCGTCTATCGTGATGGCAACTCGATCGTCGCTTCCGGTGGCGGTAGCGAACACCGCATCGCCCTGGCCGAGATCCCGCTCACGCAAAACGGCGCCATCGGTTTCCAGGTCGAGAACGCCATGGCAGCGACTGCCGCCGCCTGGGCTCTGGGGCTCGATTGGCCGACGATTCAGCGTGGCCTCGGCAGCTTCATCAACGACGCAAGAACGGCACCGGGGCGCTTCAATCTTTTCAGCTATCGCGGGGCGACGCTGATTGCCGACTACGGCCACAATCCGGACGCCATTCAGGCACTGGTCGAGGCTATCGACAACCTGCCATCACCGCCGGGCAGCAAGCGTTCGGTCGTCATCAGCGGCGCTGGCGACCGGCGCGACGAAGACATTCGCCAGCAGACCGAGATTCTTGGGGATGCTTTCGATCGGGTTCTGCTTTATCAGGACCAGTGCCAACGGGGTCGGGCAGACGGAGAAGTGCTGGCGCTCCTGCGGGACGGTCTGAGAAATGCTCGGCGAACCTCCGAGGTCAGGGAAATCCGCGGCGAGTTCCTGGCCATCGACAGTGCGCTGGCCGAAGTACGGGCAGGCGATCTTTGCCTGATCCTGATCGATCAGATCGAGGAGGCCCTTGAACACCTCAGCAGGCGAATCGCCGAGGGCTAGACTTTCCAATGCGGCAGGCAGGTCACCTGATCATCAGTCGATGATCAACGGTAGACCCAGGAAAAGTCTCCGGTCGAGCCGCTGAAAAGCCGTTTGGTGGCCGCATCGGTTCTCCGTAGGCGCGCTTTCAAGTCCTTGTGTGGCAGATCACTGAGTGGCGGATCGGCCAATCGAACCAACATGGCATTGATTCTCGTCTCCCCTTCAATACGATCGACGGTGCACGCCAGGCCGTGACAGGACTGCTCTCTGGCAGCGACGGTCTCGTTGATTTGTGTTTCCAGGGCATGCCACTCCACGTCCTGTGCCTTGACCAGGTCGGACAGTTGCGAGAGCGTCCGCAAAGTCGGTGCGACCCGTTCCGAGAGCCGGCGCCAACTCAGTTGCTGTTCCGCGTTCAGGGTCAGTTCATGGCGGCGCAGCTTGCCGCCGACCAACAGGTACCGGGTCAGATCCTTCTCGCCACGCAAGGCATCGATTCTGGCTCGGGAATCGGCCATCGCTTTCTCCAGCAGGGCACGCTTCTGTTGCAGGGTGGCGATCCGTGCCTCATAGGACGACAGGTCGGGCAACAGCACCAACAATACGTTTTCGAGTTCCCGGTGCGAACGGGCAAGACCGAGGTGGAGGCTCCTGCCAGCCAGAGCACAGGCCTCCGAGACCTCGACAGTCAATTCGTCGGCAACGATATCGCAGTTTCTCGCCTGCCCGACGACCACCTGACGACCCAGGATCACACAGTTGTCCACGTGCTGCACCCTGATGCAGCCATGCTGCGCAATCAGCGTCGATCCGGAAGCTCGTCCTTCGACGACGATGTCCCCATGATCATTGCTGGCGCGCCCACCGATCAGATTCCGTTTCAGGCAGACGAGACCACCGCTGGAAATGATGTTCCCGAACACATCGGCGTAAGCGGTGATGCTGCGGCACCGGACGATGCGCTTCTCCTGAATCTCGCCATGTTGTTCATACTCCTCGCCGGTCAGCAAGAGGTCGCCGGTCGTGCGTAAACTCACGCCTTCATGGCTGATGATCTTGTCGGTCACAGAGAACTGATTGCTGCGCAGATCGATATTGAGGAAGCCGCAGACCGACGCCAGCAGGTATTCGCCGTCCTTTTCCCGGATGACATGGGTGCCGGGACCAGCCAGCGTCTGCAGATCGAAATCCTTGGGCTGTGATGCCGGCAGCGCAATGCCAGCAATGTCACGCCCATCCACACCCGCCTGGCGCGGGATTTTTTTCACCAGGCGCAGGCCGGCAGCGACCTGTGGGTAACGCGTCTCGAACTGTCGCAGATCGACCCGATCACCAAACAGCCGCCGCGGTGCGTTATTGCGGTGCAACCCAGGGGCCAACTCGACGATTTCGGCATCCTTGCCGGGGACGTATGGCCGGTTGAGAGCGACCACCCGCTGTTCCGGCTTGTCGAGTTCGATGCCTGCACGCACGGCTGCAACGTCGATGCCGAAACGTACGCCCTTCGCCCACGCTGCGGCGATGAATTCATCGATGTCGAGGTAGATGCGTGTTTCGGACGACTGCTGCCCCTTGGCAGAATGCGCAGGGTGATCGCCCTGATCGGCCAGGGCTGGAGCACTCTCGGTATCGCAATACAGCGGTTCGAACAGATAGGACGCTTCGCCAGGGGTTATCTTGCAGGGCTTGTAGAGCGACTGGCGCTCCACCCGGAAAGCCGTGATGTCGGCAGCCAGGAAAACTTCCTCGCTGGCATCGTCGTGACGACCGCTGGGACCGTCGTAAAGCAGGGCCAGGAACTGTGGGTAATCCAGTCCCCGAAAGTAAAGGCCTGATGCAACCACGCGGTTGACGAAGTCGGCAAAAGCCGTCGCCGATTCGAGTCGCGCGCGCCGGACGTACAAGCCATTATCATGCTGAACGACAAATCCCGAGAGTGCGATCTGTCCTTCCTCAAGGTCGGCCAGGTTGCCGATGGCACTTTGCGGTAATGATGGCATGACGGCACTCGCATCCAGGTTGGTGATTGAGACCCTCAGTTCTTGCGCCAGAAGCGTAACAGAAACTGTCGGCCGCGACACCTTGTCTGATGGGTTTGTTGCCCCGCAGTTCCCGGACATTCGTTGCCCATCAGCGTTTGGACGAACCATGCGTTGATCCGGGAGTGGCGTCAGCGACTCATCCCATTTTTTAATGATCCATGGGTACCAGGGCCATATGCCACACACTTTGCCTGTCGGTTGATGTATGATGCCCACGAGTTGAATGGCAAACGGGACGAAAGCCCCGGACGCAAAGCTGCAGGCCCTAACCTGAAGTCCGGGAGGGTGGCTGGGTTGCCCTATGCCGGGACGCCTGTTCCGGCATCCGAGATCTGCCCTGTTCGCGTTTCGCATTCAAAAGTGGTAGCCGAAGACCGGCCCACTCGATTCGAGGCAGGGTGTTCCTGCCTCGATCCGCCGTTACCTGGTGCTCAAGTCGCTCGCAGGAGGATCTCATGCAAGACCGATCATCAAAGATGCTTCCCGTCGGCCCTGCCCCGCTGTTGATTGCCACCGTTGCCGGCGGTCTGCTGATCTGGAAGAGCGAGACACCGCTGGCCGTCGGCCTTTTGTGGACACTGGCTCTGCTGGTGCTTGCCGCAGGCGCCTCGTATTGGGAGCGTCGTGCGATCCGGTTCGCTGTCGACCCGCTTGCCACCGAACCCGCCGGAACCGACGCAGTACCACCGGCCATCGCCCCCTATACGAGGAGCCTGCATCAGGTGGCTGCTGCTTCACTGGTACGCTGGGCCGAACATATTGCCATCGCACGCCGACAAACCGAGAACGCGGGCAACGCATTGACCAGTGACTTCGCGGCCATTCTGAACCAGTTGGGCGTCATGCTCGATACCCGTGACCGTGAAGCAGCAAAAGGCGTGGTCGCGGTGATCGAACGGTCACGCAGCGAATTGGCCGCGATGCTTGACCACCTCAAGGACGCTTTCGACGCCCAGAAGCCGATGCTCCGTGAATTCGAGAGCCTGGCGGAAGTGAGCGCCGATCTCAAGCGCATGGCCGGCGGGGTTGCCGAGATCGCCAAACAGACCAATCTGCTGGCGCTCAACGCGGCGATCGAAGCAGCGCGGGCCGGCGAGACCGGGCGTGGTTTTGCCGTCGTTGCCGATGAGGTGCGCAAGCTATCGGACCAGTCAGGATCACTGGCCCAGCAGATCGGGGACAAGGTCGAGACGGTCAACACGGCAACCGGCGCGGCGCTGCGCTCTGCCGGTCAAATGTCACGCCAGAACGAGTCACTGATGGCCAGTTCGGACGCGACCATGGCCGCTGTACTGGAACGATTCCGCAGCGTCGTGCAAGGACTCAGCGATTCGTCGCAGCACATGGCCGAGGGCAGCCAGAGCGTCCGCGCAAAGGTCGAAGCGGTACTCGTGCATCTGCAATTCCAGGATCGCATGAGCCAGATTCTGAGCGCGGTCTGCCAGGATATCGAGCGTCTTCTGGCGCGCACCCGTGCAGAAGAGGCGCGCATCGCCGGCGGCGAGACGCCGGAACCTTTCGACGTGCAGAAGTGGGTTGCTGAACTCGAACAAACCTACACCACGCTCGAACAGCACGACACGCGGCACCCGGCTGCACAGGGACAGGTGGCGGCAAGTGAAATCACCTTTTTCTAACGGTCATCACCGTTTCCCTCTCCCCCGACCCCTCCCACGGCCCGCGCTGCATCACGGGCCGGCTTCGGCAGCGCGGAGCAGTGCTCCGCGAAACCCTGCCTTCGCCCCCCGCGAGGGGGAGGGGAGATTCGTGAGCCGCTGACGCGACTTTCACATTAACCTGGACAATGGGAGATTGACATGGGCAAGACCATCCTGGTCGTCGACGATTCCGCTTCGATGCGGCAGGTCGTCAGCATGGCGCTCAAGGGCGGCGGCTTTGAGGTGATCGAGGCCTGCGACGGCAAGGACGCGCTGGCCAAACTGATGGGGCAGAAAGTGCATCTGGTGATCAGCGATGTCAATATGCCCAACATGGATGGCATCACCTTTGTCCGGGAAATGAAAAAGAACGCCGCCTACCGCTTCGTTCCGGTGATCATGTTGACCACCGAAGGCAATGAGGAGAAGAAGAAGGCCGGTCAGGAGGCCGGCGCCAAGGCCTGGGTGGTCAAGCCCTTCCAACCCCAGCAGATGCTGGCGGCGGTTTCCAGATTGTTGATGATGTGAGGCGACGATGAGCCTCGTCATCGAGCGCAGCGGAAAAACGGCGCGGCTGACCCTGGACGGAGAACTGACCATCTATGAAGTCGCCGCAATCAAGGCCGAACTGACGGAGGTCATGCACGGTATCGACGAAATCGAGATCGACCTGGGCGGCATTGCCGAGATCGATACGGCCGGTCTGCAACTGATGCTGATCGCCAAACGCAATCCGGGCAAGTGCGTGCGCTTCGTCAATCATCCGCCGTGCGTTCTGCGCCTGATCGATCTGGCCAATCTCGGCGGCATGCTGGGTGATCCCCTGTTCATTTCGGCGACGGAATCGGCGAGGAACATGCCATGAGCGACGCCGCCAAAGACCTCGCGCAGGCACTCGGAACCTTCATGGAAGAGGCCCGGGAACTCCTCGCCGAGATGGAGGCAATCCTGCTGCGTGCAGAGGACGGCAGCAGCCTGGAAGACGACCTGAATGCCCTTTTTCGCTGCGCGCATACCATCAAGGGCTCCGGCGGCCTGTTCGGTCTTGACGAGGTGGTGCGTTTCGCACACGTCGTCGAGAATGTCCTCGATCGCCTGCGCAACGGCAAACTGCAATTCGACAGCGATCTGATCAGTCTGCTGCTCGCCTGCCAGGACCATATCGCCCACCTGATTGCCGCAATCGCCGAAAACACCGAGGTTCCGGTCGCCCGTAGCGACCAATTGCTGTCCCGCCTGCAGGCCGTTCTCGGAACTGGCAACGGTGCTGTCGTGGCGACGCCCGCAGCCGAGGCGCATTCATCCGGAACTGCAACCAGTGCTGGCGGCGGTGGCGCGATGGGCTCGGATCACTGGCATATCTCGCTGCGCCCAGGCAGGCAGGTGTTGCAGGATGGCATGGACCCGCTGGCCTTCATCAATTACCTCTCCCAGTATGGCAAACTGCTGCATGTTGAAACGGTTGTCGACGCCGTACCGGAGTTTGCCGCCGCAGACCCCGAGATCTGCTATCTGGGCTTTGAAGTGGCCCTGGCGAGCGGTGCCAGCAAGGCAGAGATCGAAGGCGTCTTCGATTTCATCCGGGAGGGCTCGCAGATCGTCATCGTGCCGCCACAGAGCCAGATTTCGGCCTACCTCGCGCTGATCGAATCCCACCATCAGGATGCCGAGCGCATCGGCGAGATGCTCGTGGCCTGCGGTTCGGTGACCGCCAACGAACTGGCAGTAGCGCTGGCGATGCAGAAACATCAGGAACCCCATGCCCGTATCGGCGAGATCCTGGTCGAACAGGGAGCAGTGCCGCCACAGGTCGTCGAAGCCGCCGCCGACCAGCAGAAGCGCTTCGAGGAAAAGCGCAGCAGCGAAGCCCGGATCGTCAAGGTTCCTTCCGATCGACTGGATGCCCTGATCGACCGGGTCGGCGAATTGGTCATCGCCGGCGTCGGGACCCATCTGCAGATCAGTCGCATCCAGCGGCCCGACATTCAGGAATCGGCGGAAGTGCTGCTGTCGCTCGTCCAGGACATCCGCGACATGACCCTGCGCTTGCGCATGGTCGCCATCGGCGAGGTTTTCTCCCGCTTTCCGCGCGTCGTTCGCGACGTTTCCAGGGAACTTGGCAAGGATATCGAGTTGCGTGTCCGGGGCGCCGAATCCGAACTCGACAAGTCGATGGTCGACAAGATCGGCGACCCGTTGATGCACCTGGTGCGCAACTCGATCGACCATGGCATCGAGCCGGCCGAAACGCGCATGGCACATGGCAAGCCGGCACGCGGTACGGTCGAACTGCGTGCCTATCACGAGTCCGGCAGCATCAATATCGAGGTCAGTGACGATGGCGGCGGCCTCGATCGTGATCGCATCCTGAAGAAAGCGATCGAGAATGGCATGGTCGCTCCGGATGCCCATCTTTCCGATCAGGAGGTCTATCGGCTGATTCTCGCACCGGGGTTTTCGACGGCAGCAACCGTGACCAAGCTCTCTGGCCGCGGCGTCGGGATGGATGTCGTGCGCAGCAATATCGAAGCCTTGCGCGGCACGCTCGACATCGAGTCGGTTCCAGGACAGGGCACGACCATGCGCCTTTGTCTGCCGCTGACGCTGGCGATCATCGACGGCTTTCACGTCGGTGTCGGCAGTTCGCACTTCATCATCCCGCTCGACTTGGTCGTCGAGTGCATCGAACTACCGCCGGATGTCGGCGATCGGGGCTACCTCGAACTGCGCGAACAGGCACTGCCCTTCGTTCGCCTGCGCGAACTCTTCGATGAACAGGGGCCACGGCACCCTCGGCCGCGCGTCATTGTCGTCCGTTACGGCAACCGGCAGGCGGGTCTGGTCGTCGATCGCATCCATGGCAAGTGCCAGACGGTGATCAAGCCGCTCGGTCCCTTGTTTGCCGAAGCACCAGCGGTGTCGGGCTGCACGATCATCGGCAACGGCGAGGTCGGCATGATCCTCGACGTGCAGGCACTGGTACGGCATTGCGCAGGCGCTGCTGGCCACGGCAAGCATGCAAAGAATTGATCGACGGCACCAGCACGGCGCGTTGCAGGCGGCAGCAAATGCCTGCGGGCATCCTTTTTTGTTCAATCATTCAGAATGTCGAGGTGGAAGATGAACTGGTTACGGTCGATGAAGGTCAGCACACGCAACCTGCTCTGGGGAGGTCTGACGGCGATTGGCCTGTTGCTCTTCTGCACGGTGTCGCTGGTCTCGATCCACGACAACATGCTCGAAGACCGCAAGCAACGGATCAAGAGCCTGGTCGAGGCGGGGATCGGGGTTCTTGGTCATTATCATCAACTGTCGACCACCGGCAAACTCACCGACAAGGACGCCAAGACCGCCGCCCTCGATGCCCTGCGCTACATGCGCTACGAAGGGGGCAACTACCTGTTCGGCTTCGACCCTGAAGGAAACTATTACCTGAGCCCGGCCAGTCCCGACTTCGAGGGCACCAACAAGATCGACCTCAAGGATGCTAATGGCAAATACCTGATCCGGGAACTGATCAGCGTCGCCAAGGCTGGAGGCGGTTATGTCGCATACGACTTCCCCAAACCGGGCACACAGACCGCTTCGCCCAAGATCGGTCATGCGGTGCTGTTTGCACCATGGAATCTGGTGATCGGCACCGGCATCTACATCGACGACGTCGATGTCGTCTTCCGCCGCGTCCTGATCCAGTTGGTATCGATCTCGCTGGCCTTGCTGGCGGTATTGACGGCCATGGGTTGGGCAATCTCGCGTTCGATTTCGGGTCCGCTCAATACGGTCGTCGACGTGTCCGGCCGCATGGCGGCAGGCGACTTCGACTTCAAGCTCGACACCACCGGGCGGGATGAAGCCGGGGCAGTCTTTCGTGCCGTGATGATGGTCAAGGAGGCGGTGCACGCGATGATCGGCGATGCCGGCGCGCTGTCGACCGCAGCGGCGAACGGCCGGCTGGAGACGCGGGTCGATGCGGCCAGGCACCAGGGCGAATATCGCAACATCATCGAAGGTCTGAACCGCACGATGGACGCAGTGGTAGACCCGATCAACGATGTCAAGCGGGTCATGGCGGCGGTTGAACAGGGCGATCTCGGCCAGAGCATCGACGCTCACTATCAGGGCGACTTCGGCGCCCTGCAGACGAGCGTGAATAATACGCTGGCCAAATTGTCAGCGACGATTGCGCAGGTGAACACCTCGGCTGGCGAGCTCTCGAACGCCTCGACGCAGGTATCGGCCACCTCGCAGCTTCTTTCGCAAGCGACGTCGGAACAGGCGGCAAGCCTCGAACAGACGACCGCAGCGATGGAGCAGATGTCGGCGTCGATTGCGCAGAACACCGACAACGCCAAGACCACCGACTCGATCGCGCGCCAATCGGCGGCAGACGCGCTGGCTGGCGGCGAAGCGGTTCGTTCGACGGTCGCGGCGATGAAATCGATCGCCGGCAAGATCTCGATCATCGACGACATTGCCTACCGCACCGATCTGCTGGCGCTGAATGCGGCGATCGAAGCGGCACGAGCCGGCGAACACGGCAAGGGTTTTGCCGTCGTCGCGGCCGAGGTCAGGAAACTCGCCGAACGCAGTCAGATCGCCGCACAGGAGATTGGCGAACTGGCGAGCAGCAGCGTCGAAACCGCCGAACGTGCCGGCAGCCTGTTCGAAACCATGCTGCCGTCGATTCGCAAGACCGCTGATCTGGTGGGCGAGATCACCGCCGCATCGGAAGAACAGACGACCGGTGCCGACCAGATCAGTCAGGCGATGGCGCAGTTGAATACCGTGACCCAGCAGAACGCCGCAACCGCAGAGGAACTCTCGGCCACGGCCGAGGAGATGAACGCCCAGGCCGAAAACCTCAACGAGTTGATGGCGCAGTTCACGCTTGCCGGCAACGACCTGGCCATGCCGATGCGCCCGGTCAGACCCGCCAGACCGGGCAAGGCGAAACGCGATTCTGCGGCAAATCACCCGCTGAAAGATTACGAACGATTCTGAGGGCGCGCCATGAGCACAGAACTGTTGGCAGCCAGCCGGCAGCACGTAGCCGACAGGGCCGCCGGTTCAGATGTCGGCGACACTTTGGCGCTATATCTCGCGTTCCGCCTGGTTGATGACGTATATGCCATCGATATCCTGCGCATCCGGGAAATCATCGAGTACAGCGTGCCCACCGGCGTGCCGATGATGCCGCGCTCGGTCCGTGGGGTCATCAACCTGCGCGGCGCGGTGGTGCCGGTGATCGACCTTGCGGTTCGCTTCGGTCGCACGGCTACCGGCGTAGGAAAGCGTACCTGCATCGTCATCGTCGAAACCGAACACGCGGGGGCACTCTACACCCTGGGATTGATCGTCGACGGCGTCAACGCAGTCATGGAGATTTCAGCCAAGAGCATCGAACCCGCCCCCGCCTTCGGTACACGCGTCAATGCCGACTTCATCGCCGGGATGGCGCGCGTCAATGGCCGCTTCGTGATCATTCTCGACATCACGCGCGTCCTGTCGATCGACGACATGGTGTCGATCACCCCGCCTGCGATGATTGAAAACCTAAAACCCCTCTGAAACGTGAGGCAGTGATGGCACGAGAAATCAAGGTCATGATCGTCGATGACTCGGCCGTGGTACGCCGGGTGATGAGCACCATCCTGGAACGCGATCCCGGTATCCGCGTCATCGCGACGGCCCACGATCCGATCTTCGCGATCGAAAAAATGCGCCGTGACTGGCCTGACGTGCTGACGCTCGACATCGAAATGCCGCGTATGGACGGCATCACCTTTCTTGGCCAACTGATGGCAGAACGACCAACGCCAGTGGTGATCTGCTCATCGCTGACCACCGCCGGGGCAGAAACGACCCTGCAGGCCCTGGCAGCCGGAGCCGTCGCGATCATCAGCAAGCCCGGCCTCGGCGTCGGGAGTTTTCTTGAGGATTCGAGCGACAACCTGATCGCGGCCGTCAAGGCCGCCGCGCGTGCCAACATGAAAGCCGTGCAGCGTGGCGTCCGCACGGCGGTGCGCAGTAGTCCGGTAACGCCGCGTCTGGCGATGGCGCAAACGACCGAGCGCCTGGTCGCCATCGGCACCTCCACCGGTGGGACGGTCGCCCTGGAAGCCCTGCTGACCGAACTGCCGCGCGTCTCGCCGGGAATCGTCATCGTCCAGCACATGCCGGAGATGTTTACCGCCGCTTTTGCCGCGCGCCTCGATGGCCTCTGTGAAATCTCGGTGCAGGAAGCGAAGAACGGGCAACGCGTCCTGCCCGGTCAGGCCCTAATTGCGCCCGGCGGCAAACACATGCAACTGGCGCGCAGCGGCGCACAATACCTGGTCGAGGTAAAGGATGGACCGCCGGTCAATCGCCACCGCCCGTCGGTCGATGTGCTGTTTCGATCGGTTGCCAAGTATGCCGGTAAAAATGCCATGGGTGTGATCATGACCGGCATGGGCGATGACGGCGCGCGCGGACTGAAGGAGATGCACGATGCCGGGGCTTATACGCTGGCCCAGGACGAAGCGACCTGTATCGTTTACGGCATGCCGAGGGAAGCGGTCAAACTGGGCGCAGTCGATCGCAGCTTGCCGCTTGCTGCGCTGGCAACGGCGATCATGAGCGGCCCCCGCCCGCGTCGCGATCTGGAATGACCGGGTTGTAGGAGGTGATCCACTTCTGACGTAGACTAAGCGTTAGCGCCTACTACTTCAGCATAGGGAGTAAGCGCTTCCTGATAAGTTTTCCGCCTTATGCGTTTATACTGGCGTCCCCCAACACTGGATTTTTCCCGATGTCCCGCAAAGCCAAGACGCTGACCCTGACGGCAGAGGAACGCCAGCAACTGACGCAGATAGACGAGCGCGGTAGCGACTGGCGCGAGCGCCGGCGAGCACGAACCGTGCTTCTCCTGGATGGGGGCGGGTCGGTTGGCGAAGTGGCGGCGCAGCAGAAGATTCACAAAGAGACGGTCGCTTGCCACAGGGACGCGTGGCTGGCTCGAAGATTTGACGGGTTGCGCGACCTACCGCGCAGCGGCGCCCCTCACAAGCGATCGGAAACGCATCCACAGGTGCTCTGCACTTGGGCAAAGGAGGAGGCGTGTACGGCTTCGCAGTGGAGAAGCCGTCTGTCAGAGGAATAGGGCTTACAGGGATCGGTATGGCGGGTGCAGAGCACTTTGAAGGAGAAGGGCTACCTCTGGAAGAGGACGCGGCATAGTCTAAAAAAAGCGGGATGAAGCCAAATTCCGGAAAGCCCAGGAAGAAATAGCGGAATGAGTTGAAAAATCAAAGAGTGGGGAAATCACACGGGCCTATATGGACGAGACTGGCTTTGCACAGACCCAGCCCAATCGGAGCGCCTGGACCGAGACAGGAGAAGTGCACCTCATGACGGCTGAGCGCGGAAAGCGCCTGAATGGGCTGGGCGCGTTGATCTCGACCGGGGTGTTGTTCACCGCCAAGTTCTGGGAAACCACGACCGCCGCTCTGTTTGCTGGCTTCCTCGGCCTCCTTCTGGAAAACGTCGGCAAACCCCTGACCGTCATTCCGGACAAGGCCTCCATCCACAAGGCGAAGGCCATTCAGCCTCTGCTGGCTCTCCTGAAGAAGAAGGGTCTCACGCTTCACTTCCTGCCGCCTTACCGTCCGGAACTGAACCGCATCGAGAAGCTCTGGCACAAGATGAAGTACGAGTGGATGGCGTTCAAAGACCGCAGCGCCGCAACGCTTGAGGCTGACGTCGATGCCATTCTGGACGGCTTCGGCTCCAAATATCGGATGACTTTTTGCTAAGCGCTTATACTCCAAAGAACTACAATTTCACTGAGTTGGAAAGGTGGTTGCTCTCGATGCAACATTGGATTGCTTGGCAAAAACAATGCTGGGATTCTCATCAACGTACAGCCCAAAAAAGAGCTCCAGCAGACTCCGCTGACGCTCCGCCGCTGAGCTAATCGTTAGCCCTTACAACCACTCGGAGCCTATGGTGATCCCACAGCAACTTACCGAAATTCGGGACTTTCTTGCATCCAATGGTGTTCAACTATCCAAGCAATTCCAGGATGGGCGAATCAATGCCTCAATAAACGAGGACGAAGTCATCAAAGCCATCCAGTCGAAGTTCCACATCGATCTTCCCCCTCCCCGGCATTGGTACGACTTTGCAATTCCGAAGGGAAATGAGCAGATTCCAGTCAATATCAAGATTACCTCCACCTCAACCGCCGACAACGTGCAATGCAAGCTAGGGATGTACTACGCACTCACGGGGATTTGGCCGACTTTCGCAAATGAGACACCATGGAGGGACTATTTCGCACTGCTCAAGCGCGGGTTGAGTACCAGTACCGACAAGGATTACTACTTTCTTGTTGTAAGCAAGACAAACCTTCGCGACATATTTTGCACAAGCCTCAAACAGATCCAAACTCTTGTCGCAAATGGGAACAATCTTCCGTTCCAGTGTAACTGGGGCAACAACCGCAATCTGAAATCGAGGACACATGATGGAGCAATTAAGTTTCTTCTCGGAAAATTCCGTGAATCAATCCAACTACGTGCCAATATCCTCGACGAATTCGAGGAGCACCTCGGCGACGTCATTTGACGTTGAGACACTTGGGCAGGTATTTACTCCTCCCGCGGTTGTCGACGCGATGCTGGCGCTTCGTCAGAACAAAGGCCGAGTGCTGGAGCCGTCCTGCGGAAATGGGGCGTTCTCTGGAAGAGTCCCTGGCTGCGTCGCAATTGAACTTGACCGGAATCATGCTCCGTTAGGTAGCCTAAACATAGATTTCTTTGCTTTTCCAGACTCGGAGAAGTTCGAGACAGTTATAGGCAATCCTCCTTACGTCCGTTACCAAGACATCCCACCCGAAACCAGGCGCCTTATTAATTCAGAGCTATTCGATCTGCGCTCAAACCTTTACCTATTTTTCATCGAAAAGGCAGTACGTCATCTGACTCCTAACGGAGAGCTCATATTCATCACGCCACGTGATTTTATGAAGACAACTTCCAGTGTCCGTATGAACAAGTGGTTGTATGCGCACGGCACAATTACCCATGCGATTGAACTGGGAGACGCGCGAATTTTTGCCGGCGCAGTGCCAAACTGCCTGATCTGGCGGTACGAGAAAGGGAGTGTTAATCGAACTACGTTGTACGCGGAGATCGGGAACAGGGACGATCTAGAGTTGTCGCTCAGGAAGCCTAAATGGGAAGAAAGACATTTTGTCGAAGCTTCTGGTCACTTGATGTTCTCCCGCGACCTACATGCCTTGCACATGAAGGACATTGCAAGCGTGAAGGTTGGCGCTGTTTCCGGTGCCGATGACATTTACGCCGACGATCAATTCGGCACTTTGGATTTTGTCTGTTCCGCGACAGCGAAAACTGGACGCACTCGCAGGATGATTTGGATAGGAAAGAACGATGCCCCCCTTGAGTGTCTTCTTCGGCACAAGGGGCGACTCATTTCAAGAGGAATTCGACCTTTTGATGAATCAAACTGGTGGCATTGGGGTCGTGGATACCCGATCACAGATGCCCCAAGGGTCTATGTGAATGGGAAAACCCGAAATTCTCAGCCATTCTTCCTGCATGAGTGCCATAACTTCGACGGGTCAATTCTGGCTGTGTTTCCTCATAACAAGGATATTGACCTTGGCGCTTTTCGAGACGCTCTAAACGCTGTCACATGGGATGAGTTGGGATTTGTCTGTGACGGGCGATTTCTATTCTCGCAACGTAGTCTTGAGAACGCGCCGTTGCCAAACTCATTCGCGAAGTTCCTTCCTCGCCAACGGTAAGGGCTCTTAAGTCACTCTATCTAAGTGCCTGATTTTCTTCGCACCACGCGAAGTGACTTCGGGGCGATTTTCGGCCGCCGGCCCGATTACTTCGCTAACCCATCAGTGCAGGGGACGCTGCGCGATAAAGCCGCGCAGCGTCCTTGACCTTGAACGGTCGAACCCACGGAAAGCCACGCCATGCCCCGCTCCACTCTGAAGCTGCCCAACAAGAAGCCTGCTGCTGTCGTCGGCGACGCACGGGCAGCCATACGCAAACCGATTCGTGGCAGCTCCAAGACGGCAAAGCACCACACTGCGCGGCGTGCCGACAGCCAATCGACCACACCGGTTGCGCCAGGCGGCCAGCCCGGCCAAGGAACCAACCGCCCGGCACGTTTCCGCAGCGACCTTTCGAGAGAAGCGGCTCGCCCGATCGAGCAGCTTGCCGTCGCCCTCCCGACGAGGCAAGAAAGCGCAGAGCCCGCCTCGGAACCTCGCAGCATCGCGACCGACAGCCAGCCAGCCGGCCCGACCCGGCCTGGCCAACCGGCGAAGAAGACCTATCCGCCCCGTGGCATTGCCCGCAGTACCGGCGCGCGTGCCTTTCCTCCGGCACCGCAACATGCCAGCCGCGACGCCTTGCGACCGGCACTCGGCGAGAGCGGCCCGCCGGTCGTTGCCGCACAAGCAGCGCGCGCGCAACGAGCGGAGGTGCCCACTGCGACGCCGGCAGAGCCCCCTGGCACAACGCACGGCCTGGCCAAAGAGTCGCCGCGGCTGGCAAAACGGGTCAGCGAAATCGCCGCGTGCTCCCGCCGCGAAGCCGATGAATGGATCGAGAACGGCTGGGTCAGCGTCGATGGCGAGCTCATCACCCGCCTCGGTGCACGCGTCAATCCCAAAGCAAGGATCGAGATCAAGGATGCCGCCAGCAAGCACTCCAGCGAAAGCGTCACCATCCTGTTCAACAAGCCGAGCCACCCGGTCGCTGCCGGGTCCGCAGGCGAGCGCGATGATGCCGTTGCTCTGATCCGTTCCGACAACCACTGGGCAGAAGACCGCACCACCCTCCGCTTCCAGACCAGGCATCTGCGCGGCCTGGCGCTGGCCGGCAAACTCGATGCCGACGAGGGCGGCCTGCTGGTGTTCACCCAGGAAGGCCGTATCGCGCGCCGCCTGACAGGGGGTGATGCCAGACTCGAGAAGGAATACCATGTCCGCGTCGAGGGCGAGTTGTCGGCGGATGGCCTGGAGCGGCTCAGGCATGGCCTGTCGCTGGACAGGGTCAGGCTGCTGCATGCACAGGTCTCGTGGCTGAGCGAACAACAACTGCGTTTCGTTCTGCACGAGAGCAGAAAGCGGCAGATTCAGGGCATGTGCGAGCAGGTCGGATTGCGCGCTACCGAGACCAAACGCGTGCGTATCGGCAGCGTTTCGCTCGGCAAGCTGGCGGTCGGGCAATGGCGCTACCTGCGCGCCGACGAGCGCTTCTGAAAAAGGCCCAGCTAATGCCCGATCATCCCTTGCCACAGGATCTCGAAGGCTGGCTGGCATTCATCAGCAAAGCCGAATTGCCCATCCTGCGCCAGACGGCGCGCCACCTCGACAAAGCGCGACAGCAAGCCGACCAGATCAGCGGTCGCGACATCACTGACATCGTGCTGCAGGATCCCCTGTTGGCCATCCGCGTGCTGGCCTACATTCAGGAGGTCAGCCACGGCCGCCTGCACAGCGACATCACGAATATCGCCAGCGCGGTGATGATGCTGGGCATCGATCCGTTCTTCCGGAAGTTCGAGCAGCCGCTGACCCTCGAAACGATGCTGCGCGGTCAGCGGCAAGCCCTGCTGGGCGTCCTGCAGGTGATCCTGCGCATGCAACGCGCGGCGCGCTATGCACATGACTGGGCCTTTGCGCGGCATGACATGAACGTCGAGGAAGTCGCCCTCGCAGCGCTGCTGCACGACCTCGCAGAAAGTCTGCTGTGGTGTTTTGCTCCGGATCGGGCGATCGAGATTCGCTCCCGACTGCAGGCCGACCACCGGCTGAACGACCGCGATGTCGAGCGGGAAGTGCTCGGGATGACGGTGGCCGATCTGCAACTGGCGCTCTGCCGGGCCTGGCATCTGCCCGAGCTGCTGACTACCCTGATGGACAGCGGTGATGCCGGTCTGTCCAGGGTTCAGAACGTGCAACTGGCGGTCAACCTCGCCCGCCACTCGACCGATGGCTGGAATCATCCGGCGATCCCGGACGACCTCAACGCCATCCAGAATCTGTTGCATATCAGCCGCGAAACGCTCCTCAACCGCCTGCAACTGCCGACGGAAGTACTGCCCAGGTTCCTCGGCGAGAGCCTGGCCAGTTCAGAAAAAGGCGCCTCGGACAAACGCTTCTTCTGACCGGCTTCAACGGTCGAGCGGGCAGTGCGGGCGACCGGCGGCAGTCGAAGTCAGCCGGTCATTTGTCCAGGCATCGGGAATCCCTCCGACGATTCGTCAGCTTGCGGCTCATTGCGCAGCAAGACTGCGAGGTGATGGCCGGCAACGGGCGCCGCTGCGGTATAGTGCCGGCCTTGCCCCGCTCGGCGACATGCCCCATGCCACGTTTCTTTGCCATTATCTTCATCGAAGGGTTCTGCTCGCTTGGCGCCGAGGTCATCGCGCTGCGTCAGATCATCCCGCACCTGGGCAGTTCGATCGTCGTCACCGCACCGACCATCGCGTTCTTTCTGCTCGCGCTGGCGCTCGGCTACCATGCCGGCGCAAAAGTCGCCGAGGACTATCTTGAAGTCGTCGCCAGGAACTTCCTGATCGCGGCCTTGCTGATCGGCGTCGGTCTGGCGGGAGTCGGCGTCGACCTGATCTTCGCTTCGCTGCCGCCACCCGAAATCGCCTATCTCGCGCTCGTCACCGGCGTACTCTGCCCGATCGCCTGGCTGCTCGGGCAGACCGTGCCGATCCTCAGCAACCTGCTGCAGCACCAACGCGTCGGCGAAGCCAGTGGCCAGGCGCTGTACTACTCGACACTCGGTTCTTTCCTGGGTTCGTTGTCGCTGTCGCTACTGGTCATGCAATGGCTTGGCGTTTCCGCAGCCGTCGCGCTCTGCGCGCTGTTGCTGGTCGTTGGCTACGCGCTGCTGCGTGCTCGCAGTTGGACGACGGCGATCGCCGGCATCACCGTCGTTGCGCTGGTGCTGATCACCAACGCCTGGCTGCGCCCACAGATCGAGACCGCCTACGCCAGCTATCTGGTGATGCCGGTTCAGTACAATGGCGCGATCAACGGGCGCGCCCTGAAAAACAATAGCTCATTCGCCTCATTGATCGACGAGGCCGAACCGCCGCACTATGCCCGCTATATCCGGCATATCCGCAGCTTTCTGCTCGACGACATGGGCTTCCGAGACCGCCGGATACTGGTTCTCGGCGCCGGCGGTTTCACGCTCTCGCACCGTGAGACGAGCAACCACTACACCTATGTCGACATCGATCCGGCGGTGCGCACCATTGCCGAGACCCATTTCCTCCGCGAGACGGCAAACGGCGAGTTCATCGCCGATGATGCCCGCCGCTTCGTGGTTCGTACCGGGCAGCGCTTTGCGGCGGTGCTGCTCGATGTCTATGGCTCGCATACCTCGATCCCTGGCCACCTCGTCACCCGTGAATTCTGGCAGGCGACGCGCCGGGTGCTCGAAGCCGACGGCGTGTTGATTGCCAACCTGATTCTCGACAGCGCCCTCGCCACGCCCTATTCGCGCAACCTGCTGGCGACCATCGAGAGCATCTACGGCCGCTGCGCCGTCGAAGTGCTGCAGAAGCAACAGCAGCTTGCCAATGTGGTCGTCATCTGCCGCAACGGCGAACCGCCGGAGCCGGTTAGCCTCTTCGTCGACGAACGCAACCGCGCCGATTTCGACTTCGCGCGTTCGCGCTGAGCGGCTGTTGCGTGCCTATCACGAACTCAAGACTGGTCGGCGAACACCAGGAGTTGAACGAAAAGCTGAATCTTCATGTTCGCCTCCGGCGGGAGTGAGGTGAACTCGGAACCCATGCGAACAATCCCGTTTGCAGGCTTGCGGTTCAGAATCTTGGCGTAAACGTCACGTGCCTGATAGGCGACTATCGGCAAGTCAAGGCTGAGTTTGATTTCGCAATAAATGGGCAGTTGGCATTCCAGTTCGAGCAGAGCGCCGTGGTAGCCAAGATCGAGAATCGTGCCTGGGCGTATTTCGGGAAAGACGATGCCGTTTTCGATGATCTGGTAGCCGAACGGCAGCTTGACCTGGATACGGTGAGAACGACGTTTCTCCTTACGTGGGACATGGAACCCCAGCGAAGGAATGCCAATCAGTTCGCGCAGGCTGACGGGTACCGGCTTCCCCTTGAGATAGATGTCGATCGGAGCGCTGGTGTCGACGAACTCCTTGCAGCGCTCATAGGTGCCCTGACTGATCAGGACCTGACCGCGCAAACTGAGCGCCTCGATGCGCGCAGCCAGATTGACTTCGTTGCCAATCACGGTGTACTCATGATAGAGGTCTGATCCCAGCGTACCCGCAAGCACCTCGCCGGTGTTGATGCCGATGCCCATGTACAGTTCCGGCCATCCCTGATCCCTGTGCGCCAGGTTGAGAGCATCCATCGTGATCTGCATTTCGACAGCGCAGGTCAGTGCTCGTTGAACATCATCGGGGCGCTGCACTGGCGCGCCGAACAGCGCCATGATCGAATCCCCCATGAATTTGTCTATGGTTCCCTGGTACTTGAAAATGATCTCGCTCATCCTGACGAGGCAGGGATTGAGAATCTTGATGACCTTACCCGCCGGTTGATTTGCAGCCATTGCCGTAAACCCGCGCAGGTCGGCGAACAGGATGGTGACCTCGCGCTTCAGGAACTCCTGCCCGAGGGGCAAAGGAAGCGAGCGCGTGTCGAGTTCATGAAGCAAGGTTTCGACCTCTGCCTGGGCCGAGCCGCTGAGCTTCTTTCCGGTATCGCGCACAATGATGCCGTGCAGACGTTGCAGCACACGCTGCACTGAACTAAGTCTCATATCTTGAGGAGAATACGATGCGTCAGGCACGCATCGTCCCTTTGCAGAGGGTCATGCTCGCGCAGGCACATCATGTTTGGTCCATGTCCAACATGAGGCATTATGACATACAAATCGATGTCGAGGCAATCAATATTGACGTGGCAGGAGATGTCCGATGGTATGAGACTGCAATGAGGCAGCGTATCCCTTGCAAAAGGATCGGGCAATAGGGAACCGGCGGCGAGCCCGGAAGCAGCCCATTCATCCGGCAAGCCGTTCTCCGGCGCTGCTGGCGTTTATCTGGAAGGGATGGGCAGGCGCTCGACTTCAAGAACCCGACCGCGGCCCTGCTCGGCGAGCAGCAGGTGACCCGGTGCCAGCGGCAGAACGGTTTGCCCGGAACGCAGACCGCTCAGGACAGTCTGCAACGATCCGCTCCTGTCGAGCAGCAGCAGGCGTGCCCGATGCGTGGCATCTTCGGTGATCCACAATCCCTCATCGTTGCACATCAGAAAACCCGGCGCGTTGAGCTGTTCGAGGACCAGCACGTCAGCCCCCTCTGCCTGCCAGCGTTTGACCCAGCGTTTTCCCTTTTCGGTGTAGAACAACTGCCCGTCGGGACAAATTGCGACGCCCTCCGCTTCGCTGAGGCCGCTGCGCAAGACGGTCAACGCCCTGGTGAGCGGGTCGAAGCGCAACAGGCGCCCGTCACCCGGCCGATCTTCGATGGCGTACAGAGACTGGCCATCAGTGGCCAGACCTTCGACGCTTCGACCCTGGAACAGGGTTTCCATTTGACCGTCATGCCGCCAGAGCACCGGCAGATCGCCCCCTTCCTGACTGATCGCGATGCCGTCGCGAAATGCCACCAGCCCGTCGGGCTTGGACAGCCCGACCACTGCCTGGGTCAGGCTGCCATCGGCTGCACGGCTGAACAGAATGCCGCGCCCATTGCCGAGTTCCTTGCTGATGTACAAGGCCCCCTGCCGGTCTTTTGCCAGGGCGCTGACATGCGGAATCCCGTCGAGGTAGACCCGAAACGACCAGCCATTCGCTGCCGTCACCGGGGCGAAATGCTGCCAGCCAAAGAGGCCGCCGACCAGCACGGCCAGCAGCGCCGTCAGCCACAGACCCTGTGTCCTGCGCGACGACGAAAACAGCGTGGCAGTCAGTCCATTCGCAGACATCTCTACGTGCAGCGTTCAAACAGGGCGACATGCAGGGTGTGCAGCAAGGGGCTGCGAGCGAGATTTCGGACCAGTCTGAATCCTTGGTGGTTAAAGTACTGTTCGACTTCCGCCAGCGGCGTCGCGTATTTTTCCGACGCCCGGCCACCGATCCTGAAACGCAGGCGGCGCTTCAGAGAGGTGACCGAGAACGGACTGAAATACGACAGGACGACCGATTTCCCCGAGACGCGACACAATTCGGAGATTGCTTGCTGGCGTATCGCCGGGTTCGGGAAATGATGGAACAGCCGAAAACAGAGGCTCGTGTCGAACTCGGCGTTGGCGTAGGTCAGCGCCTCGATATCCTGTTTGTCGACCGGACAATCGAGGCCGCTTGCATGCACGAACTGACGCGTGATTGCCAGCATGGCGTCAGAGTAATCGGCACAGTGCATCTGATAGCCCTTTCTTGCCAGATGCACGCTGACCCGCCCACCTCCGCACGGCAGATCGAGAACCCGGTGGTTTTTCGGAACCAGGCCAAAAACTCGGTCGATCAGTGCCATTTCGGCAGCGTGCTGTCTGGGCGGGCGATCCTGGTACGCCAGCGCGTTGGGAGTGTCGTATTTGATCCGGCCACGATAGTCGACAACTAATTGCATGCGTTTTCCTCTCCGGGCATATGCCCCGAGACCGATCGGGGCGTGTTCTTGCCATGAGATCCTGCATGCCCAGGCTGAAGTGAGCCTTAAACTACACTGGCCGATGCGCACCGCAGCGCCGCCAGTCTCTTCAAGTACCGAACTGCAGTGCCGCCAGGCGAGCGTACAAGCCGTGGCGCTCGACCAGCGACGCGTGCGTGCCGGCCTCGATGACCCGTCCCTGGTCGAGAACGATGATCCGGTCGGCACGTTGCACGGTGGCCAGGCGATGAGCAATGACGATCGTCGTTCGCCCGGCCATCGCAGCTTCGAGTGCGGCCTGCACAATGCGCTCGCTTTCGGCGTCGAGGCTGCTGGTCGCTTCGTCGAGCAACAATAGCGGTGCGTTCTTCAATATCGCACGCGCAATGGCGATGCGCTGGCGCTGGCCACCGGACAGGCGGACACCGCGCTCGCCGACGAAAGTGGCGTAGCCATCGGGCAATCGCTGCACGAATTCATCGACGAAGGCCGCGCGCGCAGCGGCACCCGTTTCCTCATCGGAGGCGTCAGGTTTTCCGTAGCGGATGTTGTCGGCAATGCTGCCCGAGAAGATCACTGCCTCCTGGGGCACCACCGCAATGCGCGCACGCAACTCGGCCAGGCGCACCCGCCGCAGGTCGATGCCATCGATCCGAACCGATCCTTGACCGACTTCGTAAAAACGTTGCAGCAACTGGAAGAGGGTCGTCTTGCCGGCGCCCGACGATCCGACCAGCGCCACGGTCTGTCCGGCCTCGATGGTGAAATCGATCCCTTGCAGCACCTCTTGCGCCGGGCGTGACGGATAGGCGAAGCGTACCCGGCAAAAGCTCACCTGCAGGCCTGCCGTTGCTGCCGGCAAGGCGATGGGCTGTGCCGGCTCGGCAATCGGCGAGCACGCGCCGAGCAGTTCCATCAACCTTTCAGTGGCTCCCGAAGCGCGCAGCAGATCACCCCAAACCTCGGCCAGCACGGCCACGCTGCCGGCGACGACCATGACATAGAGCGCCGTCTGGCTCAGCTGGCCAGCACTGATCTCGCCGGCGAGTACCGCCTGGACGCCGTCGTAGAGGCCGTAGAGCAGCGAAGCAAAGACACCGACGATGACGAAGGCGGTGAGCGCCGAGCGCGTGCCGCTACGGCGGATCGAGGTGGCAAAGGCCTGTTCGTTGGCGGCCGCAAAGCGTATCGTCTCGGCACGCTCCTGAGTATAGCTCTGGACCACCGGAATGGCATTGAGGATCTCGCCGGCAATACCGCTGGTATCGGCAATGCGGTCCTGGCTGGCGCGCGAGAGCTTGCGCACGCGACGGGCGATGAGCACTGCCGGCAACACCACCAGCACGATGATCGCCACCACCGTCAGCATCAGCCGCGGCGTCGTGGTGACCAGCATGGCCAGCCCGCCGGCCAGCAACACCAGGTTGCGCAGACCCATGCTGATGCTCGAACCGACGGCGCTGTGAATCACCGTCGTGTCGGTGGTCAGCCGCGACAGCACTTCGCCGGTCTTCAAGGTCTCGAAGAACTGCGGACTCTGCCGCAGCACATGCGCGTAGACCGCCTGCCGCAAATCGGTGGTCACCCGCTCGCCGATCCAGCTCACCATGTAGAAACGTGCAGCGGTCGCCAGCCCGAGTATCCCCGCAACGGCGAACAACGAGATGAAATGGTCGCGGATGGCCGGCAGTCGATCATCGGGCGACCAGCCAGCCGGCGCTGCGAGACCGCCGTCGACCAGCAATTTCACGGCGTAGGGCAGCGCCAGCGTCGCGCCGGCGGCGAGCAGCAGGAACAGCAAGGCCAGCGCGACCTGCCCGCGATAGCGGGCCACGTAGGGCAGCAGCGCGCGCAGCGGCCGCAGTTTTCGTGCTGGTCGCAGTGGCTGCGCGCCGTCGTCGGTTGAAGGGGGCCAGGAAGTTTCGTGGTTCAGGCGAGCAGTCCACGCAGCACACCCCAGGCGCCACCGAGGGCCAGGGTGCCGAAGGCAAGCATCGAAACCAGGAAACCCTTGCCGCGCGTCTTCGGATCGCAGGCATAGGCCCAGGCATACCAGACCCGGCCCAGCAGCCAGACGCCTCCGATCCCGGTCGCCCAGAGGCTCGACAGGAAGATCGCGAACACCCAAAGTACCGGCAGGAAGGCTACCGTGTTCTCGAGGGTATTCATCTGGATTCGGTAAGCGATCTCGAACTGTCGGTGCCCGCTGATCGCCGGCGCGTGGATCTGGTACTTGATCCGGCACCGGCCGACGTAGGCCGCGCAGGCGAACAACAGCAGCGCAGTGGCGAGAGTGATCAGCGCCGGTCCTGGATAAGCATTCATGGGGTCGCTCCGTATGGCAGAGTAGGCAGAGACAGTCGCAGGCCAGGAAGATTCAGGATGCCCGACTCCCGAGCAGGAAATTGCCGATCCGCAGCAGGCGCCGCCGTGCCGCCTCGCCGCCGAGACCGGTACACAGCGGCCCGGCGGCGATGGCCAGCTCGGCCGCCCGCTCGGGGGTCAGCAGCTCGGCGCGCTGGCTGTACTCGATGATCGCCAGTTGTTCTTCGCGGGTCAGGACAAAGGGGGGAGCTTCACTGCCGACCCCGCTCCCGAGCGGGCTATCGGCGCCGACCGGCCGGTGCGCGCTTTCGTCGACATGCACTACCAGAGTCCCGGCAGCCAGGTCGCCCAGACGTTTCCCCTCCGCGTTGAGCAGGCTGGTGATGAAACCAGTGGCGTACATCAACGGCAGCATATCGACGCTGCGCAGCGTATTACGGATGAAAGCGGCGCTCCAGCCGACAGGTCGACCATCGTCATGGACGACCGCCAGGCCACAGGCCTTTTTGCCCGGCGTCTGACCGTGCCGATACACTTCGAAAATGATCGGATACCACCACTCGAGCAGGAATGCGCCGAGCAACAGCAGACCAGCGCCGAAATTGCCGATCTGTGCGGCAGCCATCGCCAGCAGCAGCCAGAGTCCCAAGCGAAGCAGAAAATCGAGAAACCAGGCGCGCGCCCGCGCGACCGGCCCAGCCACCCGCAACTCGATCTCGCAGCCTTCGGGCGTGGCGATGCGGCGGAGACTGTCCAGCGGGTCGGCAGGCGCACCGGTCATCAATGTTCGGCGAAGAACAGATCCCGGTAGGCCGCGTACAGCGAAGCGTAGAGCACCGGCAGCAGCACCAGCCAGCCGAGCAGTAGCGGCAGGCTGGCCAGCACTGCGGCGACCAGCACCAACAGGACATAGACCAGGAACGACGGGAAATTGCGTAGCGCGACGAGGACTCCGGTCTTGATCGCCTGATACGCGGATAGCTCGTGAAAGAGCAGCAACGGCGGCGCCAGCCAGACGGCCATGGCCAACGGCGCGAAGACCAGGATCATGGCCAGAAAGGAAACCACAATGGCCCACGCGGCGGTGTTCCCGGTGCCGTCGAGACCGATCGTCGCCAGCGCGGCGATTCCGGTGACGGTGGCGATGATGCCGACCGCGACGGCGACCACCAACAGCGCCAGCAGGTAGAGCAGCCCGACCATCAGCAAGCCTCCCGGCTGACGCGCAAAGCCGGCAAACAGGTGTTCGAAGCGAATCCCCTCGCCCTCTTCCATGGCCCGACAGCCGATGCTGATGCCACCGATGAATACCGGAATCAGCAGGTTGGCGGCGATGTTCAGGAGCGGAACCATCCCGGCGATCAGCATCACCGCCATGAAGGCGACGGCGATGCCAATCCAGGTGCCCGGTGCCGTGCGGAACATCTCCCAGCCGCGCGACAGCCACTGCAGGCCGCTCCCGGCCGATACCAGCCGGCCCTCGGGAATGAACGTGCCAAAGCTGCTTTCACTGTAGTCATATAGCCGCGCAGAAGGTGGCCTGAACGGATTGTCGTCGATCTGCATGGCGGCCCCCCTGCCGTCAAAATAGTGGAGTGACTCGTGGAGTGACGTTTCATCGCGATCGGGGCAGGCGGTTGCCTGGCAGCAACGATCGCACGGCGCATACTAGCACGCGCCGGAACGCTTTCTGGCCCAGTAGTGATTGATCAGCGCCACCGGCAGTTGGCGCACAGCGACGTCGAGAACCTCGACGCCACTGTGACGTAACAGCGCCACCTGCCGCCGCCTCGTCTGCAGGTATTCCATGCCGGCAGCGCGTGTCAGCGCGGCGTCGAAATCATTGACCGGCGCTTCGAGCAACTCGTCGAGTACCGCTTCGCGCAGGCTGGCAATGCTCACCGCATGACGGCGCCGCAACTGCCCGACGGCCGGCAGCAGCGTATCATCATCCTCGTCGCGCAGGTTGGTAACCAGAATCACCAACGCCCGTTTGCACAGGCGCTGGCTGAGGGTTTCGCTGGCGCGCAGGTAATCGGGCACCTGCAGTGACGGCTGCAGGTCGTAAACGGTATTCATCATCGCCTGCAGGGTCGCCAATGACTTGCGCGGCGGCAGCACGCGCGGCGTGGCGTGGCCAAAGGTGGCCAGTCCAACGGCGTCGCCCTGGCGCAGGGCAACCCAGGCGAGCAGCAGCAGGGCGTTGAGGGTGTGGTCGAAATGCGAAAGCTCGCCGTCGCGAGCACGCATCCGGACCCCGCAATCGAGCAGAAAGACGATCTGCTGGTCGCGTTCGTCGGTGTATGCCCGCGAGATCAGGCGGCCGACGCGGGAGCTGGCCTTCCAGTCGATCTGCCGCGGCGCATCGTCCTGACAGTAATCGCGCAACTGCTGGAACTCCATCCCCTCACCACGCCGCCGACGCTGCAGGATACCGATCTGCGACAGGCGGTGGTCGGTCGCCAGCAGCGTGTAATGCGCGATGCGCGCGAAATTCGGGAAGACCCGCACCACGTCCTGCTCGGCGATGCTCTCCTGCAGCAACCACAGGCGCAGCGGCGACGAGCAGCGCAGGCTGACACCGTCGAACACCTGCCGGCCGCGCTCGCTCACCGAAACCCGATAGACGACGCGCAGGCCGCGCTCGGCGGTGATCGTGAAGCGCAGCGGCAGGCCCTCGCTAAGGAAAGCCGCCGGGTGCCCGTCGATCAGCCAGCCGCTCGCCTGCCCGGAATCACAGCGAAGGCGCAGGCCGACGTTCTGCCAGGTCCCGACCGGCATGGCATGCGACAGATCGCGCTGCACGGCGATGCGGCCGCGACGGCGCCAGGCGCTCAGCGCGTCGGCAGCGGCCAGGCCAAACAATGTTGCCGCAGCCACCTGCCAAAGGAACAGCAGGTTCGGCACGGCGGCGACCACCAGACCCAGCCACAACCATAGCCCGGCAGCGAGCAGCAGTCTGCGGTCAGGCAGCAGCATGGGACCGTCAGGCCCGCGGCGCCGGCACGCGTTCGAGCAGCGCGCACAGCACATCATCGGCGCTGAGTCCTTCGATTTCGGTCTCGGCGGCCGGCGTCACGCGGTGGCGCAGCGCCGGCAGCGCCACCGCCTTGATGTCGTCGGGCGTGGCGAAACCCCGCCCGGCCATCAGTGCTCGCGCCCGCGCTGCCCGCACCAGCGCGATCGGGCCGCGCGGACCGGCGCCACTGGCCAGCCCCGGCGTTTCGCGACTGGCGCGAACGATGGCCACGGCATAGGCGACGACACGCTCGTCGACGACGACATGCGCCGTCCATTGCTGCAGCCCGACCACCGTTGCCGGCTGGATCAGCGTGGCCACGGTTTCGACGTCGAGGTCGCCACCGGTCTTCGCTCTCGTCACCTGCCGGGTCAATGCCACCTCTTCTTCTTCACTCGGGTAATCGATGCGAATCTTGAACAGAAAACGGTCGAGCTGCGCTTCCGGCAAGGGGTAAGTGCCCTCCTGTTCGATCGGATTCTGGGTCGCCAGGACCATGAACGGGCGAGGCAAGGGTGAACTGTTCCCTTCCAGCGTGACCTGTTTCTCCTGCATCGCTTCGAGCAGTGCCGACTGCGTTTTGGCGGGCGCCCGGTTGATCTCGTCGGCGAGCAAGAGATGCGTGAACACCGGCCCCTGGCGGGTGACGAAGCGGGCGGTGGCCGCATCGAACAGCGTGTGACCGACCACATCGGAGGGCATCAGGTCGGGAGTGAACTGGATGCGTCGGGTCTGACCGCCGAAGGTTCTGGCCAGGACTTTCACCAGCAGCGTCTTGCCGAGGCCGGGAACGCCCTCGATGAGCACATGTGCATCGGCCAGCAAACCGATCAGCACTTCGTCGATGACCGCCTGCTGGCCAATCACCGCCTTGGCCATTTCGGCGCGCAGCGCGCTCAGCAGTTGTCGTGCCTGTTGCAGTTTTTCTGCCGGCAGAACCGGCGCGGGAGTATTCATGGCAAGGCTCTCAGAGCTGACGTTCGAGGTCGCGCAGGGTGCGCAGGGCATCGGTAAAGGCGTGCGGGGTCTCGACCCGGCCATCGAGGGCGGCGGCGATGCGCGCCGCTGGCAAGCCGGAGCGTGCTGCCAGTGCGCTGACCTGTAGCGTGGTCGAACATGCAGCGATGCCCGGCTGGCGCAGCGCGAGGCGGCTGCGAAAATGCTCGCGCGTGGGGACCAGCAGCGTCGCCAGCGCACCCGACCGCCACAGGTAGCGAGCGACAGCCGCCAGGTGTTCGCGCAGTTCGCGGCGCGCCGGCGGCATCTCCGGCTGTACGCTCCCGAAGCGCGGAACGATGCGCCATAGCCAGAGGACGAGCAGCGTTGCCGCGGCGATGCACGCAGCCCCGGCATTCTCCAGCAGCCAGTCGAACAGGGTCGGCATCTGTAGCCGCGACAGCAGCAGAACCTGTGGCTGCGGCGAGCGGTCATGCGCGCTGAGCAGCGTCCAGTAGAGTTCGGCATGGTCCATCGCGCCGATGCGCTGGTTGCTCCATTGCGAGTCAAGCTCGCTGGCGATCGTCAGGTGCCCGCGACCGAGGTTGAAATGCAGGATCTGTTTGCCACCTCCCTCTGTACGCTCGCCAGTCGACCAGTCCGGTTGCCGCCCGCCGGCCTCGAGGCCTGGCCATCTGGCGTCGACCCGCAGTGGTCGGAGCGCGCCCGGCGGCGTCACTTCAAGCACGTGCTGCCGCTCGCGCGGCGCTTCCGGCGGCGGCTCGAGGTGCCGCACCCCGAAGTGGTCGAGGAGCGGATCGGCGACGCCAGGACGCTCGGCAACGGCGATCAGATAGCCGCCGTCCTCGACCCAGGCGAGCAGGCGATGCAAGCGCTCGGGCGGAAGCCGATGTGCGCGCTGGCGATCGAGAAACAGCGTACCGCCCGCCGGCAGCCGATCGATGATGCGCGCGTCCGGTCGCCGTGTCAGTTGGCCACCCATGCGCGCGGTGAACCGTTCGAGTGCCAGATAAGGATTACGCCGGGCTTCGGCCTGTGGCGCTTCGCGGTAGGTGACCGGCACCCGTTCGAGATGGCTGATCAGCCAGCCGGTGGATAGCGCCAGCATGACGAAGGCACCGATCGATGCCATGCGGCGGTGTGTCATGACCGTGCCGCCGGCTTGCCGAACAGGAGATCCCAGCCCGCCAGCAGTTCTTCGACCTGCTCGACTGGAATTGACAGGCGACCATAGGCTGCCATCTGCCAGGTCTCGACGATCGCCTTGAAACGGCGGTCGAGCGCATCGGGGAGACGCCCGGCGATGCGGTGCAGGCAGTCGTTTTCGGTGTCTCCAGAGGCAAAGTCGATTTGCCGCTGCTGCATCAGGGCGACCAGCGCACCACGGTAGAGCAGGCTCAGGGCCTCGACAGTGTCGCCCCGATCCAGCGCCGCATGTGCCGCCGCCGCCACGTCTGCCGGCAGGGAATCGGGACGCAGGTCGAGACCGAACAGGAACTCCGGTGCCATCGGTGCAGTGCGCACGCGCAATCCAGCCTGCCGATAGCGCAGCACCAGAAATATCGCCGCCGCCAGAGCAAGACCGGCGAAGATCCAGAGCAGGCTCCTGAGCAACTGGGCAAGGATCTCGATGGCTTGCAAGAACCCCGTGATCCAGTCGCCCGGATGGTCATCGAGCGGGTCGGCAGGCGAACTCGACTGCCGCCAGCGCCAACGCCAGTCGTCCTTGACCTGACCGAAAACCGGATCGGCGAGCACTGCGTCGATCGCCTGCCTGGCCATACTGGGTGGCCTTTCTTCGGCATGTGCCGGCGTCGCCGGGGACACCGCCAGGGCGAAAAAAATCACCAGCAGCGATGTCGCGACGGCCCTCGGAGACTGTCGCTCGGCAAGACGTCGGAATGCAAGTTCGATGTCCCAGCCTTCGAGTTCGCTGCGCCGGTTCAGGTAGAGCGAAAACCCCGAGGCGACATAGAGCGGCTCGACTACCGTTTCAGCGAGCATGAACATCAGATTGCCGGCGAAATACCCGACCGTCGATCGGTCGCCGCCGAACCATTGCCAGGGCGACAGATCCTGCCCATCTCCCGGCACCAGCGCGAGCAGCACGAGCACGATCGAAACCAGAAGAATCGTTGACATGTTGGCGCAAAAGAAAGTCAGCCAGACGGCCTGGCCCCGGCAGCGTCTCGACAACAGCCGGAAACGCACCTGCGCGCCTGCGCCGGTTTGTTGCTCGAGTTGCCATACCGGCAACAGCAGTGAGCGCGCCAGGCTGCAGCGGCGCAGCGTCAGGCCGGAGAAAACGCCCGGCCCGCGCAACAGCCGCGGCAGTTCGCGCAGCAGATCGCGCACACGGCACTCGTCGCCAAAAACCGAACGGCTGAAGACGAACAGCAGCACCCGGTCGAACAGCGGCTTCAGCCACCAAAGCACGAGTATCGCGTATTCAGGCCACGGCCACATGACCAACAGAATGACCATGCCGGCCGGCCAGTAGGTCGCGAACCAGGCACGGTAGACCCGCGCGGCCCAGTGGCGCAACAGCGCACGCCCGAGATCCAGCGCCTCCCAGGGGCTGCGCCGGCGCAGCCTGACGGCGATCTGCTCAAGTCGCACGGGATCGGCGTCCGGCCAGCAGCAGATAGGCGCTGATGAGCAGCCAGAAAGCGCCGCCAACCGCGATCTTGATCGCCAGCGGAACGCCACGCAGAGGCGACCAGAAAGCCTCGATGAACGCGGCCAGGAAGGTCAATGCCGCAGCTCCATAGAGCAGCTTCACCGCGACGCGGCCGTTCTCCTGCAGGGCTGCCAGGCGCGTCCGGCGCCCTGGCGCCAGCAGCGCCATCCCGAGTTTGAGTCCGGCAGCGCCGGCGAGCGCCGCACCGGTCAATTCACAAGCGCTGTGCCCGGCGACAAAGCCCCAGAACGTGTCGACCAGGCCGACCTGCGTCAGATGGCCGGCAATCGCCCCGATGTAGAAGCCGTTGTAGAGCAGGTAGAAGACCGAGCCCAGACCGAAGGCGATGCCACCGGCAAAGGACTGAAAATCGATGCGCACATTGTTGGCAATGTAGAAAGCCCACATTGCCCATTCACTCGACGCCGCGCGTGGACGGCCCAGGTGCGGGGCCGCCGGCGAGTACATCTCCTCGATCTCTCTGACGGTATCCGGTGAGAGCAGCAGGAAAGCCGCATCGGGCCAGACCTGAATGGCCAGCAGCATCGCCAGCATTGGCCCCAGCAGGAGCAGCATCGCGGCGACAACGACCCGCCATTCACTGCGCACCAGCAACGGCAGATCGCCGGCGAAGAAACGGCGCAAGGCATTGCCTTCGGGCCTGGCGGCCCCATAGATGCGCTGATGGACGGCCAGCACGCGCCGTTGCAGCTCCTCGGCCAGCGCTGCCGAGTAATTCCGGTCGCGCACCAGCGCCAGGTCATGGCACAGGCGGCGGAAGCGCTGCGGCAAGCTGACAGGGTCGATCGCAAGCCCCTCCGGCATGGCAGCGACCGGCCGCTTCGCCGGAGCCAGCCAACGCTCCCAGGCTTGCCATTCCGCCTGCCGGCGAGCGATGTATTGGCGTTCCTTCATCAGGCAGCACGCAATCAGTGAGCGGTCAGCGTCATCAGGATGTCGGCGTACCAGGCGCAATTGAGACCCAGCGCTTCATCAAGCTTGCGGTCGCGGCTGCCGACGTCGAGCCGCGCCGAATGGATGCCGAGCAGCAGCCACGGCAGATCGCCACGCGCCGAGTCCTGACCATAGGTGCGCATGACCACAGCCGCGCCGCTGGTGCCACGGTGAGTGCGCGCATCGGTCAGGAAGTACCCTTCACCCTTGAAGCGCAGGCCGAATGACGACGACAGCACCGCTTGCCGCACCACCGGCATGTGGTGCAGGGTGTCATGGAAGCCGAGCGGAAAACCGACCACCAGCAGCGAGCTGCCGACCTCGACGGCGTCGCCGCGGCCGGGCAGATGCCCTGGCGTGAAGGCGCGATAGAGCGTCGCGGCCGGCAGGGCGCTGCGGTCGATCTCGATCACCGCCACGTCGATGTCCCCAGCCGTATCCAGGCCCTGCCGCCAGAGGCTTTTTCCCCCGTTGTACAGCGGAATCGAAAATCCCGTTGATTCGGCCAGGTTGTTCGGGTCGATATGCAGCTCGATCTCGATGCGGCTGGGAAAATGCCGGCTCGGCTCGTCGAGCAGGACATGCCGGCTGGTCACCAGAAACAGCCGCGGGCCACGTGCGAAGAAAAAACCACTCGCGTTGGTCAGTAGCCGCTGCTGCCCGAAAGTGCAGATGCGCGCAGCGGTGAGCAGAATCGTGTCAAGCATGGAACATGAAACCTGGCATCGGGAAAAGAAACAGGGGGTTGCCTGCGGGGATGCCGGTCTTGCCGCCATCCATGCAGGACATGAGGGGTCGGGTTATGCTGCGCTAACCCGATTTACGCGCCTGCACGCCACGCGTGACGCGCCTTCGGCGAGGCCTACTTCTGGTTCTCGCCTTCCGGGCTGACCGGCGCAGCATCCTGCTTCGGAGCATCGCCAAGTACCGTTTTCAGCGGGCAGATCGAAAACGCCGGGCATTTTTTGCAACCGGCAACCATGGCGATCGGGCACAAAGTCATGGCGACTCTCCTTCAGGGTGGGAACCGTTCCTAGCATACAACGCTTTAAGTCGCGCAGGTCGGGTTGACACAGCCATCAGGGGCTCCCCGAATTCGCAAGTGCGCGTGATGTTTTTTTGGGCCATCATTTTTCCTGACCTGCTTCCTGTTCCCCGGCATTCGTTGCGCAAGACAGGGATGGATTGCAATACTGTTGCGAGGGGGATGGTCGTCGTTCGTGTGCCCTGCGCCACCTGGCTATGCTATGTTCTGCTGACCGATTCTGAACAACAGAAGTGTTCGCTGCCGAGAGAGGTCCGTCTATGAAAAGGCGATTTGATTGGATTGGGCAGGCATGTTCATCGAAGGCCTGTTGGACGGTGTTGCGGGGGCGTTCGCTGCTGGCAGTGGCGACCTGTCTGCTGACCCTTGCAGCATCGCACGCTGCCGACCGGCCTGTTTCGCCATGGGGAATCAGTTGTGGAGACGGGCGGGTCGATGTCGTTCTGGATGACTTCGATACGCCGTGGGACCATTGCTGTACGGCCGATGGGTCGATTCCCGTGCCGACGTTGCGTATGGTTGCGGGCTGCAACGGCACGGCCCTGGCCGTGGATTACGACCTGCGCAATGTCGCCCCTGCCGGCAGCCGGAATGCCGGGCAAAGCTGGATCGTGTTGCAGAGGACCCTGGCTCAGGCGCGCGATCTCAGCCGATACACCCACCTGCGGCTGGCGATGCGCGGCTCCAACCTGCGCGCGCATGACACGGTCGAAGTGAAGCTCAAGGACGCGAGCGGCCTGGTTGCTGTCGCCCTGAAAAGCATGACCGACCTGCCGGTGTGGAGAACCCTCTACCTCGACTTGCGGGAATTGACCTCGGATCGAGCGATCAACCTGAGCAGAGTGACGGGTTTCGAGATTGCCATCGTCCGTTGCGCCGGCTGCGAAGTCGCGGACAATCCGTCGAATGACCCAGGTACCGAAGAGCATGCCGGAACCCTCTACCTCGACGAGTTTGCGGCTGTCGACCTGAAACCGGGTGGGGCCCACCGTTTGCCCGCCGCCAGCGGTTTTGCGACGGTCTCTCGGAACGCGGCGGTGCGCAGCAAAGCCGCCAATGCGCTGCTGGCGCAGGTTGCGCCGTCCGCAGCGGGCAAGGATCTGCTGCCCGCGTGGTTTCCCGAGACGACCCCCAACTTCAACAGCTACGCCCAGGCCGAAGCGCTCCTGGTATTCGTTTACGAGTATCAGTACACGGGCAAGACGGCTTTCCTCGAAGCCGCGAGAAAACTGGCGGCCCGGCTGATCGCCTTGCAGATTCCCGCCGGCAGGGTGCAGGCAGGGGCCTGGTACTCGATGTATGTTTCGCAGACCGGCGTGCTCAGGGGGCCCGATCGCGCGTCGCAACCGATTCCCTGCGATGGCCATGAAACGCTGATACAGGACATCGATACCTGTGAATGGGCCGGCAACGTCGGATGGGTGCTGATTGCGCTCAACAAACTGCGCAACAGTGGTCTGTACGCGGATACCGTCGCGCTCGACAACGCGATCGATCGCGGGGCCGCGTGGCTGATCGGCCAATTTGGCCGCCATCCGGCGTATCCGAACCTGATTTCGTTGGGTGTCGAAGGAAACATCTCGGCTTACTTCGGCCTGCTCGCCGCAGGACGTTCGCAGGAAGCAGCGCGGCTTGGCAGTGCCATTTTCCAGTTCGGCTGGGATGCCGTCCAGCGACGCATGAAACCCGGCGTTCTGCCGGCTGATGCGGCCAGCGCGATCGACGTCAGCGGCAGTTGGGGAGCGACCTTTCTGCGCGCGATCGGCAAGACCGAGGAAGCCCTGGACTCGCAGGCTTACGCCGCTTCGATCCTGCGCGTCAGTTCGTTCGACGCAACGCACCATGGGTACGGCGACATCGCCGGACCCTATACGCCTGCCGTCGAGTTTTCCGCACAGGCCGTGGCTGCCGGCATCCCCGATGCGGATTTCGTCCTGCAGCAGCTTTCCTCGCTGCAGATTCCGTCCACGGCCAGCTACGCGGGCGCCTTCCCAGGCGCGCAGGATCATTGGTATGGCGGTCCCTTGACGCCATGGAATACGACGATGGCCGGTGTTTCGCCAACCGCGTGGGTGTATTTCGCACAGTATCGCGATCCCCTCATCGATCTGCTGCAGCCGGCTCTGTCGCTGTCGGTCAGTCCTGCGACGGTGGGCGCCGGAGCCACGGTCACGCTATCGGCGCGCGTGACTCCGGGGACGACATCGGCCAGCGGCGACGTTTATATCGCGCTGCAAGTCCCTGGAGGGTGCTCAGCGACTTTCTGCAAGACGCTATTCTGGCTGGGGGAGTCGAACTTCGTCACGACTGTGCAGCCGCTGCTGCGCAGTTGGCCGATCAGTCCGTTTGCTGGACCGATCTTCAGTTACACTTTCAACGGCAGCGAACCGGCCGGCACCTACCGCTGGCTGGGCGCCTTCGTCGAACCGGGGACGCCGCTCAAACCGATCTCCGACATCACGCAACCGTCATTCGAGTTTCGACCCTGAGGGTGCTTTGACAAAGATGCGCGTCTCCTGCAACAGGCCAGCAGTAAAGATCCACCCTCTACGCAGTTGCCGGGATGGCGGGATGGCGGGATGGCGGGGAAAGCGGGAAGTTCGAGGCCCTTGCGGGCAGCTTCGATGACGGTGCCGAGATAGCGCCAGGCGCATGCCTCGCGGCGGCGGCAGGTTTATCAGACCTTCCCTCTCCGGCATTGCGTCGGTTCGTTGTTGAGTCGCCACATTATGACATAAAAATTACTGCTGGGGAAAATGTTGAGAGGGTGAATCTTTACTGGCCGGCAGCAGTTTCTCGGCCATCCTGCCGATCATTTCGCCCATGGCCAGTTTTTTCAGCCATTCCTGTGGAATCCCGGCCTCGCCGTAGAAGGCGCCAGCAATCTGCCCGGTAATCGCCGCGGTGGTATCGGCGTCATCACCGAGATTGGTCGCCATCAGCACAGCATCACGGTAGTTTCCGGTCTGTTGGAAACACCACAGGCTCGCTTCGAGGCTCTCGACCACATAGCCGCTGCCCTTGATCTGGGGGCGCGACTTGGCGCGGTAGTCACCGGCAGCGATCATCGCGAGCTTCGGTGGTAACGCACCCGCGTGCTCGGGCGCGGCGAGAACCGCCTCCTTGTCGGCGCCGTTCAGCGCGCGCACCAGCATTTCGCCGAACAACCGGCTGGCGGCGATACATTCCTCGGCGCCATGCGTGGTGCGCGATTGCTCGCCGCAATACTGCACGGCCAACTTGATGTCGTCGAGGTAACGGATCGGCACTGGTGCCAGGCGCATGATGCAACCGTTCCCGGCGCTGTGCGGGTCGGTCGAGCCGCACAGCGGATTGCCGTAGCGCTGGAACTGCCGCAGAGCCTGGCTGACGGTACCGCCGATATCGAAGCAGCGGCCGTTGCTGCTCATATAGCCGTTCTGCGCCCAGTCCTGATAACGGAGCATCTGGTCCTGGGGATCGAACCCCCTGGCCACCAGGCTGGCGCCGAGGCACAAGGCCATCGATGTGTCATCCGTAAACTCTCCGGGATTGAGCCGGAACGGCCCGCCACCGACCATGTCGGTGACTTCCGGGAAGCTGTCGCGACGGCGGAATTCGACAACGGTGCCCACGGCATCGCCAGTCGCCAGTCCCAGCAGCGCACCGCGTGCGCGATCGATTCGATCTGTATTCATTCTTGCTCCCCGTGTATTGGTCGGCCTACCGGGTTCAGGAAGACACCCACCTGTTCTGTTGCCCCATGATTTTGGCGTCGGCCGTGGACTTGAACTCCACGGTCGGGTCTTCGTTCAGGGCCAGCCACACGAGAACACTGGCGCCAAGCATCAGGCGGCGTCGGCCTCGGCTTTCGCCGCCGCTTCGGTGGCTGCGCGACCGGCGGCGAAAGCGCGCTGGTTGAGTTCGACGAGTGCCGCTTTCTTGTGCGCAAAACGCTGGAGGATGCAGCCCTCGAGGACCTCGGCCGGAAAGGGCAGGTAGTCCGAGATGGCGCCGAGCATGACCGTATTGCCCAGCCGGATGTCGCCGAGTTCCTGGGCAATCTGTGAAGCGTCGAAGGAGAAGACCTGTGTTCCGGCGGCACGCATTGCGGTCACCGGATCGTCCGGGTAATCGTAGAGACCCAGCTCGACGATCGGGGGCACCAAGCGGCCGGAGTTCATCAGCACCAACCCGTCGGGACGCAGCATGTGGCGCCAGCGCATCGCTTCGGCGGCTTCGAAACCCAGCAGGACATCGGCGGTGCCGGGCGTGATCTGCGGCGACAACACCTTTGCACCAAAGCGCAGGTGCGACGAGACCACGCCGCCGCGCTGCGCCATGCCGGCGACTTCGGTTTTCTTGACATCATGGCCGAGCGCGATCGCCGCTTCGGCAAGGATCTCGGTGGCGGTCATCACCCCTTGGCCACCGGTGCCGACGACGAGAATGTTGGTGGTGGTGAAGCGGTTCGTTTCAGACATCTTGAGGAGATCCCGCCAGCTCGCTGCCCTTCCTGACGACCTTGATCGGCGTCGCCAGGGCATCGACATGCACGATCGCATCGGGTGCACAGGGCTGGAGGCACAGGCCGCAGCCGGTACAGGCAGCACTTTCGATGCGCACGAAAGCGAGATCGACTTCGCGTCCGCTGGCCTTCCTGACCCGGTCTCGACGCGTGACATGGATTGCCGGGCAACCGACATCGACACAGTTGCCGCAACCCGTGCACTTGTCGTCGATCACCCGGTATGGCCTGAGTGCGTGGTAGTCCTTGATCAGTACACAGGGCTGGTTGGTGATGATGACCGAGGGCTCGGGAATTTTTGTCTCTGCACGCAGGGTCCGCAGCAACACCGGCAATTGGTAGGCATCGAGCACATGCACACGTTCTGCCCGTACTCCGAGGGCCTTGACCAGCGTGGCGAAATCGACGCGCGGAGCTTCTGCGCCATGGATGTCGCGGCCACTGCCGGGATTGTCCTGCCCGCCGGTCATGCCGATGGCTCGGTTGTCGAGTAACAGGACGGTGACGTTGCCACGGTTGTAGACGATGTCCAGCAGGCCCTGCATGCCCATGTGCAGGAAGGTCGAATCGCCGATCACGGCCACGATCTTCTGGTCCTTCTCGACCTCGCTGCGCCCTTTGTCGAGGCCCAGCGCCATGCCCATCGAAGCGCCCATCGAGATGCACACGTCGAGCGCGTTCCATGGTTGGCCGAAGCCCAGCGTGTAGCAGCCGATGTCGCCCGAAATGGTGACATTGCGCAACTGCGAAAGCGTGTAGTAGACACCCAGGTGCGGGCATGCGACGCACATCGTCGGCGGTCGGGGAAAGACCCTCATCGGCACCGCCTTTGCCTGTTCGGATACCGGCTTGCCAAGCAGGCGGGCGACTGCCGGCTTAAGCACCTGCGGCGACAGTTCACCGATCAGCGGCAGAAAATCCTTGCCGCTGACGATTATTCCCTGCGCCTTGAGTTCGGTCTCGATCAGGGGCTCGACCTCTTCGACGACCAGCAGTTGTTCGCACTCAAGAGCGAAGCGGCGCAGAAGGTCAAAAGGCAGCGGGAAGGTGAAGCCAAGTTTGCAAACCGGCGCGTCGGGGAAGCTCTCGCGCACATGCATGTAGGCCGGACCGGAGGTGATGAAGCCGACGCGGCGATCGCTGCCCGGTTCAATGACGTTGAGCGCGGAGTTTTCGGCCTCGGCGCGCAACCGGCGTTCGCGTTCGAACATCAGCGGCAGACGCCGACTGGCACCGCTCGGCACCATCACCCAGCGGTTGACGTCCTTGGTAAACCCGGCGACCGCACGTTCATTGCGCTCACCCATGCTGACCAGTCCTTTGACGTGACAGATGCGGGTCGTCAGACGCAGGATCACGGGGACCTCAAAGCGCTCCGAGAGTTCGAAGGCGGCCAGCGTGAAATCATGCGCTTCCTGCGAGTCGGCCGGTTCGAGCAGGGGGACATGCGCAAAACGGCCCCAGTAGCGCGAATCCTGTTCGTTCTGCGACGACGAGAGTCCAACGTCGTCGGCGATCGCGATCACCAGACCCGCCGTGACGCCGGTCAGCGTCATTGTCATCAGGGCATCGGAAGCGACGTTCATGCCGACATGCTTCATCGCACAGAAGCTGCGCGAACCCGCCATGGTGGCGCCGAAGGCCACTTCGAGAGACACTTTCTCGTTGACCGACCACTCGGTGTAGATATCCGGATACGTCGCCACATATTCGAGCATCTCGGTCGCAGGGGTTCCCGGATAGGCTGCCGCCACCCGTACCCCGGCCTCCCACACGGCCCGCGCCACCGCTTCGTTGCCCGACATCAGCCGCCGCCTGGTTGCCTCGGGTGGGGAGGATATTGCTGCTGCGATGCTCATTGCTTCTTTCTCCTTGCATAGAAAACATTCCCGGGAACAGCCTAAACCTTAGCAGCTCAAGGGGCCGTTCGGGGTGACCTAGATCAATTATTATGATGCGCATCGCGATTCCGGGTGTTCTGCCGAGCGGTGTGATGGACATGAAATCACTTCCGATCGGATTGACCGGGCTACCGACTTGTGATGTAATCCGGCTTCCTGTCGATACGCTAGACGGTTCCGGAATCTGATCGTCTCGATCCGTGTAGCGACAGCTGACTCCTGCTGCGGCCTGAGTGGTCAAGCGGAGTGGTCAAGATCTCGCGATGCCTTCATCGCTCTGGGCGATTAACTCAGTGGTAGAGTGCCACCTTCACACGGTGGAAGTCAGTGGTTCGAACCCACTATCGCCCACCAGAAAAACCAGATTAGATCATCGGTGGCGCGGCGGCATGCAGCGCCTGAGACGGCCAGCCTTCGTTGCTCAGTCCGGCGCCGGGTCGAGCGCATTGATGATCGGCGTCAATGCGTCGACCGGGTAGCGCAAGGGAACCATGGTGTCGCCGATGCGGGTGAAGACGCCGACCTGATCGGGATTGGCGCTGAACAGCACATGGTGGTTGGCAATGCCATCGACGTTGAGCCACAAGGTATTCTCACGGTCGATCGGTGTATGGCCAACGATCAAGGGAGTTTCCGGGCTCACTCGCAGGCATTGGCGAAAGCGTTTGACATCGCGTCGGTGATAGCCCTGTGGCCGGTTCGACCGCTGCAGGCGGTTGTTGATCAACTCGATGATCAGCCTCGGATGACGATGGATTTGCACCAGCATCTCGGTGTCGACCTTGCTCGTTGGCGGGGCCGCATGACAGGCGACGAAATCGTCGGAGGCCACCACGTAAGGCAACAACCGGTAGAACTCCTCCATGGCCTTCAGGTAGGCCGCCCCGCGTCGTTCACCGAGTTCCCTGGCCCACAGCAGGCCCTGTGGAATGCCGTCCTTGGACATATCCTCGGAAAACGAATCATGGTTGCCGCGAACATAGAACACCTGTTCCGGAAAGCGCCGCTTGAGCCGGAAAATGAGATCCATCATCAGCATCGAACTCTCCATCTCCCGCAACTGCCCGTCGATTTCGGAATGTACCGCATCGCCGATAATCACCAGCGCGGCGGTGCCTTGCTCGAGCGCGTCGAGAAAAGCATTCTGGCTCAGGATCGTCAACAGGTTGTCGATCTGGGCATGCATGTCGGCGACGATAATCGGCGTGAGCTTCGACGGCAACAGCAGCAATCCACCCGGTAAACCCCGCTCATCGATCGGACGATAAATCTCTTTCCGCAATAGCCGATTGACCTCTTCGATGAGTTGCATCGCCTCATCCTTGGGTAATAGCGCGATCGGACCACCGAAGATCTCGCGTAGCCGCCGCCAGAGTCTCTCGCGAAGCCAGCCGTCTTCTGCAGGAGCGGGTCCGATTCGCGTGCCGGCGTCACTCAAATTACGAAAAACCAGCGCATCGCGTCCGTGGATCAGGACCAGGTGCTCTTCATCGACAGCCGCCGGGTAATCGAATAGCGCTTTCTGGAGCATGTCTGCCGAACCCAGCGACAACCAACTCTTCGGCGTCAGGCGCAGAAAACCACTGATCCGGCGACGATGGACGCTGGGATCGACGAGGATGAAGTTGCCCAGTCTGACCGGCTCGCCACGCGCGTTGAGACGCGTCTCAGGGTAGAGATGCAGGCGTTTGTCGTTGAGACCAAGCGAGATCTCGATCGGCAGACCACCAAGGGGAACCCGCACCTTGCTGCTCCCCAGTCGGTACGAGTCGCCGAGCCGGAGGTCACGCCCCCAGCCGAAGCCCAGTCTGGCAACAACCCCTTTTAGCCACGCCAACAAGCTCGACAGCCTGAACGAGCGCCGGGCAGCCATTGTCCTCACGGCTGTGACTGCGGATCGGGAAAACGACTCGGGTGGCCATCCGCCCCCTCGCGGAGATACACCTTGAAGCCCTTGCGGTGCAAAAATTCGGCGACGCTGCGGAAAACGGCGAGCTGGGCAGTACAGATCCGGAGACTGAGTTGAGCATCGACCGGATGGGTGCTGTGACGAGCCCGCTCGACCCGGCGCTCGAATACCAGCTCGGGAGGCGGCAGCATGAATTCAAACACATAGCGACGATACCAGTCGACCGAGAAGAAATAGCGCTTGCGGGGTGGCAAGACGATGCGATCGAAATCGACGGGGGGTAGCGGATCGCGATCGAGGAACTCGGCATCAAAAACCGAGACCGCATTGGCCAGACCCTGAAACGGGAGTCCCAGATGAATCTCGCGTGGCCGCACCGAGAGGATCTCGGATCGCCACCAATGCTTGCGGCCCAGATCGAGATAGCCCTCTTCAGACCAACCGCCAAGACGCACGATCAAGGTGCTTTTGCCGGCACCAGGCGGGCCAGTCACGAGAATCTGGCCAAAGCGGATGTCCTCCGGGAAATCGATCCCCTTGAAGCGCTGCAGCGATTTGATGGGCAAGGTAGGCAGTTCCGGCATGGCTGCAGTTTCAATCGATCAGTGAACGGCGCGCGGCAGGCAGTATCCGGCGGCAAGAGTCGCCCTCATATTCATGCAAGGACGGCATTCAGGAGATGGAAGATGATGGCCCCCAGAAGCGCCCCAACCGGCACCGTGATGAACCAGGAGACGACAATGCCACCGATCACACGCAGGTCGAGGGCGCCGATCCCGCGGGCAATACCGACACCCATCACCGCCCCCACCGCGATGTGCGTGGTGGACACCGGCAAGCCCAGGCCGGAAGCGGCCACTGTCACAAAAGCGGTCGCCACGGTAGCGCAATAGGCTCGGGTTGGCGTCAACTCGGTAATCTTGTGGCCTAGGGTGGCCATCACCTTGTAACCGTAGGTCGCCAGACCAGCCACCATGCCGAGGCTGCCGAACAGCAACAGGAAGGGCGTGATTGGCGAACCGGCGGATATTTCCCGGCTCACGAGGATCTGAATCGCCGCAGCCATCGGGCCAATCCCATTGGCCACTTCGTTCGAACCATGCGCGTAAGCCATCGCCGCGCCGGTGAACACCATTTGCGGAATGAACAGCCGCTCGACGCTGGCGTGCTGGAAGGCCCGGTCGACACGCTCGTCGAATTGGATGCGGTTCATCATCAGCCGGGCGGCAAGGGCCAGGACGATGCCAATCACGATCGCAAGGAGCTGACCGGAGAATACGCGGAAATGGATGTCCAGATGCTTGAGGCCCTGGCTGATGGTGACCAGAGACACCATCCAGCCGACCAGGAAGACATATACCGGAGCCCACTTGCGCGCCCGGGCGATCGGGTTAACGGTGTTGAAAATCAGTTTGCGGATGCTCATGGTCAGCAGCAGGGCCACCGTACCGCCAAGGACCGGCGAGATCAGCCAACTGGCGACGATTTCGCCCATCATTTCCCAATGCACGGCATGCACGCCGAGGGCGGCAACGCCCACTCCGCACACGGCACCGACGATCGCGTGCGTCGGTGCCACCGGCCAGCCGCGCATGCTGGCGACCATCAGCCAGATCCCCGTCGCCAGCAGCGCCCCGATCATGCCGAACACCAGCAGATGGGGCACCGGTTCGAAGAGCCTGCCGTCGATGATGCCGGTCGAAATCGTGTCGGCGACCTCTCCACCGGCCAGATAAGCGCCGCAGAACTCCATGATCGCGGCCAGGACAAGCGCCTGTCTGACGGTGATCGCACCCGAACCAACCGATGTGCCCATCGCACTGGCGACCCCGTTCGCGCCGATTCCCCAGGTCATGTAAAGCCCCCCGGCGAGGGCCAGGACATATAACAAGGTTTGATGCTGATCGATGATTTCCATACTACCGCCTTTGCTGGCGGACCCTCTTGCAGGACATCCGAACCAAACAGCCGGAATTCGGATGGTTGAAGTCGAAAACGGGCGGGCCTGAAAACGGGCGAGCCTTCTTTCTGGATTCGTGATCGTCAGCGGGAGATCAGCAGGCGCAGCCGATCACCGACCTTTTCCGCGTAATCGGCCAGATTGCCCACCCACTGGATCAACTGGTACCAGAAGATCACCGACACCGGCTTGAGCCTGTCCTCCTCCGCGAACAGGGCACGGGCCAATGCCATTCCCATCAGATCCGTATCGGATTCCATGTTTCTCAGTTCGACAAGCATCTCGTCCACCTGGCTGGCCTCGCGACTACGGAAAGTGGTTTCATGCAGCAGCTCATCCAGTTTCTCGATGATCGCATGCGCCTGCCGGCAGGTATCGATGCAGCGGGCCACGAGTCGCATCAGCGGTTCGGCCATGCCTGGGAGCATCTCCATTCTGCGTTCCACCAGCAAGCCGGCGATATCCTGTGCCGTATTGGCGATGGCATCCTGTGCCGACAGAAGTTTCAGCAGGTCCTGCCGGCCCATGGCCAGGCGCGTGCTGCGCGGTAGATGCTCGCAGATCTCGTTCCTGATCGTGTCAGCCTCACGTTCCTTGACAAAGATGTGGTTCTTGCGTTCTTCAAGCTGTTCCTGATCGTCGTCAATCAGGGCCTGGAACAGCGGCAGCACTTCCTCGACGCATTCCATCACGATGCGCATGTGCTGTGGCAGCGGTTTGAACGGTGACTTGCCGAACAGGGCGGCCATCGGGTTGCTGGGTAACATGGGCGTTCTCCGCGAAGGCAGGTGAACAAATCCGGAAGGAAGGTCACGCCGAGCCGGACGGGGTGGAGGTGACATTCGCAACGGGGTTTACCCTCTGCGCCAGCCTCCGCCGCTACTGCGCGAGCGAATTGTAGTCCGAAGTTCGGTTCACGGGAGATGGCAGCGTAGTCAAGAACGGGGAGACGAGGAACCTCTCGATTTTCGGAAATTGCCAAAGGAAACGCCCCGTTGCCGGGGCGTTGTGTGCGCAAGGCCGGTCATCAGGTCTCAGGCATTCTGGATCAGAATCTCCTCGAGCATCTGGGCCGAGGCCTTGCAAGCACGAAGGACCTTCTCCTGAAGCGCATAGAACTCCCGCAAGGCCAGCGCCCGCAGGGCGGCCTGTTCATCGCCCTCGTTCTGGAACAGGGTCTTGATCGCCCGCTGCATGACCAGGTCGGACTTCTCTTCGATGCGTTCGATTTCGACGCATAGATTCACGCTGACCTCGCTGCGCTCCTTTTCCTTCAGGGCGGCAATCGCGCGCGTCAGGCGTGAGCAGGCATCCACGGCCATCGACGCAAGCTCGCGTGACTCGGCATTGGCCGCGCCGATGTGGTAGATGTTGACCGCCTGCGCGACATCCTGCACCGCATTCATGATCCGGTCGATATCCAGCGTCAGTTCGTAGACCTGATCGCGGTTGAGCGGGGTGACGAAGGACTTGTGCAGCATCAGCAGCAGGTCGGCCTTGATCTGGTCGGCACTCGCTTCGTTCATGTTGACTTCCTGGATCAGCGCGGCAACCTCCGCTGCGCTGACCCCGAGGTCGTTGATCAGGCGCAGCATCGAATTCGCACCGGCCAGAACCCGCTCGCTGTGTGCCTCGAGCAGCTCAAAAAACTGGGTTCGCTTGGGTAACATATATAACTCCCTTGATGATCATCTGTTGTTCTGCGACGCCCCGTTGCCGGGGCGTCCGTTCCATGCCAGCACCCTTCGTTGGGCTACAGGAACTTGGTCCCGATGTACCAGAAGATTGCCGCGATCAGGCCCGCAGCCGGAATCGTCAGCACCCAGGCGACGAGCAGGTTCATGGTAATCGCCCAGCGCACCGCCTTGACGTCGGTCGCCGCACCGACGCCGATGATCGCGCCGGTGATGGTATGCGTCGTCGACACCGGAATGCCGCCCAGTGTCGCCAGGCCCAGCGTGATCGCACCGCCCATCGAGGCGCACGAGCCGCTGACCGCATTGAGCTTGGTGATCTTGGTGCCCATCGTCTTGACGATTCGCCAGCCACCCAGATACGTTCCCCAGGCAATCGCGAAGTAGCACGAATAGATCACCCAGGTCGGCAGCGTCGCCACGTCCTTGGTCGCCACGCCGGCAGTGATCATCAGCAGCCAGATGATGCCGATCGTTTTCTGCGCGTCGTTGCCGCCGTGGCCCAGGCTGTACGCGGCAGCGGCGATCAATTGCCCGCTCTTGAAGAATTTCCCGGCCTGATAAGGCGACGTGTTGCGAAAGATCCACGACACCAGCACCATCAACAGGCCACCGATGATCACTCCGACCAGTGGCGAAATGATGATGAAGGCGAGGATCTTGCCAAAACCCTCCCAGACGATCGGCGCTCCCGAACCGGCCTTGGCGACGGTTGCTCCGACCAGACCGCCGACCAGCGCATGCGAGGACGAAGACGGAATGCCGTAATACCAGGTGATGATGTTCCAGGCGAGCGCCCCGACCAGCGCCCCGAAGATCACGTAATAATCGACAAAACTCGGGTCGACGGTGCCCTTGCCGATCGTCGCCGCCACCTTGAGCTGGAATACCCACAGGGCGGCGAAGTTGAAGAACGCGGCGAACAGTACCGCCTGTTTCGGTGTCAGGGCGCCGGTCGCAACGATCGTCGAGATCGAGTTCGCACCGTCATGAAACCCGTTCATGAAGTCGAACGCCAGCGCCACTGCAATCAGCAGCCCCAGCGTCCAGATGCTCATATTTAGGCCTTCCATTTCGCGCTACCTCTCAGGAGTTCTCGATCAGGATCTCTTCGATCATTTTGGCCGCGTCCTGGCAGCAATCGAGGACGGATTCCTGCAGCGAGTAGAACTCCCGCATCTTCATCGTCTGCCAGACGTTGGCTCCCTCCTGGAACAGCGCGGTGATCGCCTTCTGCTGCACCTTGTCGGCCTTGGTTTCGATTTCCTCGATTTCCTTGCACAGGTTCAGGGTTTCCTCACCACGCCCCTTTTCGCCCAGAGCCGCGACCGCACGGTTGAGGCGCATACAGGCATCGGCACTCAAGGAAGCCATTTCGCGGGCCTCGACCGTCGACTGCTTGATGCCGTACATGTCAATGGCGTTGGCTACCGATTGCAGGACATTGAGCGTCATGTCGAGTTCGCTGATCAGCGAATGGATCTGGTCCCGGTTGATCGGCGTGGTGAAGGACTGGTGCAGACGAGCGATCACCTTGGCCTTGATCTCATCGGCATTCTTTTCGTTGAGATTGACCTCCGCGACCAGCGCCGCAGCGTTGCCACTGCCATCGCCCAGGCCATTGATCAGACGCAGGGTTGCATTGGCCCCGGCAGCGACCTTTTCGGAATGCGCCGCGAGAAGCTCAAAGAATTCCCGGCGTTGCGGCATCAGACTACTAAACATACGACCTCCCTTGGTTATCTGCCCGTTCGAGCAGCGTACAGTTAAAACATGCCGACGATGGTCGGCACCACTTATCCACAAATTCTCTCAGGCAATGGCCCACCAGCGAGCTGATCCGACACCGCGGGGAAAGACGCCAGGCAAGCCATTGCTTCCATGCTCGATCAGTTCTTCTTCTTGCCTTTTTCGGGAATGCTAACCGCGGCGAGCAAAGCTTTCATCTGCTCAACCTTTTGCTCGGCAAACAGGCGCACTGCAGCGCGCAGGATGTCGGACTTGCTCGCTGCCCAACCCGCGGCCTTCGACAACTCGGCGCGCACGGCATCAATGGCCGCCTCCTCGCTCTTGAGCAATTCCACCGTGTAGCGGACGAGTTTGTCGCCCTTTTCCTTGGCCGCCTTTTCAATCTTTTCCAGCGCTTCCTCCAGCCCGGCGGTCTTTTTGCCGGTCTCGGCGGCGGCTTCGACCTTGGCCTGAGGCTTGGCCGCAGCGGCTTTCTTGCTGCCCGACCTGGCCTTTGCAGCCGCAACAGATCCTTTTGCCGACCTGGTTTTCGCCGGCGCCGCCTTTTTCGCGGCCTTGCCGGGAGCTTCCACAACGGCTGCCGGCGTCACTTCGTCCGCTGGTTTGGCTGCAGACTTGCGCACCGGTGCCGTTGCCGCCTGGGTTTCTGGCGCGGCAGCGGCGGGAGCCTCGGGTTCCTGCGGGGCGACCAGCGCAACATCGGTGGCCACCAGACGCTCGGCGAGCGATTCATCCTCCTTCTTGAGACTGGCGCGCAAAGCGGTCTTGTTGCTGTTGGTAGTACGTGCGGGTGTAGTCATCAGTTTTCTCCCAATTGTTTAAGAACGGCAGCGATCAGCTTGCGAACCTCATCCTGAGCGGCGTCGGCCCCGGAAGTCAGTTGAAAAACCGATGCGCCGATCACGGCACTTTGCGCATAAGCGTTGCGCTGGCAGAGCATAGCATCGAGAATGGGCAAGGTAAATTCATGCAATAGTTCAAGCACATCCGTAGCCAGAGCGGTATTTTGTACACGGTTGGGGAGAATGCAGCCGTGCAGGCGATGGCTTTGCTCCATGCGATTCAGGATCAGCCGCTCGACCGCCAGCGTCGACCACAGGTCGGTTGGGCTCGGCACGGCCGGTACGATCGCCAGATGCGCCACCGCCAGTGCGGCCAGCGTAGACGGATGGTAGATCGACGGCGGTGTGTCGAGAACCACATAATCGGCCTCGGTCTGCAGTTCTGCGACATGTTTGATCAGTTCCAGGCCGGACATCTTGCGAACATCGAGTTGCAGCTCCGAGTCGAGCAAGGGCGCCGACTCTGCCCAGCGCAACGCGCTTTCCTGTGGATCCAGGTCGACCAGCAGCACCGAAGCGCCAATGGCGTGAAACCCCCCTCCGAGCTGTATGGCAACAGTCGTCTTGCCAGCGCCCCCCTTTTGCGAAACCACAGCGATCACCCGACCTAATGACAAAGACATTTATCGTACCTTTGGGAAGAACTTTCTTACGGTGATCCGCATAACCCACGATTATGCCATCGCGAGAAAAACGGACAAGCCGAAATGGGCCCGCAATGGGCCATGAAATGGGCCATTTTTTGACGAATGGCCCGCGTCCTTGATTAAGGTCAAGGAAAATGGGCTTACACCCAGTCATGACAGGAAACCTGCCCCTGCAAAACCCGATGCTGGCAGCCTGGGCAAGAAAGCGCTCAAGCGTCGGCAAGGAGGTTGAGCGTCCTGGCCTTGAAGACGGCTTCACGACGGCTTGAAGCGCGCAGCTTGCGATAGATGTTCTGGGTATGCCGCTTGACCGTCGCCCGTGAAATGCACAACTCCTCCGAAATCTCGATGTTGCTCAACCGGACAGCGAGCAGTTTGAGGATCTTCAGTTCACGGCGGGTAAGGTCTGCCCCCACCTGCTGGCGTCCCGCATTGACCAGCCAGTCGTCGTCGAACGCGGCGAGGATCTGAGCGACGTAACGGACATTGGCGGCATGGCCGACAATCCCCTGGCTGGTTTGCAGTCGTTTCAGCGGTGGCACGAGTTCCTGCCCAAGATCGACGAACAGCCGGACGAAACCTCCGGGCTGCGCAAGCACGACGGCACGACCCAGCAGCTCGCAAGCGGCCGTCTCCTCGCCGTGGAGATGCCGCAGCAGCGCCTTCAGCGCCAGGACCTCGATCAGGAAACGGACGTTGTGCCTGGCCATCAGCTCGGTTTCCAGCAACTGCAGGAGGCGAGCTGCCTGCTCATGGCTTTCGGCACTTCCCTCGGCGATCCACACGCGGGCCAGCGTCAGATGGGGTGCGTTGCAGAAGCGGTAGACAAACTGGATCGGACCGGGATCGAAGTTGCGTGCCCATTCCCGGGCCGCATCAGTCCGCCCCTGGCGCAGCGCCAGATCGGCCTGGCAGGCTTGCGCACGAAACAGGGCTGGCGAATCGCCGTTGCGCCGCAGGTGCTCGCAAACCGTATCGACAAGCTCGCGCGCCAGATCAGTCTGGCCAAGCGCCTGATAGACTGCCGCCAGCACGAAGGAAACTTCGGTTCGGTAGCCGGGGCGCGGTGCCGATTTCGGGGCGAGTGCCGGCAGCAGCGTGGCCTCGGCCAGCGCCAGCTCGTTGCGCTGATACTGGACCAGGCCATGGAAGTAGCGCCCGAGGACCGGGCTGCCTGCGCCAAGCAAACGATCTCCACAGAGCGGGTAGTACTGGTTGGCCGTCCACTGCAGTGCCGACAGGTCGGCAGCCATCCAGTCGATGAAGCACAAGGTCGCCAGCAACGGCGCCTGGGAAACGTCGATCGGCCCCGACGCCCGTGCCAGCGCCGCATGCAGACTCTGACGAGCGCCGACCAGGTCACCGCACATCTGCCGGGCTCCGGCGATGACTGCCTGGGCCAGCACGCGGGCTTGCGCACACTCCCTCGGCAGGCCGCCCTGCAGCGCCTGCTCGGCAGCACCGGTAGCCCTGTCCGCCTGTCCTTCGAGGTAGTGCTGCAGGCTGCGCAGCGCCAACACGTTGCCACGCAGCGCAGCGACGGCGGGCAGACCATCGGCAGCACTTTCGAGCAACACCTCGATCCGGTCGAGAACCGCCGGGGTCTCGACATGCCGCCCCTGGTGATACATCAACCAGGCCTTGAGCAGCAGCAGTTCGGGGTCTTCCTCGACGGTACCAAGTGGCAACAGACGCAGACAATGTTCGAGTCGTGGCCGCTGCTCCAGGTTGAGGAGTCGCTGGCCATGACGCGCCAGCAGATGTCCTGCTGCAGCTGCGCCGGCTGCAGCCAGCGCCTGCGGAATCGCTTCTTCGAGCAGATCTTGCGTTTCGAACCAGGCTGCCGCACGTCGATGCAGTTCGGCAATCTCGCTCGCCGGATACTGCAGGCCGAGCTGCCGCTGCAGAAACTCCCGGAACAGACGCTGATGGCGATACCAGTACAGGCGATCGTCGATGGCAGTACAGAGCAGCGCGCCGCTCGACATCCTCTGCATGAATGAATGCCCATCGCAACCTTCCCCGAGAACGGCATCGCACAGGGGCGCACAGAAACGGTCGAGAATCGAGGTCCTGAGCAGGCAGTCGCGTGTGGAAACGCTTTGTTCGGCGAGCACTTCCTCGCAGAAATATTGCTCGACCTCGCGCGTACTGCCGCTGAAGTGGTGCTCCAGCACATCGACTACATCGCGCTGTCTTCGCAGCGCTCGGGCCGCCAGGCGAACACCAACCGGCCAGCCCTCGCAGCAGGCCTGTAGTCTGTCCAGCGCGGCTGCCGAAATGGGGTGTCCGGTACAGCGCTCGAGCAGGACTGCCGTTTCACGCTGCCCCAACTGCAGGTCACGCATCCGGATTTCGTTCACCTCTTCGCGGACGCGCAGCGCGCCCAGGGACAAGGGGGGATCGTTCCGGGCGATCAGCAGCAGATGCAGAGCACTCGCCGGATGCTCCAGCAGGCGATCGAGCAGGGCGTGTATCGGTGGCGAATCGATGCGCTGATAGTTGTCGAGCACCAGCACCAGCGGGGCCGGCAGTGCTGCCAGATCATTGCTCAGACTGCCGACAAGATGCGTCCACGGTGCTTGCTGCACAGCATCGAGATGCGCCAGCGTTTCGGCGCAGGCATCGGGAACCACCGTGCGCAGTGCGGCGGCGAAGTAGTGGATGAAAACGATCGGATCGCTGTCATCGTGGTCGAGCGAGAGCCAGGCAGTCTGGCCGTTACGGCCAGCGAGCCAATGCGCGACAAGCGCCGTCTTGCCATAACCGGCGGGCGCCACCAGCAGGGTCAATGGCCGGCTGCTGCCAGCCTCTAGTAAGGTCAGCAACTCGCTGCGCGCGACGAAGTCACCGATCTCCCGGGGACGCTGCAGCTTGCTACGGACGATCTGGGGCGATGGCATTTCTGATCTGAAGCGAAAGAGTACGATGATACGTCAGGCAATCGGCACTGCGGGAATTGCGCATTCATTTTGGCGCCATGCGAGCGGCGGCCGTTGCCTGACAGGGGCGCGAGGTCAGGGATGGCGCCCGGTCAGTGGCCGGCGAGCAGTCTTTCGATCTGCACGTCCTTATCGTGCCAGATCTGCTGCATCCACTGCTGGAAGGCCTCGCGAATCGCCGGGTCGTTGGCGTAGTCTCCGGTGGCCAGATGCCTTGGCACCGCGAGCTTCTGGACGCGAACCTGCACGCGCCTCATCCTGCCGCAGAGGAACGCCCAGAAATTCGGAGCCCCGCCAGGATAAACGATGGTCACATCGAGAATTGCGTGGAACTTGTCGCCCATGACATTCAAGGCCAGTGCAATTCCTCCGGCCTTCGGCCTCAACAGATGACGATACGGCGATTGTTGCCGCTGATGTTTGGTCAGCGTGAAGCGCGTCCCTTCGCAGAAGTTCATCACGCTGGTCGGGATCAGCGAAAACCTTTCGCAGGCCAGGCGAGTCGCCTCCTGGTCGAGGGCGCGCAATTCCGGGCGCGCCCTGAGCACTTCTTCACTATGGCGGCGCATGAACGGGAAATCGAGTGCCCACCAGGCCAGACCCATCACCGGCACCCAGCGCAGTGGCTGCTTGAGGAAGAATTTGAGCAAGGGAATGCGTCGCGTCAACAGATGTTGCAGGACGAGGATATCGGCCCACGATTGATGATTGCAGTTGACCAGGTACCAGCCGCGCGGGTCGAGCCCCTCGATCCCCTGGACATCCCAGTGCGCCTTCTGGGTCAGCGCCATCCAGCCACTGTTGCAGACGATCCAGGCTTCGGCAATGCGCACCAGTACCGGGTCGAGGCGCAGGCGAACGGCTCGAAACGGCAGGAGCAGCTTGCAGCCAGCCAGGCATACCAGGATCGGCACCCAGAAGAACGAGTTGAGCGCCAGCAGCAAGAAAGCGATCAGGCCGATCAACGGCGCCGGGAGGAAATTCAGCATCGCTCAAGCGTACGCGGCCGGCAAGCCGTTGTCCGGCACCGGCTCAGGGGTCGCCGTCTGGGCCCGTGCAGCCGCCAGCATGACGCTGCGCGTCGCTGGCGTCTCCAGGCTGATGCGGCCGAGCAGACCGTCCCGGTAATCCTGCAGCAGTGTCTTCGCCGCCCTTTCGAGATCGGCTGCCCCGCCACGGACGCGCAGGCCGCGGCGTCTGGCGATTTCGGCGATGACCGTCACGGCATCGAGGGGCTCGCCCGTATCGACCGGGAAGCCGTAGCGCTTCGCCAGCAAGGCCGGGTAACGTGCCAGCAGCAGCCCGGCGAGAAAGGTCGCCACTTCCTCGTCGATCATTGCATTGCGACCGACGGCATGGCTCGCGGCGAGCATCAGGCCGTCGCTTGGATGTTCGATTTTCGGCCACAACAATCCGGGCGTATCGGTAATCGAGTGCCGCACATCGAGCAGCGAGGTCTGCTGCGCGCGGGTCACTGCCGGTTCGTCGCCGACCTTGGCCAGTTTACGCTGGAGAACGACATTCATCAGCGTCGATTTGCCGACATTCGGGATGCCCATGATCATCATCCGCAGCGGCTTGGTGTTTTCGCTGCGATGCGGTGCCAGGGCCTCGCACAGGCCGGGAAGGCGAGCCACCTCGCCGGGCTTCCTGCACGACAGCGCCACCGCGCGCACGCCCTCCTGCCGGTTGTAATAGGCGATCCACGCCTGCGTCACCTGCGGGTCGGCCAGGTCGGCCTTGTTCAGGACCTTCAGGCATGGACGCTGGCGATGCAGACGAAGCTCGCGGACCAGTGGATTGGTGCTCGCCTCGGGCAGGCGCGCGTCGACCACCTCGATGACCACGTCGATCGACGCCATCGTCTCGGCCGCTTTCTTGCGCGCCGAGGTCATGTGACCGGGATACCACTGAATGGCCATGAAGGGTCCGATGATCTGAAAGATAGTCAATTATCCCACCGCTGCGGCCCGTCCGGCGCTTGCAACAGCATAAGGCGCTAGAATGCAGCTCTTTCTCATCCTGCGTCAGGAAACCGCTTGTCGGCAATCCCCGAAATCAGACCCGGACAGTCGATCGAGCTGCTCAAGGCGTTGCACATCCTGACCCGCGACGGCAAGCTCAACCAGGACAGCCGGCGCAAGCTCAAGCAAGTCCATCACCTCTGCCATTTCATCGAACCGCTGCTTGCCGAGATCGTCGCCAGTGGCAGCAGCCTGACGCTGGTCGATCACGGCGCGGGCAAATCCTACCTCGGCTTCCTCCTCTACGACCTGTTCTTCAGTCACCGCGACAAGGGTCACATTTACGGTGTCGAGTCCCGCGCAGAACTCGTCGAGCACGCGCGCAGTCTCGCCGGTCGACTCGGTTTCACGCGCATGTCCTTCCTGAACCTGCGCGTCGAGAACGCCATCGCGTCGCCTGAGCTGCCCGCGCGGGTGGACATCGTCACCGCGCTGCACGCCTGTGACACCGCTACTGACGACGCAATCCGCTTTGCCCTCCACAAGCAGGCGAAGTTCATCGTTCTCGTCCCTTGCTGTCAGGCCGAAGTCGCCGGCGTGCTGCGCCGCAGGAAAGGCGAATCCCTGGCGCAAACGCCACTGTCGGAAATCTGGCGGCATCCCATCCACACCCGCGAATTCGGCAGCCAGCTGACCAATGCCCTGCGTTGCCTGCAGCTCGAAGCGCAGGGCTATCAACTGACGGTGACCGAGCTCGTCGGCTGGGAACACTCACTGAAAAACGAACTGATCATCGCCAGGCACACGGGTGTCGCGCGCAGCAACGCCACGGTGCGGCTCGAACAAATCCTGCAACAACTTCACCTCGACGAGTTGCGTGCGCGTTTCATCTACTGAAGAAAGCAAACCGGCAGGCAAGCGGCTGCAGGTCAGCCACTGCCACCACGCTTCGGTCACCACTCAAGGACGGTCAATGGAAAAATGGATCATCCGCGCCGTTGCCGCGATCTGCGCCGCCGGAAGTACCGCTCTGTTCTGGACCTTCGGCATCTTCCTCTCCGTACCCTGGCGGGAAAACCGAATGCTCTCGCTCGACAGGGTCGAATGGCAGGTACTTGCGATCCCGCTGATCGTCGGCCTGGCCGTCGCCTGGGGTGCCCTGCACATCCTGGCGATGGCCGACCGTACCGGCCGTCCCAGACTGTACCTCGCGCTTTGCGTCACCCTGCTGATCGCCTCGCTGTTGGCAGTATCCGGCGGCATGTCGTGGACCGCCGCGCGCATCCCCTGACCCAGGCTGACCGCTCTGCCCTGGGAGACCGGCCCGCAGTGGAAAAAATCGATGCGGTGCCGGGAAAAGAGCGGCATCCTGAGGTGTGGAAACGATAGAATGGCGCGCTAACCATACCCCACCGGAGTTCATCATGACCAGGCTGGAAGTCGATTGGGTGGTAAAAAAAGCGGTATTCCCGGTTGCGGGTCTCGGCACGCGCTTCCTGCCGGCCACCAAGGCCAGCCCGAAGGAAATGCTCGCGGTGGTGGACAAGCCCCTGATCCAGTACGCAGTTGAAGAAGCCTACGCGGCCGGGATTCGGCAAATGATCTTCGTCACCGGTCGCAACAAGCGTTCGATCGAAGACCACTTTGATACTGCCTACGAGCTGGAGGCAGAACTTGCCGCCACCGGCAAGGATGAGCTGATGGCACTGGTGCACTCGATCAAGCCGGATGACATGGATTGTGTTTATGTGCGCCAGCCGCGAGCCCTGGGCCTGGGACACGCGATACTCTGCGCCGAGCGACTGGTTCAGGGGGAGGCCTTTGCCGTTCTCCTGGCCGATGACCTGATGATCGGCACACCACCGATCATGCGACAAATGACCGAATTGTTCGCCGAACGCCAGTGCAGCATTCTCGCTGTCCAGGAGGTGCCGGAGGATCAGACCAACCGCTACGGGATCGTCAAGGGCGACCCGCTGTCGCCCGATCTGGTGAATATCAAGGGCCTGGTCGAGAAACCGCACCCGAGCGCTGCCCCTTCCAATCTTGCGGTCGCGGGCCGCTACATCCTGACCCCGGCGGTGTTTGACCTGATCCGCGCGCAGCCACGCGGTGCGGGTGGCGAAATCCAGCTCACCGATGGGATTGCCGCCCTGCTGGCCAGCGAGCAGGTTCTGGCCTACCGCTACCACGGCCAGCGCTACGACTGTGGCAGCAAACTCGGCCTGATGCAGGCCAGTGTCGTGCTCGGGGAAACTCACCCTGAACTCGGGCCTGAGTTCTCGGCCTGGCTGAAGAACCGACAGGAACCGGCATCACTGCCGACATTCTGAACCGCGGCGCCGGGCTTGTCGTCGTGTTTTCCCGTGCTATAGTTGCAGCCCTTTCTGGCAGGACGAACTCTCTTGGCGCTCCGCTTTGACGTTCTCATCATTGGCAGTGGTCTGGCTGGACAAGCTGCAGCACTTCGGCTGGCAGCGACTCACAAGGTGGCTCTGGTCAGCAAGCGCAGTCTTGAAGACAGCGCCTCGAGCTGGGCGCAGGGCGGCATTGCGGCCGTGCTCGACAATCGCGATTCGATCGAGGCGCACATTCGCGACACGATCACCGCCGGGTCATTTCTCAATGACCCGCGAGCGACTCGCTTCGTCATTGAAAACGGTCGTCGCGCTGTCGACTGGCTGATTGCACAGGGCGTTCCCTTTACACGCGATGACGACGGCTACCATCTGACCCGCGAGGGAGGCCACAGCGCACGGCGCGTGATTCACGTCGCTGACGCGACCGGGCTCGCGGTTCAGAACACACTGACCAGCCTGATTCGCCAGCAGCCGAACATCACGGTCCTCGAACAGCACATCGCCATCGACCTGATTACCGGTGACAAGCTGCGACTCGGAGACTCGCGCTGCTATGGCGCCTATGTACTCGACAATGCCAGCGGCGAAGTCCTGACGCTGGGCGCAAGACACACCCTGATCGCTGCCGGTGGTGCCGGCAAGGTCTATCTCTACACGACCAATCCGGACACTTCGACCGGCGACGGCATCGCCATGGCCTGGCGTGCCGGCTGCCGTATCGCGAACATGGAGTTCATCCAGTTTCATCCCACCTGCCTCTACCATCCAGAAGCCAAGTCCTTCCTGATCTCCGAGGCAGTCCGCGGCGAAGGTGGACGCCTGTTGCTGCCCGACGGCACCCGCTTCATGCCCTGGCACGATGCGCGCGCCGAACTCGCCCCCCGTGATGTGGTGGCCAGAGCGATCGATTTCGAAATGAAGAAGCGCGGCCTGGATTGCGTCTATCTGGATATCTCGCACAAATCAGCGGATTTTCTCGGCGAGCATTTCCCGAACATTCTGGGGCGCTGCCTCGACCTGGGAATCGACATCACCCGTCAGGCGATTCCGGTCGTTCCCGCCGCGCACTACACCTGTGGCGGCGTCGTCACCGATCTGCGGGCGCGCACCGACCTCCCCGGCCTCTACGTCGCTGGCGAGGCCTCGTGCACCGGCCTGCACGGCGCCAATCGTCTGGCCAGCAATTCGCTGCTCGAATGCCTGGTTTTTGCCGAAGCCGCGGCCAACGACATTCTCGAACAGCCTGTCAGAGATTTCCCGCAGCTTCCGCCCTGGGATGCCAGCCGTGTCAGCGATCCGGATGAAGAGATCGTGATTGCTCACAACTGGGATGAACTGCGCCGCTTCATGTGGGACTACGTCGGTATCGTCCGCACCAACAAGCGACTACAGCGCGCGCAGAACCGGATCCGCCTGCTGATCCGTGAAATCGACGATTTCTACTCGCACTTCCGGGTCAGTCACGATTTGATTGAACTGCGCAACCTCGTGGTCACTGCAGACCTGATCATCCGCTGTGCGCTGCGTCGCCACGAAAGCCGGGGGCTGCACTTCAGTCGCAATTATCCGGAGACCCTGCCGCGCGCGCGCAACACCGTGCTCAGACGCCGCCTGCGGCCTGATCGCCAGGATTGACACGGACACGCCAACGCAACCACAAGCGCAGCAGGCGGAATTGCCCTGCCGGCATGCTGTCGGGCAGCAGGACCAGGCTGGACAACCGGCTGCGATCGTTATCCCGTGTGCGCACGATGATCAACTGGCTGAACACAGCCGTATCGGCTTGCGGCGAGACGAAAATGGTATCGCCATCGTCAGACAGGAGTGTCAGTTCACCACGCTCACCGAGGCGCAAACCGACGATTTTCGACGGTCGCAGCGCGTGCCATAGCGACAGCGCAACGACCAGCAGCAGCCCTTGGCGTGTTGCCGATGGCCAGGGCAGGACCCACAGACAGGCGCCCGCCAGAACGTGCAGCAAGACCATCAGGAAGGACAGAAAACGCGAGCGGCACAGCTTGATCGTGATCGGGAATTGCACTCTGGCACCCTGCCGCTACCCTACCGCAGCAGCACGACCGCGTTATCCCGGCTACCGCCCCGTGAGCGGATGCCGGGATCTAGAGTCGTTTGAATGCAACGGTGGCGTTGGTACCACCAAAGCCGAAGGAGTTCGAGATCCCGACGTCGATCTTCATCTGACGCGCCGTGTTGGCACAGTAATCGAGGTCGCAGGACTCATCCTGGTTGAAAATATTGATCGTCGGCGGCGAGACCTGATGGTAGATCGCCAGTATGGTAAACAGGGCCTCGATACCGCCTGCGGCACCCAACAGATGGCCAGTCATCGACTTGGTCGAGTTGACTACCAACTTGCGCGCATGCTCGCCGAAAGCCCGTTTGACGGCAATGGTCTCGGCCTTGTCGCCAAGCGGTGTCGAAGTCCCGTGTGCATTGATGTACTGCACTTGATCCACATTCAGTCCAGCATTTTGCAAGGCGTTTACCATGCAACGCGCCGCACCTGCTCCGTCTTCGCAGGGTGCAGTCATGTGGTGGGCATCGGAACTCATGCCGAAGCCCGCGAGTTCGCAGTAGATCCGGGCACCGCGCGCTTTTGCATGCTCATATTCCTCGAGAACCACGACGCCGGCCCCTTCACCGAGCACAAAACCGTCACGGTCCCTGTCCCATGGGCGGCTGGCCGTCTGCGGATCGTCGTTGCGCGTCGAGAGGGCTCGCGGCGCACAGAAACCTCCTAGGCCGAGTTTTGAGATACAGCCTTCGGACCCGCCGGCAATCATGATGTCTGCATCGCCGTATTCGATCAGACGACCAGCGTCACCGATGCTGTGCGTGCCCGTCGCACAGGCGCTGACCAGCGAGAGGTTGGGACCTTTGTAACCACACATGATCGACAGGTTGCCGGAGATCATGTTGATGATCGAACCGGGAACAAAAAACGGCGAAATCTTGCGCACGCCGCCCGCAGCAAAGTCGTCACAGGTGTTTTCGATCATTGGCAGGCCGCCGATCCCCGAACCAATCGACACGCCAACCCGCTCCGGCGCTACAGACTGCGCATCGAGACCGGCATCCCGTATGGCTTGCAGTCCCGCCGCCATTCCATAATGGATGAAGACGTCCATCCGGCGCGCTTCTTTCGGCGAGAGATACTGGCCAACATCAAAATCACGCACCTCACCAGCGATGTGCACGGGGAAGCCAGTGACATCAAAACGAGTTACCCGGCCAATTCCCGAGCGTCCCGCAAGAATGTTCTGCCAGGCTTCTGCGACGGAATTACCGACCGGAGAAATGATGCCTAGGCCTGTGATGACGACTCTGCGACGTGCCAACTTGAACTCCGACGATCGATATACGTGCAAAAGGGGATTTCCTCTTCACTCATCCACCCTGCCGGACGCTGCCACTACAGCGAGCTGTCCGCAGGATTCCTGGCCCCCTTACTTCTTGTGAGCGGTCACGTAGTCGATGGCCTGCTGCACGGTGGTGATCTTTTCTGCTTCATCGTCCGGAATCTCGCACTCGAACTCCTCTTCCAGCGCCATCACCAGTTCCACCGTGTCCAGCGAATCAGCTCCAAGATCATCGACAAACGAAGATTCGTTCTTGATGTCCGCTTCATTGACACCGAGTTGTTCTGCGACGATCTTTTTGACACGCTGCTCAATATTTTCCATCAAAGTCTTCCTTCTCAAGGTTCAAATGTAAAACAAAACGCACCATTCTAACAAAACGGCTGCAAGTTACCAATGATCACACCCCGAACCGCCGTCAGCCCTCGACTGACGGCAGGTGTCAACCCATGAACATGCCGCCGTTAACGTGTATCGTCGTACCGGTGATGTAAGCCGCTTCCGCCGACGCCAAAAAGGCCACCGCGACAGCCACTTCATGGGCCGATCCGAAGCGACCGAGCGGGACATTCACGAGCAGTGCTGCCTTCTGCTTGTCGTCGAGGGCCCTCGTCATGTCCGTATCGATCAGCCCGGGCGCCACGCAGTTGACGGTGATATTGCGACTGGCGAGCTCTCGAGCCAGTGCCCGGCTCATGCCGGTGACGCCAGCCTTAGCGGCGCAGTAATTCGCCTGACCGGAATTGCCGGCATGACCGACGACCGAGGTCACGTTGATGATCCGCCCGTACCTGGCCTTGATCATGCCGCGCATGACCGCCCTGGAAAGCCGGAAAACGGCTTTCAGATCAGTATCGAAGACGGTATCCCACTCGTCGTCCTTGAGACGCAACGCGAGGTTGTCGCGAGTAATACCGGCGTTGTTGATCAGGATCGATACCGGGCCATAGGTCTTCTCGATATGGCCGACCAGGGCATCAATCTGTCCAGCATCGCGCACCTCGAGGAGCGCTCCTTCACCCTGGTGACCGGCGTCGTTGAGGCATGCTGCGATTTTTGCAGCGCCTTCGGGGCTGGTTGCCGTCCCGATCACGGTCGCGCCCAGGCGACCCAGTTCGAGAGCGATGGCCTGACCGATACCCCGTGACGCGCCGGTCACCAAGGCCACTTGTCCTTCGAGCATGGTGCTTACTCCAGGTTGGTGACGGCAGCTTCCATCGCTGCCCGATCAGCCAGTGCGATACTCGTCAACTGGTCTGCACAGCGCTTGCTGAGGCCTGCCAGAACCTTGCCAGGTCCGCACTCGGCGACCGTCGTGATGTCCATGGCGGCCATTTTCCGGATCGTTTCGACCCAGCGCACCGGTGAGTACGCCTGCCGAACCAGAGCGTCCTTGATCCGGTCGGGATCCGATTCGATCGCCACATCTACATTGTTGATGACTGGCATCTGTGCGGCGGCAAAATTCAACTCGGCCAGTCGGGTGGCCAGCTTGGCAGCCGCCGGCCGCATCAGCGAGGAGTGAAAGGGCGCGGAAACCGGCAGCAACAGCGCGCGCTTGGCGCCACGCGCCTTGCATTCGGCGCAGGCTCGTTCCACCGCCGCCTTGCTGCCAGCAATGACGGTCTGTCCGGGCCCATTGTAATTGACCGGTTCAACCACCTCGGCAGCGCTGCCTGCGGCTCTGGCTTCGGCACAGGCGATGGCAATCTTGTCGTCATCGAGGCCGAGAATGGCTGCCATGGCCCCCTCGCCCGCAGGAACCGCTTCCTGCATCGCCGCTGCACGCAGGCGAACCAGGGGAACGGCATCCTTGAAAGCGATCACGCCGGCAACCACCAGCGCGGTGTATTCGCCGAGACTGTGCCCGGCAACGACGGTCGGTAGCTTGCCGCCCATGTCGAGCCACAGGCGATAGACCGCCACGCCGGCGCTCAGCATCACGGGTTGTGTATTGACGGTCTGTGCCAGGGCCTCTGCCGGACCCTCGGCAAGCAGTTGCCAGAGATCCTGGTCAAGCGCCGCCGACGCCTCGTCGAAAGTGGCCCGTACCACCGCAGAGTCGCCGTAGGCTGCCATCATGGCGACTGCCTGCGACCCCTGACCGGGAAAAACCAACGCGAAAGTCATGCATACTTCCTTCAATTTGAAAGGCGCGTCAGCGACTCACGAACACACTTCTCACGCAAGCAGACAAAGGGTCGGGGAGCGCCTGGAAAGTCATGGCCGTCAGAGTTCAAGCAGAACTGCGCCCCAGGTAAAGCCACCGCCCACCCCTTCGAGCATGATCTTCTGTCCGGCCTCTATGCGTTGATCACGAATGGCCACATCCAGAGCCAGAGGAACCGAGGCCGCCGAGGTGTTGCCGTGCCGGTCCACGGTGACAATGACCTTGTCCATCGGCATTTTCATTCTTCTGGCCGTGGCTTCAAGGATGCGAATATTGGCCTGGTGCGGAATCAGCCAGTCGATCCCTGACGAGGCAATGCCTGCCGCCTGACAGCACTCCTCGCCGACTTCCGCAAGGACACGCACGGCAAACTTGAACACCGCCTGCCCATCCATCCGCAGGAAAGGATCGCCAGTTACCCGACCGCCACTGACACTACCCGGAACCGACAGGATGCCGTGGTGCGCGCCGTCGGCATGCAGGGCGGTTGCCAGGATTCCTGTTCGATCAGACGCCTCCAGCACCACTGCACCGGCACCGTCGCCGAACAAGACGCAGGTGGCACGATCGGACCAGTCGAGAATGTGCGAGAAGACCTCGGCCCCGACCACCAAGGCCCGTTGATGACTGCCCGAACGGATAAACTTGTCGGCAATCGCCAGCGCGTAGACGAAGCCGCTGCAAACTGCTTGCACGTCAAACGTCGTAGCTCCATGATTCCCCAGTTTGCCCTGCAGCAAGCAAGCGGTACTCGGAAAAATGAAATCCGGGGTCGAGGTCGCCACGATGATCAGGTCCAGATCGGAAGCCTCAAGACCTGCGGCAGTCAGCGCCCGACGGCTCGCCTCCAGGCCCAGATCGCTGGACGTCTCGCCGTTGTCCGCAAGATGACGGTACCGTATGCCGGTGCGACTGGTGATCCAGTCATCGTTGGTTTCGATGCCACGGCGCACGAGATCGTCGTTGCTGACGGGGGGGCCGGGCAAAAAACTGCCGGTTCCGGTAATGCGGGAGAACATGCTAGGCGGTCTCCTGAAGCGGTTGTTGCTGCGCAATGCGTTCGCTGATGCGTGCAAGAACGCCACTGCTGGCCTCTTCTGTAGCACGCTGCAGCGCACGCGTAAAAGCCAGGACATCAGCCGAGCCGTGGCTCTTGACCACGATACCCTTCAAGCCGAGCAGGGTGGCTCCGTTGTACTGGCGGTGGTCAACCCGCTTCTTGAACTGGTTGAGTACCGGCATGGCGAACACCGCCGCCAGCTTGGTAAACAGATTTCGCCGGAATTCCTGCCGCAGGAAAGTCGCCAGCAGTTGTGCCAGACCTTCCGATGCCTTCAGCGTGACATTGCCGACAAAGCCATCGCAAACAATGACGTCTGCCTCGCCTTTGTAGAGTCCGTCACCTTCGATATTGCCGACAAAATTCAACCCCGACCCCCAGAGCAACTCGGCGGCCCGCTTCGCGACATCATTGCCCTTGATATCTTCCTCGCCGATGTTGAGAATCCCGACGGTTGGTCGATCCCGATGCTCGATGGCAGAAACCAGCGAGGCGCCCATGATGCCAAACTGCAGCAGATGCCCGGGGCTGCAATCCACATTGGCACCGAGATCAAGCACATGCGTATGCCCGGTGAGCGTCGGCAACACTGCACAGATCGCCGGTCGATCGATACCAGGCAGCATCTTCAGGACGAATCGGGAAATGGCCATCAGCGCACCGGTGTTTCCGGCCGAAACACAGGCATCCGCTTCACCCTGTTTGACCAGATTGATGGCGACACGCATCGATGAATCTTTCTTGGTCCGCAGCGTCAGCGCCGGCGACTCATCCATCGTCACCACTTCCGTGGCATGGCGTACGGTAATCCGACCGACCGCAGCGTCGCCCAGGAAAGGACGAATGCTCTCGGTCAGACCCACCAGAATGACGCGCACATCAGAATGATCGCGCACGAACTGGATGGCTGCCGGAACGGTCACACAGGGACCATGGTCCCCTCCCATGCAGTCGATGGCGACGGTAATGGTCATGCGCTGGCCGACCAGGACTGGCAACTCACGATCACGGGAAGGCGCCCACCCAACCCCGAAGGATCATTCGCCGGCGCTTTTGATGACTTTCTTGCCCCGATAAAAACCTGTTGGGCTGACGTGATGACGCAAATGGACCTCGCCTGTCGTCGGTTCGACAGCCAGGGGCATGCCGCTCAGGGAGTCGTGCGCACGATGCATGCCACGCTTGGAAGGGGATTTCTTGTTCTGTTGCACAGCCATCACAAACTCCTAGAATCAAACTTACTCGGCCTTGCCCTGCAGGCCGGCCAACACTGAAAACGGCGACACGATTGCCGACCCCCGAGCCGCATCAGGCGGGAGACAATCGTCGTGGCGTGGTGCGATCGGAAGGGCAAGCAGAATTTCATCCTCGATCAATACGGCCACATCGAGTTCCTTCTGATTGGGTAGAAAGTCCCTGGAGTCATCTTCCAGCTCTTCCTGCGTCAGGTCGCCATCGCTATCGATAAATTCAAGCAGACTACGTACCTCGATCGGGTGTTCAATTGTTTCGAGGCAGCGTTGACAGCACAACGACATGACACCGTCAACCTCCACCAGAAACTGTGGGCGATTGTAAGGCCCCATTTGCCCCTTGATCCGGTACGTCAGAAAGCCATCGGAAGCGGTTAACAAATCGAGCAATCGAGTCAGCGCGGCGACCGGCAGCTCGCCTTGCAACGAACCTCCTTCATTGGCAAAAACCCGGCTGTCAATCACCTCGATCACAACTCGTCGCGACACAAGGGGCGCATGATATTATCTTCGGCTTTTGAAGTCAAAGCGGTGACGCTGCAAATCGCAGTATTTGCCGGTTTTTCCGCCTTGCTCATGTCTTTTGCACTGAAGTTGATCCGCCGATGCCCAAGCCGCAACTCATTCTTGCTTCGACCTCCCCGTTTCGCCGTGCTCTGCTGACACGTCTCGGATTGCCGTTCGAGACTGCCAATCCGGCCGTTGACGAAGCCCTGCTCGCGGGCGAAAGCCCCGAGGCAGGCGCCCTGCGCCTGTCGGAAGCCAAGGCCCGCGCTGTCGCAGGCCAGCACCGCGACGCCCTGATCATCGGCAGCGACCAAGTGGCCTGTCTTGACGGCCAGATTTTCGGCAAACCGGGAACGCACGACAGTGCGCTACGCCAGTTGCAGGTCATGCGCGGCCGCCGCGTGAACTTTTTCACCGGTCTGTGCCTCCTGAACGCCAGAACCGGCAATGCCCATCGGCGTGGTGTAGCGACACTGGTCACCTTCAGAAACCTGACCGACGAGGAAATCGAAAGCTACCTGCACAAGGAAAAACCGTACCACTGTGCCGGCAGCGCCAAATCGGAGGGGTTGGGAATCGCCCTGATTGCCAAAATCGACGGCGAAGACCCGAATGCATTGATCGGACTGCCGCTGATTGCGCTCTGCGACCTGCTGCGAATCGAGAACGTCTCGGTATTCTGATCGTCAGCAGATCGTTCGGAAGCCCATTTCATGAAAACAGGCCGGCTTTACCTGATCCCGGTGCCACTGGGTCAAGCGCCGGTGACGGACGTACTGCCAGAACCCGTTCGGGCCTGCGCACAAAGACTCGTGCATTTCGTTGCCGAGAACGCCAAAACGGCGCGCGCCTTCCTCAAGTCGCTGCCTGCCGATACGCCTTTACAGCAGATCGAGATTCTGGAACTCAACGAACATACCGCAGCCAGCGCGCTACCCCGGCTTCTCGCCCCGGCTCTGGCGGGCAACGACCTTGGACTGATCTCCGAGGCCGGCTGCCCTGCGGTTGCCGATCCGGGCGCCGCCCTGGTTGCGCTGGCCCATCAGCGAGGGATACCGGTCGTTCCCATGATCGGTCCCTCGTCGATCCTGCTCGCCTTGATGGCTTCGGGACTGAGCGGCCAGAGCTTCGCGTTTCATGGCTACCTGCCGAGCGGCACTCAAGAACGCGAAAAACGCTTGCGCGAACTGGAAAAGGAGTCACGACAGCAGCAGCGTACCCAGATCTTCATTGAGACTCCCTACCGTAACCCCCAGGTGCTTGCCGCACTCGTCAATACCTGTGCGCCGAGCACGCGCCTCTGCGTCGCGACCGACCTCACGCTCGCCGGGGAACAGATCACGACTCGACTCGTTTCCGAATGGCGGCGCCAGCAGCACCCCGAGATCAGTCGCCGGCCGACGGTATTCCTCTTGCAGGCCTGATGGTCATGACTTTTCCGGGCACCCCTGATCATCAAGGGGTTCGTGGGTCGCTGATGCAGCTCTCACCTTAACGCGTACGTTCGGGGTCAACGAAACAGCATCTGGCTGGAGCCCAGCAGCGTGCCCGCCACACTCTGCGCCGCATCGGCACGCAGACGCTTGGCAAAGCGCTCGGCGATATTTTCCTTGATGGTGAACTCGACGATCCGCTCCGCCTTGATCACGTCTCGCGCCACCGAGCCAACGGTGCCAAGCCCATCAGCGAGGCCCAGACTGATACTTTGATTGCCGGTCCACATCAGGCCACTGAACATTTCCGGTGTTTCCTTGAGTCGCGTGCCACGTCCTCGTCTGACGACCTCGATGAACTGCTTGTGGATCTCGCGCAGCAACACGCGCGCGTGCTCCTTCTGCTTCGCGTCCTGCGGCGAGAAAGGGTCGAGGAAGCCCTTGTTCTCCCCGGCGGTCAGCAGCCGACGTTCGACGCCGAGCTTGTCCATCGTTCCGGTAAAACCGAAACCGTCCATCAGCACGCCGATCGAACCGACGATACTGGCCTTGTCGACAAAAATCTTGTCCGCTGCCACAGCAACGTAGTAGCCACCGGAAGCACAGAGATCTTCGACCACGGCGTAAAGCGGAATCTGCGGGTGTTTGGTACGCAAGCGGCGAATTTCATCATGAACGATACCCGCCTGAACAGGGCTGCCACCTGGGCTGTTGACCCGCAGGATAACGCCCGCCGTACCCTTGTCCGCGAAAGCGGCTTCAAGTGCGTCGTTGACATTCTGTGCGCTGGCTTCGCCCTGGGCTTCGATGGTGCCATGCAGATGGATGACCGCCGTATGTCGACCATCGGCAAGTTGCTCGGATCCCCCCCAATCAACGACCAGCACCAGAACGGCGATCAGGTAAGTCAAGCCGGCCAGCTTGAAAAAAATACCCCAGCGCCGCTTTGCCCGCTGCTCGTGCAGCGCCGCGAAAGCGACCTTTTCCAGCAATTGCCGTTCCCAGGATGGTTCGTGATCAGGGGTACTCAAGATGTTGTTCGCTCGCTGGGAATGAAATAGATCGCGCCATCACGCTCTTCGACGGGCAGCGGCGTCAGTCCTTTGCCGTTACAACGGCCACCCAGGCAGCGTCCGTCTGCCGGCGAGTAGAGCGCGCCATGCGTTGCGCAGATCAAGTATACCTTGGAATCATCGAAGAATTCGTTGGGCTGCCAGTCGAGCTCGATGGGAACATGCGCACAGCGATTGTAGTAGGCAAAGACACGTCCCTGAAAGCGCACCGCAAATGCCGGCGCTTCGGCGCCTTCATGCCTGACCGTAAAGCGAACCCCCGGTCCGCCGTCCAGCAAATCACCGGAAAAACAGATCAGGCGGGCAGCCAACACATTCAAATCAACCCTCCCAGTTCAACCTTTTCGCCGTAATCCTGCTTCTCCTTCGCAGACATGCTGTGCACGAAGCCCTGCAGCGCCGCCGGCAGTGCCGCTTCGAGCACCAATTCCCGCCCCTCCAGCGGATGCGGCAGACGCATCCGCGATGCGTGCAGAAACATGCGCTTCAGCCCTTCCCGGGACAGCGCCTTGTTCAGCGCAAAGTCCCCATACTTTTCGTCACCGGCGACCGGAAAGCCCAGATGCGCGAGATGCACGCGGATTTGGTGCGTACGTCCGGTTTTCAACTGGGCCTCCAGCAGGCTGAAGCGTTCCCAGCGCGCCACGAGGCGGAAAATGGTATGTGTGGTCTTGCCCTCTTCGGAGACGCGCACCCGTCGCTCACCCGATGCCTGCAAGTACTTGAGCAAGGGTAGTCGAACGTTGCGCAGCGGATCCATCCAGCGACCGCAGACCAGAACCAGGTAACGTTTGTCAGCGTCTCGGCCTTTGCCGCCAAGAGCGCTGGTACGGAACATTTCCTGCAGGGCCAGGAGTGCCGAGCGTTTCTTGCCCAGCAACAGGATTCCCGAAGTCTCGCGGTCAAGCCGATGCGCGAGTTCGAGAAAACGCGCCTGCGGCCGCTGCCGTCGCAGCGCCTCGATGATCCCGAAGCTTTCGCCACTGCCGCCGTGCACGGCGATACCGGCCGGCTTGTCGACGACCAACAGGCCTTCGTCTTCAAAAATAATGGGAAGATGCACCTTGAATTCGGCGCCAGCGATCACTTCCTGTTCGATTCTGGCGATTCGCAACGGCGGGATACGCAGCACATCGCCACGCTGCAGCCGATAGGAAACTTCCGCACGGCGACCATTGACCCGTACCTGACCGCTACGCACGATGCTGTAGACGTGGCTCTTGGGCACCCCTTTGCATTTCTTGAGCAGCAAGTTGTCGAGGCGCTGTCCGTGCTCATTCTCGGTAATCAGTGCTTGGGTCACAGAGTTTTTGCTAACTTCGGCCATTTTGAATATACTCGACCCGATTTGCGTTTTGGGTTGAAAGAGGCGCTGACCCGTGAGACCGTCGAGCGACGCCGATTTGTATAGCCATTGCGACGCACTTTCCGGCAGGCTGCAGCCACCTCCCTTGCGCCGACCTGCGCAAGATACTCGACGCCAATCACCTGGTTAAGTACGCTCACCACGAAGTAGCGATACTACTTGAACTGCGCGCGCCTGGCACCTGTGGAGCGGCCCTGGCAGATTCCCGAGTCCTTGACTTTCGAGGCCCGACGAGCCATCGAGTCGGCAAGATACCCCTATTAGTTGCACGCGCGCGATGCTTCCCAAGCCTCCCGCACAACTAATCCGTTCATGCCTGCACAAGGCCCCTGCCCCCGAGAAAGCGCGCGGGAGCCCAAATCATGAAACGCATGCTGTTTAATGCAACACAGGCCGAGGAACTCCGTGTTGCCATTGTCGACGGTCAGAAGCTCATTGACCTGGACATCGAATCGGCAAACAAGGAACAGAAAAAGAGCAACATTTATAAAGCAGTCATTACCCGCATCGAGCCCAGTCTCGAAGCGGCGTTTGTCGATTACGGATCGGAACGACACGGCTTCCTGCCCTTCAAGGAAGTTGCCCGCACCTTCTTCCAGCCTGGTGTCGAATCCAGTCGCGCCGGCATCAAGGAAGCGCTGCGCGAAGGCCAGGAGCTGATCGTCCAGGTGGACAAGGACGAACGCGGCAACAAGGGTGCCGCGCTGACGACCTTTATCAGCCTTGCCGGTCGATACCTGGTGCTGATGCCGAACAATCCACGCGGTGGTGGTGTTTCGCGCCGCGTCGAAGGCGACGAGCGTACGGAACTGCGGGAAGTGATGGATCGGTTACAGGTTGTGCCGGGAATGAGTCTTATTGCCCGTACCGCAGCGATTGGGCGCAACGCCGAAGAACTGCAATGGGATCTCAATTATCTGCTGCAGTTGTGGAAAGCCATTGAGGCCGCAGCCCAGCAGCAGAGAGGGGCGTTCCTGATCTACCAGGAGGGCAGTCTGGTCATCCGCGCCATCCGTGACTACTTCCAGCCCGATATTGGCGAAATCCTGATTGATACCGACGAAGTCTTTGAGCAAGCCCAAAAGTTCATGGAACATGTGATGCCGGGGACCGTCAATCGTATCAAGCGCTATCGCGATGATGTCCCGCTGTTCTCGCGCTTCCAGATCGAACATCAGATCGAATCGGCCTACTCCCGCCAGGTCACCCTGCCTTCGGGCGGGGCGATCGTCATCGACCATACCGAAGCGCTGGTTTCCGTCGATGTGAACTCGGGTCGCTCGACGCGCGGGGCCGACATCGAGGAGACGGCGCTGAAGACCAACCTCGAGGCCGCAGAAGAAGTGGCCCGCCAACTGCGTTTGCGCGATCTCGGCGGTTTGATCATCATCGACTTCATCGACATGGAGAATCAGCGCAATCAACGCGAGGTCGAAAACCGCGTTCGCGAGGCGCTACGTTTCGATCGGGCGCGCGTGCAGACCGGCAAGATCAGCCGTTTCGGCCTGTTCGAGCTGTCGCGCCAGCGCCTGCGCCCGGCACTTGCCGAAACCAGCTACATTCCCTGTCCGCGGTGTTCGGGAACCGGCCACATCCGCAGCACCGAATCGGCCGCTCTGCACATCCTGCGCATTCTCGAAGAGGAAGCGATGAAGGACAATACCGCCGCCGTGCAGGCGCAGGTTCCGGTCGATGTCGCCACCTTTCTGCTGAACGAAAAGCGGGCCGAAGTGCAGGCCATCGAACAGCGGCACAAGGTCAATGTCATGCTGATCCCCAACATCCACCTCGAAACGCCGCAGCACACGTTCGTGCGCCTGCGCCAGGACGAAGCGGCTCCGGATTTGCTGCAACAAGCATCGTACCGGATGGTTGCGCTGCCGACAGAAGACGAGCACAAGAACGTTGCGTCAGCCGGCGAAACCAGAGCGCCCCGAGCGGAAGCAGCGATCAAGGGAGTGACACCGTCACAACCTGCGCCGATCGTCGCCGAAAGGGCATCGAGCAATGTCGAGAAACCCGTCACGGCAGGCAACCATTTCTGGAAGAAAATCATTTCCTGGTTCCGTCACAAGCCGGCTGCCGTTCCGGAGCCATCACAACCGACGCGTGCTGGCGCGTCTGCGCGCGACTGGCCGCGCGACAATCGCCGCAGCGGGGGGCGGGGACCTCGCCGTGACGAGACGCGCGATCTGCCCGAAACGCGCGTCAATCGAGAGAGCAGGGAAACACCGCCACAGCCCCCCCCAACCATACGCAGCGAAGCGCAGAGACCACGCGAAACGCGTGCGCCGCACGAACCGAGCGTGGCACGCGAGCCGCGTCGCCAGCGCAGCGAACGTAAACCACAAAGCGCGGCATCCGTCACGGCAAGCACTGAAGCGATGCCGGTCGCTCCGGTCGCGCCGCCTGTGCGTGCCGTTCCCGTGCCGGAGCAAATTGGCGACGACTCCGGCAACATGCCACGTCGCCGCGGTCGTCGTGGCGGACGCCGTGAGCGCAGCGAACGAATCGAGGCCCCGGTCGAGGCTCAGGACCTGGCCATCGCTGCAGCGAGTCCCGCGATGGCCAACTCGGTCATGGCAGGCTTAAGCGTCGAACCGGTCGCAGAGGTGCCTGGCGAATCTGGTACGGTGCTGGCTGCACACGACAACACTCGGCCAGCGACCGCCGTTGCCGGTACTCCGCCAACCATTGCTGAAATTTCCCCGACTGCTGTGGCATCCAGCGAAGCATCCTGTCTCGTGGTAGTTCCCACCGCACTGGTCGATGCCAGCGGCGCAGGCGATACTCCGGAAACGGTCGAAATCACAGCGACTGCGGTGACACCGGCAGACCTGCAAGCAGCCGCGTTCGTCACTACTCCGCCAATGACCGACGCCCAATCGGTAGTCGTAGCGCCGTCCGGCGTCGAATCCCAGGCGGCGGTCTTGGCCGCTGCGGACATTGACCTATCTCCTCCCCTAGCGGAGGCTGATGAGCCTGTCGAGCCGCCTGTCACCATCCCAATCGCACCCTCTATCCAGCAAGTGATTGCAAGCAGTGGTCTGATCATGATCGAGACCAGAAGAGACCAGGTTCAGGCGTCGTGGCCAGAAAGCGACCCCATTGCAGCGCCCATAGTGCCACGCCGCAGACGAGTCAGCGTGGTCATTCCCGATGAGCCGCTGGTCATGATCGAAACGCGGAAGTAGCAGAAGACCGGCCAGAAGGCCAGCCGCCAGTTCTGCGGGAGGGCCGGGGATTCCCCCATCGCGCGCGACCGGGCGTGTCGATCAATCCCGGCCCCGGAGGTTTCCCCGCGGTCATCTGCCAACGACCGCGGGAGATTTTACGATACTACCGCTCGAGACCGGCTTTTGCACCAGACCGATGAGCTAACAAGCCGCCAAGGCAGCTGGGCAATGAACCGGCCAAAGCCGGTTCACGCGGTTTCTCGCTGCACTTGCCAGAATCCTCTCGCTGAAGCCAATCCGTGACCGCCGTGGCTACGCAATTGCGCCAGGCAGTCGATGAAAAGGTATGGTCAGCGTCGTCAATGGCGACGAACGTCGCATGGCTACGCTGCAATGATGCCTGCCAGGCACGATCGGTTTTCAGGGCCTCGGCAAATTCCCGCGCAGTAAAATCGTTACCGCTGAGGATGAGCAATACCGATCCCCGAAATCGCTCAAGGCCACGTGCCATTCTCTTCTGGAATGGGAGCGCTTGATCGTCACTTGACAAGGCATTGGTCTGACGCGCTGCCCGGATGCTGGCAAGGAATCCCTTGAGTGACCGACCCCATGCCAGGTTTCCCGTGAGCAATTTACGCCAGAAGTCCGCTTGCAGAAGCCGTTGACCGTAGTGATGCTTGAGGTGGGCCTTTGCCAGACCTGCTTCGGTACGGACCCAGGGGTTGAGCATCACCATTCCGGTCACTCGATGATCCTGGGTGGCATCCCAATACAGCAGACTGGCCGATGCTGCATCGCACAATCCCCAGAGGACGATTTGCTGCAGCTGAGGGCAGGACGCCATGAATGCGTTGATGGCAGCAGCAATATCCGCATGGATGTGTTCGAAATTGCGAATCTCCCCGGTGCTGTCACCCATGCCCCGGTAATCGAAACGCATTGCCGGGTAGCCTGCTTCCGCCAGGGTACGCGACAAAAGGACGAACTGGCGATGACTGCCTGCGCGATATTGAGGTCCCCCAACAATGATCAGCACCCCTTTCCGTGCCGCTTCCCCAGAGGGAGAGGTAATGATGCCAAGCAGGTTTTCGTCGGCACACGGAAAGACAATGGCTCGTTCTGTGAATTTCATTGCCAGGACTCCAGTACCGCCAGGGTTGCCGTAATCAATGCGGGAGCGTCCTCGATCTCGCTGGTCTGCCAGAAACCTGGGCCATTCACCATCCGGGCATCCAGTTTGTAGGCCGCAGCTTCCCAATGTGCGATGTATTTCGTGGAAACCGGAGAGAGTGTGGCACCCTCGCGAGTCGACAACTCCAGCCATGCAGCCCGTTTGCCAATAGCGCCGGGGGGTTTGAGTTCAGTGGCCTCCAGGCTCTCGACAAGCTCTGGAGAAAAGGTGTAGCCGGCGATTTCAACAGACTGGCCAGTCGATAATTGCTGCCGCAATTGGTCGGAAATGGTTTTCGCCTGCCCCGAGGTCAGCACCGAGGCCATCTTCAGGCGCATGAACTGTTGCCAATGTTGTTTGCCGGAGACGACCGGCTGCCAGAAGATGAAATTGGCGGGCTCCTTGAGCCTGGACGCAGCGCTGGCTGCCAGCAGGCAGCCAGCGCGCAGGCCCCAGAAACACACCGGTGCATCGTTCCGGGCACGCAGCCAGCGATGGGCCAGATGAACATCGTCCTCCCAGTCCTGCCAGCGCGCTTCTGCGAGGTCGCCTGAGCTGTCTCCACAGCCCAACAGGTCGATCTGCAGGACATCGTAGCCAATTCTGGCCATCGCCCTCGCCTGCAAGGCAGCCATGCGGCGAGATTTGTTCATTTCCTCGGCAAATGGATGCAGATAAATGATCGCGCCACGCGTCCGTCCATTGGCTGTTGGGTGATAGAGGCAGAAACGGGTCCCTTTCTCTGCCGGAATAAAAAATGGCTGCAAGGCTTAATCGTCCACAAAACTAATATGGTTATCACAACGGCGCAATCCCGATCAAGCGATGCGTTACCCATGGCCGAACGCGCAGGAATACCACCTGCTTCATCACGGTGACTCAGGGCCTTGATCGTAGCGAGACATGCACACTGGGGCGACCAGCACCATTCCAGCTGAAGTTGACGAATGGTTTGCAGGACATCAGAGCCACCTGCAGCGATCCGATGCAAATGAAAGTCAAGGTTTCAAGCACACTGATGCCCAGGCGTCGATGGGACTGAAGGGACTGCCGGTTGAACGCCGATATCCGCGAACAACTCCAGTCCACCCCCAGGGCTGCCAGACGCTCGTTTGCCGCATCCCAAAGGCGCGCAAAGGTTCTTCCCATTCTGAAACGCGGTTCGACGTGCACATCGTAATCCCAGACAGTCGAGTCTGGTTCACTCAGGATGAAACGGCAATGAACCTCATCCTCCTCGTAATGGTCTCGGGCATACCACAGAAAGCCGGCGAAGACTCCCTTGTTAACCGCCGCCAGGCAGACATGTCCCCTGGCGAAGCGCGATTTCAGAACTTCCGGTGGGCGTGGAAACGCCTCGACAATCGCCTCATGTGCTGCAATCTCGACCACCTTTTCCACTGCGGAGGGCCGGCAGACCGGGATGAACTCGCGGGAAACCGGTTGGGCGACGATATGGTAACGGATCAGGCGGCTACGTCCACCGCTGAGACCCTGCAGTACCCGGCCAAGAAGATAGAGCATCCCGTTGATGAAGCCCAGGTCGCCAATCGCCGATTTCAAAGAATTGAACATTTAACGCATTCCCCTTTTTCTGTTTTTGGTGTTCAAACCTTGCTCCTGACGGTCAGAGTTATTCAATCGACCCCTACTATAGAACGAAGGCTACGCTTTTGGCCGTGACGTATCTCCCACATCATCGCAAGAACATATTCGACGATCATGGATCGCTTATCCCGGCCTCACGTGCCAAATTGCTGCAGCGCAACTTTCATAAATGCCTGGCGTTGCCTATAGTGATCATTCCAGTCGCGGTCGGCGGTGCGACGTCATTCAACAGGATCATCGATCACTCAACGGAGGAGACGACGTCATGCAGAAGTCCTTGCACATCGATCCGGGCAAATGCACCGGTTGCTTGCAGTGCGAAATGGCCTGCTCTTACGAGCACACCGGGATCTTCAACCCGTCCAAATCGCGAATCAAGGTTTTCGACTTCCACCACGAAGGACGCAAGGTGCCCTATACCTGCACACAGTGCGCGGAAGCGTGGTGTCTCAATGCCTGTCCGGTCGAGGCGATCAAGATCGACCATGGCAGCGGCGCCAAGGTGGTCCTCGACGCAGTCTGCGTGGGCTGCAAGGTGTGCACGATTGCCTGTCCGTTCGGGACGATCAACTACAATCACGACTCGGGAAAGGTTCAGAAGTGTGACCTCTGTGGCGGTGATCCAGCCTGCGCCACGGCTTGCCCGACCGGCGCCATCACCTACATTGATGCGGACTGGACGGGTCTGCAACGGATGCGTCAGTGGGCACAGAAAACCGACAGTGCGGCACGCCTTTGAGGAGGAGCGATCATGGCTTGGACACGCAAGATTCTTCGCGTCAACCTGACCCAGGGAACCTGCAGCAGCGAACCGCTGAACATGACCTGGGCAGCACAATATCTTGGCCAGCGCGGGCTGGCCAGCAAATACCTGGTCAGCGAGATCGATCCGAAGGTCGACCCGCTGTCCCCGGACAACAAGCTGATCTACGCGACCGGCCCGCTGACCGGCACGATGGCGTCGACCGGCGGCCGCTATTCGGTGATTACCAAAGGCCCTCTGACCGGTGCGATTGCTTGCTCGAATTCGGGAGGCTATTTCGGAGCCGAGCTGAAATCGGCGGGCTGGGACATGGTCATCTTTGAGGGCAGGTCGCCGCAACCGGTCTATCTGCACATTGAGAACGAGCAGGCAACCCTGCTGCCTGCAAACGACCTGTGGGGAAAGACTGTCTGGGATACCGAAGGCACCCTCAAGAAACGTCATCAGGATTCGCTGCTGCGGGTATCGAGCATCGGCCGTGCCGGGGAAAATCAGGTCCTGTTCGCAGCGATCGTCAATGACCTGCACCGCGCCGCCGGCCGCTCCGGCGTCGGCGCAGTGATGGGGTCAAAGAATCTCAAGGCGGTCGCCGTGCGCGGCACGCTCGGCGTGGGCAATATCGCCGATCCCAAGGCTTTCATGGCGGCGGTGACTGCCGGCAAGAAGGTGCTGGCAGAGAACGCGGTCACTGGCCAGGGTCTGCCGACCTATGGCACGCAGGTGCTGATGAACGTCATCAACGAAATGGGCGCCTCGCCAACGCGCAACCACCGCGATGTGCAGTTCGAAGGGGCACGCAAGATTTCGGCGGAAGCGATGCACGAAAAACGCGCCACCGACGGCAGGACACATCTGGTCACCAATCAGGCCTGCTTTGGCTGCACCATCGCCTGCGGCCGGATCTCACGGATCGACGAGACGCACTTCTCGGTGCAGACCAAACCGGAATATTGGGGTGCCAACGGTGGCCTCGAATATGAGAGCGCCTGGGCACTGGGCAATGCCAATGGCGTCGACGATCTTGAGGCCCTGCAGTACGTCAACCTGCTGTGCAACGAAGACGGCATGGATCCGATCTCGTTCGGAGCGACGGTCGGTGCGGTCATGGAGCTTTACGAACTGGGTATCCTGACCAGGGACGAGATCGGCCTCGACGCACCCTTCGGCTCCGCCGCCGCCTTGTGCAGACTGGCAGAAATGACGGTGCGCGGCGAAGGATTCGGCAAGATCGTCGGGCAGGGATCGAAGCGTCTGTGTACCCAGTACGGCCGGCCGGAGTTGTCGATGACCGTCAAGGGACAGGAGTTTCCGGCCTACGACGGACGCGCACTGCAGGGCATGGGTCTGGCCTATGCGACCTCGAACCGCGGTGCCTGCCACCTGCGTGGCTACGTGGTTTCCAGCGAGGTATTCGGCATTCCGGTCAAGACCGACCCCAGGGACACCGACGGCAAACCTGAACTCCTGAAAGCCTTTCAGGATGCCACAGCGATCGTCGATTCGAGCGGTCTGTGCGTGTTCACCACCTTTGCGTGGACCCTGAACGATATTCAGCCTCAGATTCAGGCTGCTTGCCCGGGCGACTGGTCGCTCGAATCGCTGCTGGCGATGGGCGAGCGAATCTGGAACCTCGAACGCGACTTCAACCTGGCGGCGGGCCTCACCGGCCAGGACGATACCCTGCCGCCGCGCCTGCTCACCGAACCGTGCAAGACCGGTGCTTCGAAGGGCATGGTGGCCGAACTCGGGAAAATGCTGCCAGAGTATTACCGCCTGCGCGGCTGGACCCCGGACGGCGTCCCGACGACGGCTACGCGCGCGCGTCTGGGTCTCTGAGGTGACTCGCCACGTCATCATCGGCAACGGCCCGGCTGGGGTCGTTGCTGCCGAGACCCTGCGGCGTGCCGATGCAGAGGCCGGAATTACACTGATTGGCGATGAAGCCGGGCCACCGTATTCCCGGATGGCGATTCCCTACCTGCTGATGGGAAAGATTGACGAAGCGGGCACCTATCTGCGCAAGGATGCGGATCATTTCGAACGTTTGCGTATCCGCATGCTGCTTGGCCGGGTGGCTGCCATCAATAGCGGCGCACGCACGCTCCGACTGGCTGATGGTGGCATCCTTCCCTACGACCGCCTGCTGATCGCCAGCGGCGCGCAGCCGGTTCGCCCGCCGGTTCCCGGTATCGATCTGCCGAAGGTCTTGTCATGCTGGACACTGGCCGATGCACGGGCAATCGTCGCCGGCATCGGCCGGGGCGTGCGTGTGCTGCAGATGGGTGCCGGTTTCATCGGCTGCATCATCATGGAGTCGCTGGCAGCACGCGGCCCGCAGCTGACGGTCGTCGAGATGGGCGACCGGATGGTGCCGCGGATGCTCGATGCCGTGGCCGGGGCAATGCTTCGCCGCTGGTGCGAGGCGCGGGGGGTGCGCGTCCTGACCGGCCGGCGGGTGGTGGCGATTTCGTCGGCGGGCGAAGCGCTGCTGGTCAGGCTCGACGATGGCCAGACGCTGGAGGTCGACGTGCTGATCAGTGCGACGGGGGTCAAGCCGAACATCGCATTCCTCGATGGCAGCGGTGTCGCAGTCAATGCCGGGGTGCTCGTCGACACGACGCTGCAGACCAGCATCGCCGGTATTTACGCGGCCGGCGACGTCGCGGAAGCGGTTGAGTTCGGTACCGGCCTGCGCGTTGTCAATGCCATCCAGCCCGATGCCGTCGAGCAGGCTCGGATCGCGGCACTGAACATGGCTGGTCAGTCGGCAACCTTGCCGGGCACCTTTGTGTTCAACATTCTCGACACCCTGGGGCTGATTTCCGCGTCCTTTGGTCAATGGCAGGGCATTGCCGGTGGGGAAACCGCGCAACTTCTCGACGAAACCCGGTTTCGTTACCTGCGCCTGGCGTTTGACGGTGATCGGCTGGTCGGCGCCAATTGCATCGGCCATACCGAGCACATCGGGGTACTGCGTGGACTGATTCAGGGACAGGTGCGTCTCGGAGAATGGAAAGATCGTCTGCTTGCCAACCCCCTGCAACTCAGCGAAGCCTATCTCGCCAGGGGGTTGGCCATCGCGCACTGATGGAAATCACCTTGAAGCTGTTCGCTTCGCTTTCCGATTACCTGCCCGCGACGGCCCGGCGGACCAATGCCCTGTCGCTCGACGTTGCCGACGGGTGCAGCGTCGCCTCGGTCATTGATGCTTGGGCGTTGCCGCCGCGCCTGGTGCATCTGGTCCTGGTCAATGGCGAATTCATCCCGCCGCAGTTACGCGCCGAGCGCTGCCTGGCGCCGGGTGACGCGCTGGCGATCTGGCCGCCGATTGCCGGCGGCTAAGCCGTGACCCATTTCACGATGACCTTGACGCTTCGTGAATTCGAGCGCCAATTGCAGCCGCTGTTGAACAGCTGGACAGCCGAGCCGCAAGCGCAGGGTTGGCACCTCAGGCGTCCAGAGCGCAGCGTAGTCATCTCCTGCCGGCAGCGGCCGGCGCTGCGGCTTGGCGTCCTGCTGTTGCCGCGTCTCGACGTGTCAATTGCCTGCAGCGGCAACGCCGACCAGGAAGCCGATTTCATCGAAGAGTTCCTGCGCTATTTCCGGCGCAGCGGCGGCTGATGTGATAGCATTCCCAGTGGCGGGTCTCCCCGCATCGCAGGATGGTGAACCTGGTCAGGTCCGGAAGGAAGCAGCCACAGCCGTCTGATGTGAGTGCCGGGGGCAAGGCTCGCCACCCTCCATCCCCTTCTGCCGCCGACCTTTGCCCAGATTTGCCTCGAACCCACTGCGGTCAACAACTTCAGTGGGTCCGGTGACGCCATCTGCTAGAATCCCCGCCCATGAGTTACCAAGTCTTGGCGCGCAAATGGCGCCCGCGAACGTTTGCCAGCCTGGTCGGGCAGGAACACGTTGTCCGGGCATTGACGCATGCGCTGACCGAAAAACGTCTGCATCATGCCTATCTGTTCACCGGTACGCGCGGGGTCGGAAAAACCACGCTGGCGCGCATTCTTGCCAAAGCGCTGAATTGCGAAAGCGGTGTTACGGCAACTCCCTGCGGCGTTTGTTCTGCCTGTCGGGAAATCGACTCCGGGCGTTTCGTCGATCTGCTCGAAGTGGACGCGGCGACCAATACCAAGGTCGACGAAATGCGGCAACTTCTCGAGAACGCAGTCTATGCGCCAACGCGTGGCCGCTTCAAGGTCTATGTGATCGACGAAGTCCACATGCTCTCGAACTCGGCCTTCAACGCCATGCTGAAGACCCTCGAAGAACCTCCGGAGCACGTCAAATTCATTCTTGCAACCACCGATCCGCAGAAGATTCCGGTAACCGTGCTGTCACGCTGCCTGCAGTTCAACCTCAAGCAGATGACACCGCCGCTAATTGCTGGCCACCTCAAACACATTCTCGAAGTCGAGGCGATCAGCGCCGAAGCAACTGCCCTGCAACTGCTTGCGCGCTCGGCAGCAGGCAGCATGCGCGATGCACTGTCGCTGCTCGACCAGGCGATTGCGCATGGTTCGGGCAAGATCGAGGAAGCGCAGGTGCGTGAGATGCTCGGTGCGGTCGATCTTGACCACCTGTTCTCGATTGCCGACGCACTGCTTGCCGGAGATGCAGCAGCCATGCTCCAGGTGGCCGATGACATGGCCACGCGCAGCCTGTCCTTTGACGCAGCACTGCAGGAGATGGCCAGCCTGTTCACCCGTTTGCAGATTGCCCAGCTCGCCCCTCAGGCGATCGCTGACGATTTGCCGGAGCGTCCGCGCCTGCTCGAAATCGCGGCCAGGCTCGATCCGGAGTTCGTTCAGCTCGCTTACCAGATTGCCGTGCATGGCCGTCAGGAATTACCCTTGGCTCCTGATGAACAGGCCGGTTTCATCATGACGCTGCTGCGTCTGTATGCTTTTCGTCCTGCGTTCGACGATGAATCTGGCGGAAGACGGCGAGGTCCCGAGCCTGCTGGTCGCCTGCTGGTGGTGCCCTCGACGCAGGCGCCGGCGCCAACCGTAGCGCCTGCAGAAGCTGGTGCCGGGGCCGATTGGCATGACATTCTCGCCGCCCTCAAACTTGGCGGCATGGCACGGGAACTGGCACAGCACTGTGAATTGCGCGAACTGGGGAAGGCGCGGATGGTCCTCAGTCTTTCTCCGACGCACCGCCATGTGCTGATAAAACCCGCACAGGACAAGCTGCAGCAATCGCTTGCCGAGCATTTCGGCCGTCCGTTGCAACTGGCGATCGAACTTAAAGAAGGCTCGGGAGATACGCCCGCCGCTGCCGCACAACGCGACCACCGTGAACGCATGGATCGCGCCATCGCTTCGGTCGAGCAGGATGGCTTCGTGCGGCAGGTCATCGAGACATTCGACGCCACCCTGATCGAATCTTCCATTAAACCCATTTAATCGTTCACCGCGAGGCAAGCAAAATGATGAAAGGCGGAATCGCCGGCCTGATGAAACAGGCTCAGCAGATGCAGGAAAACATGAAGAAAGCCCAGGAAGAGCTCGCGCAGCTCGAAGTCGAGGGGCAATCCGGTGCCGGCATGGTCAAGGTGCTGATGACTGGTAGCCATAATGTGAGAAGGGTTACAATCGACCCTTCGGTGATGGACGACCGGGAGATGCTCGAGGATCTCGTTGCCGCCGCTTTGAACGACGCCATGCGGCGCGCCGAGGAAGCTTCCCAGCAACGGATGGCCGGTTTTTCTGCGGGACTCAATCTGCCACCCGGGTTCAAAATGCCGTTCTGATGAATACCCCGTCGAGCCTCGAATCATTGATCGAGGCTTTGCGCTGCCTGCCGGGTGTGGGTCCAAAATCGGCACAGCGCATGGCTTACCACCTGCTGCAGCACAATCGCACCGGTGCCCAGCGTCTGGCTGACTCGCTGCAACGGGCTCTCGGTGCACTCCGTCATTGCCAGCGCTGCAACACCTTTACCGAGTCCGTAATCTGCGCCCGCTGCCTCTCGCACAAGCGTGACCCCAACCTGCTCTGCGTCGTTGAAACACCGGTGGACATGAACATGCTCGAGCAGACGCACGCCTATTCGGGCTTGTACTACGTGTTGATGGGTCGCGTTTCACCGCTCGATGGCATCGGTCCTGGCGAGTTGCACCTCGAGCGCTTGCTGGCTCGTGCCTGCGATGGTGTGGTGCGGGAAGTGATCATCGCCACCAATTACACCAATGAAGGGGAAGCAACTGCGCACTACCTCTCCGAATTGCTCAAAAGTCGTGGCATCAGCGTATCGCGCATCGCACGCGGTGTGCCGGTCGGCGGCGAACTCGAATATGTCGATGCAGGAACCCTGGCGCAGGCCCTGCGTGAGCGTCGACCGCTTGCTGGTTAAGCGTTTGAGGCGTTTTGCGATTCAATTCGAACTGGATTCGACGTATAATGCGGCGGTTTAGTTCGTACCAACTTTTCATTACGTTCTAGGGATCAGCGCTATGAGCAATGAGAGCAAAGTGGACTGCGGAAGGCGGCGACTGGTCGTCGCCACTGCTGCGGTCGGCGGGGTGGGGGCGTTAGCCGCGCTCGTACCTTTCCTGTCCAGCATGCTGCCATCCGAGCGTGCCAAAGCGGCCGGCGCGCCGGTCGAAGTCGACATTGGCAGCCTTGAACCTGGCCAGATGATCACCGTTGAATGGCGAGGCAAACCGGTGTGGATCTTCAATCGCAACCCGTCGATGCTCGAAACGCTGCCCAAACTCAATGACTCGGTGGCCGATCCGAAGTCCGAGAAGAATATGCAGCCAGCTTATTGCAAGAACGAGACGCGCTCAATCAAGCCGGAAATCCTGGTGGCGGTGGGCATCTGCACGCATCTGGGCTGCTCCCCCTCGAACAAGTTCAAGAAGGGTACCGACGAAGGCATGGACAGCAGTTGGCTGGGCGGTTTCCTGTGTCCCTGCCACGGTTCCACTTTCGACTTCGCTGGCCGTGTCTTCAAGAGCAAGCCGGCACCGGACAATCTGGAAGTGCCGCCGCACATGTACCTGTCCGACAAGCGGATTCTCATCGGCGAAGACAAGAAGGGGGCTTAAGCAATGGCATCGAATACCAATTTCGAAAAGTACAAGTCCGATGGTTCCCTGCAGGGAAATCTGCTTGAGTGGTTTGATGCCCGTTTCCCGGCCACCTCGATGTGGCGCGGGCACCTCTCCGAGTACTATGCGCCGAAGAATTTCAACTTCTGGTACTTCTTCGGCTCACTGGCGATGATGGTGCTGGTCATCCAGATCCTGACCGGCATCTTCCTGGTGATGCACTACAAGCCCGACGCCTCGCTCAACGCCAATGGCATTCCGGTGGCTTTTGCCAGTGTCGAATACATCATGCGCGATGTGCCCTGGGGCTGGCTAATTCGCTACATGCACTCGACCGGCGCTTCGGCGTTCTTCATCGTCGTGTACCTGCACATGTTCCGTGGCATGCTGTACGGCTCGTACCGGCAGCCACGCGAGCTGATCTGGGTCTTTGGTACGCTGCTCTTCCTGTGTTTGATGGCCGAGGCTTTCATGGGCTATCTGCTGCCCTGGGGACAGATGTCCTTCTGGGGTGCGCAGGTGATCGTCAACCTGTTTTCCGCCATTCCGCTGATCGGTGAACCGCTGTCGATCTGGATTCGTGGCGACTTTGTCGTCGGCGATGCCACGCTCAACCGCTTTTTCTCGTTTCACGTCATCGCTGTGCCGCTGGTGTTGCTTGGCCTCGTCGCCGCGCATATCCTGGCACTGCACGAAGTCGGTTCGAACAATCCGGACGGCGTCGAGATCAAGAAGCGCAAGGACGTTCACGGCAATCCGCTCGACGGCATTCCCTTTCACCCGTACTACACGGTCAAGGACATTGTCGGCGTAGTGGTGTTCCTGATGGTCTTCTCGATCATCGTTTTCTTCGCTCCCGAAGGCGGCGGATACCTCCTTGAGTACAACAACTTTCTGCCGGCCGATCCACTCAAGACCCCGCCACACATCGCGCCGGTCTGGTATTTCACCCCCTACTACTCGCTGCTGCGCGCCATGGTCTGGCCGCTGTTCGGAATCGACGCCAAGTTCTGGGGGGTGGTGGCGATGGGTGCCGGTGTCGTCATTCTTGCCTTCCTGCCCTGGCTTGATCGTAGTCCGGTCAAGTCGATCCGCTACCGCGGCCCGATCTTCAAGACCCTGCTGACCTTGTTCGTGATCTCTTTCGCGATCCTGGGTTTCCTCGGCACGAAGCCGCCGTCCTACGCTTTCTTCGGCGTCATCCCCGGTGCACCTGTGGCGCAGGTGCTCAGCGCTTTCTACTTTCTCTATTTTTTGACCATGCCCTGGTGGTCAAGGATCGACAAGTACAAGCCGGAACCCGATCGCGTGACGATGTAAAGGACTGCACAAAATGAAAAAACTGCTTATGGCATTGCTCTTTACCCCGATCATCGCCCTCGCCAGCGGCGCTAGCGTACATCTTGACAAGGCACCGGACGTGCAGGGCGACAAGGCTGCCCTGCAAAGCGGCGCGCGGACTTTCGTGAACTATTGCCTGAATTGCCACGGCACAAGTTTTGTCCGCTATAACCGCCTGACCGATCTCGGTCTCACCGAGCAGCAAGTCAAGGAAAACCTGATGTTTACTGCAGTCAAGACCGGCGAGACGATGCGCATTGCCGCTCGCCCCGATGAGCAGAAAGTATGGTTCGGCGCAGCACCTCCGGATCTCTCGCTGGTGGCACGCGCACGCGCGTCAGAAGATGGCAGCGGTGCCGACTGGCTGTACACCTATCTGCGTTCTTTCTATGTTGACGAAGCCCGCCCGACCGGCTGGAACAACACCCTGTTCGCCAATGTCGGTATGCCGCACGTCCTGTGGCAATTGCAGGGTCAGCAGGTGCTGAACAAGGAACACCACCTGGAACTGGCTGTGCCCGGCACGCTGACCCCTGCCGAGTATGACAAGCAGGTCGCCGATCTGGTGGGTTTCCTGGTCTGGATTGCCGAGCCTGATGCCGGGTTCCGCAGGAAGATCGGTTTCGGCGTTCTGGCCTTTCTGGTGGTGCTTTTCGCCTTCGCCTATCCGCTGAAGAAAGCGTACTGGAAAGACGTCAAGTAGCAGCAGCGCCGGGGTTTCACCGCGGCATCGCCGGCGAGGGCGCGACAAACGCCCGTAGCCACCGCGATGCCGATTCGTTTTTGAGGGTATTGATCATGATGAATCTCTATTCGGGAACCACCTGCCCGTTCAGTCACCGCTGCCGTATCGTCCTTTATGAGAAAGGGATGGATTTCCAGGTAATCGATGTCGATCTTTTCGCCAAGGCTGAAGAAATTGCCATCATCAACCCTTACGGGCGGGTGCCGGTACTCGTAGAACGCGACCTCATCCTCTACGAACCGAACATCATCAATGAGTACATTGACGAGCGCTTTCCGCATCCGCAGCTGATGCCGGCCGATCCGATCATGCGCGCGCGCGCGCGCCAGCTCCTGATCACCATGGAGCGAGAGGTCTTCGCCTACATCGAGCCACTCGAAAAGAACAACAAGGCTGCCGAACGCTCGCGCCAGCAGATTCGTGATCGCCTGACCGAAATGGCCCCGGTGTTCGTCAAGCAAAAGCACATGCTCGGCGAAGACTTCTCGATGCTCGATGTCGCCATTGCGCCACTACTGTGGCGGCTCGACCATTACGGCATCGAGCTGTCGAAGGTGGCAGCACCATTGATGAAGTACGGCGAACGGATTTTCAGCCGTCAGGGCTTCATCGATGCGCTGACGCCCTCCGAAAAAGCGATGCGCAAATAGCCGCCGGCGATGACTTGCACAAGCATCTCCCGGCTTGCCTGCCCCAACACCCCTTGAGGGAGTGTGAACGTGGACCTGCCGTCGACCAAACCCTACCTGATCCGCGCCATCCACCAATGGTGTTGTGACAACGGTTTCACCCCCTATCTGGTCGTTGCCGTCGATGCTCGCACACGCGTACCGCGCGAGCATGTCCGCGACGGCCAGATCGTCCTTAATGTTGGCTATGATGCCACCGCCCATCTCAGCATGGGTAACGACAGCATCTCATTCCAGGCTCGTTTTAGTGGCGTGGCTCGCGACATCGCGATTCCGATTGGCAACGTATCCGCGATCTACGCCCGTGAAAATGGCGCTGGCATGGCTTTCGAACCCGAAGACGAAACCGCTTCCGAAGATACAGCCGGCAGCGAGCCCGACCAGGATAGCCCACCGGATCCGCCTCCGCCGCCAGTCAGCCGTGCCCGATTGCAGCGCGTCAAGTAAGCGACGCTTGGCCTTGGCCGATGCCGGGTTTTCCGATTATCCAGCACCGCGATGCACTCCTCGATCGGCGGGTGGCTGGAGCCATCCAGCCAGAGCAACCGTTGATGCCGCTAGGACGACGTTCTGCGACAGTTCGCCGGCATTACTGTTGCGATCGCCAACGCCGGGCATTGATCAGATACGCTCGCCAGACAGCCTGGGTCGTCAGATAGCCAAGCACAGCCAGGCCGGTAGCAAGAGACAACAGGCCAATCGCCAGTGGTTTGGCGACCGCAAGCATCCACATTTGCATCGCTGAGGTCCAGCCTGAGAAATCGCTGACCGAAAAGTCCGGCGGCGAAACGAAACTGCTGCTGTCGCCAGTCAGCAGCCTGCCGAGTTGATAGGCGACCAAGTACAGAGGAACGATGGTGAAGGGGTTGCTGTAGAGCGTGACAAGCAATGCGAGCGGCAGGTTGACACGGAAGATCAGCGCCGCGATCGCCGCGCCAGGCATCTGCAGCGGCCCGGGAATCAGTCCGCAGAATAGCCCCGCCGCGACCGCACCCGCAGCCGAATGACGGTTGAGATGCCACAGGCTCGGGTGCAGCAGGAAAGATTGGAACGGCCGCAACCAGCGATTGTTGCGAATCGAGTCGTGGTCAGGGAGGTGTTTTTTGAGCAGGCGGCGCATGACGCGAATTATCGCAACTAAGCGGGCGCACCAAGGCAATCGTTACACAGATGGCATGACCGTCAGGCGCGCACCTCGCCGTTACCGAGAACGATCCATTTTTGACTGGTCAAACCTTCCAGACCGACCGGGCCACGTGCATGAATCTTGTCGGTCGAGATGCCGATTTCGGCACCCAGCCCGTACTCGAAGCCATCCGCAAAACGCGTCGAGGCGTTCACCATCACCGAAGCCGAGTCGACTTCGCGCAGAAAGCGCATCGCCGACGTATAGTTCTCGGTGATGATGGCGTCGGTGTGATGCGAACCATAGCGATTGATGTGTTCGATCGCTTCATCGAGGCCGGCCACTACCTTGACCGAAATGATCGGCGCCAGAAACTCGCTGGCGTAATCTTCTTCGCTTGCCGCTCGCGCCTCCCTGACGCGGTCGACGGTTTCCGGGCAACCGCGAATCTCGACTCCTTTCTGCGTCAGCATCGCAGCGATCGGTGGCAGCAGGCCGGCAACGACCGAACGCGCCAGCAGCAGCGATTCGGCAGTATTGCAGGTGCCATAGCGCTGCGTCTTGGCATTCTCGACGATCTGCAACGCCTTTTCGGGGTCGGCGGCATCGTCAAGATACACATGGCAGTTGCCGTCGAGATGCTGGATCATCGGCACGCGGGCTTCGGCCAGCAGGCGCGAGATCAGTCCTTTGCCGCCGCGCGGAACGATCACGTCGACGAACTCGCGCATTCTGATCAGCTGTCCGACCGCGGCGCGGTCAGTGGTCTCGATCACCTGTACGGCATTGGCTGGCAAACCGGCGCTGGCGAGCCCTTCCTGTACCAGCATGGCGATCGCCTGGTTGCAGCGGATTGCTTCGGAACCGCCACGCAGGATCGAGGCGTTGCCGGACTTCAGACACAGGGCTGCGGCATCGGCGGTAACGTTCGGGCGGGCCTCGTAGATAATTCCGATCACCCCCAGCGGCACGCGCATGCGGCCGACCTGAATGCCACTGGGCCGAAACTTCAAATCACTGATTTCACCGACCGGGTCGGGCAAGGCGGCGACCTGTTCGACTCCCTCAGCCATCATCGCAACGCTTTTCGCCGACAGCGCCAGGCGATCGAGCAGGGCCGGTTCGAGGCCGGCAGCACGCGCTGCAGTCAGATCATCGTGATTGGCGGCAAGCAGCGTGTCACACTCGCGCCGAATCGCCGTGGCAATGCGGTAGAGTGCCATGTTCTTGGCCTCGCTGTCGGCACGTGCGATCAGCCGCGATGCAGCGCGGGCACGGTAGCCGACGGTCTGCATGTACTGCTCGATATCCATGAGACTTCTCTGTTGGTTGGAAGAATCGATTATAGCCACCGTCTGCGTGCATGCGTGTGATTTTGAGAAGGCAACTGTACTGACAGTCATGACCGTAGCCTGAATGTCGGCAAGGCCGCAGCTCCGATCAGAACGAGTTCCACCGTGGGTTCCCTGGTATCGTGTTCCGTTATCGAATCCCGATTATTATCTTCCAACACTGTTACAGATCAAGATGCGACCATGACCGATCCCCTCAAGACTGACCGCAGCCCTTGGGCTGTCTTTCTGATCTTCCTCCGACTGGGCCTGGCCTCTTTCGGCGGTCCGATTGCCCACCTGGGCTACTTCCGCGATGAATTTGTGACGCGGCGGCAGTGGCTGACCGAGCGCAGCTATGCTGATTTGGTTGCCCTCTGCCAGTTCCTGCCGGGGCCTGCCAGCAGTCAGGTCGGGATCGCGCTCGGGCTTTCCCTCTCCGGCTATGCCGGGGCGTTGGCTGCCTGGGCGGGCTTTACGCTGCCGTCAGCGATTGCCTTGATCCTGTTTGCACTGGGCATGGCCAGTTACGGGGATGCGATGCCGTCTGGCGTACTACACGGCTTGAAGGTGGTGGCCGTGGCGGTGGTCGCACAAGCGGTATGGGGGATGGCTCGTAATCTCTGTCCAGACGTACCGCGCATCACCATCATGGCGGCTGCGACCTGCTTTGTGCTTCTGGTGTCGTCTGCCTGGGGGCAGGTGGGGGTTATCGCCATTGCGGCGGTCATTGGCCTTTTGCTGTTCAAGCCTCAGCAGGAAGCAGCGCATGACTCTCTGCCGATTGCCATCCGGCGTCGCGTTGGCTTGTTCTGGCTGATGCTGTTCGTGGCCTTGTTGGTGGGGTTGCCGCTGCTGACGAACCTGTTCCCGAATCAGGCGCTGTCGATGGGGGATGCCTTCTACCGTGCCGGTTCACTGGTCTTTGGTGGTGGGCATGTCGTACTGCCGCTGCTGCAAGTCGAGGTCGTGCCGACTGGCTGGGTCAGCAACGACGCATTTCTGGCGGGCTACGGTGCCGCGCAGGCTGTCCCTGGCCCGCTTTTCACCTTTGCGGCGTTTCTCGGTGCTTCGATGAACGAGGCACCCTCCGGCTGGTTGGGTGGCCTGATCTGTTTGCTGGCAATCTTTGCGCCATCTTTCCTGCTGGTCGTGGGAGCCTTGCCATTCTGGGAGCACCTGCGTCGTAATACCCGCACGCAAGCAGCGCTATCGGGCATCAATGCGGCCGTGGTTGGCCTGCTGTTGGCGGCCCTCTATCAACCGGTATGGACAAGCGCGATTCACATGCCGCAAGACTTTGGCCTGGCACTTGTAGCACTGGTTGCCTTGATGTTCTGGAAGCTGCCGCCCTGGCTGGTTGTCGTCGGTAGTGGGGTTGCTGGCGGTCTGTTGGGCACGGTTCTGTGAGGTGCAAAGGATACTGGCCGCTGTGGTTGGCGACCATATGAAATTGAAATCATCATCAAGGCCAGGGATCTGTTCGGAGAGCTGATTGAAGGCAGATGATGATGCCGCTACGAGCTGTAGTGCAGACGACGCCTGATATTTCGTGCAATCGTCTTCTGAAAACGACAATGCGTCAAGGAACCACTGCAAAGGAATGCACTCTCAGACCTATTGCCACTTGTCTGCCGCCAATCATGAACAAAAAACTGATACTGCCTGCTGAAGTGAAAGTTTGCGCGACCTGCAGCTACTGGGATGGTGAGCGGATGGTCGATACCGAGTTGCGCCTGGTGGTGATCGGCGAGGATTGTCGGGGTGAGTGTCTGGTGCAAAGCAAATTCAGCCGCGGACTCAACGACGTGCGTCGGGAAACTGCCGGTTGCGCATGGGAACACCTGGCACCGGACACCGCGTCAGCCGACCTGGAAAGCGGCAACAGCCACTGAAGCCCGACACCGCGGCGTTTCAGGCGGCGGTGATGTACAGACCGAGTTGTCGGAACTCGTCCCAGACATCGCCGCCCGCAATGCCCTTGATCATCCGGTCGATGCGCGCGGCGTGCGCCAGTGCAGTCGCTGCGCGCTCGCTGTCGATCCGCTGCAGCGCGCGTTTGACCAGTGCCTGACGCGTGCCCCATAGCCGAGCATCCTTCAACAGGGCGTCCAGCGGCTGGCGTCTCGCGAGTCCCGCAGCGATCTGCGCCAGCAGGCGCACTTCCTCGGTCATCGCCCAGAGCACCAGGAGCGGGGCTTCCCCTTCCTGCTGCAGGCCATCGAGGGTACGCGTCAGGCGCGCCACATCACCGGCGAGCATCGCTTCACGCAGGCCATCAAGGTCATAACGGGCGACGTTGAGCACCGCCTCGCGAATTTGCTCCAGGCTCAGGGCGCCGGGCGGGTAGAGCACCCCGAGCTTGAGGATTTCCTGATGCGCCGCCAGCAGGTTGCCTTCGACCCTTTCGCTAATGAACCGCAGGCCATCGGCGGTAGCGCTTTGCTGCTGGCGGCGAAGGCGGCCAGCCAGCCACGCCGGCAATTCGGCCAGTGCCGGCGCGAGCAGCTTGACCACCGCCCCGGCGCTGGCCAGAGCGCCCATCCAGGCGGATTTCTCGTCCCGCCAGTCGACGTCGTTCATGGTGACCAGAAGCAACGAATCCGGAGAGGGACGCGTGCAATACTCTTGCAAGGCTGCGCTGCCCTCGCGTCCCGGTTTGCCGGTCGGGATGCGCAGGTCGATCAGCGTGCGCCCCCCGAACAGCGACAGGTTGCCTGCGGCATGGTAGAGGTCGTTCCAGTTGAAACCGGCGATTGCGGTGAGCACTTCGCGTTCGTCGAAGCCGCGTCGGCGGGCGGCCGCGCGGATGGCATCGGCAGCCTCGATGACTAGCAGAGGTTCGTCGCCATGGACCAGGTAGACCGGTTGCAGATCGCGTTCGAGATGTGTGGCGAGCTGATTGCCCTTAAGGTTCATGCGGCAGCCTTACTCGGGAGCGGCTGCAAACACCGGTTTGCTGGCCGCCAGCCGGCGCATCAACTGCTGCACCAGGTCATTCTCCATGTCGCGCCAGAGCAGCTTCTCCTCCTGTTGCTTGGCCAGCACGTTGGAGTCATCGTAAGTGAGGTCGCGGACCAGTTCGATGCTGCTCGGCGCGACCAGGTCGCGGCCCTTGTCGTCGGTGATCCGATAGGTGTAGAGGTAACGCAGGCGCAGTTCGCTGACGCGGCCCGTGCTCGATACCGAAAGAATCACCCGGTCTCGAGATTCCGCTCCCGGTACCAGGGTCGCCTGTGCGTCACTCGCCGTCAGCGCCACGCGCGTCGTTCCCGAGGCGCGGATGGCACGCTTGAGGCTGACGGCGATGACCGAATAGTCGGGCATGGCAATGAAAAGGCTTTCGTAGGGCAGCGAATAAGCGCCCCGCAACTGGAAACCGCAACCGGCGAACAGAACCAGCGCCAGGACCAGCCCCATGGAGTATCGCGCTGCACGCATCGGACACTTTCGCAAGGTTTCAGGCGACGATATTGACCAGGCGACCGGGAACCACGACCAGTTTTTTGGGTGCGGTGCCGGCCAGATGCTTCTGTGCCGCTCCAGAGGCCAGCGCAGCGCTTTCGATGCTCGCCCGGTCAGCACCCACCGGCACCCGCAGGCTGCCGCGCAGTTTGCCGTTGATCTGCAGCACCAGTTCGATTTCGTTCTGCACCAGCGCGTTTGCATCAGGTTTCGGAAAGGCCTGGCCGGAGAGCGTGTGGCCGGGTCTCAAGGCAGCATAGAGCGCTTCGCAGATATGCGGCACGATCGGGTTGAGCATCAGCGTCACCGCTTCGAGGGTTTCCTGCCTGACGGCGCGTGCGGCGGCCGAGTCGTCGGTGATGCGGCCATAAGCGTTGAGCAACTCCATGACCGCGGCAATGGCGGTATTGAACTGCTTGCGCCGCCCGTAATCGTCGGCGACCTTGCCGATCGTCTGGTGTAACTGCCGACGCAGGCCCTGCAGCCCGGTAGACAGAGGTGCAGCCGGGGTCGGCGCCACCGGGCCCGCCGAGACATGCTCGTAGACGATTCGCCAAAGTCGCTTGAGGAAACGGAATGCCCCTTCGACGCCGGCATCGGACCATTCCAGCGACTGGTCCGGCGGGCTCGCGAACATGATGAACAGGCGCGCGGTGTCGGCGCCGAACTGTTCGATCAGCGCCTGCGGATCGACGCCGTTGTTCTTCGACTTCGACATCTTCTCGATGCCGCCGACGATCACCGGCAGGCCGTCGGCGCGCAGCGACGCGCCGACGGCCCGGCCACGTTCGTCATGCACGGCATCGACCTCGGCGGGATTGAGCCATTGTTTCTTGCCATGGCTGTCCTCGCGGTAGAAAGTTGGTGCCACGACCATGCCCTGCGTCAGCAGATGGGCAAAGGGCTCGTCGAGCCGGTGCTCGCCAAACAGGCCGAGGTCGCGCATCAGCTTGGTCCAGAAGCGCGAGTAGAGCAGATGCAGGATGGCGTGTTCGATGCCGCCGATGTACTGGTCGATGCCGCCCGCGCACCAGTAGGACACGCGCTCGTCGACCATCGCGTGATCATTGTCCGGACAGCAATAGCGCAGGAAATACCACGAGGACTCGACAAAGGTATCCATGGTGTCGGTTTCGCGCTTTGCCTTGCCGCCGCATTTGGGACAGGTCGTCTCGTAGAATTCGGGCATTTTGGCGAGTGGCGAACCGGCACCGCTGATCGTGACGTTTTCCGGCAGTACCACCGGCAGGTCCTGGTCAGGCACCGGCAGGTCGCCGCAGGCCGCACAGTGAATGATCGGGATCGGGCAGCCCCAGTAGCGCTGCCGGGAGATTCCCCAGTCGCGCAGGCGGAACTGGACCTTCTTTTCGCCCAGACCTTTGGCGGCGAGGTCGACGGCGACAGCGTCGACCGCAGCGTGGTACCCAAGGCCGTCATATTTGCCAGAGTTGACGCAAACACCTATGTACTTGTTGCCATACCATTCTTGCCATGCAGACAAGGAGAAGTCTGTAATAGCAACGTCAGAGCCGCTACCATCTTCTGCGCCAGATCCACTTCCGGTCCCACCTCCATAGCCGCTTCCGTCGCCAAATCCGTCTTCCCTGCCTTTCGCGATCACCTGCCGGATCGGCAGGCCGTACTTCTTGGCAAAGGCAAAATCGCGCTCGTCGTGCGCCGGTACCGCCATCACCGCGCCGTCACCGTAGCCCATCAGCACGTAGTTGCCGATCCACACCTCGATCGGTTCGCCGCTCAGCGGATGCGTCACGAAAATGCCCGTCGGTACACCCTTTTTCTCCATCGTCGCCAGGTCCGCTTCGGCGACGCCACCCTGCTTGCATTCCTCGACAAAAGCCGCCACCCTGGGGTCGCGCGCAGCCGCATAGCTGGCCAGTGGATGCTCGGCGGCGACGGCGCAGAAGGTGACGCCCATGATCGTGTCGGCACGCGTGGTGAATACCCACAACTGGCCGGGCTGACCATCGAGTTCATAGGGAAAGGCAAAGCGCACGCCGGTGCTCTTGCCGATCCAGTTCTTCTGCATCAGTCGAACTTGTTCCGGCCAGCCGTCGAGCTGGTCGAGGTCAGCCAGCAATTCCTCGGCGTAGGCAGTGATCTTCATGTAATACATCGGGATCTCGCGCTTCTCGATCAGCGCGCCCGAACGCCAACCACGCCCATCGATCACCTGCTCGTTGGCCAGTACGGTATGCTCGACCGGATCCCAGTTGACCGTTCCCAGTCTTTGGTAGATCAGGCCTTTCTCATACAGGCGGGTGAACAGCCATTGCTCCCAGCGGTAGTACTCGGGTTGGCAGGTGGCGATCTCGCGCTCCCAGTCGATCGCAAAACCCAGACGCTTGAGTTGCGTCTTCATGTAATCGATGTTGGCGTAGGTCCATTGCGCCGGCGGCACATTGTTCTGGATGGCCGCATTTTCCGCGGGCATGCCAAAAGCGTCCCAACCCATCGGCTGCATGACGTTATCGCCGAGCATCCTGTGGAAGCGTGCGAGAACGTCGCCGATCGTGTAATTGCGCACGTGCCCCATGTGCAGCTTGCCCGAAGGATAGGGGAACATCGACAGGCAGTAGTATTTAGGGCGATTGATGTCCTCGATGGCGCGCGCCGCTCCGCTCTGGTTCCAGAAGTCCTGAGCAGCGATTTCCACGTCCGCGGGTTGATACTTTTCCTGCATGGCCGGTCACAATCCAGAAAAGAGGCTGAAGCGCGGATTATACGCATACGTGCTTTGGCTTGCCCTGATCGGGAAATCGCAAAACGACTCAGTGCCGCGGATCGGGAACGAAGCCACCTGGAAAGGGGTTCGGAAGCGAATTCGGTGTCGGCTGTTGCCGGGGCTGCCGTGGAATGATGCCCTGGGCGAGCAGATTGCTATAGCTGTCGTAATGAATGGTCAGCACTTCGGAGGGCGCGTCACTGGCACGTCGAAACTCGGTGTATTGCGTCGGCGCGCTGATGCGCTCGCCGTGGCCAGTACCCAGACGACCCTGACCCTCCGCCAGCTTGCCAGGCGCTTGCGACGGCGCCGGCGCAACCGCCCTGGCTGCGGCACCCGAGGTCGCACTATCGGCAGCAGGAGCGTCGTCGCGCTCCCGCGACGGCATCGTGACCTGCGGCGGCGGCAATGGCTCGGCTTCCCGATAGACGGCGACGCCAACTACTCCGACGTTCTGTGGGCGGTCGGTGCGGCCGGCATAGCTGTCGGCAACGCTGGTGAAATAGAACGCCGCCACATCGTCCATGCTCTTGCGCCAGCCGGAGATCTCGGCCGATTGTCGCGCCACCAGGACGTAACCGGATTGTGAGGTGGCGGCAGTCTGGCCGCTGAGTGCATTGATGCCGTCAACCGAAAGCACGGTCAGCACACGACCGCTGCTCTTGTTGCGCAACATCACTGCGTAACGGTTACCGGGAGTCCCGACCACGTACAGGCGGCCGTGGTGGCGATAGACCTCCAGCGTCTGACCACTGCTGCGGTCGATGATGCCGACGTCGACCAGTGCGCCGGCGTCGGCAATGCTGATGCAGCCAGCCAGCGGCAGGGCAGCGAAGAAGGCGGCGAGTTTTTTCATGAGGAACTCCTTGGGTGAGGTGATGAGCATGTCAACGCACGCCGCCGGTAAACGGGGTCAATTCATTGACGAAATTCTTCCGGTAGCGGGTAATCCGGGTTCGCCCGACGAAACTCCTGCAGTTGCCGTTCGGCTTCCCGGGTCTTGCCATCGCGCCGCAGTGCACGGATTTCATCGAGCCATACGCTGGCACTGCGGCCGTTTTCGGTCTTGGCCAATGCTCCGGACGCCGCTCGCTCGGCTGCAGGAGCTGAGTCGATACGCCTTGCCGCCTGACTGTCGCCGAGCGCGGCAGCGGGCGAAGGAGCGCTGTCCAGCACGACTGGCGCTGCCGGTGCCGCGGCAGGCAAGGACTTGCGCGACGGAGTCGGGGCTAACCCTGGTTCGGCAACGATGTCGGATTTCGATGGACGGTCGCTCTCGCCAGCGCTGCCCGAGGGCTTTGCCAATTTGGCGTGCGCTTCGCCGGGTGGTGGAGATGGCGCGGCCGGCCTGGCCGGTTCAGGAGCGGCAGCCGAACCCATCGGCTCACGGAGGCCACGACTCGGCGCCTCACGTCGTGCTGACGGAGCTTCCTGCTGCAGGCCCGGTTCCGCCGGCAGACCGCCTGGTGGTCGCTCCTGCAGCAAAGCCAGAGTGACGGTCAGCAGCAAGGTCGTGGCAAGGGTCAGTGGTGTACGCCAGCGTAGCCACCAGGTGCCACGAGGTGGGTTCGCCGGCGATTCGGCAAGTGCTGCCCGTGCCGCCGCGAGAATGCGCTCGTCCGTGGCGCGTGACGGCTGCTCAGTCGCATGCTCCCGATATAATTGGGAGAGTTGCGGATCGCTCGGAGAATCCTGGGGGCGCTGGGTCATAACAGATCCTGCAGCGAGTGTCTGAGTTTGGTCAGCGCATAGCGCAACCGGCTCTTGGTCGTTTCACGGCCGCTGTCGGTGGCAACGGCAATTTCCTCCAGGGTCAGCCCACCCTCTTCGGCGAGCAGAAAGACTTCGCGCTGGGCCGGTGGCAACGCGGCCAGCGCCAGGTTGATCCTGTGCGCCGCATGTTGCCGCTCATGCAAGGCGTGCGGCGTCTCATGACCGGGTGCCGGCAGACAGGCAATCAGGTCATCGACATCATCCGGATCGTCAGCGTTCGGCGCCAACTGCGCCAGCGCTTGTGGCGAATGTTTGCGGTAGTGATCGATCAGCCGGTGGCGCGCGATCCGGAAGACCCATGTCGAGAAGCGGGCCAGTGGCTGGTAGTCGGCGCGGGCCTTGACCACCTTGATCCAGACCTCCTGATAAAGCTCCTCAGCCACTGCCGGGTCCCCGCATTGCTGCGCCAGATAGCGATACAGCGAGCCGCGATAACGACGATAGAGTGTTGTGAACGCATCTGCATCACCCGCACGATAGGCCAGCATCAGTCGTTCGTCACTCAAGTCTGCTTGCATTGCGGCAGTCTAGCCGCTGCGCAGACAAACGCAAGCCGGCTCCAACAGCTCGTGCAACCTGACCGGGCAGACCGTCGTGCTGGGCACAATGTTAGAATGCCCCTTTCTCGTGGTCGCAAGGAACCATCCATGAACAGGTATTGTATCGGCGCTCTTTTCGCCATGCTCACCGGGAGTCTGCTGCCGCAGGCCGCAAGCGCAGTCACGGGAGCCGACGCCATCGTTGATGGAGTGCTCATGCCTGCCTGGCTTGAGCGACCCGGCGTCCGGCAGGAGCTGACACCAGGGACGGTTCTGCAGAATCGCGACCGGGTGATCAGCGGTCCCGGTGCCCGGGTCAGAATTCGGCTGGGCGATGGCAGTACAGTCGAAATGGCTGCCGACAGCCGACTCGACCTGAACGCGCTTGGCGTACGTGAAGCGCAGGTGTTCACGGCTGCTCTCGATGTCCAGCAAGGCGCGGTGCGTTTCAGCACCGGCGCCCTTGCCAAAAATCATCGGCAGCGCGCTGTCAATCTGCGTGTTGGCACGCTCACTGCGGGAATCAGGGGAACCGATGTCCTGGGCAGAGTCGATGCGGAAGGTGACCGCATCTGCCTGCTGGAGGGAAGTATTGCCGTGCTGCACCCCTTGGCAGAAGCACTGCAAATCGATACGGCGCCAAGCTGCTATCTGGCACCGAAAGGGGATGCACCGGCGCCGATCGAGGCAGTCACTGCCGGCCAGCTCGCATCGCTGGCCGCGCAGACCGCACTACCGGCGGCCCCGCCTCCCGTTGCCGTGCCAACAGCCACACCGCTGGCTGCCGGCCGCTACGCCACGCGTAGCGGTAGGTGGGCAGTCGAACTGGCGACGCTTGATAGCGAATCGGCAACCTTGTCTTTGTACGACCGAGCACGCGCCGCTGGCTACCCAGTCAGAATCATGCCGCGAGCCAGTGCCGGCAGCGGTTACGATTACACCGTTCGTCTCACGCAACTGCCGACACAGAGCGAAGCGGCAGCATTGGCGGTGCAAATTGCAGACTCGCTGCAGATTGCCTCGCCGGTCGTGGTGCGTCACTGAGTCAAGCCTGCTCTGTGGGTCTGCTCGCTGCCGCGGCTCTCAGGCAGGGTGACGCGGACCCGGAAACACGCCGGTCCAGTTGGATAGGCCCAGCCTGATGATGTTCTCGAAGGTAATCATGTTCAGTTTCGAGATCCGGTTCTGGTGGCGCCACAGCCAGGAAATGCAAGTCCTGGTCCCGGCCGTTTGACGCACTACAGAGGACGTGCCCTCGGCTTCCGCGAAGTCGATAAAACGTTCCACGGCCAGGCGATAAAAATCCGAACTGTTGCAGCAGCCGGCGATGATTTCGGCTTCCCCAGCCGCGCGGCGCCAAAGTTTGAGCGCGAGTTCTTCGTTGATGCCCGTTTTGTGGGCGATCCACGGCAAAAGTTTTGGTGCTTTCATACGAGTACTCCTGAAAACTGGCAATGCCAAACACTGCAAGCCGTCAACCGCGACCTTGTGAGCCAGGGTTTTGTTGCAGCGCAGCATCATTATAATGAGTGTCCATCCAAAAAGTTAGGCTTATTTTTCAAATTTCGCGGCAAGCCATTGGCGGAAGTTCCAGTCATCATCAGTAACGGCATACTCATGAAAAGTCTGATCGCTTTTCCTGCTGAATTAACACCCGAATCAGTGGTTGGCAGGGCCATTCCGGGCACGTCGCCAACCCCCGATCCGATGACAGCCTAGCACTGCCGCACGCGGCACGCCGTGCGGAAAGCCACGACGACACAAAGAAATTCATGAGACGCCTGCTTCTGATTCCCGCCGAAATCGCTACTCGCCTGCAGCGCGATATTCTGCTCCTGGTTCTGGTGTTGCTCTGTTTCGGCCTGAGTCTGCTTGACCCTGATGCAATCGCCACCTATCCGCAACGGGTCGACTGGCCAACCATCGCGGCACTTGCCGGGTTGTTGCTGTTGACTACCGGACTGGAGGAGAGCGGCCTATTGCAGCATGCCGCATACCAGATGATCATACGCATGCACAGCGAGCGAAATCTGGCCTTGTTACTGGTCGGCACTTCGGCAGCCATGGCTACGGTATTGACCAACGACATTGCCCTGTTCATCGTCGTTCCGCTGACCCTCGGCCTGAACGGCATGGCCACCCTGCCGATCGCGCGGCTGGTGATCTTCGAAGCCCTGGCGGTGAATGCTGGATCGGTGCTGACCCCTATGGGCAATCCGCAAAACCTGTTCCTGTGGCAGCGATCAGGGATTCCCTTCATGGCTTTTGTCGCCGAAATGGCGCCACTGGCGGGGATCTTGCTCGGCACTCTGCTGGCCCTGACAGTGTTCGCCTTCCCGGCTCGACACATCGACCCACACGAAGACATCGTGCCACCGCTGCTCGCCCGGCGGTTGCTGTGGAGCTGTCTGTTGCTCTATCCGGTTTTCCTGATACTGCTCGACCTGCGCCAGCCGTGGGTCGGACTGGCGATCGTCGCAACCGTCTTCGGTGCCGCCTTTCGCCAAGTGGTGAAGCAGGTCGACTGGGCCCTGATCATCGTTTTCGTGCTGATCTTCATCGACCTGCGTTTGCTTGCCGATTTGCCGCCGGTGCAGGCAATGGTCGCGACGATCGGGCTGCACGATCCGCAGCGTCTTTTCCTGGCCGGGGTGTTGATTTCGCAACTCATCAGCAACGTGCCCGGCGCCATCCTTCTTGCCGAGCACAGTCTGGACTGGCGCCTCATGGCCTGGGCGGCAAACATTGGCGGTTTTGGACTGCTGATCGGCTCTCTGGCCAACCTCATCGCATTGCGCCTGCTCGGCGACCGGCGCGCCTGGTGGAATTTCCATGCCTGGTCGCTGCCCTTCCTCGTCATCGCTGGAACCCTAAGCTACCTCTGGCTGTTCGCAGGAGCTTGACGGACAAGCCGCGACCGGCAAGATACCAGTCTGACTTAAATCCGGTTTCTCTGGAATTCTGCAGGTAGACCTTCTATACTGAAGGGATAATAAGAGATACCCATCGGTGACAAGAGGAGACTTGTGATGACCCTGTACATTCCCGGCATGCTGCCGGACGGGCTGTTGGTCGATTTGCCGGAAATCGACGCCCAGCATGAAGAAATCTTCAACTTCATTGACTTTCTCAAGACCATCTGTTTTGAACACAGTCATATTCCGGTCAACGAGTTCGGCAAGCTTCTCGATTACTTCGCGATCCATTTTGCCACCGAAGAACGGATTGCCGAGGAAGCCGGGCTGGATTTCACCGACCATGCCAAGATCCATACCGATACGCTGCGCCTGCTGCACAAGGCTCTCGGTGAAGTCATCAACGGTGGGCAGGACGCGCATTCCTTCCTGCGCTTCTGCGAGTACTGGTTCGAACGTCACATCAGGGAGGATGACAAGCTGTTCATCTCTGCCCTGCAAGGCTGCGATTACGATCGTTCGGTTGGTCAGCGGCACGCCGCCAGCCCATGCTTTTCCGCTCAGGGGTTATGAATCAATCGACTGCGCGGTCGATCTGTGGCTCGCTCACGCCTTGCATCTCGGCCTGCTCGCGACGACTTCTTTTACCACCTCTTCACTTCTTCAAAATCTCTCAGGCCTGATTGAGCGCCAAAGCCTCGACGACGGCGTCAGGAGCCCGGCGGACAAGGGAAGCAACGCCGGGCTTTCCCCATGTCCGTTTCCGGCCCCCGGTCACTCGGGAAATCCCGTCAGCAACTGTTCGACGATCCAGCGCGCCTCGGCCTCGCTTAGGAAGCGCTGCCAGGGCGGCATCGGCGTCCCTGGCCGTCCGTTGTAGATCGTGGCCACCAGCGACTCGACCGGTTTGCTCTGCAGGGACTGCGGTTTCAGCGAGGGTCCAAGACCGCCTTGCAGCGTCATGCCGTGGCATGAGCCGCAATCCTGACGGACCAGATGCACGAGTTGCTTCTGGCGTTCGGTGGACGGCGGTGCCGTTTGCGCGAGCACGGCCGGCGAGCACAGCAGCAATACCAGAATAAGGCAAGATGGCATGATGAGGCAGTGAGTCCAGTTCGCTGCTTCGGCAGCGCCGACAACAAAAGTGAGGGGGAGGTTCGTGAGTCGCTGACGTGACTTTGACCTTAAACTCTGGTGCTCACGACGTTCCCAACCGATGAAGCGCCGGGCAGGTTGCGGGCGAAGGCCTGCAGAAAGTCGGCAAGCGTCGCATTGCTGCTGCTCCCGCCGGCTGCGCTCAGAAGTTTCTGGAAGCTTTGCTGCAGCGCGTCTACCGGGGAGTCGGACGATCTGGCTCCGGTCGAACTGCCCGGTGACGATGCCAGCGTCTCGATCAGTCTCTGCATGTCCGACTGAATATTGTGGCGTGACTCGCCGGAGCTGCCCGTGATGCGGCTGTTCGCGTCTTTCGTGGCGGCCCGAACGCTTTGGGCGTGCAAGGCAGCCATCAGAGTGTCCATGAACACAGTCAAAGCCTGTGCGGGATCTTCCGCCGAGGATGATGACGAAACTGCCGCAGCCGTATTGCCCGAAGCCCCTGAACTGCTGCCGACGCCGATTTTTGCCAGGGCCTGGGTAACCGCGTCGAGCATGCCACCGCCGGAGGGAGGAGGACCGACGGGCGGAGATGCCTCGGCGCCGTTACTGGCTTGCGCAGCGTTCGTTTCGCTGCTGCCGATCAGTTGACCGAGTCGGGAAATCCAGGTAGCTGCACTCAATACGCCGCCAATCAACATTTTCTTGTCCTGATAAAAAGTGGGTCATCCCGGTCAATTGCCCCTGACCGCTTGCGGTCGCGACGGACTCAGCTGCGCGCTGCGATTTGCACGGTTACACGAGCAGGAAAAACCGACCTGAGTGCCGCATCCAGGAAAAGCAATTTCCGGGCCAGAAACTCCGAGAATTCCCGGCGGTGCGCTGATTTCCGTGCCATACGCCGGCGGCAGGTCAAAAAATATGCCCGTAAGCCCGCCGCCGGTCACTGATCGTGGGGGCGGGAGGCCGCGCCCGACATCACCGCCACGATCCGAGGCGACGGCCACCGGCAATCTTTGCCGTCGTTGCCGGCCAAGTCGATCCTTGCCCACCCATCAGCACGCGCCCGTCGCGGCCTGTCCTGGTGACAGGCCAGACCGACTCGCCGCGGCGTGACCGATTCACTCGTCGCGATCGCTGTCAGCATCGCTGCTTCGATCCTGGTATCGGGTGCGCAGGGCCATGGCCATCTCGAATCCGGCCTGCGTGAAGCTCAAAATTTCGGCAAATTCCTGGTCGCTGAGCGTACGTGCAGCGTCATTGCTGCGATAAATGTTGACGAACTGGTGTTCGCGAACGGTTTGCAGCACCAGCTTGCCGATGCCCAGTTCTTCGAGACTTGTCCACAACTCGGGATGGGCCGTGCGGGTAAAGCGCATCACGAAGCCAACCGGGTCATTGCGACCGAAAACTGCTGCCAGGCGCAGAATCAGTTCGAACGACAGGGCGATACGGCCATTCTCGAGGGACTCGATCAGCGAAGGGTCCTTCAGGTCGATGGCGGCACCGACTTCGGCAATCGTCAGTCCGGCTGCCTCGCGCATCGAGCGAATCGCTGCACCGGTCTTGGCCCAGGCAGTCGGTTCACCCATCCCCGGCAGCACTGCCCGCACGACTTCGCTGGCCGCGTCGATCGGATGCCCATCCTGCAATGCCCGGCTGACCTTGCCGGCGGTCTGCAGCGCGCGTCCGGCAACCCCGGTGGCCGCGCTGATGTCCAGCAGTCTGCCGGCCATTGAACGCACCTGATCGACGAGACCTGGCTCGGCGGGTAAGGCGGTGTCGGGCTTCACCCGGGCATCCGGCTTGCTGACGATTCGTTTGGCAACAGCGGGCTTGCGTTTTTCCGATGGCGAGGGCGGGTTGCTCATATGTCATCCTTAATGTGAAAGTCGGGTCAGCGACTGACGAACCTCCCCTCTCCACACGTGAGAGCGAAAACGATCATGACTTTCATGACCCAGGGTCCCTGGAAAAGTCATGACCGTTAATTGGATCTGTTTCAATCTCTTCCCCACCTTGCCCAAAAGCCGTTCATCGTACCCCGATTCCTGGTCGATCGAGAAGTCTGGCCGATCATTTCGATTGGCCTGTCAGCTCGTTCCTGCAACTCGGGACCTATCAAAAATCTCAATTAACAGAGCATGTTCGCAACTAATACGAATTCCTGGCCTCGAACTTGACTTGATGGCTTTGCCCGGTCAAGATGCCTCGTCGGCAGCCCGAGAAAAACGGCGTCCGGTGCCCCACCATGCCTGAAAGCACGACCCGTGGAGGAACGAGATGATGTTTGAGGATCGCCATGCTGCCCCGATCTTTGTCGGAGAATCCCCGGCGTTCCGCCAGGTCTTGTCATTCATCGCCAAACTTGCCCGTTGCGATGCACCGGTGCTCATCGAGGGTGAAACCGGGACGGGCAAGGAACTGGCGGCGCGCGCCATCCACTATTCCGGGGCACGCGGCAGCGCCCCTTTCGTTCCGATCAACTGCGGTGCCATCCCTGACAATCTGGTCGAAAGCGAGTTGTTCGGACATGTCCGGGGGGCTTTCACCGATGCCCGAGAGGCACGCAGCGGGGTGGTGACACAGGCGGAAGGCGGGACGCTGTTCCTCGACGAGATCGAAGCCCTCGGGGCGCATGCCCAGGTCGCGCTGCTGCGCTTCCTGCAGGACCTCGAATATCGGCCGGTGGGCGGTTCGGCATCCCGGCGTGCCAATGTCCGCGTGCTGGCTGCCAGCAATACCGATCTGGCCGCACTCACCCGCCAGGGCGGCTACCGGCAGGACCTGCTGTTTCGTCTCAAGGTGTTGGTCCTTGACATGCCGCCCCTGCGGGCGCGTGGGGATGATGCCGCGCTGCTTGCCGAGGCTTTTGTCGCGCGCTATTGCAGCCGCTATGGCCTGCCTGCGATTCCCATCGATCCACACAGTCTGGCACACCTGCGCGGGTATGACTGGCCGGGTAATGTGCGTGAACTGGAAAACATGGTGCACCGGGAATTGTTGCTCAACGAGGGGCAAACCCTGTATCTGAATGTGCCGTCAGTGCCGTCCTGCGGCACGACCGCAGTCCCGGTGGCCGAACCCGGTCAGGTCACGGATTTCCGGCAGGCCAAAGCCGAAGCCATTGCTCGATTCGAACGATCGTACCTCAGCCACCTGCTCGCCAGCACAGCCGGCAACATCAGCCTGGCCGCGCGTCTTTGCGGTCAGGACCGCAGCCGGCTCAACAAGCTGGTTCGCAAATACGGACTCGCACGTTCCAGCTTTGCCGAGGACGCGACAGCCCAGTAGGTCAAGGACACCCTCGAAAGCACTGCAGCGCTCAGCATCCAACCCGCAGACGAAAATCAGCTTCGTTCCTGATCTCCCCGGCAGGGCATTGGCGCGGGTCTGTCACGGCGCGCAGGGTGAGTTCGCAGCGTGGGTCATTTTTGACCCAGTGTGTTCGAAGCGTCCCGCATTGGACATCTGCAGCGCCCCGCTGATGAAATTTATGGGATTGATTCATAAAAAGAAAGTGAATATGGTAATGGTTGGCACAGACCTTGCGATGCTGAGTCGGCATGGTTGACGATGCGGGAGGCGAATGGCCTGGAAGGGAAATAACACCACGGATGTGGAGACGGCAATCCGGGCTTACCTGGCTGCGCATCCGACCGCGGCCGATAACGCCGTCGGAGTACAGCAATGGTGGTTGCCGCGCCGCCTGGTCGACGCTTCCCTGCATGATGTCGAGACAGCGTTGGCGGCAATGACCGAGCAGGGGTGCCTGACCGAGATTCGTCTGCCCGACGGCCGTGTCATCTTCGCTTCCGGGCACGCCAAGGGGATGGATGACTGGAGCGGTGCAGCACCCAGGTGAAGACGGATGCCTGACGGCTGTGGATGGCGACGGTGCAAGACGAGGCATGGCAGGCAGGGAGTTCCCGGCGTCGATGGCAGACGCTCGGTTCGGGTATCCGATTGTTCTAGGAGGCACACATGGTGCAAGTGACTTATCCAGGCGTCTACATCCAGGAAGTGTCGAGCGGGGTGCACACCATCACCAGCGTGGGCACCTCGATCACCGCGTTCATCGATTTCTTCCGCGAAGGGCCGACGGACGAGGCCGTCGAAATCTTCGGGACGGCCGATTTTCAACGCACCTACGGCGGCCTGGACGACCGCAGCGAGGCCAGCTACGCGATCGCGCAGTACTTCCTGAACGGCGGTAGCTCGGCCTTGGTGGTGCGGGTCGCCAACGGCGAAGCGGTCGCCGGTGCGGCGCTGCACATGTTGCCTGCGCCCGATGAGGTGCTGCTGGCCGAGGCCGCGAATGCGGGGCGGTGGGGCAACCATGTGCGCATCGATGTCGATTACGCCACCGTCGACCCGGAACACACCTTCAACCTCGTGATCACCCGCTATGACAGCCATGCGGCCAACGCCAGGCCGCTGGCGAGCGAACGTTACCTCAACCTGACCATGGACACGACGCAGCCGCGGTATGCGATCAAGGTGGTCAATGACAGTTCGAAACTGGTCA
>NZ_JAZKUD010000006.1:0-102294 GCF_036625275.1 Accumulibacter sp.
TTTTCCTGCTCGACCTGAACTTCGTCGGGCGGGGGCAGGACTTTGATGACCTGGTAGCAGTCTCGGAGCGAAGCGGCAAAGTAGTCCTCCAGGTGCTTGCGGAGCATCCGGTCAACGGTTTCGGCGTGCAATGAGAGCGCCGTTGAACGCAGCTTGGCGGCGAGATTCTGCTGGTTCTTGAAGAACAGGCGGCCGTCCGCCGAATTGTGGAGATACCAGGCGCGCGTCGCCAGTTTGTCGAGGACGTTGGCCTTGAAGGTGGAGAGGTCGCGACCGGGCCGCTGCAGGCAATCAACCAGTTGATACTCGCGCAGCCCATGAATGGCGCCCGGCGTACTGGAGAGCGAGGCAACCAGAATGACGCGTGCGGCTTCGGAGGCGTCGGCATTCCCATTGGCCAGGTCGATCTGCTCAACTTCGGAGTCGCCCCCGTGAGCGATGTCATGCGCAATGGCTTCGCTCAACGAGGGGTTGATGGTGCGAATCTCGGAAGCGATCTCGTCGACGTTGAAATCAATGTCGTACGGACTGATCAGGTCCTTCGCAGCAGCTTTTTCCGATTTCCAGAGGTCGGAGACCACCATCTGCATCAGGCGGATGACGCCACGGGTCTGCTGAAAGCCTTCGTTTTCCTTGAACTTGCCGACAAGCTCACGCAAATCGGGATGAAAGGGGTAGGCATCGATCACTCGCGTATAGAGTGATTCCGGCGTGGTGGACGTCAGGTTCATGCGAACCGCCTCGCGCAGCGCATCCCGGTAGGCAGCGGCAACCCGCTCGCTTTCTGCCTGCGGTGCGACGTTCTGAAACAGCCGTTTGCGCAGGATGTGATAAAGCTCATCTCCGTTTGGATTCACCGGTGTGATCGGGACGGCAATTCGACGAGACTCTGAGGTGATGCCTTTCACGGCACGGTCGAACGCAGCTTGCAGGTTCGCCTGGCCGAGGCTGAAATTGCTGCCGGCAAGATCGGACAGGACGAGGCAAACGTTGTCCATCTCGGCAACAGCGACAAAAAGATTGCCGAGCGCCGTGGTCGTGACCACAGCCAGATCACCATTGCCGACCGGAACCGTCACCGCGTATTCTAGGTACGGTGGCAACTCATCCAGAAAAAGCACCAACGGGTCCCCGCCAAGCAACTGTTTCCAGGCCTCCGGGCCAGGCGCGCTGAGCAGCGGCGACACATAGCGAGTGAATTGCACCGCCTTCCCCAGTTGTTCGGCAATGGACCCCCAGATACCCCCGGCAGCATCGGTGTTGCGTCCATTGAAGCCCACCACACGACAGCGCCCCAATTTGGGTGCCGGGTCCTTGTCCCCCAGGACGCGGCGGCGCAACTCCGGATCACGCGCAAGCAAGCCAAGCCCGATCATGCTGTGCGTCTTGCCGCCCCCCATGGCCTGCGACAGCAGAAAGACTGACGAACCCGCTCCCGAGCCTGAGAGGTGCCGAAACGCACGATCAACCAGGGTCACCATGCCGTTGGTGAAGTAGTTCTCGTCGAAAAACTCGGAACCGTGAACCTGACCTTTGAGGAACGTATCGAGGCTGAGAACCGTGGCCCGGCGGTCAGCAGCAAAGACGGAGGCTCGGGGGGTGCAAAGCGTCTTGAGTGTCATGGATCGTCGTCGAATGCGATTGAACGAAAGCTCGTTGAGGAAGGCAAGCAGAATAGGACACAAGGTTAACAGACTCTTGACGGTGATGTGCTGTCATGGTGCACGTCGAGATCAAGTTCTCCGTGGGAGATCCTTGGCCAGGCAGGAATTGAAGCGGAGAGAGCAGCAGTACCCGCTGTCTCAGGCCCACGCCGTTCGCATCCTCCATTTCCTGATGAGGCCTGTGAGAACCCTTGTGGAGGCATTGAGTCCATGACCACAGCGCCGAGCGCTGCCCCCACCACCAACCAGGCATTTCGCGATGGCATCCCTCACGAAACCAAAGCATACGCCAACGCGAAACCCGCCCACAACCCCGTAATTCCCAAGCAAAAACAAAGGCTTGAAAAAACCGTACTAAATTCCCGAAGTCAGGAGGTTTCGAGAGAAATGGCCGTTAAGAGCGCAGATATGACATTTGTGGGGTTGGCGAAGTCAGGAGGTTTCAACGAAAAACCCCGCAAAACAAGGCGTTGAGCGGGGTGTTCGTTTTTGGTTCAGACAGTTTAGGTCTGGTGTCCTGGCGGAGACGAAGGGATTTGAACCCTTGATGCAGGTTTATGCCCGCATGCTCCCTTAGCAGGGGAGTGCCTTCGACCTCTCGGCCACGTCTCCTAGGAAGGTGTAATGATATCGGTTTCACCACGACCGGTCAAACCCAACTTCGATTTTGGAGGTTTTTCCAGGCCAAAGGCCTTGTGCAGGACGCGCACTGCAAGCTCGAGGTATCTTTCTTCGATGACCACCGAGATCTTGATCTCGGATGTCGAAATCATCTGCAGGTTGATGTTTTCCTTGGCCAGTGCGCCGAACATCTTGCTTGCCACGCCTGGATGGGAGCGCATGCCAACTCCAACAGCGGACACCTTGCAGGTGGTGGTGTCCCCGCTGATGTCGCGTGCGCCAATTTTTTCCTTGACGGTTTCCAGGATGGAAAACGCCTTGCTGTAGTCAGTGCGATTGACGGTGAAAGAAAAGTCGGTGGTATCGTCACGGCCGATATTCTGGATGATCATGTCGACGTCGATGTTCGCATCGGCAATCGGCCCGAGGATCTGGTAAGCAATGCCTGGACGATCCGGAACGCCCAGTACGGTGAGTTTGGCTTCGTCGCGATTGAAAGCGATCCCGGAGATAATCGGTTGTTCCATATTCCCTTTTTCCTCAACAGTGATCAACGTACCTTCACCTTCCTCCTCGAAGCTGGAAAGCACACGGAGTTTGACTTTGTACTTGCCGGCAAACTCGACCGAGCGGATCTGGAGCACCTTGGACCCGAGACTGGCCATCTCCAGCATCTCTTCAAAAGTGATGCTGTCGAGTTTGCGTGCTTCCGGAACGACGCGCGGGTCAGTCGTGTAGACGCCGTCAACATCAGTGTAGATTTGGCATTCGTCGGCCTTCATCGCTGCTGCCAACGCCACGGCAGAAGTGTCCGATCCTCCCCGACCCAGGGTGGTGATGTTGCCAAATTCATCGGCACCCTGAAAGCCTGCCACGACGACGACGTGTCCATCAGCCAGCGCCTTGCGAATCCGGTGCTGGTCGATTTTCAGAATCCGCGCCTTGGTAAAGGTGCTATCGGTCAGCACCCCGACCTGGAAACCGGTAAAGCTCTTTGCCTTGAGCCCCTCGGCGTGCATGGCCATGGCCAGCAAGCCGATGGTCACCTGTTCGCCAGTCGAGGCGATCACGTCGAGTTCGCGCGGGTCCGGTGTAGGCGAGATCTCCCTGGCCAGGCCGATCAGCCGGTTGGTCTCTCCGGCCATGGCCGAAGGAACCAGGATAATGTCGTGTCCTTGCGCTCGCCAGCGAGCAACTCGCTTGGCGACATTCTTGATGCGATCCGTCGATGCAACCGACGTGCCACCAAACTTCTGAACGATCAGTGCCATCCCCAATCCAGTTGAAAAACGCAAAAGCCGGCATTCTAATGCAAGGCATGACCTTCCCGCAAAAGGCAAGCGCTTCGCGCTTCTTTTTGGTCATGCTAAAGTCCGATCCGGACTTGTGCTAAGCTCAGACTGGCCGTTTTTTGGCCAGCAGCACCACAAGCAGGGGAAGATCACCCGGCAGCGATTGCCGGCAGGGACTTTTCCGAGCAATTTGAAGACCGTGACTGGAGGTTTTTGGGGGAGGCTGGTTTCGCGCCCTGCGAACCGGTTATTTTGAATACTGGTACTACACGTGATGGAGGAATGAATGCCGCTAACAATCGGAGTTCCCAGAGAGACTGCTGCAGGAGAAAAACGGGTTGCGACCGTACCCGAAGTCGTTGAAAAACTGATCAAGCTGGGTTTCGCCGTGCTGGTCGAATCCGGCGCCGGCGACGCCGCGAACATCTCGGACGATGCGTACAAGGCTGCCGGCGCTGCGATCGCTGAAGGGGCGGTCAACCTCTGGTCGTCGTCGGACATCATCTTCAAGGTACGTGGGCCGTCAGCAGCAGAAGTCGGCCTGATGCGCGAGGGGAGCACGCTGGTCAGCTTCATCTGGCCGGCCCAGAACCCCGAGCTTCTGCAGCAACTCGCTGCGCGCAAGGCGACGGTGCTGGCCATCGACTCGCTGCCGCGCACGCTCTCTCGCGCCCAGAAGATGGACGCGTTGACCTCCCAGGCTGGCGTGGCTGGCTACCGCGCTGTCATCGAGGCTGCCAACGCCTTCGGTCGCTTCTTCAACGGCCAGATCACGGCGGCTGGCAAGGTTCCGCCGGCCAAGGTCTTCATTGCCGGTGCTGGCGTCGCCGGCCTGGCGGCGATTGGCACTGCCGCCAACCTCGGCGCCATCGTTCGCGCCAACGACACGCGTGCCGAAGTGGCCGATCAGGTCGCGTCGCTGGGCGGTGAATTCGTCAAGGTTGATTACGAGGAAGAAGGTTCCGGTGGCGGCGGTTACGCGAAGGTGATGAGCGAGGGCTTCCAGAAAGCCCAGCGCGACATGTACGCCAGGCAAGCCCGTGAGGTGGACATCATTATCACCACCGCGCTGATTCCTGGCAAACCGGCGCCCAGGCTGATCACCGCCGAGATGGTGCGCTCAATGAAAGCGGGCAGCGTAATCGTCGACATGGCCGCCGAACAGGGCGGCAACTGCGAACTGACCGAGCCTGGCCAGGCAGTCGTGAAGCACGACGTCACCATCATCGGCTACACCGATCTGGTCAGCCGCTTGGCGCGGCAGTCGTCGACGCTGTACAGCACCAATCTGTTCCGCCTCGCTGAGGAACTGTGCAAGACCAAGGACGGCATCATCGACGTCAATATGGAGGACGAAGCCATCCGCGGCCTGACTGTCATCAAGGAAGGCAACATCACTTGGCCGCCTCCGGCACCCAAGCCGTCGGCAGCAGCGCCAGTTGCGCCACCGGCGGTGGCCCAGCCGGTGGTGGCCGCGAAAAAATCGCATGGTCACGGCAAGGGTAGCGCCCCGACTTCCGGCACCGCCGTGGCCATGCTCTTTGCCGCCGCCGCAGTGATCTTCTGGTTCATCGGCGCGGGAGCGCCTGCGGCTTTCCTCGGTCACTTCACGGTTTTCGTGCTGGCCTGTTTCGTCGGCTATATGGTGGTCTGGAACGTCACACCCGCCTTGCACACGCCGCTGATGAGTGTCACCAATGCCATCAGCAGCATCATCGCCATCGGTGCGCTGGTGCAGATTGCACCTCCGCTGGCGGGTGGGATCGACCGCCCGGCCGACTGGATCCGCTGGCTGGCCGTCGGTGCCATCGTCCTGGCGACGATCAACATGTTCGGCGGCTTCGCCGTAACCCAGCGCATGCTGGCGATGTTCCGCAAATAGGAGTTGATGAACATGTCTGAAAGCCTGGCAACTGTCTCCTACCTCGGAGCAACCATCCTCTTCATCCTCTGCCTCGGTGGGCTCAGCAATCCGGAGACCTCGCGACGCGGCAACCTGTACGGAATCATCGGCATGTCCATCGCCGTTCTGGCGACGGTCTTCGGCCCGCACGTCGGGGGAAGCGGGTACGCGTGGATCATCGCCGCGATGGTGGTCGGTGCGAGCATCGGCATCTATGCGGCCCGTACCGTGCAGATGACCCAGATGCCTGAACTGGTCGCGCTGATGCACAGCATGGTCGGCCTTGCGGCGATGCTGGTCGGTTTTGCGAACTACATCGATCCTGGCGCGTCGGCGCATATGAGCGGCGCGGAGAAATCGATTCACGAGGTTGAAATCTACCTTGGCATTCTGATTGGTGCAGTGACCTTCTCGGGGTCGGTCATCGCCTTCGGCAAACTTTCCGGCAAGATTTCGGGCAATCCGCTGCTGCTGCCGGCTCGCCACTGGATCAATCTCGCCGGACTGCTGGTCGTCATCTACTTCGGACGCGAATTCCTGCATGCTCATTCGGTCAGTGAAGGCATGACGCCGCTGATCGTGATGACGGTCATCGCGCTGCTCTTCGGCATCCACATGGTGATGGCGATCGGAGGAGCCGACATGCCGGTGGTGGTCTCGATGCTCAACAGCTACTCTGGCTGGGCTGCGGCGGCGACCGGTTTCATGCTCTCGAACGACCTGTTGATCGTCACCGGCGCGCTGGTCGGATCGAGCGGTGCGATCCTGTCGTACATCATGTGTGCGGCGATGAATCGCCACTTCATCAGCGTCATCGCCGGCGGCTTCGGGACGACCGGAGGAACGCCTGCAGCGGCCGCTGGCGGCGCCCAACCAGCCGGCGAAGTGGTCCCGATCGTCGCTCCCGAAACCGCCGAAATGCTGCGCGAAGCCAAGAACGTGATCATCGTTCCCGGCTATGGCATGGCGGTGGCGCAGGCACAGCACACGGTCTACGAGATCACCAAGTTGCTCCGCGAGAAGGGGGTGAACGTTCGCTTCGGCATTCACCCAGTGGCGGGCCGCATGCCCGGCCACATGAACGTTCTTCTGGCCGAAGCCAAGGTCCCTTACGATATCGTGCAGGAAATGGATGAGCTCAATGACGATTTTCCGAAGACCGATGTCGCGATGATCATTGGCGCTAACGACATCGTCAATCCGGCGGCACAGGATGATCCAAACAGCCCGATCGCCGGCATGCCCGTCCTGGAAGTCTGGAAGGCAAAAACCTCGATCGTGATGAAACGCAGCATGGCCTCCGGCTATGCCGGCGTGGACAACCCACTCTTCTACAAGGAAAACAACCGCATGCTCTTTGGCGATGCCAAGAAGATGCTCGATGAGGTGCTGGTTGCCCTGAAGATCTGATCGGAGTCCTTTCTCGTTCGCCCGGCAACGCCCGCATGCGCGGGCGTTGCGCTTTTCGAAGGGTGAATTTTTCGGATGTGGATCGACATCTGGTAAAATCACGCCGATGAGTGCAGGCGCATCCGCCAGCTATCCTATCTCTAGGGGGTGACATGGAGGTCAAAGAAGTTCTGCAGGTCAAAGATTCAGCGCTGTTTGCCGTACATCCCGACTCGCCTCTTTCGGAAGCGGTCATCATGATGGCCGAGAATGACATCGGCTCGGTGATCGTCATGGAGGGAGGCAAGCTGGCAGGAATGCTGACTTTTCGTGAAGTCATGGCAATCCTCGCCAAACGCCAGACCGAGCGCCGGGTCGGGCCAACGCCGCCGATTGCCGAAATTCTGGTCATCGAGGCGATGGACCGCAACCCCCCAACCGCTGATCCGGACATGGACGTCGACGAATTGCGTCGAATCATGGTGGACACACACACCCGCTATGTGCCGGTCATGGAAGAAGATACCATTGTCGGGATCGTCTCCTTTCACGACGTCGCCAAGGCCGTGCTCGAAGAGCGCAACCTGGAAAACAAGCTGCTCAAGGCGTACATCAAGGATTGGCCATCGCCTTAGTGCGCTGCTCGCCGACCCGCAAACCCCACAGGGGTTGGGTTCTCAGCCCTCCACACCCACTGCAAACAAGCGGCGATGTTCCTTGACGGCATAGCGATCGGTCATCCCAGCGACATAGTCGGCCACCCTGCGGACTTGATCGCCATCGGCAAGCACCTGATATTGCGGGGGCAGCAAGCGCGGATTGCTGACAAAGGCGGAAAATAGATCGCTGACGATACGTTTCGCCCTGCTGGCCATCCGCAGAACCTGATAGTGCTGATAGAGGTGGACATGCAGGAAGCGCTTCAGTTGGCGCTGCGCCGCGTATAAATCGTCGGAGAACGCCACCAGTGGCGGCGCCAGGTGCACCTCGGACAGATCCCGCGGCCTTTGCCGCGCAATGTGGTTTTCGGTGGTTTCGATCAGGTCGCAAACCAGGGTATTGATCATGCGCCGGATGGTTTCGTGGATCAGCCGGCGCCCGCCCAGTTCGGGATGAATTTTCCGGACGTCGGCAATGTGCCGGGAAAACAGGCTGACCTCCTGAAGTTGTTCGAGCGTGATCAGCCCGGCGCGCAATCCGTCGTCCACATCATGATTGTTATAAGCGATTTCATCCGCCAGGTTGCAGATCTGTGCTTCGAGCGACGGTTGTGTATGTCTGAGGAACCGCTCGCCAAGTTTGCCAAGCTGGCGAGCGTTGTCCACGGAACAATGTTTGACGATGCCTTCGCGGGTCTCGAAACAGAGGTTGAGGCCATCAAAAGCGGCGTAGCGCTCCTCCAGCAGGTCAACCGTTCGCAGACTCTGCAGATTGTGTTCAAAGCCTCCATGCGCACGCATGCAATCGTTGAGCGCATCCTGCCCGGCATGGCCAAAAGGCGTATGACCGAGATCGTGAGCGAGTGAAATGGCTTCGGCCAGATCCTCGTTGAGCTGTAGCGAACGCGCGATGCCACGCGCGATCTGGGCGACTTCAAGGCTGTGTGTCAGGCGGGTACGAAAGAGGTCGCCTTCGTGATTGACGAATACCTGTGTCTTGTATTCGAGGCGTCGAAAGGCCGTGGAATGGATGATCCGGTCACGATCGCGCTGGAACTCGCTGCGATGGGCGGGTTCGCTGTCGGCATAACGGCGACCGCGTGAGTTGAGCGCGGTGACTGCGTACGGAGCAAGCTCAGGCATGCATGGAGCGCGCGCCAATGGCTCTGCGGATTTCGGCAAGCGGTGCTGCGTCGCTGAGCACCGCCTGCCCGAGCTTCTGCAGAAGAACCAGACGGAGCTTGCCATCCTGGACCTTCTTGTCGTGCTGCATCAGTTCCAGATAGCGTTCGACATTCAAGGCTGGCCCGCACACGGGCAAGCCCGCGCGCTGAAAAAGCCGCTCGACACGCAGAAGGTCATGCCGGTCGATCCAGCCGAGCAGCAACGACAGTTCGGCCGCCATCATCGAGCCCACCGCAATGGCCTCACCGTGCAGCCATTCGCCATAGCCGACACCGGTTTCAATCGCATGCCCAAAGGTATGGCCGAGGTTAAGCAGAGCCCGCTCGCCCGCCTCACGTTCGTCAGCGACCACCACTTCGGCCTTGTTCCGGCACGAACGGCAAATCGCCTCGGCCAGGGCAGCCGGTTCACGAGACAGCAGGGACTCCAGGTTAACTTCAAGCCACTCAAGAAAGGGCAAATCCCTGATCAATCCGTACTTGATCACTTCTGCCAGGCCAGCCCGGAGTTCTCTGTCCGGCAGCGTATTCAGGGTATCGGTATCGGTCAGCACGAGCTGCGGCTGATGGAAAGCCCCGATCATGTTCTTGCCGAGAGGGTGATTGATTGCGGTCTTCCCACCCACCGACGAATCGACCTGGGCCAGCAGGGTCGTCGGTACCTGGATGAAAGGCATGCCACGCTGAAAACAGGCCGCCGCGAATCCCGTGATGTCACCCACAACTCCCCCACCAAGAGCGATCAGGGTCGTTGACCGTTCGCAGCGTCGCTCCAGCAATCGGTCAAAAATCGAGTTGAGGGTTGGCCAGTCCTTGAACCGTTCGCCATCGGGCAGCACCATCTCGACGACTTCAACGCCTGCCCGGCGCAAAGGGTCTGCCAGGCGTTGCAGGTACAGCGGTGCGACGGTCACGTTACTGACGATCGCCACTTTCGGCTGCCTCAGGACCAGCAACTCGGCGTGTTCGATCAGACCTCGCCCCACATGAATCGGGTAGGAACGCTCCCCGAGTGCGACCGTCAACGTTTTCATGGCTCTCCCACTTTCTTGATCAGCAAATTCAGAACGGACTGGACCGTGATTCGGCTGCCACTGACGACCAGATCAGCGACTTCGCGGTACAGCGGGTCGCGCTGTGCATGCAGTTCCCGGAGTTTCTGGCGTGGGTCACTCACCTGTAACAGCGGTCGCTTCTTGTCATGTCGCGTCCGTTCGTGGAGCGTTGGCAGCGGCACATCGAGATAGATCACCAGACCACTCGCTCGCAGGTTCTGCCGGTTCTCGGGCCGCAACACGGCACCGCCCCCGGTCGCCACAACCTGCGCATCCAGGTCAGCCAGTTCGGCAATGACCTGTGCCTCGCGTTTGCGAAAGCCGTCCTCGCCTTCAATCTCGAAGATCGTCGGCAGACCGACGCCGGTGCGTGCTTCGACCTCGTGGTCTGTATCCACAAAATGATAAGCCAGACGCCTGGCCAGAGCCTTGCCGATGGTCGTTTTTCCGGCCCCCATCAGGCCAACCAGATAGACATTGCGTTTGTCGTTGTTCACACGCCTATTCTATCGCATGCTCAGGGCGGCCATGGGAGCAGCAGGAGCTGCAGCGAGGTGTTCGTCAATGCTGCCGAGCAGCGCGGAATCGCTTAAAATGACGAATTGTCGTAAGGGGTGGGCGCGATGATCGGAATTCTCCTGATAACGCATGGCTCGTTTGGTGAAAGCCTGATCCAGAACATTTGCCACGTGCTCAACAAACGTCCGCCACTGATCGCACAGCTTGGCGTGGCAGCCCAGGACGATCCGCTCGACATCCTGCCGCTGGCGCGCCTGTTGCTGAAGGAAGTCGACCGTGGCGAAGGCGTTCTGGTGATGACCGATGTTTTCGGTGCGACACCCGGTAACCTGGCGCTCAAGCTGCTGGAGCCGGGTCATGTCGAGGGCGTGGCCGGCCTCAGTCTGCCGATGCTGCTGCGCGCGCTGACCTATCGCGAGAAAGGGATGGAAACCATGTTGCAGAAGGCGATCAGTGGGGCCCATGATGGCGTACTGAAGCTGCCGCCGCCTGCCTAGAATGACAGGAGTTTTCGATGGTACGTGCTGAAACTGCAATCATCAACAAGCTGGGCCTGCATGCCCGTGCTTCGGCCAAGCTGACGCAACTTGCCAGCCGCTTCGACAGCGACGTCTGGATGGAGAAAGGAGCGCGTCGGATCAACGCCAAGAGCATCATGGGCGTGATGATGCTGGCCGCCGGCATGGGTTCAACGGTGGTCGTCGAGACCAATGGCGTGGACGAAGAAGCGGCAAACGAGGCGATCCTCGGATTGATCGCGGGAAGGTTTGGCGAGGTGGAGTGAGCGCATCATGAGTTTTACCCTGCATGGTCTGGCGGTTTCCGGAGGCATCGCGATCGGGCAGGCACATCTGATGTCGCATGCGACACTCGAGGTCTCGCATCTGTTCATCTCGCCGCGCCTGGTGGACAAGGAGGTGGCCCGCTTCGAGGCTGCGCTGTTGCGCGTGCGCGAGGAGTTCGCGACCCTGAAGGGGCGTTTGCAGCATACTTCGGCCGAGTTCGGCGCTTTCATCGACCTGCATTCGATGATCCTTTCCGATCCCGAGCTGGCGGAAGTTCCCAAGCAGTTGATTCGCGAGCGCCGCTGCAATGCCGAATGGGCGCTGGTGCAGCAGATGGAGATCCTGGTCGCCCAGTTCGAGAGTTTTGACGATCCGTACCTGCGCGAGCGCAGCTATGACGTGCGCCAGGTCGTCGAGCGGGTGATCAAGGAGCTGGTCGGCCAGCCGGGCCGGGTGTCCTTGAGAACCGGCAAGGGCATCAGGGAAGAGAATCTGATCGTGGTCGCGCATGATCTTTCGCCGGCCGACGTGATTGCCTACAAGGAACATCATTTCGCTGCCTTTGTCACCGATGTCGGTGGTTCGACTTCGCATACTGCCATTCTCGCGCGCAGCCTGCGCATTCCGGCGGTGCTTGGCCTGCACAACGCCCGGCAACTGATTCACGATAACGAAGTGCTGATTGTCGATGGCACGCGTGGCGTCCTGATCGTCAACCCCGATCCGCGCATTCTCGAAGAATACCGGCTCAGAAAGAGCCAGATCGAGCTTGAACGGATCAAGCTAAGACGGCTCAAGACGGCGAAGTCGGTGACCCTCGACGGCGTCGACATCGATCTGCAGGCCAACATCGAGTTGCCAGGTGACGTAGCCGCAGCGCTCGACGGCGGTGCCGAAGGGATTGGCCTGTTTCGCACCGAGTTCATCTTTCTCAATCGCGGCGACATGCCGACCGAGGACGAACAGTTCGAAGCCTATCGTACGGTCGTCAAGGGCATGGGTGGCCGGCCGGTCACCATCCGCACCTTCGATCTCGGCTCCGACAAGGATCTCCATCCGGAAAAGGTGCAGGGCGAGCGACTGCAAAGCAATCCGGCGCTCGGGCTACGCGCGATTCGCCTGTCGCTCGCCGAGCCAAAGATGTTCCAGACACAGTTACGGGCCATCCTGCGCGCTTCGAAGTACGGCAAGATCAAGCTCCTGATCCCGATGCTTTCGCAGGCGCACGAAATCGATCAGACACTGGCAGCGGTCGAGCGGGCCAAGTCGAGTCTGCGCGGCGAACGCATTCCCTTCGATGAGACGATTCAGGTCGGCGCGATGATCGAGATCCCGGCCGCCGCACTGGCCGTCGGCCTGTTTCTGCGGCGCATGCATTTTCTGTCGATCGGCACCAACGACCTGATCCAGTACACGCTGGCCATCGATCGCAGCGATGAAGAGGTCGCACCGCTCTATGATCCCCTGCATCCGGCCGTATTGATGCTGTTGGCGCATACTATGGCGAGTGCCGAAAAGATGTATATCCCGGTTTCGATCTGCGGCGAACTCGCCGGTGACCCGACCCTGACGCGGCTGCTGCTGGGGATGGGGCTGCGCCAGTTCTCGATGCATCCGGCACAGATCCTCTCGGTCAAGCAGAAGATCATGCAGAGTAATTGCGCCGAGCTGGCGCCGATCGTTCGCCGCCTGTTGCGCCATGAGGAACCGGCGAAGATTCGCGAGCAACTGGAGAAGCTCAACAGTTGCGTATGAATTCATTTTTTTCCTGCCACCGAACGGTCATGACTTTTCCAAGCACCCCCGATCATCAAAGCCATGACCGTTTCCCTCTCCCCCGACCCCTCCCCCACAAGTGGGGAGGGGAGATTCGTGAGTCGCTGACGCGGCTTGCACATTAAACGATCACGATGTCACCTGAGAATTCAGTCGGAGTCGTTGCGCCTCGGCGAGCGCAATTCAACGAGCCGCTGCGGCTGCAGAGCGGTGCCGAGTTGCCGGGTTTCGAACTGGTTTTCGAAACCTATGGCACGCTCAACGCCGATCACACCAACGCCGTGCTGGTCTGCCATGCCCTTTCCGGTAGCCACCATGTCGCCGGCCACTATGCGGACGATCCGGAGAACGTCGGCTGGTGGGATAACCTCGTCGGTCCAGGTAAACCGCTCGACACCAGAAAATTCTTCGTGATCGGGGTCAACAACCTCGGTGGCTGCTACGGGTCAACCGGACCCCTGTCGATCAATCCGGAAAGTGGCAAGCGCTACGGCGCCGATTTTCCGCTGGTGACGGTCGAGGACTGGGTCGCAGCGCAGGCTCGCCTGGCCGATCATCTCGGCGTGCACACCTGGGCTGCGGTGATTGGCGGCAGCCTCGGCGGCATGCAGGCGCTCGAATGGTCGCTGCAATTTCCCGACCGTATCCGTCATGCCATGGTGATTGCTTCGGCACCCAAACTGTCGGCGCAGAACATCGCCTTTAACGAGGTGGCGCGGCAGGCCATCCTCTCCGATCCGGATTTTCATGGAGGTTACTACGCGGATCATGGGGTCGTTCCGACCAGGGGCTTGCGGCTGGCGAGAATGGTCGCTCACATCACCTATCTGTCGGATACGCAGATGGCCGAGAAATTCGGTCGTCAGTTGCGCCATGGCGAGCACAAGTTCAGTTACGAGGTCGATTTCGAGATCGAGTCCTATCTGCGCTATCAGGGCAACAAGTTTGCCGGTTTCTTCGACGCCAACACCTATCTGATGATGACCAAGGCGCTCGACTACTTCGATCCCGCCTATGACTACGACGGCAATCTGGCCGCTGCGCTGGCATGCGCCAAGGCCAGCTTCTTTGTCGCCAGTTTTTCGACCGACTGGCGTTTCGCACCAGCGCGTTCGCGTGAGATCGTCTTTGCGCTGTTGCACAATCGCCGGCGCGTCGTTTACGCGGAGATCGACTGCGGTGCCGGGCACGACTCGTTTCTGCTCGACGACCCCCACTATCACGCGCTGCTGCGTGCCTATCTGGAGAACATTGCGGTATGACCGAGCATGAGCGGAGAGTCAGGGCCGAGCAGCGGGAGCGCTTCGACTTTGCGGTGATCGCCCACTGGATTCCGCCTGGCGAGCGCGTTCTCGACCTGGGTTGCGGTGACGGCAGACTGCTGCGCTATCTGAACGAAACTCGGGAGGTCAGTGGCTACGGTGTCGAAATCGACCACGACAGTATCCTGGGCTGTATCCGCAACGGGGTTGACGTGATCCAGATGGACATCGAGTGCGGACTGTCCGGCTTTGAGGACGAATCTTTCGAGCACGTGATCATCTCACAGGCGCTGCAGACGATGCGCGCCACCGAGCGCATCCTCACCGAGATGCTGCGCGTTGCGGCAGAAGCAGTGGTCAGCTTCCCCAATTTCGCTTACCGTGCCAACCGGGTTGCGATCAGCGAGGGACATATGCCGGTCTCCGAAGACCTGCCCTATGACTGGTTCGATACCCCGAACGTGCGTTTTTTCACGATTGTTGACTTCGAAAATTTGTGTCGCCGGCTCGACATCGAGATTCGCGAACGTCTGGCCTTTGACGAAGCCGGATGTGAGGTCCGCGAAGATCCCAATCTCAACGGCAGTCTCGCCTTCTATCGCCTCGGACGCAGACCCTGATGCCTGCCTGGCTACGCCTGCTGCTGACCAGGCGGATGCTGATCTGCGTGTTTACCGGTTTCAGCTCGGGTTTGCCGCTGTACCTGCTGCTCAATCTGCTGCCGGCGTGGTTGCGCAGCGAGGGCGTGGATCTCAGAACCATCGGTCTGTTCGCGTTGATCCAGTTTCCTTACACCTGGAAATTCATCTGGGCGCCGCTGCTGGATCGTTATCGCCTGCCTTTGGGTCGCCGGCGCGGCTGGATGCTGTTCTCGCAGCTCGGCCTGCTCCTGTCGATTGGTCTGCTCGGAGGATTCTCGCCGTCGAGCAATCTGACGCCGGTGATCTGGCTATCGGTGATACTGGCTTTCCTGTCGGCGACGCAGGATGTCGCGCTCGATGCGTTTCGGCGTGAAATCCTCAGCGATCAGGAACTCGGTCTGGGTAATTCGGTGCATGTCAATGCCTACCGGATCGCCGGGCTGGTGCCGGGATCGCTGTCGCTGATCCTCGCCGACCTGTTGCCCTGGGGGCAGGTCTTCTGGATCACCGCAGCCTTCCTGTTGCCGGGGATGTTGATGGTCTTGCTGGTCAGCGAACCGGCCGTGCTCGGGGCGCCGAAAACCTTGCGCCAGGCGGTGGTCGAACCGTTTCATGAGTTCATCGGTCGTCAGGGCTGGCGGGGTGCGTTGCTGGTGCTCGGCTTCATTTTTCTGTACAAGCTTGGCGATTCGCTGGCGACCGCCCTGGCAACGCCGTTTTATCTGGATCTGGGCTTCAGCAAGACCGATGTCGGCGTGATTGCCAAGCATGCCGGACTCTGGCCGGCGGTATTCGGCGGTCTGCTGGGTGGTTTGTGGATGGTTCGTCTGGGGATCAACCGCGCGCTATGGCTGTTTGGCCTGGTTCAGATGGTGACCATCCTCGGCTTCGCCTGGCTGGCCTGGCGTGGCGTACAGGCACCTGTCGGCGCGCTTGACCGGGCCGCGCTGGCCGCCGTGATTGCCGCCGAGTGCCTGGGCGTTGGCCTGGGTACTGCCGCTTTCGTCGCCTTTATCGCGCGTGCCACCCATCCGGCCTTCACGGCGACCCAGTTTGCGCTGTTTACCAGCCTGGCCGCCGTTCCCCGAACCTTCATCAACGCCACGGCGGGCGCACTGGTCGAGTCGCTGGGCTGGGTCAGCTTCTTCATCCTGTGTTTTCTGCTTGCCGCGCCGGGCATGTTGTTGCTGCTGAAGGTTGCACCATGGAACGAACTTCACCCATCGCCGCGACACTGATCGCTGCCGCCCGGCAGTTGTCCGACAGTCTTTCGACGCTGACCTTCTCGCCGCCGGTCAGCCACGTCTACAATCCGTTGATTTACGCTTGGTCAGCGCACGAGTTGTACCTGCGTCGCTATGGCGCAAGTACCCGGCGGGTGGTCTTTCTGGGAATGAATCCGGGTCCCTTCGGGATGGTCCAATGCGGCGTGCCTTTCGGGGAAGTCGCAGCAGTGCGCGACTGGTTGGGGATCGAGGCCGCAGTGCTGAAACCGGCGGTCGAGAACCCCCGGCGACCGATCGAAGGTTTTGCCTGCGCACGCTCCGAGGTCAGCGGGCGGCGTCTGTGGGGATTATTCCGCGAGCGCTTCGGTTCTGCCGACGCTTTTTTTGCCGAGCACTTCGTCGCCAACTATTGCCCGCTGGCCTTTTTCGATCAGGCTCGCAATCTGACTCCCGACAGGCTGCCGGCAACTGAAGCGGTTGCGCTGCGGGTGGCTTGCGATGCGCACCTGAAAACGCTGGTTTCTGTCTTGCGGCCCGAATGGGTGATCGGCGTCGGTGCTTTTGCCGAGACGCGGGCAGCCGCAGCGCTGACCGGGACGCAGGTCAGGACCGCTCGCGTGCTGCATCCGAGTCCCGCGAGCCCGCTGGCGAATCAGGGTTGGGCGGCAGCGGCGACCCGGCAATTGGTCGAGCTGGGTATCTGGGAGTGACCGGGAGACTCTTCAGGTAGCCGGTGAGGGGAGGGCAGACAAGGGAAGGGATGCGATTCCCTGATTCGATTGGCGTGGCAAGGGATGCTCAGGCCGAGATCCCGATCTGTTTGCGCAGCATGCGCCAGGTGCGCCAAACGAAAAAAACTCGCTGGCTCCATCGCCAGACGCGACGCGGTTGCAGCACGACCAGCACAGCGACGCCGACGGCGACCATTTCCGGGTGTTGTTTGATGTAATCACTGCTCTGGCGAATGCCGGCAATGGTTCGGTCGGCTCTGGCCAGACCTGTGCCCAGCGGTTGCAGTTGCTGGCCAAGGAGTTGGCGCTGGCTGCTGATACGTTCGATCAGTCTGCCGCGCTCAATGGCCAGGTCAATCAGCTCTTGGTTCATGGCTGGCAGAGCCTTTCATCTGGCGAAGATCCTCTGCGAGTTCGGCAACGCTGGCCGCGAAGGGTTGATGGCGGGTGCGCAGCGAACGTCGCAGGGCCGCGTAGGCAAACCCTCCGCTGGCCAGGGAAATGACAGTGAAGGCGCTCAACAGGAGCACCCGGTTTTCCCAGAACACGACGACCAGCAAGGTGATTGCCAGGATCGTGCCGACCATCAGGGAAAACGCCACAACTTGCGACAGGAGCAGGACACGGACGGCACGCAGCTTTTCTTCCTTGAGGTCGTTGCCCAGGAGTTCGAGGCGCGTGCGTCCGATGGCCAGCAGGGTGGCGGCACCGTTCCTGGTGGCCGCCAGCAGGCCGCCGCTTGCGCTGCCTGGTGTCTCGCTCATGACTGTCAGACGGTTGCGGTTGATTAGCGACGACCGATGATCACTCCGAGCAGCAGACCAACGGCTGCAGCAACGCCGACAGCACGCCAGGGATTTTCGTGCACGAAGTCGTCAGTGGCGCGCGCCGCGGCCTTGGTGCGGTCGACCAGAGCCGCTTCGGCATCTGCCAGGCGGAGCTTGGCGTCGCGCAGCCGCTCGCCGATGCGTTCGCGCAGATCGCCCATTTTGTCGCCGGCAACGCCAGCGGTGGCACGCAGGATTTCTTCTGCGTCGGCAACGACGACCTTCATGTCGGAGACGAGTTTTTGTTTGCTGGCGGCGGAAAGTTCGGTAACTTCGGACATGATGAACCTCACAGGGGAAAGTGATGGCAGGAATGGCGAGGGTGCAGGGGCAAACCTCAACGAAGTTCCCAGATTATAGAAATCACTCGCGGAGAGCAATCCATAAAAGCTGTTGCGCTGCACCAGGACCTCCGTTCCGGGCAGGCGCCAGCTCGCTCTCGTCGATCGGTCTACAGTGAATAGTCATAATCGATGGTCAAGGGTGCATGGTCGCTGAACCGTTGCTCCTTGTAGACCGATGCGCTGCGGGCCTTGCCGGTGATCGCGGCCGTCGCCAGTTGATAGTCGAGCCGCCAACCGACGTTCTTTGCCCAGGCCTGACCACGGTTCGACCACCAGGTGTACGACTCGCCCGTGCTGTCGGGGTACAGACTGCGGTATACGTCGCACCAGCCGCCTTCGTCGAGCAATCGGCTTACCCAGGCACGCTCCTCGGGCAGAAATCCGGAGTTTCTGCGGTTGCCTCGCCAGTTACGGAGGTCAATTTCCTGATGGGCGATATTCCAGTCGCCTCCGATGATGATGTCGCGCCCGCTCGATGCAAGTTCGACGAGATGCGGATAGATCAGGGCCATGAATCGGAATTTCGCTGCCTGCCGTTGCTCGGAACTGGAACCCGAGGGCTGATAAAGCGAGATGATCGAGAGATTCCCGAAATCAGCACGCAAATAGCGCCCTTCGCGGTCAAATTCGTCGCTTCCCAGTTCGTCGAATAGCCGCTCCGGTCTGTGGCGGGACCATAGACCGACGCCGCTGTAGCCCTTTTTCTCGGCGCAGCGATAGTAGGCATGGAAGCCCTCGGGGGCTTGCATGGTTTCGCAGAGATCCGCCGCATGTGCCTTGATCTCCTGGAGGCAGATGATATCCGGATTGTGGGCCCTGGCCCAGGGGAGAAATCCCTTGCGCCATGCCGAACGAATACCGTTGAGGTTCAACGTAATGATGCGTAACATAGAGGGTCGATGCCCGAAGCGGCTTTCATCCGAGATTGGTTTATGGACTTTCGTCAGGAATTCATCGAGTTTGCCGTCGCTCAGGAGGTGCTGCGTTTTGGCAGTTTCACGACCAAGGCGGGACGGCTTTCACCCTACTTTTTCAACGCCGGCCTGTTCAACAACGGCGTGGCACTGGGTCGTCTGGCGGAATTCTACGCGCAGGCGATCATCGCCGGTGGGATCGTCGTCGATGGCCTGTTCGGGCCGGCGTACAAGGGCATCCCGCTGGTGGCTGCGATCGCCGTTGCCCTGGCACGGACAGGGCGCAACCTGCCGTTCTCGTTCAATCGCAAGGAGGCCAAGGATCACGGCGAAGGCGGTAGCATCGTTGGTGCGCCATTGGCTGGTCGCGTGCTGATCATCGACGACGTGATCAGCGCCGGCACCTCGATTCGCGAATCGGTGGCGCTGATCCGTGCTGCCGGTGCTTCACCCTGTGGCGTGGTCATCGCGCTGGATCGCATGGAGCGCGGCAGCGGTGAAAGGTCGGCGGTGCAGGAAGTCGAACAGGATTATGGTATTCCGGTGCTGGCCGTCGCCAACCTCGACGATCTGATGAGCTTTCTTCGGGAGCATCCGGATTTCAGACAGCACGAGGTTGCGATGGCGCATTACAGACAGGCATACGGCCTTGCACGCGGCAGTTAGCTATGCTCTCCTGCTGCTGGCGTTGACCGGCGGGGATGCGAGCTTTGCCGCCGCTTCGATCTTCTGTTGCACGGATGAACAGGGTAGGCCGGTGTGTGGCGACGTTTTGCCGCCGGCCTGTTATACGCGTGCCTATCGCGAGCTGGGTACTTCCGGTCGGGCACGGACTGTCGAGGCGCCGCTGACTGCCGAGCAGCGAGCCCAGCGTGCCGCCGAGGAAAAACGGCGTAGCGAGCAGGAACGGGCGCTCAAGGAGCAGCGGCGCAAGGATCAGGCCCTGCTCAATACCTATGGCAGTGAAAAAGATATCGAAGTCATGCGTAGCCGCGCCGAGCGAGACCTGAATGCAGCGATTCAGGCGGCGCAGGACAGGATCACGGAGATCCGCAGGTTGCGCAAGAAGTTCGAGGATGAAGCCGAGTTCTACAGAAACCGGCAGTTGCCGGCAGACGTGGCCAAGGGCCTGCGTGATGCTGATCAGGAGATCAGGGCACAGGAGTCGGTCATCGAGTCCAAGAAAAAAGACCAGGAAACGATTCGGCAGAAGTACGACGAGGATCTGCGCCGCTTTGTCGAACTTTCGAAGCGGCCACCGGTGCGGCCCTGAGTGGTGTGCTTGACCGTTAATGTGAAAGTCGCGTATGCGACTCACGAACCTCCCAACCCCTCCTCGCGGGGGAGGGGTTGGGAGAGAAGGAAACGGTCATGACTTTCATGATCGGGGTGCCTGGAAAAGTCATGACCATTAGCCGAGTTTCCTGCGCAGCAGGTCGCTGACGCGCTGTGGGTTGGCCTGGCCGCGCGTCGCTTTCATGACCTGACCGACCAGTGCGTTGAAGGCCTTTTCCTTGCCGGCCCTGAATTCGGCAACCATCGCCGGGTTGGCGGCAAGCAGGTCGTCGAGCAACCTTTCCAGAGAGCCGCTGTCACTGATCTGCTGCAGGCCCTGCCGGGCAATGATCTCGTCTGCCGAACTGCCCTCGCCGTTCCACAGGGAATCGAAAACCTTTCTGGCGATATTGGTCGAGATCGTGCCGTCGCCAATGCGGGCGATCAGGCCGCCGAGTTGTTCTGCCGAGACCGGCGATTCGCCGATTTCGCGGTCTTCCTTGTTGAGGCGGGCGGCCAGGTCGACCATGACCCAGTTGGCGCAGCTTTTGGCGTTTGCCTTGCCGGCCATGGCTACGGTGGCTTCGTAGTAGCCGACCAGTTCAAGCGAACTGGTCAGAACCCTGGCGTCATAGGCGGAAAGCCCGTGGTCGGCCATCAGGCGCTCGCGTTTGGCGGTTGGCAACTCGGGCAGTTGTGCACGAATCTGCTCGACCCATGGGCGATCGATAACCAGCGGCAGCAAATCCGGATCGGGGAAGTATCGGTAATCGTGGGCATCTTCCTTCGAACGCATGGCGCGTGTTTCACCGCTGACCGGATCGAACAGGACCGTTGCCTGCTCGATTCTGCCGCCATCTTCAAGGGTGGCGATCTGCCACTGCACCTCGTAATCGATGGCTTGCTGCATGAAGCGGAAGGAGTTCAGATTCTTGATTTCCCGGCGAGTACCGAAATGCGGCTGGCCGACGGGGCGTACCGAGACGTTGGCATCACAACGGAAGGAGCCCTCCTGCATGTTGCCATCACAGATGCCGATCCAGCGCACGAGCGCGTGCAAGGCTCGGGCATAGGCGACCGCTTCGGCGGAAGAACGCATGTCGGGTTCGGTGACGATTTCCAGCAAGGGTGTTCCGGCACGGTTGAGATCGATTCCCGAGTGCTCCCGGAAATGCGGCCCCAATCCTTCATGCAGGGACTTGCCGGCATCCTCCTCGAGGTGGGCGCGGGTCAGGGAAACCGTCTTTTCGCTTTCGCCGACCTGAATCGCCAGCTTGCCGCCCAGCACCACCGGCGACTCGTATTGGCTGATCTGATAACCCTTGGGGAGATCCGGATAGAAGTAGTTCTTGCGTGCAAAGACCGAGTGCCGGGCAATTTCGGCACCGACCGCGAGGCCAAAGCGAATTGCGCAGACTACGGCGCCCCTGTTCAGCACCGGCAGGACGCCAGGCAGGGCGATGTCGACCGCGTTCGCCTGGATGTTGGGGGCGGCACCAAAGGCAGTCGAACTGCCCGAGAAAATCTTGGCCTGGGTAGACAACTGCGCGTGCGTTTCGATACCAATGACGACTTCCCACTGTTTCATCACTGCTGACTCTTTCTTCAAGAAGCGTTGGCGAAGTACCTGCCGGTACTGGCCGGAAAAGGGCACGCCGACGGCGTGTGCAGACTGCCGTGCCTCAGTCAAATCCGTCTGGCCGCCGCAAGTGCCAGGCGTTTGCCTGCTGATAGCGGTGGGCGATGTTGAGCAGCCGGGCTTCGGCGAAATAGTTCCCGATGAGTTGCAGACCGACCGGCAAGCCGCCGGCAAAACCACAGGGGATTGAAATTCCGGGCAGGCCGGCGAGGTTGACGGCAATCGTATAGATGTCCGACAGGTACATCTGCACCGGATCGGCCGCTTTTTCGCCGAGCTTGAAAGCGGTACTCGGACTGGTCGGCCCGATGATCACGTCGCATTTCTGGAAGGCGCTGGCAAAATCGTTGGCAATCAGGCGACGGATGCGTTGCGCCTGCAGGTAATACGCATCGTAGTAGCCGTGCGACAGGACATAGGTACCGATCAGTATGCGCCGCTTGACCTCGTCACCGAAGCCCTGCGCGCGACTCTTGCAGTACATGTCGTTGAGATCCTGGTACGCCGGTGCCCGATAACCGTAGCGAACGCCGTCAAAGCGCGCCAGGTTCGAACTCGCTTCTGCCGGGGCGATCACGTAGTAGGCGGCCACTGCAAGGCCCATGCTCGGCAGGCTGATGGCAACGGTCTCGGCGCCAAGTTGGCGGTATTCACCGATGGCCGCTTCGACCAGTTGCATCACTTCGGGACTGCAGCCATCGCCAAAAAACTCTTCCGGCAAGCCGATCTTCAATCCGGCCAGTGGTTTTGCAGTCCTTGCGGCATTGATTTCACGGCCGTAATCTTCAATTGGGCGGTCGAGACTCGTCGAATCGCGTTCGTCGAAGCCGGCCATGGCGTTGAGCAGGAGGGCACAGTCGGCAGCCGAGCGGCCAAGCGGTCCGGCCTGGTCGAGTGAGGACGCAAAGGCGACCATGCCGTAGCGCGAGATGACGCCATAAGTGGGTTTCATCCCGGTCAGGTTGCATAGTGCCGCCGGCTGGCGAATCGATCCGCCGGTGTCGGTGCCGGTGGCTGCGGGTGCCAGGCGTGCGGCGACCGCAGCGGCCGATCCGCCGGAAGAGCCACCGGGAACGCGGCTGTCGTCCCAGGGGTTGTGTACCGGCCCGTAGAAGGACGTTTCGTTCGACGAACCCATCGCGAATTCGTCCATGTTGGTCTTGCCGAGCATTACGGCACCGGCGGCCTGAAAGCGGGCAATCACTGCGGCATCGTAGGGGCTGACGAAATTGCTCAGCATCTTCGACCCACAGGTGGTCAGCCAGCCCTTGGCGCAGAAGATGTCCTTATGCGCGATCGGGATGCCGGTCAATGGTCCTTCTGTGCCCCTGGCCAGGCGCTCGTCGGCGGCGCGCGCCTGGGCAAGACTGCGGGCCGGATCGACGGTAATGTAAGCATTGAGTGGTGGATTGTGGCGAGCGATCCGGTCAAGGTACAGTTGCGTCAGCTCGACGCTTGAAATTTCCTTGTTTGCCAAGGCGGTCGCCATCGCCTGGAGGCTGTACTCAATCATTCGATGACCTTTGGCACCAGGTAGAGTCCGCCCTCGGTTTCTGGTGCGATGGCCTGGAAAGCAGTGCGCTGGGCAAGCTGATCCGACTCGGTGACCCGATCGGCGCGTAGACGCTGCGCCACCTCCTGGGCATGCGCCATGGGCCCGATGCCTTGCGTATCAACGGCCTGCATCTCTTCGATCAAGCCAAAAATCTCGTTCAGATGGCCGAGTGTGCGATGTGCTTCGACATCACTGATTTCGATTCGGGCGAGGTGGGCGACGCGCCGGACCTGTTCTAGCGTAAGCGACATGGGCGGAAATTACCAAGTTGTTAAATGAGTAGGCCATATAAGGTATCATAAAAGTTTTTCCAACCGCAGCCCTTGCTGTGGGCCATCACGGATTTATCAAGCATGATCAGTTTTCTGCGCAGTTATTTTTCCAACGATCTGGCGATCGATCTAGGCACGGCCAATACGCTGATCTATGTGCGATCGAAAGGAATTGTCCTCGACGAACCATCGGTGGTCGCCATTCGTACGCAGGGTGGGCCGAGTTCCAAGAAAACGATTCAGGCGGTCGGCAAGTCAGCCAAGGAAATGCTTGGCAAGGCGCCTGGGGCGATCACGGTGATCCGACCGATGAAGGATGGCGTGATCGCCGATTTCACGGTCACCGAGCAGATGCTCAAGCAGTTCATCAAGAAGGTTCACGACTCGCGGCTATTATCGCCGTCACCGCGGATCATCATCTGTGTGCCTTCGGGTTCGACACAGGTCGAGCGCCGTGCGATTCGCGAATCGGCGATCGGTGCCGGTGCGAGTCAGGTATTTCTGATCGAGGAGCCGATGGCGGCGGCGATCGGCGCGGGTCTGCCGGTGTCCGAGCCGACGGGTTCGATGGTCGTCGACATTGGCGGCGGGACTACCGAAGTCGGCGTCATTTCGCTCGGTGGCATGGTCTATGCGGGTTCGGTACGCGTCGGTGGCGACAAGCTCGACGAGGCGATCATGAACTACATCAGCCGCAACTACGGCATGCTGATCGGCGAGAACACCGCGGAAAACATCAAGAAGAATATCGGTTCGGCGTTTCCCGGCGCCGAGGTGCGCGAGATGGAGGTTTCGGGAATCAACAAGGCCGAAGGCATTCCGCGCAAGTTCACCATTTCCTCGAACGAAATTCTCGAAGCACTGACCGAGCCGTTGAACAGCGTCGTTTCGGCGGTCAAGTCGGCACTTGAAAAGACCCCTCCCGAGCTTGGCGCCGACATTGCCGACAAGGGGATGGTGCTGACCGGGGGGGGCGCACTGTTGCGCGACATCGATCGTCTGCTGATGGAAGAGACCGGTCTGCCGGTGATCGTTGCCGAGGAGCCCTTGACCTGCGTTGCCCGAGGCTGTGGCATGGCGCTTGAAAAGATGGATAATCTCGGGAGCATTTTCGCTTCCGACTGATGCGCTGTGGTGCGTGGTGTGATTGCCGCACCTTGTCAACTCCAGGCCTGATTGATGGACCACCAGCCGCCACCGTTTTTCAAGCGCGGGCCGGCACCTTTGGCGCTGCTGTCGTTCTACGTTGCGCTGTCGGTTGCACTCCTGGTGGTCGACGCGCGCCTGCAAACGCTGGAAGTGTTGCGGCAGGCGCTGTCCATGTTCACTCATCCGGTGCAACATCTGGCTCAGCTGCCAGCGCAGTTTCTCGATAACGCCGGGAATTATTTTGTCAGCGTGTCACGTTTGCAGGATGAAAATGCCCAGTTGAAACGCGCCCGCCTTGACAACGTGGCGACGCTGCTGCGCACCCAGCACCTGGAAGTCGAGAACCAGCGTCTGCGCAATCTGCTCGGTGTCAAGGAGCGGCAGCAGGCGAGCGGTCAACTGGCACAGATCCTCTATTCGGCACGCGACCCCTATTCGCGGCGTATCGTCATCGACAAGGGGCAGCAGGACAAGGTGGTTGCCGGGCAGCCGGTGATCGATGATGCAGGCATCGTCGGTCAGGTGACCCGAGTGTTTCCCTTCGTCGCTGAAGTCACGCTGATTACCGACAAGGAGCAGGCGGTGCCTGTACAGATCGTTCGCACCGGCTTGCGCTCGGTGGTTTTTGGTCTGGGCAATGGCCAGCTCGAACTGCGTTTTCTGCCGGCCAACGCCGACGTCAAGGATGGCGACGTGCTCGTGACCTCGGGACTGGATGGCATCTTTCTGCCGGGCTTCCCGGTCGCCAGGGTGGTGCACATCGAACGGGATACCTCGTACTCATTTGCCAGGATCTTTTGCATGCCCTTGGCCGGCGTCGAGAACTTCAGCGAAGTGATGATTCTCGACCCGCGTCCGGCGGTGGTCTTGCCAGAGCAACTGGTCAGGGAGGCTGCCGGTCGGGAAGCCAGGTCATCGGTGCGATCCGGACCGGCCAAGAAGAAACGTCTGAAAAAGGACTGAACCCGATGCAGACCAGCAGCTATTCCTCATCGCGAATTCTCTTGCCGGTACGCCCGTGGTTCATCGGCTTCAGCTTGCTGGTGGCGCTGCTGCTGAATTTCCTGCCGACCACCGTCTGGCACGGTGTGCCCGACTGGCTGGCTTTGTTGATCGTTTTCTGGAGCATTCGCGAGCCACGCCGAGTCGGCATGGGCTTGGCTTTCGTTTTCGGTGTGGCCATGGACGTTGCCGATGCCAGCCTGCTCGGACAACACGCGCTGGCCTATGTCCTGGCAGCTTACGGCGGGTCCTCGCTGTCGCGCCGGATCCTGTGGTTTCCACTCGGGCTGCAAGCCTTGCAGGTCCTGCCGCTGCTCCTGCTGGTTCAGCTGGTGCAGTTCAGCGTACGCCTGCTCACCGGCGCCGATTCGCCGGGCATCAGCTATTTCCTCGGACCCGTTTTCGGGACGCTGCTGTGGCCCTTGCTAACCTTCGTCCTGCTGCTGCCGCAGCATCAGCCCGTGGACCGTGATGCCAACCGGCCGCTCTGAGTCCGTGAGGTGCTGTCGGCGCCGTGTTCGCCGATATGCGGGACAGTGGTCATTGATCCGACGTCATCGCTGAGGGTTTCACCTTGCTGGCTGGTCAGTTACCGTTGAATGCCACCGATCGCGAACTGTCTCGCTTCCGCTTCCGGATCGCCCTGGCCGGGGTTGCGGTGTTCGCGGCTTTCGTTGTCCTGATCGTGCGCTTCGTCCATCTGCAGGTGCTGCAGCACGCCTACTACACCACCCGCGCCGAGGACAATCGGATTTCCCTGGTGCCGATCGTTCCCAACCGGGGTGTCATCGTCGATCGCAATGGTACGGTCCTGGCCCATAATTACTCGGCTTTCACGCTGGAGATTACGCCCTCGAAGGTCGCGGACCTCGAAGCGACGATCGAAGGTCTGGGCAAGGTGATCGAGGTTCTGCCCAAGGATCGCAAGCGTTTTCGCAGGTTGCTCGAGGAGAGCAAGAATTTCGAAAGCCTGCCGATTCGCACGCGCCTGAGTGAGGAGGAAGTCGCTCGCTTTGCAGCCAACCGTTATCTCTTTCCCGGTGTCGAGGTCAAGGCGCGTCTGTTCCGCCAATATCCGCTGGGTCCGATCGCCGCGCACGCCATCGGCTATATCAATCGAATCAACAAGCGCGACCTGGAGATCATCGAGGAAAACGAACAGGCGGCAAACTATAAAGGCACCGACCACATTGGCAAGACCGGACTGGAACAGAAGTACGAATATCAGTTGCATGGTCAAACCGGCTATGAACAGGTCGAAATCGATGCGGGCGGACGGGCCATTCGCAGTCTGTCGCGGACAGCACCGGTACAGGGCAACAACCTGACTCTGACGCTCGACATCAAGCTGCAGGAAATGGCCGAAAAGGCCTTTGGCGACCGCCGCGGCGCGCTGGTGGCGATCGAGCCCGCGAGCGGAGGCATTCTGGCGCTGGTGTCCACTCCTTCCTTCGACCCCAATCTCTTTGTCGATGGCATCCGCAGCGACGACTGGGATCTGCTCAACAACTCGCCAGACAAACCGATGCTCAACCGCGCACTGAACGGCGCCTATCCGCCGGGTTCGACCTTCAAGCCGTTCATGGCCCTGGCAGCGCTGGAAACCGGCAAGCGCACGCCCGGACAGACGATTTCGGACCCCGGCTTCTTCAATTTTGGCGGGCACCAGTTTCGCGATGACAAGAAGGGGGGGCACGGCAGCGTCGATATGTACAAGTCGATCGTCCATTCCTGTGATACCTACTACTACATGCTTGCCAACGACATGGGCATCGACAGCATCGCTCGCTTCATGGGGCAACTGGGTTTCGGTCAACGCACCGAGGTGGATATCGAGGGGGAATCGGAAGGTGTGCTGCCGTCGCCGGAGTGGAAGAAGCGTCGTTTCAAGCGACCCGAGCAGCAGAAGTGGTTTGCCGGTGAAACGATCTCGATCGGCATCGGTCAGGGTTACAATGCCTACACCCCGATCCAGCTGGCGCAGGCGACCGCCACCATTGCCAACAATGGGGTCATGTTCCGGCCGCACCTCGTCAAGTACATCACCGATAGCCGAAGTGGCGAGCAGACGATGATCGAGCCGGAGCCGCTGCGCATCCTGCCGTGGAAGCGACAGAATGTCGAGACCATCAAGAAGGCCATGATCGGCGTCAACACCGCGGGCACTGCCGCGCGCGCTTTTGCCGGTGCCAGCTATGTCTCGGCAGGCAAGACCGGCACGGCGCAGGTTTTCAGCCTCAAGGGCGCGGAGTACCGGGCCTCGAGTGTCAAGAAGGAGTTGCGTGACCATGCGCTGTTCATTGCGTTTGCGCCGGCAGACCAGCCGAAGATCGCGTTGGCCGTGCTGGTGGAAAACGGGGGCTTCGGTGCCCAGTCGGCGGCACCGATCGCACGCATGGTTTTCGATTACTATCTGCTTGGCAAGCTGCCCAAGGGGGCAGCGCGGGAAGACGATGTCGAGGAGGACTAGCTGATGTTGCCGCCGTTGCTGCACCGGATCTGGGTGCGCCTGGTCGAACACCTCGACGGGCCCTTGCTGCTGCTTACCGCATCGATCATGGCGACTGGTCTGGCCACCGTCTACAGTGCCACCTACGACGCCAGCAATCGCCTGCTGGCGCAGGCCGTGAACATGGCGGTGGGCTTTTGTGCGATGTGGCTGGTGGCGCAGTTGCCGCCGCAGAAACTGATGGGTTTCGGTGTGCCGCTCTACGTGCTCGGCGTGATCCTGTTGATTTGCGTATTTTTCTTCGGGGTCAAGGTGAATGGGGCAAGACGCTGGTTGTCGCTCGGGTTTACCCGCATCCAGCCCTCCGAGGTGCTGAAGATTGCCGTGCCGCTGATGCTCGCCTGGTACTTTCACAAGCACGAAGCGATGCTCCGATTCCGCCATTATTTCTTTGCCTGTCTGCTGCTGCTCGTCCCTTTCGCGTTGATTGCCAAGCAGCCTGACCTCGGAACGGCGATTCTCGTCGGGGCTGCCGGCTTTTACGTCATCTTTCTGGCGGGTCTGCCCTGGCAGGTGATCTTTGGCCTGTTCGCTGCGGCTGCGGCGGCAGCACCTTTCGTATGGACGATGCTGCATGACTACCAGCGCAAACGCATCCTGACCTTGATCGATCCGGCCAGCGATCCGCTTGGGGCGGGCTATCACATCATCCAGTCGACCATTGCCATCGGCTCAGGCGGCACATTCGGCAAAGGCTGGCTGGAAGGTACGCAGACCCACCTTGAATTCATCCCCGAGCGCCATACCGACTTCATCTTCGCCGTTTTCTCCGAGGAGCGCGGTTTGCTCGGCAACAGCATTCTGGTGCTGCTCTACTTTCTGTTGATTGTCCGTGGCCTGATGATCGCCGCCAATGCCTCGACACTGTTCGCGCGTGTCATGGCCGGCTCGGTGACGCTGAGCCTGTTCACCTACGTGTTCGTCAACATGGGCATGGTCAGCGGCATTCTGCCGGTGGTCGGGGTGCCGCTGCCGTTCATGAGTTATGGAGGAACGGCGCTGGTGACCCTGTCGGTTGGGATCGGCATCCTGATGAGCATCCAGACGCACCGGATGCTGGTTCGAAAATGAGGCGCGCGGAGTGTGGACTGGCTGGGCTGGCACTGGCCAGACGGCTGCCGTACACCGCGGCACTGTGCCTGTTGCCATGGCTCCTCGCAGCCTGTGGTGGTCAGCCATCGCGTCCGGCCGAGTCGGGATCGCGTACGACCGAGCCGGCCAAGGCACCGGCGAAGATGGTCAGGAAGACGAACGTCCTGCAGAAGCGGGGGGGTGCCTATTACAAGGACGATGGCCCGGGCGACGAGTTCCCCGACAATCTCGACGAGATTCCCGACGCACAGCCGCGCCTTGAACCGCTGCATCGCTTTGCGAACCGGCCGTATGTCGTTCTCGGCAGGGCCTACGAGCCGCACGCCAGTCTCAGACCCCATCAGGAGCGTGGTGTGGCGAGCTGGTACGGCAAGAAGTTTCATGGGCAACCGACGTCGATCGGTGAACCCTACGACATGTTCTCGATGACGGCCGCACACCCGACCCTGGCGATTCCCTCGTATGCCCGTGTGACCAACGTCAGCAATGGCAAATCAGTGGTCGTGAGAGTGACCGATCGCGGCCCCTTCCATGCCGATCGGATCATCGACCTCTCGTATGCAGCCGCTTATCGATTGGGTTACGTGGATAACGGCAGTACCCAGGTTGAAGTCGAGTCGATTCTGCCCGTCGGCGCGACGACGATGAGCTACGCGCAGGTGATGCCGACGCCACGCCCAGCGCGAGCGATGGTCAACCCGGTGGAACGAGACGAGATTGAACTGCTGGCGGCCAGACTGGGGTCCGACAAGGCGGTCACGCCATCCCCGCTGGTGAATGCGACGCCGGTGGTGGCTACCGCGTCCGTAGGCCTGCGCGGCGTCTTCCTGCAGTTGGGGGCTTTCGTCAGCGCCGAAAATGCCGAAAGCCTGCGCTCACACCTGTTGCGTGAACTGGACTGGCTCAACGAAGAGATCCAGGTCAACGCCGGTGGCGGTATGCACCGCGTTCATCTGGGTCCGTATCCTAGCCGCGTCGATGCCGAAAAAGTGGCCGAAAGGATTCGTCTGGCGCTTGGGTACAAGCCTACCCTGGTGGCGCGCTGATCAGCCGTCGTCGTCAAGCGGGCGGAATACTCCCTGCACGACTTTCTTGCCTTGCTCGAGCTGCACCACCTGGCTCCTGATTTCGAGCGGAATGCGCTTGCCGTCGCGAGCGAGCATTTCACTGCGTACCGACTCGACGCCAGTGGTCCTGGCCAGCCGCTTGCACAGATCTCGAATGTTCAGGCTGTCGCCGTAGTGATGGGCGACTTCATTGGGTTGAACGCCGAGAAGCTGTTGCAATGGTCGACCGAAGAGTTTTTCCGCCTGAGGGTTGGCTTCGAGAATATTCCCGGTATGGGCATCGGAGATCAGGATGGCGTCACGCGCACTCTCGAACAGGGCGCGTCGCAGGTGGTTGGCGTCGCGCAGTTCTTCCTTGATCGAAAGCAGTTGGTTTTGCAGCAAGGCCTGGCTGACCAGACTGGCGACCGCATGAGCAAACAGTCGTTGCACCGAAGTCCAGGCTGAGTGCGGTCCAACACGCTCGATGCAGAGCACGCCCTGCAATTCGCCATCGGCATGAATCGGCGAGTTGATGACGGCACTGATGCCGTTCAACAGCAGATAGTCGTGGCTGAATTCCTGAGTGGACGGATGTTTCATCGCGTCATCGGCAACAATCGGTTCGCCCTTCTCAAGGGCCCGGAAATATTCCGGGTAGCGAGCCGCGCGCAGTGTCAAGCCGCTGCTATGCCGGTCGCGGGACAGCTCATAGAGATTGATGCATTCGAGGTTTTCTCCTTGCGCATTCAAGCCCCATAGACTGACGCGCTCGATATTCAGTATCCGGCTGGTGGTGGCGGTGAGCTGGCGCAGGGTTTCGTCGAGGTGATGTCCGGCAAATCCTCGTCTTGAGAGTTGCGCAAACGCGCCTTGCAGGTCAAGGGAGCTCGAAAGGGGTCGGAAGAGTGGCAACAATGGAGTCCAGCAGCGCCCGCTTGCACGGGTATTTACATCCGGAAAAGTGCCTCTACTGTACGTTCAGGTCGGCCTGCCAGGATGTAAAGTAAATCACGGAAGTGAGGAATCTCCTGGCTAACCGGGTCGCAAAACGCATACGGATATGGCCGGAATGGCTTGCTATAATCGCCGCTTTGCCAAGAAACCCAACCATGCTCACGCTCCGATCCCTGCTCTTCGTTCTGTTTTGTCTTCCCCTTCTGGCCAGTGCCCAGCAATTGCCGACGCCGCCGGTTCTGGCAGCCAAGTCATGGCTGCTGGTCGAATCGGCGTCTGGACAGGAACTGACCGGACAGGCAGCTGATCAGCGCCTCGAGCCAGCATCACTGACCAAGCTGATGACCGCCTATCTGAGTTTTGCGGCGATCAGGCAGGGGACGATCAAGCTTGATCAGGCCGTACCGGTTTCCCAGAAAGCCTGGAAAACAGGCGGTTCGCGAATGTTCATCCAGGTCGGCACAGAGGTCAAGGTTGAGGATCTGTTGAAGGGCATGATCGTCCAGTCGGGCAACGATGCCTGTGTCGCACTGGCCGAAGCCATTGCCGGCGACGAAGGGAACTTCGCGCAGATGATGAATCGTGAGGCGCAGAGGCTGGGCATGAAAGGGTCGAGTTTTCGCAATTCTAGCGGCCTCCCCGATCCGCAGCACTACACGACGGCACGCGATCTGGCGATTCTGGCTGACGCCCTGATTCGTGATTTCCCCGAAGAGTACGCCAGGTACTACTCGATGAAGGAGTTTCGCTACAACAACATCCGGCAGCCGAATCGCAATCGCCTGCTGTATATCGACCCGACCGTCGATGGCCTCAAGACCGGTCACACCGAGGCGGCAGGCTATTGCCTGGTCTCGTCGGCAAAACGGGGATCACGTCGCCTGGTTTCGGTGGTGCTCGGTGCGGCATCGGATAGCGCGCGCGCGCAGGAATCGCTGAAGCTGCTCAACTTCGGCTTCCAGTTCTACGATGCCGTTCAACTGTATGCGAAGAACGAACCGGTGAGCACGCTGAAGGTCTGGAAGGGCAAGGAGAATACGGTCAGAATTGGCTTTCCCAAAGACCTTGTCATGGCCGTGCCCAAGGGTTTCGGCCCCAAAATCAGGACCGAACTCGTTACGCAGCAGCGGCTGATGGCGCCGGTCGCCTCCGGGCAGGTTCTGGGTACCCTGAAGGTCAGCATCGATGACAAAGCTTACGGGGATTACCCGGTGCTGGCGCTTGAGGAGGTTCCGGCAGCAGGCATGCTTGGCCGCATGATCGACAGCGTCCGTCTCTGGTTTAACTGACATCCGCAGGCGAGATTCGTGAGTCGCTGACGCGACTTTCACATCAACCAAAACGAGCCGGAGCACCGATGTCTGACGATACTGACAGCCTGTTCGAGTTTCCTTGTGCTTTCCCGCTGAAGATCATGGGGGCGGCCAGCGATGCCCTGGTGCAGGCGGTCCTCGAAGTCGTGCTGCGGCAGGCGCCGGATTTCGATGTCGCGACGATGGAGGTGCGTTCTTCATCGGCCGGCAACTATCTGAGCCTGACCTGCACCATCCATGCCACCAGCAGAGCGCAGCTCGACACGCTCTATCAGGAACTGAGCAGCCATCCGCTGGTCAAGATCGTTCTGTGAAGCCGGCCGGTCAGTGCGGCCCTGTCGATTCGGATGGCTTCGACAGCGATCCGGTGTCGATCGCCAGCTCGCTGCGGGTTCGTCATCTTGGCTACACCGATTACCAGCAGACCTGGCAGCAGATGGTCCGCTTTACGGCTGCACGTAGCGAACAGACGGTCGACGAACTGTGGTGTTGCGAGCATTCACCGGTGTTTACCCTGGGTCAGGCGGGTAAACCGGAGCATCTGCTGGCTGACCTGGGCATCCCGCTGCTGAAGACCGACCGGGGTGGCCAGATTACCTACCACGGTCCAGGTCAGGTGGTGATCTACCTGTTGCTGGATCTGAACCGAAGGAGGCTGAAAGTGCGTGAGCTGGTAGCGGCGATCGAGCAGGCGGTGATCGATCTGCTTGCCGAGTATGGCGTCGTTGCCGAGCGGCATGGCGGTGCGCCGGGGGTCTATGTGGGCGTGGCCAAGGTGGCGGCGCTCGGTCTGCGCGTCCGCAAGGGGTACTGTTACCACGGCGTCAGCTTGAACGTTGCGATGGACCTGTCGCCGTTTGCGGCAATCAACCCCTGCGGCTACCCTGGCCTGCCGGTGACGCAGACACGCGATCTCGGCATCGCGCTGACTCCCGCACAAGTGGCCACGGCGCTGGCCGGACATCTCGCGGGACAACTGGAGTGCAGGCAATGAGCAGTCAGGATGATGGGCAGGCAGGGCAGGGGGCAACAAGAGCAGGTGCCAGGATCGCCGGCGTCAAGGAAAGGGGTGAACTGAAAACGGCTCGCATTCCCATCAAGATCGTTTCGCAGACGCCACAGCGCAAGCCTGACTGGATTCGAGTCAAGGCGGGTAACGATGCGGGTCGTTTCGGTGAAATCAAGAAAATGTTGCGCGAACAGAAACTGCATACCGTCTGTGAAGAAGCCGCTTGTCCCAACATTGGCGAATGTTTCGGCCGCGGTACGGCGACCTTCATGATCCTCGGTGACATCTGTACGCGCCGCTGCCCGTTTTGCGACGTCGGCCACGGCAAGCCGCTGGCACCCGACGTCAATGAACCGGCCAATCTCGCCGACAGCGTTGCCCGGCTCAAACTTCGCTACGTGGTGATCACCAGCGTCGACCGCGATGACCTGCGTGATGGCGGCGCGCAGCATTTTGTCGAGGTCATTGCCGAAGTGCGGCGCAGATCGCCCGGCACAACCATCGAGACGCTGGTTCCCGATTTCCGGGGCCGTATGGAGCTTGCCATCGAGGTGTTCGGGCAGGCGTTGCCCGACATTCTCAACCACAACCTGGAAACGGTGCCGCGCCTGTATCGCCAGGCCCGGCCTGGCGCCGATTACGCGCATTCACTGGCTTTTGTCAAAGGCTTCAAGGAGCGCTATCCGCAGGTGCCGACCAAATCGGGACTGATGGTCGGCCTTGGCGAGACCGACGACGAGATCCTCGAGGTGTTGCGAGACCTGCGTGCCAACCACGTCGATATGCTGACGATCGGCCAGTACCTGGCACCTTCCGGCCATCACTTGCCGGTGCTGCGCTACGTTCATCCCGAGACCTTCAGGATGTACGAGCGGGAGGCGTTGGCGATGGGCTTCACCGGTGCTGCCTGCGGCCCAATGGTGCGCTCCAGCTACTGGGCGGATGTGCAGGCGCACAGCGCCGGTATGGCCTGATCCGGGGTGTCTGCTGCTCAGCCGTAGCGGATGAAGCGCGCCGGATAGCGGGCCGTGGCCCAGGCCAGAAACAGATATTTGACCGTCTTGCCGATGCCGACTGCGATCAGGATGCCCAGCGTCGACACCTCGGCCAGCGCGCAGAAGAGCAGTGCGGGGGTCTGTGGGATCGGCGACCCGGCAATGATCAGCATGGCAATCAGACCCCAGCGCTGCAGCCATTCGCTGGCCGTTTGCCAGGCCTGCGAGTGCAGCAGTTCCGGGTAGTGCGAGACGATGAATTCCGACCCGAGGTACCGGAAGATCTCGACCAGTGCGGCGGCGCCACAGCCACTCGCGATGCCGCAGAGCAGGCCGAGCGTGCGCCAGCGCCTGGGTGAGAGCAGTACCGCCGGGATCAACACGGCGACGAAAGGAAAGGTGAAGGTCATCGTCGATGAGAAGGCGATCGCCGTCACCACCAGCGAATAGTAACGATGTGCCACGCTGCGCATCAGCAACCGTCGCAACCAGTCAGGAACAGTGTGCGTATTCATGCGGTCGAGCAGCCCGGCCGATCGATTTTGCATGCGCCGGCGGTGCGCGGCAGTCGCGCGGGCGCCAGCTCGATCGACGGGCGACTTGTGCGCGTGCCAACGCGCAGGATATGCTTACGCAGGCAAAGCTGGAGCTTTGCCAATTGCCACCGGGGAGTCACCATGCGACACCTTGCAGGAAGAGTCGGAATTGTAAGCGTTCTCTTGATCAGCAAGCAGGCGGTGATGAGGCTTGTTGACCGGTCTGGCCTACCATCGTTTTGGCTCTTGCGGCCACCTTGAGGAGTCAGATCCTTTGAAACTTGTTTTTGTCGTGCTGGCTTCGCTTCTTTCTGGATTTGCTTTCGGAGATTCCTTTCCAGTCCTGGGTTCGCCGGGTGAATGGCCTGATACGTCACCGATCCTGAGCGGACGAGCCAGCTTTTACGGGACCGCTTTTAGCGGGCGCAAGACGGCCTCTGGCGAGCATTTTGATCACCGGACCATTTCCGCAGCAAGCAATCGCTTTCCCATGGGCGCGCTGGTGGCTGTTCGCCGTGTCTTGTCAGCGCGTTGCGTGGTGGTCAGGATCAATGATCGGATGGGACATCGCAGCCGGCTGATCGATCTCTCACGTGAGGCGGCGGTACGTCTCGGCATGATCGAGGCCGGTGTGACCGAAGTGGAAGTCGTGGCGTTGCCGAAATACCTGAAAGGCCACGAGAACGCCTGTTCGCTCGCCTTCATGCCTCCGCCACACCTGCATGTCAGCGACGAGCCAGGTACAGGGATGGCAAAGAAGTGAGCGTGCGTGCATAGCCACAAGCCGAATGACTCGTCAACAAGGGGAGGGGATACGAGATGAAAGAGGGGGAACTGTCCAGGGTCAAGAAGTCAGTCGCGTTGTCCGGTGTGGTTGCCGGCGACACGGCGATCTGTGCGGTAGGGCGCATCGGCAATGATCTGTATTACCGTGGTTATGATGTGATTGCCCTGGCCGAGCATGCCACTTTCGAGGAAGTGGCCTATCTGCTGCTCTACGGACGCTTGCCGAGTCCGACCCAGCTCAACCAGTACAAGAAGAAGCTCAAGACGCTGCGTGGATTGCCAGTGATGCTGCGACCAATGCTGGAGAGCCTGCCGGCCTCGGCGCATCCGATGGACGTCTTGCGTAGCGGATGTTCAGCGCTCGGCACGATTCTGCCGGAAGCGCAGGATCATAACCCCGGTGCGGCGCGTGAGATCGCCGACCGGCTGATTGCCAGCTTCGGATCGATGCTGCTCTACTGGTATCACTGGTCGCATAACGGCCGGCGCATCGAGACCGAGACTGATGATGACTCGATCGCCGCGCACTTTCTCCACCTCTTGCGGGGCAAGGCCCCGACGGCGCTGCAGGCGAGCAGTCTCGACAAGTCCCTGGTGCTTTATGCCGAACACGAGTTCAATGCTTCGACCTTTACTGCCCGGACGATCACTGGCACCGGTGCCGACCTGTATGCAGCGATCAGTGGTGCGATCGGCGCGCTGAGTGGCCGTCTGCACGGCGGTGCAAACGAGGTTGCTTTCGAGATCCAGAGCCGCTATAACGACGCCGAGCACGCCGAGCAGGACATCAACCGCCGCCTCGAGAACAAGGAAATCGTCATCGGTTTCGGTCACCCCCTGTATACCATCTCCGATCCGCGCCACAAGGTCATCCGCGCCGTTGCCCAGCAATTGTGTACTGCGGGAGACAACCGGGTGCTGTTCGACATCGCCAGTCGAATCGAGGCCGTGATGTGGGAGCAAAAGCGCATTTTTCCCAATGTCGATTGGTTTTCGGCCGTGGTGTATCACATGCTGGCCGTTCCAACACCGATGTTTACCCCGCTGTTTGTCATTGCCCGTACCAGCGGCTGGGCAGCGCACGTCATCGAGCAACGCATCGATGGAAGAATCATCCGCCCCTGGGCCAACTACGTTGGACCGGAGGAGCAGAAGTTTGTCACTCTGTCAGAACGATGCTGAGCATTCCGCGGGGCAGTTGCTCCGCAGCAAGAGAAAACAGACATGAGCACACGCATTCCCGCCACACCTCCCGCACCGGACCAGGTACTGGTCGATATTGCCGACTACGTTCTCGACTTCAAGATCGAGTCGAGAGCGGCTTTTGAAACGGCGCGCTATTGCCTGATCGACGCGCTCGGTTGCGGTCTTGAAGCGCTTGCCTACCCGGCCTGCAGCAAACTGCTCGGGCCGATCGTTCCAGGCTCCGTCGTCCCTGACGGTGCCCGTGTTCCCGGTACCGTATTTCAACTCGACCCAGTGCAGGCGGCCTTCAACATCGGTACGCTGATTCGCTGGCTGGACTTCAACGACACCTGGCTGGCCGCCGAATGGGGGCATCCCTCGGATAATCTCGGGGGCATTCTCGCGACTGCCGACTGGCTGTCGCGGACCCGCATCGCCAGCGGGCAGGCGCCGCTACTGATGCGCCAGGTCTTGGAAGCGATGATCAAAGCCTATGAGATCCAGGGGGTGCTATCCCTCGAAAACAGCTTCAATCGCGTCGGGCTGGACCACGTCCTGCTGGTCAAGGTGGCGACTGCTGCGGTATGCACCTGGCTGATGGGCGGTGGGCGAGAGCAGGTCATCAATGCCGTTTCGCAGGCCTTTGTCGATGGTCAGCCGCTGCGCACTTATCGGCACGCGCCAAACACCGGTTCGCGAAAATCCTGGGCAGCGGGCGATGCCACCGCGCGCGGTGTATTGCTGGCGCTCATGTCGTGCAAGGGTGAAATGGGTTATCCGTCGGTGTTGACTGCCCCGACCTGGGGCTTTTATGAGGTTCTGTTCAAGGGACAGCCGTTCCGCCTGTCGCGTCGGTATGGCAGCTATGTGATCGAGAATGTGTTGTTCAAGATCAGTTTTCCAGCCGAGTTCCACGCTCAGACGGCGGTCGAGTGTGCGGTGGAACTGCATTCGCAGGTGCGTGGACGGATTGACAGGATTGCCAGGGTACTGATTCGCACCCATGAATCGGCGCTGCGCATCATCGACAAGCAGGGGCCGCTCTTCAATCCCGCCGACCGCGACCACTGCCTGCAATACATGGTTGCTGTCGCGCTGATCAAGGGACGGCTGACTAGCGAAGACTACGAGGATGCGGCTGCCGCCGACCCGCGTATCGACGCGTTGCGTGCGAAGATCGAGGTCCGCGAAGAACCCAGGTTTTCGGCGGACTATCTGGACCCGTCCAAGCGCTCGATCGCCAATGCCGTGCAAGTCGTGTTCGCCGACGGCAGCCGAACCGCAGAACTGGTTTCCGAATATCCGTTGGGACACTGTCGACGCCGCGCCGAAGGGATTCCGGTACTGGTCGAGAAATTCCGGACTCATCTGGCACGCCGGTTTTCCCCGGCACAGCAAGACCGCATCGAAGAGTCTTCGCGCGATGTGTACCAACTGGGCACGCTGGCAGTGCACGATTACCTCGACCTGTATGCCCAATATGTGCACTGATCGGTTCTCTATCACATCAGACAAAACCGATGCCGACTTCGGAGAGACCCACAAGGTCGATATTGGCCGCGTTCTGAGCAGTTTCAGCAGCCAGCACGCCCAGGCTGGCCGGCGTATACGCGCCGCTTTCGAGCAGGCTGGTGAAGAAGGCCAGCGTGTCGGGCGAGGGCGCGCTGCCGATCACGTTGGTGTATAGCAAAGTCACCACCGCCTGGTGGCTGGCGCCGGCGCCGAGCCGGGCATCCAGCGCAAGTTGCATCAGGCTTTGGTAGGACATGCCGCCATCGAGCAGACCAAGCCCGATGCCGACATAGGCAGGATTGTCGACTGCGGCTGCGCCGAATACGGCCCCCAAGACTTTGGCGGTGGTGCCGGCATGGCCGTCGATGTCGATCGCCAGCTTGTGGTCGGCAAAATGCAGGCGTTCGATGCCGTACAGGAAATCGTGGCCATCTTGGCCGGCAGTGTCGCTTACCGACCAGTGACCGTTCGTCATGGCTAGCGCATAGTGGTCGGCAGGGCCGTTGTAATGGGCGGTGTCCTGACCGATGCCACCGCTCAACTGATCGTCGCCGGCCAGGCCTTCGAGCACGTCGTTACCGTTGCTGCCGGTCAGGGTATCGGTGCCGCGAGTGCCCATCAGATACTGCCCGCGGCTACCCTGGCCGAGTGCCTTGCCCAGGCCGTCACCCCCATAGAGAAACCTCAGCGCTGCAATATCGTAGGGCGAATAGTCGCTATAGGGCCCGCCGGCATGGTTATAGGACATCAGTGTGTTCGCCGTGTGGTCGTCGGCCTCGCTCAGCCGCACACTGCCCGAAAAGGGGTGCTTCAACCCCAGCGCATGGCCCAACTCGTGCAGGAGCACCTCGTAGCCGGCCGAGCCGGCAGCGGGGGCGTGGTTGCTGGCTGCGAAGTCGGCGTTGTCAAGGTAGATGTAGGCGTCCGCCGTGTACGTAATGATCGTGTTGTCGCCGTCGAACGAGTAGTGGCGGCGCGTTGAGCAGATGCCCGCGGTGCTGCTGCTGGTGATGATGTCGGCGGCAGCGAAATAAAGATCGGCCACAGCGCCGTCGGCGGTGGCCACGAAGGTGATGCCGGTGATCTGTGTCAGCCGGTTGAGGGCCTGCACCGCGGCCGCCTGTTGCGTGGCATTGAAAGCCACTGGTGCAGCACTGATCGTACTGCCGATGTCGCGGCTGTTGCCGTCGTTCAGTGCGAAGGTATAGAAGAGCGTGTTGCGAGCGGGAGCCACCCAGTTCCAGCCGGGGCCGCTATCCAGGAGGGCATCGATATGGATCAGGCCGGACGCGGCCTGCGTATTAATGTCGGTGACGGTGGTCATGTGATGTTCTGCAGTCCTTTCATGATCAAGGGGGGCTCAAATCGCCAGCATCGTTAGGCACTACGAACCGTTTTCGTTGCTGCTTCATCTTGTACATGTGTTCATCAGCGTCGGCGATGAATTCCTCCAGCGTCGAGTGATGTTCCGGATTGAAGTCGGTCACACCCAAACTGATGCCCATGGCGAAGGGCTTGTGTTCCTGAATGCCAATTGCGACGATCCGATCCTCGATGCGTGCAAGCAGGCGGGAGACGGCTTCTTTCTCACAGTCGTGGAAGATCAGCAGAAACTCGTCGCCCCCGAGCCGCATCGCAACATCGCCGGCACGAATCGATGTTGACAGGACTTCAGCCGTCTTGCGTAACAACCAGTCGCCTTCGGAGTGGCCAAATCGATCGTTGGTCGTCTTCAGACCATCAAGGTCAGCAAAACAGAGGGTGAGTGATCGACGATCGCGTTTGCAGCGGGCCATCGAATTTTGCAGAATCATCAATCCGGCGCGTCGATTGAGCAACCCGGTCATTTCGTCAAAGGTGGCGAAATGCTCAAGCGCCGCATGTGCTTTCTTGAGATCGCTGATGTTGGTCATGCCAAGGACCAGCACCTCTCGCCCGGCAAAGCGGATTTGGCGAACGGAAACCAGGGCATTGGTCACGGTGTTCTGTACCGTCAGGAGAATGATCTCGTAGTCATTGAGAGACTCGTTGTTGATGATTTTTTCAAGAAACAGTCGGTTCGCATCAAAGGTGTCATCGAGATAGGTTTGCAAATGACTTCCGGCAAGTTGCCGAACGGTGACTCCGGTCAGTTCAGCGGTTTTCTGGTTGGCATCCAGAATGGTCAGATTCTTGTTATCGACCAGCAGCAGTGCGGTTGGACTGACGGAGAAGAGGTGACGCATGTCCTCTTCCTTCTGTTCAAGTGCCAGCATGTCTTGACGGATGCGACGAGTCACCGGCGAAAAAATAAACAGGGCTTCGAGCGCCAGTACCAGCAGGGTGAGTACCATCAAAGCCAGTTCAACCCAGCGTGCCACATCTAGCTTGCGCTTGGCCTCCTGATCGTAGCGGAATACGATTTCATCCATACCTTGCAGAAAACTGGACTCGTGTTCGCGAATGCTCTGGATATCCTGGTCGACGGGCTGAGCCTGCGCAGAGGTTGCCAACAGGTTTCTTGTCGCGGCAATGATCGCCTGATGGTGTGGGTCGATGCGGTTGTAAAGGGCGATGACCTCTACACTGTTTTTTCCCGGTAGCCCAAGTTCGGTGTCGCCGTGCAGCAGTCCTTGGTGTGAGCGCTTCCAGAGTTCCAACGTCTCTGCAAGTTGCTGGCGGTAGCTTGTCGCTGACTCGGTTGCCTGGGCATTGGCCACGTAGAACGCGTTCTTGGTGATTTTTTGGCTCAGCATGCGCTGTCGGCCGGCAATGTTGACGACGCGCGAGTCAGATGTCTGATCGGCAATCAGGTGCTGTACCACGATCTGTGACAGGATGGTTAGCAAGGCGATCAGCGATAGCGCCGTGATGTAGCGTTTGCGAAGCTGGCCGGCTGTCAAGACAGCATTCAATGCGGGGATTATTCTGTTCTTCGGCATGCGCCTACTCTAATCGAAAACCGGTTGCCGATAATGCGCTACCCTCGCCGCATCGAAGCCATTGTTCGATATCGGTCTGGGCCAGGCATCGGTGATGGCAAACCCTCTGGATGAACCACAGAGGTCTGGCTCAGGGTTTGTCGCCAGCGCTGACGGCCAGCCAGAGTTCATAGTGGCAAGGTCGTATCGCTGACGAACCCTCAAAGCCGTGCATGTATTTCACCGGCACGTCAGGCAGACCGGCATGGGCCAGGGCGGCCGCTGCCGCTTCTGCACCGCCCTCCTCGGCTTTATGAAAATAGCGAATCTCGTTGGCGGATGGCATCCTTTCGGGCACCATCACTTCAGTCTGCGGGACGATGAAGCCCGCTGCGCGCAACGCCGGCGCCAGCCGCTGCACCAGCGCGCTGCCCGCTGGCGAACCGACCTGGGGGTACAGGCGCCGACCGGCCGGACACGACTGGAGTGCCGTCGTCGCCTGCACAACGCTCTGGTACGAGCGATTGGCATCGGAAAGCAGGGCGCTTGCCTCGGCGGCACGGTCGGGCTTGTTGCCTTCGAGCAACTGGGCTGCCGCCAGCGCTTTTGTGGCGGCTTCCAGGGCACTGGCGCGTTCAGAGTCTGCTGCCGACGCATTGCGGGTTTCCCACTTCGCCACCGACAAGGCTTGCCTGGCTTCTTCGTTTGCTGTCAGAGCCCACCACAACAAGCCCATGGCGATGACCAGGAGCACCATCAGCCCGATCAACAACCGCCGCGTACGGCGCGATGCGGCCAACGCATCTTCGGCGCGAGCACGCTCCAAGTCCGCGCGCTCTTCGGCCAGCCTGGCGGCAGCAGCGCGCTGCTTGAACAGTTCGAGTTCGGCGGCTTCCTTCTCACGTTGCAGGTGGCCCGTGGCTTCGGCTTGCTGCTGCGCCAGTTGCGCGCGGGACAGCGCGACGGTGGCCAGCCGGTCATGGACCAGCTCGACCTGGTCTCCTTGCTCGGTGATTTCGATACGCAACAGCCGTCGGTTGACCAATTCGCGCAACGCGGGCAGTAGTGTTGCGTCGACTGCGGCCAAAGGATAGGGTCTGCGCGTACCGTCGATGGTGATCAGGTTGGCCTCGATCCAGCTTGCTGCCGAAATTCGCTGCGCATCGGGCAGGTCGGCAAAGGCCTGGTTGTAGAAGCGGTCGAGGATCTGCGCGCCCCGTGCCTCGAGGTCGCTGACATCGAGCTGCAGGCCTGGCGGCCGTTTCGCCAGGCGGTCGGCGTTGAGACTCGCGCACACCAGGCTCAGCAGCGCCGGTTCGATTCGACGCGATTCGCGCGCCACCCGCATGGCACTGGATTGGGCCATCTGGCAGCCCAGGAACTCGACGATGCGCTGTGCCGAGGGGGCGTCGACGAGTTTGCCGCCGGTCTTCTGCACCGCATCGAGCGCCTGCTCCCGTGACATCGGCAACAGTCGGTAGCGATTCGGTCCCAGGCGTGGGATAAGGTCGGTCCAGGTTTCGAGTTCGGGCAGAAAGTCCTCGCGCAGAGCGATCAGGAAGCGGTAAGGCTGGCCATCCAAGTCGAGGTGGTCGAGCAATTCGTCGTGCTGGTCCAGACGTGCGGTCACCTGCGGTGGCACGCGATTCTCCAGCAGATCGCCGAGTTGTTCGAAGGTCTGCCGGCGCAGATGTTCATCAGGCTGAAGGGTGAAGATTTCCTCGAACTGGTCGAGCACAAAGACGATCGTCCAGCGCCGGCCAGTGGTGTCGAACAGGTGTTGTCGGCGGTCATGCAGACGCTCCCACAGTGCGGCCACGTCATCGCCTGCGGCCGTGTCGCTGTTGTCGACGGTGTTTGAGCGAAGCCGAGCCTGGACGACGGCATCGTTGAGTGAGCGCAGTAGCTGCGATGACAAGGCCGGCGTGCCCGCACCGTGTTCGACGCGTCGCAGCGGCACGGGCAACAGGCAACGCTCGCGCAGTAGCGGGAACAGCCCGGCCAGTAGCAGCGAGGTCTTGCCAAGACCGGACTTGCCGAAAAACACACACACGGGCGTTGTCAGCAGGCTGCGCTGCAGTGCCTGCACATCGTCATCCCGGCCATTGAAGAAGCTGCTCGCGCTCTCGGTGAACGGGTCTAGCCAGGGCCAGGGGTTCTGCGCATCGAGATGCCCGCGCTCAGCCATTGCCGGCCTTGTGGAAGCGCCCGACAAGCTCCTGCAGCTTCCTGATGTCTTCATCGGACAGCTGGCCCTGCGGGGCGTGCATGAGCTGGATGCGCCGGAAATCACTCGTGAAGCCGTTGAAGATGCGTTCGTAGCCGCTGCGATCCGGGGCCGTGGCGTCGATGCCAATGGGCAGCACGAATGCGTCGTTGACCCGCATCGCCCGCATGACGGCCTTACGCCATTCCTCCCAGAATACTCCTTCGCGACGGCGGTCAGCCTGTTTCGACAGCACCGGCACGAAGAAGTCACAATGCTCGATAGCGTCGTCGATACGGTCGGACCAGTCGTCGCCGGCGATCAGCTTGCGCTGGTCGAACCAGACGTCGCCGAACTTGAGTTCGACCAGCGCATCGGCGACACGCCGCGCCGCTGCGCGATCCTCGCTGGCATAGCTGACAAATACCGAAGGACTGGCCCCAGCCGCCGCGCCAGGCTTTGCCACCACCGGCACGGCATGCCTTGGTGCAGGCCCGAGCAGCGCCTCAAGCTCGGCAACGAATTCCGATGGTGACCATGGAAACACTGTCGCGTTGGGGTTGAAACGCGCGAGGAACGAATTCAGCCCAGGGTCCTGAGCGTCGGCGGCGAAGAACTCCATTTTTTTGTCCTGCGAGGACAAGCGTGCCTCGTTGGCCAGACGCAGAAAGCCGCGTCCCAACCAGTCCGGCAGGTTGCAACCAAGAAACAGCAGGTCGCGGCTGCGCATTTCGGTCAGCAGGTTGGGCGCGCGCCGCGTGCCTTCCTCTTGAAACTTGTAGAAGTACTCGAGGGCATCTTCCTCGTGGATGGCCAGTCGCGTGCCGGTAGCGCTACGCCCCAGTGGAAAGAACACTCTGGTCGTACCGGCGCACGCCGGTGAGACGTCTACGGGTTGCGAACTGTCGGCGTTGGGCGAGTAGGCCCCCACCTTGACTGCATCGGCACCGAGCAGGCGCTGCAGTGCGTCTACGAGCAGGTCATCGGGCGTCAAGCAGATGTAGAGGTCGAATACGTGCAGGCGGGCAAGCCGATCGAGCAGCGGAGACGCCGTGATGCCCGACGCTGCGTCCTTGACGATAGCCGAAACCGAGCGCCGCACGCGCTCTGTACTCACGTCGCTGTGATCTGCGAGCACCTGGGCCACGCCGCGATGCAACAGCCAGCCACTGCTCCCGGTTGCTGCCGGCAGTATGCTGCCGTAAGTGGCGAGCAATTGGTCCACGACGACGCGGTAAAACGGTAAGTGGGTGCATTCGCCATCGGTAGTGACGTTCTCCACTGTCACCATCTCGGGTCCGAGCACCGGCACGACGCAGTGTGCGCGCAGCGCTTCAGCAAGGCTCTGTCGGCCCGCGAGCAGACGATCCACGTCAGGGATGACCCGATAGCCAAGGGATGACAGCGATGGCCCGCATGCTGGCTTTCTGATACGTGAAAAGGGTAGAAAATCAACGCTATGTCGGAAAGTATCGCGCGTCACGACAGCCGCAGTCAATCGAATCATGAGCCTGTGGGTTGACACTTCCCGGACCCTGGTCATCGATCCAAAGAAGGATCACCCGCACGGTCAGGATCATGAAATATCACATTCAGGCGGCAAACAGGCTTGAATTATTGAAATTTGAAGTGTATGCTGGATTCCATAGTCTCACTGAAAAGGGCAAACCCGTCGAAAGGCGGGGACGCAAAGTCACCGATCTAACGGAAACGGCATGTTTCCCAGGATGGCGGGGCCGCCAGGCTAACGGAGACAGCGTCCGGACAAATTCCCCAGTCTTGGTCGCAGTCGATCCACCTCCAGCCCGTCGGATCTCCAGAAAGTTTCATCTCTGCCCAACGGTTGACCTTGCACCAGCCCGCAGTTTTTGCGGCCAGGCCGTGCGTCTTTTTGGCGCCAGCGACAAGGAAAACCGACGATGGCATTTCAATTCGACAAGGTAAGCAGCTTTCTCGGTGGCGACCGGTCGGTCGCCAAGCCTGATCGTTTCCGTAGGCCTGTTGAAGCACGGACACGCGTGGCCTGGTTGCTGGGGCGACTGGGCGAAGTCAGTGGACTGGCCGTCTGCGCCACACACGCCACAATTTCCAAGGTGTTTACCCTCAAGTTCGGCGGCTTGCATGCCGTTGATTCAAGCATACCCTTCGGCAGCTTGCCGTCATGCTTACCATTTAAGCAGCTCTGGCCAACCACATGAAAGCGAATTCCGGATTCACCCTGATCGAGGTGATCAGCGTCATCGCGATCATCAGTATTCTGGCGGCGATCGCCGTTCCAAATTACATCGACTATCTGACCAAGGGGCGGATCACCGAGGCGGTTGGTGCGCTCGCCAGTATGGAGGTCAGGATGCAACAGCATTTCCTCGATGAGCGTACCTATGTCGGGGCCTGTGCGGCCGGTACGGTGGCACCTCTGCCGACCAATACCAGCAATTTCACGTTTACATGCTCCGGTCTTGGCGCGGCGGCTTATCAGGTGGATGCCACCGGGAAGAGCAGCATGGCGGGCTTTCAATACCGGATTACAGCGGCTGGCAAAAGCACGGTTGCCCTGCCAAGTGGCTGGACTCTCCCGAGTCCGAATACCTGCTTCGCGCTGAATAAAGCCGGGGGGTGTTGAGCGATGTTGGGCCATCCGCGTGGATTCACCATGGTCGAAGTTCTGGTGGTCATTACCATCCTGAGCGTTCTGCTGGCGTTTGGCGTTCCGGCCCTCGGTACCTATACGGGAAATGTCCGTCTGCGGACGGCCGCGGAAAAGGTCCTTGCCGACCTGCAGAGGGCTCGCAGCGAAGCCATTCGCCTGAACAGCAATTCCCCGCCGTTCTTTCCCTCGGAGACGCCAGCTTCGGTGGTGATCACCAGCAGCGTGAACGACAGTAGCGGTGGGCATGATCTCGTGTTCACTCCGTTCGGTGGAACCACCCTGGCGTCTACCGCGGTGTACACCTTCACCAATCCGGTTGCCGGGGCCTGCCATGCGGATGGTGGCCCGATACGCTGCCTGAATGTTTTTATAACCACGGGTGGCGGGGCTCGCCTGTGCGACCCCGGCCTGACCACCGCTCAAAAAGCGGCGGGTGATACGAGGGCATGTCCATAATGAAGACTCTTGAACGTTCTCAATCCGGCAGCGTGTTGCTGGAGGCACTGATCGGCATTCTGATCTTTTCTCTGGGCATCCTGTCGATGGTGGCGCTGGGAGCCACGGCAGTCAACGTGCAGGCCGATGCACAGTATCGCACCGAGGCGATGAATCTGGCCGAGCGAATCTTGAGCCAGATCTGGACCGGAGTCGACCGGACCCAGGAAACCATCAATGGAGTCGTCATGTCCGTGGTGAGCACCAGCTCCCTCAACAATTACCAGCACTTCAGCACTGGGGACAACTGCGTATTCACCGGGTCGGCTTCGACCATGCCGGCGGTTGTCGACTGGGTCGCCACCTTGCTGCCTACTGGCAAGCCTTCCCCGTTGCCCGGCTCGACCGCGGGAAGACAGCAAATCAAGGTGGTTCCTGCGAACAACAACCAGGTCAGCATCACGATTTGCTGGCAGACGCCTTCGGATAACAAGGTGCGCCACTACACCCTGGTGAGCTATGTCAACTGATTTCCCGCTGCGACGCATCCTGGCGCACAAGAGTGCGCCGATGCGTTTTGGCAGGGGCTTCACGCTGACCGAGTTGCTGGTCGGCGTGGCGATCGGATTGATCGGCATCATCGCCATGTTCCACGTCCTGTCGACGTGGGACAAGACGAAGCGGACGACCGCTGCCGGGAGCGATGCACAGATTGCCGGGGCGGTGGGCTTTTTCCGCCTCGAGCGCGATGTCAAGCAGGGAGGCATGGGTTTTGGCATGGCCAAGAGTCCGGTGATGGGTTGTAACGTTTCCACAGTCGTTAACGCAACGGCCACGACGACGGCACGGACTGCATTCACGTTTCCTCTGGTGCCCGTGAGGATCATTCAGGGGGCCAGTGGTGCGCCCGACGGCTTGCAGGTGCTTTATGGCAATTCCACCTTCTTCACCGCCGAGCAACCCTTCAAGGCATCCACCAGCACCAGCAAGAAAACCGAGTCGCGAAATGGTTTCAAGGTGGGTGATGTGGTGGTCGTTTCTGACGGTGCGTCGAATTGTGCGTTGATCGAAGTCTCCAGCGATACCAATGCCGATTTGCTGACGCTCGACCACAACGGGCTGTTGCGCTTTAAACCCGGTCCGGGAGCGGCCTTCAGTTCCGGCCTCCTTTTCAACATGGGCAAGGAACCCCAGCTCAACCTCTGGCAGGTGTCCAATGGGACCCTGGTGCTGACCGATGGCTTGTATCGCAATACCACCATCTCGGTCGCCGACGGGGTGATCGATCTGCAGGCACAGTATGGCATCGACAGCGATGGCGACTACAAGGTCGATACCTGGCAGGATGCCGATCCGGCCGACTGGACCCGTCTGCTGGCGGTGCGTGTATCGATCCTGACACGCAGCCAGCAGTATGAGCCCTCGCGCGCCGGCCCCGTTTATGTCACCGCCACGGCGCCGGTCTTGTCCTGGCTGGACAGCAGCAATGCCGCGATCCCCTTCACCATGAAAAATGTCGACGGTACCGATGACGATAATCCCGACAATGACAACGACTGGCGGAATTATCGCTACCGCGTCTATGGTGGGGTGATTTCCCTGCGCAACATGGTCTGGGGTCTCTCGCCATGAGCACGCTGGCAAGGCCGGCTGCCCTCCATGCAGGTTCGCCGGGCCATCAGCAAGGCATGGTAGTTCTGATTGCACTGGTCATGCTGGTCGCCATGACCATGGCCGGTCTGACCATGATGCGCGGGACCGGGACCGGTCTCGGGATTGCCGGCAATCTGGCTTTCAAGCAGACGGCCACTTCGGTGGCGGATGTCGGTGTGGAAAATGCGATTGCCTGGCTGACCAATCCCCTGCGCACATCCGAGGTTCTCAAGACCGACGACACCGCCGCCGGCTATTACTCGTCATGGGCGATCGACTTTTCGCCGATGACCTATGACTGGACGAATTCGAAATTGCTCACCGCCGATGACGGTTTGGGAAATGAAGTGCGATACGTCGTTCATCGTCTCTGCGAGACGGCTGGTCTGGCCCCGAACGCCGTCCTCCAGAAGTGTGCGACGGTGAATACACCCTGTGCAAGTTGTTCGAAGGGGGGCGATGCCAGTTCGCTGATCGATTCGGTTCAACCCTATTACCGGATCACTTCACGGGTCAGGGGACCGCGAAATACGGTCAGCTATGTCCAGGTGATCATGTATTAGGAGTGCAGGTGGCCCTGTCAGGGGTTGCCGCGAGTTTAACAAGCATCAGGTCGGGTCCCGCCGGGATTCGATTCGGGTTCAGTAGTGGCAATGGTCGTTGCTGCCAAGGAGAACTGTCATGGGCGATTTCAGGAAATTGAGAGTGGTTGGTCTCTTGCCAGGCGTATGCCGTGTTCTTGCGGGACTGTCCATGATGGTTGCGTTGGGCGTGGCTGATGCCGCATTGACCGATGTGTCCGACGCCCCGTTCTACAATTCCACCTCCTCGCAGCTCAAGCCGAACATCATGCTGCTCATGGACACTTCCAACTCGATGCGTTTCTCGCACATGCCGGATCAGATCGAGGGAACCAATAGCGGCTTGATGCCCATCGGTTACAAGAGTTATCAGTGCAACGTGCTCTATTACAACCCGAACCGGGTTTACGAGATTCCCAAGGATAGCTCGGGGAGTGCCTTGCCGACGCCCAGTTTCACCGCCGCACCCTACAATTATTTTTCGACCGATGCGAGCACCAGGAATCTATCCGCCAGTTTCCAGGCTTATGACACCTCGACCCGGCAGTATCAGACGGTCTCGGACCCCGAACAAGCCGCCTATTACTATCTGCATTCGGTTGCCGGTACGAAGAACTATCTGAATACTCCCTGTACCGATGCGGATGTCGGGGCGACGGTTCCCGCCGGCGACGGTGGCACGTGGACTCGGGTCCTGGTGTCATCGACCTCGGGACCCGGCGGGGTCGATGAACGGCAGAATTTTGCCAACTGGTACACTTTCTACCGGACCCGGATCAGTCTGATCAAAAGCGCCGTCAGCCTCGCCTTCATGCCCTTGACGGACAGCAGTCGTGTCGGTTTCATCACCGTCAATCCCGATCTGAGCGGCAGCGCCAACTACCTGCCGATCGCCGATTTCAATGCGACGCAGCGAAGCAACTGGTTCAACACGCTGTTCAGCCAGGTGCCGGGCGGATCTTCTCCTTCGCGTGAGGGACTGGCGCGGGTCGGTCGACACTTTGCCGGCAAGCAGGACGGCATCAACAGTGGCATGAGCGGTGACCCGATCCAGTTTTCGTGCCAGCAGAATTTCACCATCATGACCACCGACGGTTACTGGAACGTGGCGGCCGAAACCGCTGGTCCGGTGATGATCGACGGGGCGACGCAGGTCGGCCAGCAGGATGGCACGCTCGACATCGTGGTCGACAATACCCACTGGACGCAGCGCCCGATGTGGGACGGGGGGGCCGACACCTTGCGCGTGATTACCGACAAGACCACCCAGTATCGTTCGGTCATCTGCGTCAGCCCCTACGCCAACCAAACCACCTCGCAGACCCTGCAGAGCACTTCGCAGAATTTGCAGAGCACCACGCAGAACCTGCAGAGTACCGCGCAGAACCTGCAAAGCACGCTGCAGAATCTGAAGAGCACCTCGCAACTGACGAAAAGCACCTCGCAGATCACGCAAAGTACGCTGCAGAACCTGCAAAGCACGTCTCAGAAACTGAAGAGCACCTCGCAACTCACCCGGAGTACCTCACAGCTCACGCAAAGCACCTCGCAGAATCTGAAAAGTACAGTGCAAAAATTCAGGAGCACCTCGCAACTTACCCGGAGTACCTCGCAGCTTACGCAAAGCACCTCACAGAACACGCAAAGTACGCTGCAGAACCTGAGAAGCACTTCTCAGGTCACGAAGAGCACCTCGCAGGCCACGCAAAGCACGTCACAGCTCACGCAAAGTACGCTGCAGAACCTGCAAAGCACTTCCCAGCCCACACGGAGCACCTCGCAGATCACGGTCAGCACACTCAAGGCCTATCAGTCGACCAGCCAGATCCTCCAATATGACGCTACCACTGAACTGACCACGCCCGTGGCAAGCTGCACGCCGGGCGGCAACATTTCCTGCACGACGGTAACCACCGGCCCGACCCTGGTGGCTTCGTGCACGCCCGTGGCGGCTGCAGCAGGCAACCTTTATACGGCAACGACCTGCTCCTCTTCGACCACCGGGCCGACCGCCGCGGCTTCGTGTACGCCTGCCAGTGCTTCCGCGGGCAATGGTTACACCACCACCACCTGCAACACCGTGACCACCGGGCCAACGCCCGTGGCCAGCTGCACGCCAGCGGCTGCCGATGCCGGCAACAGCTATACGACCACCACCTGCAACACCGTGACCACCGGACCCACGCCGGTGTCCACCTGTACGCCGGTGACCGGTGCGGCTGGCAACGGCTATACGACGGTGACCTGTTCGTCCGCGACCACCGGGCCTACCGGCGTGGCCTCGTGTACGCCAGTGGCCGCTTCTTCCGGCAACAGCTATACGGCCACGACCTGCAACACCGTGACTACCGGACCCACCGGCGTGGCGTCGTGTACGCCGGTGGCCGCGTCTGCCGGCAACAGCTACACGGCGACGACCTGCAACACCGTGACCACCGGACCCACCGGCGTGGCGTCGTGTACGCCTGCGGCCGCTTCTTCCGGCAACAGCTATACGGCGACGACCTGCAACACCGTGACCACCGGGCCCACTGCCGTCGCGTCGTGTACGCCCGCGAGCGCTTCTTCCGGCAATAGCTATACGGCCACAACCTGTTCCACGGCCACCACCGGGCCCACTGCGGTAGCCACTTGTACGCCGGTAGCGGCGTCTTCCGGTAACAGCTATACGGCCACGACCTGCGCCACCGTGACCACCGGACCCACCGGCGTGGCGTCGTGTACGCCGGTGGCGGCGTCTGCCGGAAACAGCTACACGGCGACGACCTGCAACACCGTGACCACCGGACCCACCGGCGTGGCATCCTGTACACCCGCGACGGCCGCTGCCGGCAACAGCTATACGACCACGACCTGCAACACCGTGACCACCGGGCCGACTGCGGTGGCGTCGTGTACGCCTGCGACCGCTTCTTCCAGCAATAGCTATACGACAAGGACCTGTTCGACCGTGACCACCGGGCCTACTCCGGTGGCGACGTGTACGCCGGTGTCCGCGTCTTCCGGCAACAGCTATACGGCGACGACCTGTTCGACCGCGACTACCGGGCCGACCGGCGTGGCGACCTGCACGCCGGTGGCGGCGTCTGCCGGCAACAGCTATACCGCCACGACCTGCAACACCCTGACCACCGGACCGACCGGCGTGGCGTCGTGTACGCCGGCGACCGCATCTGCCGGCAACAGCTATACGACCACGACCTGCAACACCGTGACCACCGGGCCGACTGCGGTGGCGTCGTGTACGGCCGCGACCGCTTCTTCCAGCAACAGCTATACGACCACAACCTGCTCGACCGTAGCGACCGGGCCCACCCCGGTGGCCTCCTGTACGCCGGTGTCCGCGTCTTCCGGCAACAGCTATACGGCCACCACATGCGCCACCGCGACCAGCGGGCCGACCGGCGTGGCGTCGTGTACGCCGGTGGCCGCGTCTTCCGGCAACAGCTACACGGCCACGACCTGCAATACCGTGACCACCGGGCCGACTGGCGTGTCGTCGTGTACGCCGGCAACCGCGTCTTCCGGCAACAGCTATACGGCCACGACCTGCAACACCGTGACCACCGGGCCAAGCCCTGTGGCTTCCTGTACGCCGGCAGCGGCTTCTTCCGGCAACAGTTATACGGCCACGACCTGCTCGACCGTGGCGACCGGGCCCGCCCCGGTGGCCACCTGTACGCCGGTGGCCGCATCTTCCGGCAACAGCTACACGGCCACGACCTGTTCGACCGCGAACACCGGGCCCACCCCGGTGGCCACCTGTACGCCGATCTCGCCCAGCGCAGGCAATGGGTATACCACCACCACCTGCACGACCACGACCACCGGGCCAAGCGCCGTGGCCACCTGTACGCCGGCGACGGCGTCTGCCGGCAACGGCTATACGGCGACGACCTGCACCACCGCGACCAGCGGACCCACTCCGGTGGCCTCGTGCACGCCGGCACCGGCAAGTTCGGACAATGACTGGGTGACAACCACCTGTGCGCTGGTCGAAACCGGCCCGACCGAAGTGGCGTCCTGTACGCCGGTCTCACCCACTGCACCGGATTACCAAACCACCACTTGCGACTATCTGAATGGCCACAAGCTGCAGAAGCGCATTCAGACCGGCGTGACCTCGATCTTCCTGAACGGCGGCATCAGCGGTTTCGAAATCAGCCGATCGACGACCACCGACGATCCGGATTACGTCGATGTCGACGGTGTCTGTCATCCCGATGCTTCGACACTGGCCGCTCCCTTGGGGCCCGTTCCGGATCCCGCACGTTCGAGCAGCGATGAAGCGCCACTACCGGCTTCCTGCAGTGAATGGCCGTGTGTCGTGGATTCGACCATTACCGGGGGCAGCAGCAATTCGCTGGCTGACGTGGCCCAGTACTACTATGTCACCGACTTGCGTCCGGAGTTGACCAACGACGTGCGGGTTGCGGCAACCATCGGTGCCGAAGCGGATCGTGCCACTCACCAGCACATGACCACCTTCACCCTGGCGCTCGGTGTGTCCGGCACCCTCAATTACAGTTCAACCTACAAAATCGACACGGTCGGGGATTTTGCGCGGATTCGTTGCAATCCGCTGAGCGGCGGTTGCAACAATACCTGTCCGGTAACCGATCCGAGCTTCCCGAACTGCACGCCGAAGTCCTGGCCGGTGTGGCCCGATCCGACCCTCGATTACTCCGATGCCACGCGTTACAGTGACCCGCGGTCGATCGACGATTTCTGGCACACCGCAGTCAATGGCCGCGGGCTTTATTTCAGCGCCGACGACCCGAATTCGGTGGTCAGTGGGCTCCAGCAGGCGCTGGCAGGCATTCAGTCGCGGCTGGGCGCTGGCTCGGCGGCAGCGACCTCGACCCTGTCGCCAGTGGCCGGAGACAATGCCGCCTACCGCACCAGCTACGTTTCGCAGGAGTGGGTGGGCGATCTGGCCGCCTATGAAATCAACCCGGCAACCGGCGTCATGAGCACGACCACGCAGTGGCGATCGCAGCCCTTGCTGGATGCCACGATCGGATCGGCTTGCGACCGGCGGACCATCTATCTCTTCCGCGCCGGTGCAAGCAACAATCTCACTCCCTTCACCTGGGACACGCGGACCTGTGATGTTGCCGGCCTGCCGACCGGTGACCCCACGACCGGACTGGTGGCGGCGGAGCAAGCCTATTTCGGGGCGGACAGCGTGGCACAGTTCAGTCAGTATCCGAGCATGTCGGATGGCAGCGGTGCCACGGTCGACCAGCGGACGGCCGCCGCCGGCGCGAATCTGGTGAACTATCTGCGCGGTCAGCACACGCACGAGGGAACGGCACTGTTTACGACCAATGATCTGACCAAGCTTTACCGTGCCCGCACGCATGTTCTGGGGGATTTCGTGAACTCCCAGCCGGCTTTCGTCAAGGGGCCCTTCGCCTCCTACGCGGATAGCGGTTATGCCACGTTCAAGAGCGACCATGCCGGGCGTACGCCGATGATCTACGCAGGCGCCAACGATGGCATGCTGCATGCTTTTGTCGCGGCAAACGGGGCAGAGTCCTGGGCATTCATTCCGAGACTGGTTCTGCCCAATCTCTTCAAGCTGGCCGACAACAACTATGCCAATACGCACCAGTTCTACGTCGATGGTTCGCCGACAGTGGGTGACATCTATGCCAGTTCCACCTGGAAAACGATTCTGGTCGGCGGACTCAACAAGGGCGGCAAGGGTTATTATGCGCTGGACGTGACCGATCCGGCGGCTCCGAAGGCCTTGTGGGAATTCGGCTGGAGCGACGCGTGTTGGGATGGTGTGACCTCCGGGGTCGGGTCCGACTGCCATCTCGGCTATACCTTTGGCCGCCCGATCATCTCCAAGCTCCAGAATGGCACCTGGGTGGTCTTCGTGACCTCCGGTGTGAACAATGTCAACAGCCCGGCCAAGGCAGGCGATGGCAACGGCTATCTGTACGTGCTCAATGCCGATACCGGCAAGCTGATTGCCAAGATCGCCACCGGTGTCGGCGACGCAGAGACGCCCAGCGGACTCAACCAGATCAATAACTTCGTGGATAACGTGCTGCTCAACAACACTTCGCTGCGGGTGTACGGGGTGGATCTGCTGGGCAACGTCTGGCGCTTCGATGTCAATGACAATCTCGATCCCGATGGTCTGGAAGCGACGCTGCTGGGAACGGCGAAGGACTCGGCGGGTAATCCGCAGCCGATCACGACACGTCCCGAACTGGCGGAAATCGAAGGAAAGCCGTGGGTTTTCATTGGCACCGGGCGTTTGCTCGGGCTTGGCGACCTGCCCGATACCAGTACCCAGTCGACGTATGGTTTCAAGGACCCGCTGACCGGATCGCCGGCCTATGCCGACCTGCGCAGCGTCTTGAATCCCTTGCAGATGACGCAACCTGCAGGCGAGCTTTACCGGACCATTGCCTGTAGCGGGTCTGACGCAGCCTGCGCAGGCACCAATGGCTGGGTGGTCGATTTGCCCGAATCCGGCGAGCGGGTCAATATCGATCCAAAACTGCAACTGGGTACGCTGACCTTCGCCAGCAACGTGCCGAGCAACTCTGCATGCAGTATCGGTGGCCATAGTTGGTTGAATTTCCTGGATTTCCGTACTGGTCTGGCGGTTCCCACCTCACCCAATCTGGCCGCCTCAAGACGTTTGAACGAAACCCTGGCGGTGGGTCTCAACTTCGTGCGTCTGACCGATGGGCGGATCGTGGTTGACGTGATCGGTTCCGGTGACAAGCCCCCCGAGGTTGTGGAGCTGCCGGTGCTGACGCCGCCTCCGGCAGGTAAACGCGTGAGCTGGCGTGAGGTGATCAATTGAGGCTCGCGTTTGATGGTCAGGATCTCGATGAATGGATTGCTTGAGTGCTGGCGTTCGGAAATTCGGGCACCAGAGAACCGTTATCTGTGGGCAGCGCTGGCTTGCTCGTTCGGCCTGCACATCCTGTTGATGCTGTTCACCAGCGGCGCCGGACGCTCGGACGGGGTAAGCCTGTTTCCTCCTTCTGCCGCTCGTTCGGCACCGATCTTGCTGATGGCGAGTCTTGCGGAGTTCCGTCGGGCCAGTGTTTCAGAGCCTGCGGAGCCGCATACCTCCGAGGTTCCTGAACCTTTAGCGCAGATCCAGGAATCACCAGCCAGTATCGCCCCGACCATCATGCAGGAGGTCCCGAAGGAGACGCGTCCTCCTGATCGCCATGGTGCGGCGAACTCATCGGGATCACCGGAGTCTTCGGCACGTGCGGAAGCGGTTCCGACTGCCGCGCGGCACGCCGCGAGCGCCGAGCAGGCCCGCGCCGACGAGGATGCTGCTCGCCTTGCCCGGCACGCAAGCTATGGGCTGGCCAGCCTGCTGGATGTGCCGCCGGTGCCCTTGTCAGACATTCAACCGGAGTATCCGGAGTCGGCCGGGAATCAACAGGGGACGGTCGTCTTGCGACTCTTCATCAGCGCCAGCGGCGATGTGGATGAACTTTTCGTCGTCCGTGCATTGCCGAGCGGTTTTTTCGAGGAGGCGGCACTGACGGCATTCGCGTCAGCGCGCTTCTCGCCAGGCATGCACCATGGTCGTGCGGTCAAGAGCCAGATGGCGGTGGAGGTACAGTTCGTTCCCTTCAACCGGGGCGCCGGCGTTTCCGGAAGAGGGTATTAGAGGGGTCTTTGCGCCTCATCCACAGGCTTTGAAGCCTGCGCCCTGCGCTGTCACTTGCCAGTAAAACCGACCAGCTCCGCGCTGACCGCATTTTGCTGTTCAATTGCGGTTTCGAAATTCCATGCAAAACCTGCCTGCAGGTTGTTGACGGCCGGGGTGACGGTGCCGATGGCCACGCCGTTCTTGTCGAGGAGCCTGAGTTCGGCTTCGGCGTGGCCAATGGCCTGCTTCGATGCATTATTGACCCGTCCCTGGACCACCAGCGTTCCCGCGCTGTTGCGGGCAATCTTGGCGTCAACGAGCGAAAGTCCGCTGAGCGCAACCTTGTTGCCCTCGGGCGTGGCCGCTGGTGGCGCGTGCGCCTCGCCCTTCGCAGCGGGCTGCTCAGGCGGAGTCTGGTTGCAGGCGGCCGTCAGTGTGATGACGATGACGGCAGTGATCAGTAATCGACATTGCGAAGCCGTTGCCAGTTTCATTTGTTTTCCCGTTCATTCAGAATGCCCCGACGCGGATGCGTGGGATGCGGCCATTTTAAATCGTCCATTCGTCGGAGAACATCGGCTCGATAGCCCAGCGCGTGGCGCCGCCCAGCACTCCGGCCCTTGAGAGAGCGTTGACGAATTCACGGCGCTATTGCGGTTGCGAGGCGGACTTCTTTTCTGCCACTGACGCCCACCCACCAGCTTGCCCAAGGCGATGAGACATCCGGCCAGCCATGCGAAACCCTTGATGGATAGGGGATGAGGGTTAAAGTCCGACAAGCTGCTAGCATCGGGTCATCTTGTGCTAATATTCGCGCCCGAAGGAGAGGTGGCAGAGTGGCCGAATGTACCTGACTCGAAATCAGGCGTAGGTGTGAGCCTACCGCGGGTTCGAATCCCGCCCTCTCCGCCATGAATAGCCATAAACGCCAGTCGTAGCAAGGGTTCCAGGTTTATGCAAATAGGAATCCCATCATGGGTACCATCAAATCTGATGCGCTTGCATGGCACGTCGTGAGACAACGAGACCTTGCCGACAGAATTCTGTGACAGTCACGGAAAAAGGCAGGCAGCCCGCTCCGACCGCCGCCAGCTTGGAAACCATGCTGTTAATCCGACTTTGGTAAGCATGCGCAGTGACCGAACCCCTGCCCGACACCATCGCCGCACCCAAGAAAAACCCGGCGCTTGGCCGGGTCGGTAGGGTCATGCGGTCGTTACGCTGTAACGCTCGCCGGCATCCGGTCAGTCTTGGCGAACCCCCCCCTGCTTTCAGGCCGTCGCACCGCCTTCCTCTTGGCCCGCTCCCCTTCGGGCTTCAATGAGCGATTCGACGACGGCCAGATGCGGGTTTTCGCTCTCGTACTTCAGGGCGGCGCTGATGGTGCCACACAACAGGTAGAGGCTGCCGAAGCGCGGCTCGTAGCCATCCGGCGGGCTGTCGATCTGCGACAACAGATAGCCGAGGTCGGACACGACGCGAGACAGATTGTCGAGCGTGTCCTGGGTGAAGATTCCGACGAGGGGATTGATGGCCGACGCGGCGGCGCGATCGACGGATGCGGAGGTGTGGGTCATGGGTTGCTCCTATCGTGAGACTCAAGGCCCCGCTGTTCAAGGCGGGAGGGCGGATGTTGAACACACGTCGATAGCCGTGCCGCCAGCCTTACGGACAGGCGCATCCGCCCATTGAGAGACAACAGGCGCAAAAAATCCACGCTTCGTGGTGGATACCGCTATCGACTTGGTGTGTTCAGCACCGTTTCACCAGTATCGGCCACCGGCCAGCAGTCCGTCAAGGGCTTGCGCTGTGCTCGCTGGACGAACGATCAGCACTCAGCCCATACCATCGCCCACTGCACCACAGAAACGCGCCTGAGCGTCGCCGGGGACAGCTTGCTATCAGCATTGCGCAGTGCAACGTCCGCACTTCTCGCGCCAGGAGTGAGTGATACCCGATGAATGCCTTGTAGATCATGGCAAGGAACAGTTCATGCTTGCAGTTGCTAATGGCATTGTGCGATGCATTTTCTCAGGCGCTTGACTCGTCGCCGTCAGGCCAAACCTTGCCGTAACCTTGGGTATCTATGGCTCTGGTTTCTGCCTCTTCGGCCTTCCACCCTTCCGGCCATTGATGCGGGACTGCTCCTTGCCGGCTTCCGACTTCGGGCCAGTGCTCAAGCCGCCGTGCCACTTGCAGCGACCACCGAAGTAGAGCGTCGTGATTTTGCACGGCGTACCGGCTCTGGTCCTTGCTCCACAGGGTAAGTCCCACAGGTCGACAGGCATGGCCGGGCAGTCGGGGATTGCGCCCTTGTGCTCACGCTCATACCGAAGTTCCCAGAGGTACCGCCGCAAGTCCCAATACGCCCGCCACCGTCGGCGCTTGTCGCTGTAGGGGTCAGTCATGGCCTTGTTCGCTACTGCTTCCGGTGAACCAAGCGCGCATCAGTCACGATGCCATCGTTCGACAGGCCCATAGCAGCCCGGTCGGCAATCGTTTCAAGTGGACTCGAGTCCACTTGATCTGCCCTGCGGTTTCCGCCGTGCGACTGAGCCTTTGCCCAGTCCTGCGCGCTCGCCACAATCGCCGCAGCCTGCGCCACGGACAAATGCCTGCGGTGCAGATTGGCCGACAGCATCATCGCCCGCAGGGTGTCGGGATGATCCATGCCCAAGGTATCGACAAGTCGAAGGTGCCGCTCGGCTGCCGCCATGAATTCAGGGGTTGGGTTCATTTCGTTCCTTTCTTGTCAGGCCAGCGTTCGCGGAGAAAAGCCCGCGCAGCGTTGCAGCATCTCGGGCAGTGCCGGCCGATAGCCGACGATTGCCGACACCAGCCCGCCCGGCTTGGCGATGATGCACACCGCGCCGCGCAGGTTGCCGCACTGGTCGCAGCGCCGCCGGTCATCGGGGTCGTCGCCGGTGCGCTCGATCGGTTCGGCGGCAAGGGTCGGCAATTCGCCTCTTGCTGATACCCCTGGAACCCCGGAACACACCGGCGGGGTTCCAGTAAAAGCCTTGCCAATACTGGCTTTTACCCTTGGAACCCCTGAACCCCCTGCAAGGTAAGGTCGCGTGAGACTTTTTCCGGTTTCCGCCTGTCTGGAGTGTCCCGGTTCCGCTTTCTCTCCGTCATTGTTGTTTTGTGGGGTTCCAGGGGTTCCAAGGGTACAACCCAGCAACGGCAAGGCTTTTACTGGAACCCCGCCGGTGTATTCCGGGGTTCCAGGGGTTCCGGCTTCGCGTTGCAGTTTGGCGAGCAGCTCGTCAAGACCCATGATCGCCGCCCAACTCATCGGCCCGAACCTCGTAGACGCGCACCTTCCGCCCGCCAATGTTTTCAGGCTTCGCGCGCTTGCCGTCCGCGCCCGCTTTGGGAATCGCGCCGCAGGCTTCCAGCTCGTCAAGCGCCCGCTTGAAGTCGAACCCCTTCAAGGCTTCGCGCATGCCTTCCGCCGTGAAGAGGTAAAGCCGCCCGTCTTGGGTATCGCGCCACCAGCCGGCCCGGTCACGCGTTTGGCTTTCGTGGGAATCGTCCGCATTGGAAAAGCGCCCGTCGCCGTGACGTTCGATGAAGTCGGAAACCTTTTGAAGAATTTGCCGCCGCTCGTCGTTGCCGCGCCCGCGCAGGGAACGCCAGGCATTGAACCCGATCACCGCCGCCTTGACGGCTTCGCCTTCCGGCCAGCCCGTCAGCCCGTATTCAGTCGCCAGTTCGCCGGCCAGCGCGAGCAGCGCGAACCGGCCCGCCGCCCGCTTGTCTTGCCCCTCGAAATCTTGGCGGTTGAAGTCTCGCAAGCCCTTCAGGATCTCCAGCCGCGCCGCGAAGTCGCGTTGATCGTGCGTCAGCCGCTCCAGGAACGCCCGGCCCGGTCGCCCGTAGTGCGTGACCGCGGCCCGCTTGATCGCATCTGACAGCGCCGCCCCGCTGGCGTGATCGTGCAGCACGTCGAAACAGCCTTGCTGGCGAGCCGTCGGAATATCGAGCAGGCGAACCGATTGCCCGGCCTTGAAACGGTGCCCGCCTTCGGCCATGGTCGTGGCAATGGTGCGTTCGCCGGTCGAGACAATGAACGCCTGCCAGCGGGTCACCGCCCGCGCCGCGCCGGTTCGCCCCGCCCGTTGCTTGCCCCGCCCGTTGCCCAGCGAGTAAACGATGTTGCCGACTTCGCGCGGGTCGCATTCGCTGATTTCGTCCAGGGCGAGCAGGCAATCATTGAACAGCGCCGCCGCGCCTTCCATGCCGTTGGCAGTCGCTCGCCAACTGCGCCGATAGTTCGCCCCGCCCCAAACGGATGCCGCCGCCTCAAGGATGGTGGTCTTGCCGGTGCTCGAATCGCCAACGAAATGCAGCCCGCCGCCTTCAGCATTGCAGCACGCCAGCATCGGCCCGGCAAAGGCAGCCGACAGGCCCAGGGCGAACAGGGGATTGCCGACAGCGCGCGCCGCAACCTCTGCCCGCCAGCCGTCGAGCGTGCCTTTCTGCCCGTGTTCCTCGTGCCCGCGTTCGCCGGATTGAAAGATCACGCTCGCCTTGTCCGGCCCGATCACCGCATCCGGCAGGACGAACACGGCACCACACCAGCCGACTTGCAGCGCGCAACGAACCTTCTTCTTTGGCGGTCGTTCTTGCAGGTAGCGCGCCAGGTGGAAACGCCCGTTCGGATCAATCGCCAACCCCATCGCGAGCAGTTCGCCGCGCAGGTCGGTGCCGTCGCCCCTGAGCAGTTCCATGGGCATGGCCCATTCCCGCCAGCGGCCCGCCGTGTTCTTGAAGCGCAGCAGCCGCCCGAAGTTGTTGCCGGTGCTGTCGAAGGTTTGGGCTTCAACGTACAGCGGCCCGCACACCCAGGTATCCACCGGCACCGGGTCGCCCTTGCCCTTGGGTGCGCTCATGGCATGAAGACAGACGCCCGGCCGCAACTTGCGCCCGGTGTCGGTCACCGTCCAGCCGTCATAGACGCGAAAGCAGGGGCGCTCATTCTCGGGAACTGCGGCAATTGGCTCCTGCTGCGCCTTGCCTTCGCCCGGTTCCACCGCACTGGCGAGCAGATCGGCCAGAACTGGAACCCCTGGAACCCCAGGGGTTCCGCTCGGGGTTCCGTCAAGATCCCCGTCGTTGCTGGGTTGTACCCCAGGAACCCCTGGAACCCCTGAAATCGGTAATGCGTCGAGAAGTTCATCATTCATCCCGCCGCCCTCCGCAGGTTCGCCAGGTCGTTGAAGTCTGAACCGCTCACGCCCTCGGGGAATTCCGGCACTGCCAGCCGCGCGCCGGTTGCCTTCGCCGCCGCGGTTGCCGCCGTCAAGCCGGGGTTGCCTTCCGTCTTTCGATCGTTGTCCGCACAGATCAGCAGATCAGCGCCCGGCCAAGCAGCGCGCGCCGCCTTCGCCACCGGCAGCAGGTTGCCGGCGTTCATGGCGCAGAGCACCGGGTGCCCGGATTCTTCGTGCAGCGTCGCGCCGGTTGCCCAGCCTTCGCAGATCAGCAGCAGCGCCGGGTTCATCAGGTCGCCGATTGGCGAGAACAGCCCGCCAGCCCGGCCGCTCTCGAACCGCTTGCCGCCATCGGGCATGATTCGCTGAACATTCCACAGCAGCCCGTGAATATCGAGCAGGGGAACCACCAGCGCCGCGCCGGTTTGCCGCAGGCTGTGCGCCTGTACGCCTTTGGCGATCAGGTAGGGGTGTGTCGGGTTGGCAGTACCCGCCGCCGCCCAGATCGCCCGCGCCTCGATCGCCCGCGCCTCGTGTTCGGCCCGCCGTTCGGCTTGCGCTTTGGTCCGCGCCGCCCGTATCAGTTCGGCGAAGGCTTCGTGCTCGGTATCGTTCAGCCGCTTGCCGTCCGCCGCCCAGGTCGAACGGAATCCGGTTTTCCAACTGCCGAAGATGCCAGCGGCCCGGCCATCGGTGTGCAGGCAATACCAGCCGTTGCGGGTTCCGCTCCGGTCGCCATCGGCATGGAAGCGATGCAGCAGCCCGTCCGCCTCGATCGCTTCAGAGGGAAGCAGCCCGGCCAGGCGCATCGCTTCGCGGAATTCTTGGAGTGGGTCATTCATCGCCGCCCCCTTGATCGTCAAGGAAGCCAGGCGCCGGCCATTCCGGTGTACCCATCGAGTACAGCGCGACATTGCGCCGGATGACACCACGGAATTCAAACTCCGGCTCGATCACCGTCAGGATGTGGAACCCCTTGGCCCGCAGGTCGTGGATGCGCGCTGCGGTTTCGGGGATGGCGAGGTTTGCCGTCAGCTCGAAGCTGGGTACCGGCTGACGTTCTCGAATAACTTGCAGGACTTCGGCGCACTGCCCGGTGACCACCGGTGGCCCGTCGTGATTTGCTGTGCTCATCGCCGGCCTCCTCTCTGCCATCCGCGTTTCGGTCGCCGGTCGATGCGGCTTGGCTTGGCGAAGAATCCGCCTGACAGGATGCTGTTCGGGTTATGATTCGGGCTGTCGAATGTCTTTGAGCCCGTGCCGGTGCCCCCCTGTGCGGGTTTTTTGTGGGTCGTCATGTCGTCGCTCCGATCAGGCCGCAAGGGCTTTGCGAAGCTCGCCGACGTTCCAAGCGGTAATGCGCTGCGAGAGTTTTCGGGGTGCTGGCAGGTCGCCGCGCCGGACCATGCGCCAGACAGTTGCGGCAGAGCACGCTTTCAGCGCCCGGACTACCGGCAATCGAACGCTGGCCGAATCGGGAAGGGAATCAAAATTTTTGAGAGCGTCGGAGATACCGACTTCTTTGATGCGAACGGGTGCCGAATCAGTAGCTGGGAATGCTTCCTTGACGACGTCGACGATGGTGGCTGTATTGCCGAATTTGTGGGTCATGGGGATAAATCCTTAAATGATTGCGCCTCGGTGGCGCCGTAGTGGTCCGGACAAGTCTGTTAAACATTGGATTCCTCGGGTCTTTATTAGAATGTACGCAATTGGTGCGTCCCATTTGCTACGTGAGTTAGCTGCTTGCATCTCCTTGCCAAAGTTGTGAAAGCCGCGCCTTAATGCCTTTACAAGACACAGCATGCGGCACATTATATCTGAGTTATCCACAGCCTATCCGGATGCCGCAACGGCTCTTTGGCGAACCAAAGCCCAACACGCCCGCATGCTGAAAAAATATACTGCCTGAGCCGGAGAAAGGGTCGAGCACTGTTACGGCTTGATATGTCTTGCGACAATCCAGACGATGTAAAAGCGACTTTGTTGTGATTCCGTCACGAAGTGTTGTTATTTTGTAACGGCGATGATTGGTACTCGTCGAGTGCTCTTTTGCCGCGCCGGCCGATGCGCTCCGACCATGCGCTTCCGCCCTCGATCAGCCGGCTTTCGTTGATCTCATTGGCAACACCTTGCCCGTCGTCGTCGCCACCGTCGCGCAGAACTTCGCCCAATCGGCCATGAGCCTGCGCCGCTTCTCGATCAGATCGCCGCGCCGGTAAGCCGCTTCCACCTTGTTGATGATGGTGTGCGCCAAGGCCATTTCCACGACCTCAGAGGGGTATGCGGTTTGCTCTGCGGCCCAATCCCGGAACGTCGACCGGAATCCATGCACCGTAATGTCGTCGCGCCCCATGCGCCGCAGTACCGCGGTCAGGCTCATATCGGACAGCGGCCGGCCAGACCGCGCACCAGGGAAGATCAGGTCGCCGGACCTTGGGAGGGACCGCAGCAGATCAAGCGCCGCGTCTGAAAGCGGTACGGTGTGCTCGTTCTTCGCCTTCATGCGCTCGCCGGGGATGGTCCAGATGCCGGCTTCCAAGTCGATTTCCCCCCAAGTCGCACCGCGAACCTCGCCCGACCTCGCCGCCGTCAGAATGGTGAATTCCAGCGCTCGCGCACCGACGCCTTGCATCTTGGCCAGATCGGCCATGAAAGCGCCAAGCTCTCGATAGGGGAGGGCGGCATGATGTTCGACCTTGGCAATCTTCGTTGGCATGGCGAGCAGGTTTTGCAAGTGGCCTTTCCAGCGCGCCGGATTCTCTCCCATCCGGTATCCCGCCGTCGTCGCCCAGGACAGAACGCTTTCAATCCGGCCTCTCAACCGGACTGCTGTCTCCGTCTTTTCGGACCAGATTGGTTGAAGGACCTTCAACACATGCCCGACCTCGATCTGCGCCACGTCCAAACCGCCGATGACCGGCCCGGCGTAAGTGGCCAGGGTATTGCGCCACTGTTGCCGATGTTTGGGATTGCTCCACGACTCATTGTGCGCGTCGAGATAGGCGTCAATGCACTGGTTGAACGTCATCGCCTTGGCGAGCGTAGCCCGCAGCGCAGCGCGTGCTTCCCGACGCTGGCCGATCGGATCAATGCCGTTGTCGATCTGTTCGCGCAGTTCGCGAGCCCGTCGACGTGCATCTGCGAGGGTCACATCGGGGTAGCCGCCCAGGCCCATGTCGCGCCGCTTGCCGGCAATCGAGACGCGCAGAATCCAGGACCGTGCGCCCGTCGGTTTGACGAATAGCGCCAGGCCCGCGACCTCGCCAACGAAGTGCATGCCCGGCGTCGTGAGTCGCTGCACCTCGATGGCCGTCAGCGACTTGACCTTGTGCCGGCCACGAACAGCGCTTGATGACAACGTGTTTTTCCGTTCCATCATTAGTCCCATCAAAAAAGATGAGATTCTATACTACCCCATAATACAGCATGAGACAACAAGAACCCATGAAACGCTTGCCATTGCTGGATTCATGACAAGTCATGCGACAGCCTGATACCGTTGGAGTATGCCAAATGGCGGACGCCCTCTCCGCCAGTAATCAAGCACTTATGGAAATCTTTCGGGGTTGGCTTTTTTGTTTGCTGGCAGTCGAGCAACGAATGAGCAACGCATGGAGAACATAGGTCCCTTCCAGATGGTTCTTGCCGCTTTTGGCAAGCGGTCTCAGACGTTATTGCCCCGCAGCAACCCATGATGCGCTGCACACCGACTTACTGCGGCGAAATGAACTGCTGGTAACCGCCAAGCTACTCCCGGCTGTCTGTCGGCACCGCGGGGGTGCGCCTACGCTTTTCCCCTGAACCAACTGGGCACCGCCGAAGATCGGCTCGACGGTCTGCTTGCGCAAGGCATCGAGGGCTCGTCCGGCTTGGGTCTTCAAGCAATGCGACATCGCCTGCACCGGGGTTGCATTTTCCAGGAGCGCTGCCGGTTCGCTGTGGCGTTCCCGCCAGTCAGGAGGGTGCTCGTCGCGAGCCACCGCGATCACCGGAGCGATGGCCGGCCGCCTCGCACAACTGGATGTTCTACTCGCTGCAGAAGCCACTGTCGGCGATCAGACTTTCCGGGGCGCCCAGCACCTTGGCTGATGCCTGGAGCGTCGCCAGCATCGGCTCGACCTGCTCTTGGTCATGGGGAGCTGGTGTCACGCCGACCGCTACCACCCGCATCGTCGCCGCATTCACCCCGGCCTGGGCGTTGTACGCTGGTTCGAAGCCGCCACCGGCTACGGGCATGATCCGTGATTCTTTGTCGGTCAGATTGATCCGGTCAGTGTCCCGGGCGCCGGGCTCGAGGGCCTTCGGCGGCTTGCCACCCAGCTTCTTGCCGGTCGCTTCTTCCTTCGCCGTGCGCCGGGCGATTTTCTCGTCGTACCCGGCTTTCTCTCGCTGATAGCGTTCCTCGGTTCGGGCAGCCATCTTCGCCTTCGCCGCCGCCATGGCCGCCAGCCGACCTTGACGGCGCTTGATTTCTTCGGGCAGGCTGACGCCGTCCGGAATGTCAACCTGGTCGGTCTGTTCTTAAGTCAAGACGAACAAGAACGACGCCGCCGATGCCGAAGCGATCTGCGAAGCGGTGGGCCGGCCCAATAGGCACTATGTGAAGCGTTTCGAGAACGGACGACAGTTGGCGGCCTGGCTGGGATAGGTTCCCGAACGACACTCCCGTGGCGGCAAGCAGTGGCTGCTGGGGATCAGCAAGCACGGCCCCCCCTCTTCTGTAGAACAAATCTACCGTGCTACCGGGCTGCCTGCCTGCTGCCTGCGTCATGCCCCTCTGTTACAATTCCAAGCTTGTTCGATGCTGGCTGGTGGACCTTCGGGGAGGCACCAGTCCCCGGTTTCTTTTTCCTAGATAGAGGCAATCATGCAACCCACAGCGAAACCCAAAAACCCCAATTTTTCCTCGGGTCCCTGCAGCAAGCGCCCAGGCTATGATGTCAGCGCCCTGTCGCTCAACACTTTGGGCCGCTCGCATCGCTCGGCGCTGGGCAAGAAAGCCCTCGCGCTGGCGTGCACGGAAACCGCGCGTATCCTCGGTTTGCCGGAAGGCTATCGCGTTGGCGTCGTGCCGGGGTCGGACACGGGTGCGGTGGAAATGGCGATGTGGTCCCTGCTGGGTCAGCGCGGTGTCGACGTTCTGGTCTGGGAATCCTTTGGCGCGGGTTGGGCAACGGACGTGGTCAAGCAACTGAAACTTTCCGACGCACGCGTCCTGAAGGCCGATTATGGCGACATCGTCGATCTCGCGCAGGTGAATTTCGACCATGACGTGGTGTTTACCTGGAACGGCACGACTTCCGGCGTCAAGGTGCCCAATGGTGACTGGATTTCCGATGAGCGCGCCGGTCTGACGATCTGCGATGCCACTTCGGCGGTTTTCGCCATGGACCTGCCCTGGGAGAAGCTCGACGTGGTGACCTTCTCCTGGCAGAAGGTCCTGGGCGGGGAGGGGGCGCACGGCATGCTGATCCTCGGCCCACGCGCAGTGGCTCGTCTGGAAAGCTACAGCCCGCCGTGGCCGCTGCCCAAGGTATTCCGCCTGACCTCCGGCGGCAAGCTCAGCGAAGGTATCTTCCGCGGGGAAACGATCAATACCCCTTCGATGCTCTGTGTTGCCGACTATCTCGACGCCTTGCAATGGGTCGAGAGGATTGGCGGCGTCCCGGCAGCGATCGCACGCAGCGAGGCCAACCTGGCGGTGATCGCCGAGTTTGTCGCCGCCAACGACTGGATCGCCTTCCTGGCCAAGGAGCCGGCGACGCGCTCGAACACCAGCGTCTGCCTGAGCGTGCAACTCGACGCCGAACAGGTGAAGAAGCTCGTCAAACTGCTCGACAGCGAAGGCGTCGCTTTCGACATCGGTTCGTACAAGGACGCACCGGCAGGGATTCGCATCTGGTGTGGGTCAACCGTCGAGACTTCCGACCTGCAGGCGCTGATGCCATGGCTGGCCTGGGCCTATCAGCAGGTCGCCGCCTGATTCCTGCCATTCCACCCACCTATCCGAGTCACATTGCCATGTACAAGGTCAGAACCTACAACAAGATTTCGATCAAGGGTCTCGATCGATTTCCGCGTCAATCCTATGAAGTCGGTAGCGACATCGCTCATCCCGACGCTTTTCTCCTGCGCAGCCAGAAGCTGCAGGGTATCGAGGTCCCCGCCTCGCTGCTGGCCGTCGCCCGTGCCGGTGCCGGGGTCAACAATGTTCCGGTCGCCGAGTACGGCAAGCAGGGGATCGTGGTGTTCAACACTCCAGGTGCCAATGCCAACGCCGTCAAGGAACTGGTGATGGCCGGCATGCTGCTGAGTGCGCGCGGCATCGTCGACGGCATGAACTACGTGCAGTCGCTCGCCGATCTGAAGGACCCGGCGGAGATGTCGCCGCTCGTCGAGAAAGCCAAATCCCGCTTTGCCGGCCACGAGATCCGTGGCAAGACGATCGGTATCGTTGGTCTCGGAGCCATCGGTTCGATGGTCGCCGACATGGCGCTGGCGATGGGCATGACAGTAGTCGGCTTTGACCCGGTGTTGTCGATTGATGCGGCCTGGCGCCTGTCGAACGAAGTCAGCCGCATGGAAAACCTGCAATCGCTGCTCGCCCGTTCCGACTACGTCTCGCTGCATGTGCCGGCGGTCGATGCCACCCGGCACATGCTCAACGACGATACCCTGGCGGTCATCAAACCTGGCGCCGTGCTGCTCAACTTTGCCCGGGACGCGATTGTGGACTCGGGGTCGGTCCTGCGCAGTCTTGACGCCGGCCGGCTTGGCAAGTACGTCTGCGATTTTCCCGAGCCCGCTCTGCTCGGACACCCGCGAATCATTGCCATGCCGCACATCGGCGCCAGTACCGAGGAATCCGAGGAAAACTGTGCGGTGATGGCTGCCAACCAACTGGTCAACTATCTGGAAAACGGCCACATCGTGAATTCGGTGAACTTCCCGAAGATCAGCATGGAGCGCAGTCCGGGTACCGCGCGGATCACCTTCTCCAACGACAATGTCTCCGGTGTTCTCGGCCAGGTCCTGTCGATTCTGGCCAGCCACCAGGTCAATGTTGTGGACATGATGAACAAGAGCCGCGGTGAACTGGCTTTCAACATCGTGGATGTCGAGAAAAAGCCCGGCGACGAGGTGATCAGCGCGATCCGGGCGGTCGAACGCGTGATTCGCGTACGCGTGATCTAGGGTTTTTGACCGGAACGGCGAGCTGGCCCGGCTCGCCAGTCGCCCTTGATGTACGGCAACCCCTCTCTGTGGCTGGAACCGGGTCGGTCGAGCGCGGGTCATAGGCCAGTCAGGGCGGTCTGGCGCCGGCCTTCGTCGGCCTGCTGCATCGCTCAATGGAGGAAGCCATGCCTTTTCAACTGCTCGCAAACCTGGGCTGGCACGAGTGCTCGGTCCTGCTCTTCGCGCTGCTCCTGGTGCTCGTTTTCTTCCTGGTCCTCCGCCAGAACCAGAAGGATTTTCTCGAAATCGAGGCATGGGTGACTGAAGAGAAACCCGGTCTCTAGCCGCCTGTCGGACTGGATGAGTCGAAGCGAAAAAAGTGGGAAGCGAGGACAGATTGTCACGAGTTTCAAGCCAATGGTGGAACGATTGGCACCGAAATTCGGGGCAATAGGGACCGCTACTCTTTGCAGCCGATTTGGTCAAGTCCGACAGGCGGCTAGCCCCCGCGCGAGTGGCAACCTGGCGCTCTCCCGAGCACGCGGAGGCGCGGGACGATCGTCGGCGCATTACCCAGAACGGGCGTGATGGCGTTTGCACGGCGCAGCGTGCACGGTTGCGTGCAATGTTATAGACTCGCCACGGGCGTGGACCGGTGGACGTGGATTCACGATCTCTCTCACATCGATGAACGGAAGAACACAAGGGGCTGACATGAACGTTGAAATGGAAAAAGAAAATGCGCCGCCGGTAGAGGCGGTCGGCGATCCGCTGGTGGGGCGTGAAGACCGGCGCATCGGACTCAGTGTGGACGCACTGAAACGTGCCATGCTCGACAAACTGGTCTATGTGCAGGCGCGCTTTCCGCAGGTGGCGACGCGGCGTGACTGCTTCATGGCGCTCGCGCAGGCGGTACGCGACCGCCTGCTGCAACGCTGGGTACAAACTGCGCGCACCTATCGCGATCGGGGCAGCCGTACCGTCTGTTACCTGTCCGCCGAATTCCTGATCGGTCCGCAACTCGGCAACAACCTGATCAATCTCGGAATCTTCGACAAGGCCCGGCAGGCCACCCAGGAATTCGGACTCGATCTGGAGATGCTGCTCGACCAGGAAGAGGAGCCGGGGCTCGGCAACGGTGGTCTCGGACGCCTGGCGGCGTGTTACCTCGACTCGTTGGCAACTCTCGAAATTCCCGCTATCGGTTATGGCATTCTGTACGAGTTCGGTATCTTCACGCAGGCGATTCGCGATGGGCAGCAGATCGAGCTGACCGACAAGTGGTTACGTGCCGGGAGTCCGTGGCTGATCCACCGTCCGAGTATTGCTTTCGACATCAAGCTCGGTGGTCATACCGAATTTCAGTTCGAGGCAAACGGCGAACGCCGCCTGCGCGTGCAATGGGTCCCGGCAAAGGTGGTGCGCGGGACCGCCTGGGACATGCCGGTGTTGGGTTACGGAGTGAACACCCCGAACCGGCTCCGGCTGTGGAGCGCCGAGGCGCCGGAAAGTTTCGATTTCGCGGCCTTCAATGCCGGTAACTACTATCAGGCAGTCGACGCCCAGATTCGCTCGGAGACCATCACCAAGGTGCTGTATCCGAACGATGAAACGGAAGCGGGCCAGGAACTCAGGCTCGAGCAGCAATACTTCTTCGTGGCTTGCTCACTGAAGGACATGATCCGCCTGCAACTGCAGCGCGAGAAGAACCTCGATCACTTCGACGAGAAGTTTGTGGTCCAGCTCAACGATACGCATCCGTCGATCGCTGTGGCGGAACTGATGCGCTTGCTGGTCGATGAATACATGATGGAGTGGGACCCGGCCTGGGCGATTACCCGCAAGACCTTCGCCTACACCAACCACACGCTGCTGCCAGAGGCGCTCGAGAAATGGCGACTGGCCTTGTTCAAGCGCGTGCTGCCGCGGCATTTCGAGATCATTTGCGAGATCAACCTGCGGTTCCTCGACGAAGTGCGGATTCGCTATCCGGGCGACGACGCGCGGCTGAGAAGGATGTCGCTGATCGACGAGGATGGTGCGCACTACGTGCGCATGGCGAATCTGGCGGTCGTCGGCAGCTTCGCGGTGAATGGCGTGGCCAGGCTGCATTCTGAACTGCTCAAGTCGGATGTCCTGAAGGACTTCTACGAGCTGTGGCCGGAGAAGTTCAACAACAAGACCAACGGCGTCACCCCGCGCCGCTTTGTGGTCCTGGCGAACCCGACGATGTCCGGGTTGATCGAGGAAACCATCGGTAGCGGCTGGGTGACCGATATGACACGGCTGCGCGAACTCGAACCGCATGCCAACGACCCCGCCTTTTGCGAATCCTGGCGGCGGATCAAGAACGGCAACAAGAACCGCTTGGTCGGCGAGATCAAACGTTTTGTCCATGTCGATGTCGATCCGGCGTCGATGTTCGACGTCCAGGTCAAGCGTTTTCATGAGTACAAGCGGCAGCACCTCAACATCCTGCATGTGGTTTCCCTGTACAAGCGCCTGAAGGACAATCCCGACCTCGTGACCGCGCCCCGCACCGTGATCTTCGGGGGCAAGGCGGCGCCAGGTTATTTCATGGCCAAGCTGATCATCCGGCTGATCAACGCCGTCGCCGACGTGATCGGTCGCGATCCGGCGATGCACGGCAAGCTGCAGGTGGTTTTCTTTCCGAATTACAACGTCAAGAACGCCCAGTCGATCTTTCCCGCAGCCGATCTGTCCGAACAGATTTCACTGGCCGGCAAGGAAGCTTCCGGGACTGGCAACATGAAGTTCCAGATGAACGGTGCGCTGACCATCGGTACGCTCGACGGGGCCAACGTCGAAATCCGCGAGGAAGTCGGCGACGACAACTTCTTCCTGTTCGGGATGAGCACGCCCGAGGTCATGGAACTCAGGAGGACGGGCTACCGACCCCGGGCCTACTACGATGCAAACCCGCATCTGCGTGAAGTGATCGACCTGATCGCCAGTGGCTTCTTCACCAAGGGAGACCGCGAGATCTTCCGGCCTCTCGTCGATCATCTGCTCAACCACGATGAGTACATGGTCCTGGCCGACTTTCAGTCGTACATTGATTGTCAGGCCAGGGTCTCGGAGGCCTATCTCGATGTCGATCGCTGGACGCGGATGTCGATTCTCAACGTGGCACGTTCGGGTTTCTTTTCTTCCGACCGGGCGATCCGCGAATACTGCGACGAGATCTGGAAGGTGAAGCCGGTGCGTATCGAACTCAGTCACCTGTCGGGCGAGGACATACAGTTTACGCGTGCCCTTGCCGGAGCAGACTGAGTGACCACGCCGGGGCCGGCCTGCCCCGGTCGCATGGCGCTTGCTGTGCAAGTCGTAAAGGTGGTGCCCGCCGCACTGGCTGACCGCCGGCAGATTGGCGACCGGCGGCTACCAGCGCCGGACCTTGATGATGTGCGCCATCTTGGTGGTTGGAGCAAGTTCGACATAAGCCGTCGGACCATGCCAGCGATAGCGCTCGCCGGAGAGCAAGTCGTGCGCCTGGTATTGCTCGTCCTCGGGAATTCCGAAGGTGCCCAGTGGCACATGTAGGATCGAGTGGTGTGTGTGGAAGGGGTCGAGATTGACCACGCAGATGACAATGTCCGAACGGTCTTCGGTCATTTTGGCATAGGCAAGGATATTGGGGTTGTCGGCGTTCAGGAAGAGCACATTGTTATAGGTCTGCAGGGCAGGGCATTCCTGGCGGATCTGGTTGATTCGGGTGATGATGTCGACGATGTTGCCCGGGGCTTTCCAGTCGCGCATCTTGATTTCGTATTTCTCCGAATCGAGGTACTCTTCCTTGCCGGGAATCGCCTCGTTTTCGCACAGCTCGTAGCCGCTGTAGATGCCGTAGACGCTCGACAATGTTGCCGCTAGCACGGCGCGCATGATGAATGCCGGGCGACCGCCGAACTGCAGGATCGGTGGCAGGATGTCGGGGGTATTGGCAAAAAAGTTGCCGGTAAAGTATTCCTTCATCTCGCCACAGGTCAGTTCGCTGACGTACTCGGTCAGGTCATGCTTATGATCGCGCCAGGTAAAGTAGGTGTAGGACTGGGCGAAACCGACTTTCGCCAGCAAGCGCATCATCTTCGGTTTGGTGAAGGCTTCGGCCAGGAAGATGACTTGCGGGTGTTGCCGGTGCACTTCACCGATCACCCATTCCCAGAACGGCACCGGTTTGGTGTGCGGATTGTCGACCCGGAAGGTGGTGACGCCCTTGCCGATCCAGAACAGGAAAATCTTAAGCATTTCCTGCCACAGCCCGGCACGGTCGCTGGTCCCGAAATTGAGTGGGTAGACATCCTGATACTTCTTGGGCGGGTTTTCGGCGTACTTGATCGATCCATCGGGACGATGGAAAAACCAGTCCGGATGCTCGGCGACATAGGGATGGTCGGGTGAACAGTTCATCACATAATCGAGCGCAATCTCGATTCCCAACTCACGGCAGGTGGCGACAAACTGGTCCCAGTCGTCCCAGGTACCGAGTTGTGGTTCCAGCGCCATGTGGCCGCCGTGTTTGTTGCCAATTGCCCAAGGACTGCCGACGTCGCCCGGTACAGCCACCAGACTGTTGTTTTTGCCCTTGCGAAAGCTATGGCCAATGGGGTGGATCGGCGGCAGATAGACAACGTCGAAACCCATCGCCTTGATGTCGTGCAGGCGACGAATGCTGTCCTGCAGCGTGCCATGCCGGTACGGCAGGTTGCCTTGCGAACGCGGGAAGAACTCGTACCAGGCAGCAAAACGGGCAATGGGCCGATTGACCATGATCGTCAAGGGCGGTGTCATTTGATGGCCCTCGCTGCGATCAGGGTAACTGGCCATCATGTTGCGCATGACCTTGCCGATGCCAAGGTCGATGGCGCCACGCTGTTCACCGGCTGCCAGCGCAGTTTCGATGGCTGCAATGATGCCCAGCATGCGGCTGAGATCCTCGCCGTGTGCCACGGCAGCCGACTTCTTGAGGACCACCAGACCCTCCAGCAGTTCGCTCCGGAGGTCGGCACCGGGCACGCTTTTCTTGGTGATTTCGTCCACCCACGACAGATAGATCTCGGCGTAGGCCTCGATGGTGTACTCCCAACGACCGATCGCGGTGACGGTAAACTCGCCGAACCAGCGGTCATTGTCACCCTGATTCATCGCGCTTTCCAGCCACTCAGTCTCCCCGGCCTGGCGTGCCTTGAGCACGGCCGCGAGCTTGAAGTGGCCCTCCTTGTAAATGTCGGCACTGACGGTGACTTTTTCACCGACGACACGCTTGATGGGGAAACGGCCGCCGTCCACTTGCGGCTCGACCGCTTCGATGACCACACGAGGGTATTCTTTGGGAATCATCATCCTGCTCCTAAATCCTGAATCCTGAACCGGCGAGGCCGGAAGCGTTGGGTCTGTAGGGCGCCGGCCGGTGTGCGCCGGCAACGTGCAGACCGACGGTCGCGAGCCGGGCGTCGCCGTGGCTGTCGACAAACGCCGACATCACTTCACCAGCGAATCGTAGAGTCGTTTCGTTTGTTGCGCGATGCTCGACCAGCTAAAGACTTCGCGCGCCCGCTGCTGACCTGCTGCGGCCATCGATGCGGCGAGTTCCGGGTTATCGAGAATCTTGTTGATTGCGGCCGCCAGATCGCGCGAAAAGACATCCGGGTTGACCGGCTCGAAAGGGGCGACATGCAGTTGCTCGAGCGGCACCAGGTAGCCGGTGACGCCATCGATGACGACCTCCTTGATGCCCCCGACGGCACTTGCCACGACCGCGGTACGGCAGGCCATGGCTTCAAGGTTGATGATCCCGAACGGCTCGTAGATCGACGGACAGCAGAACACCGTGGCATGCGAATAGAGCTGGATCGCTTCTTCCTTGCTCACCATTTCCTGTATCCAGACCACGTTCTGGAAACCTTCCTGGCGAACACGCTTGACGGCAGCCTTCATTTCGGCCAGGACTTCGGGGGTGTCGGGGGCGCCGGCGCAGAGGACGACCTGCGCGTCGGGGTTGATGTAATGAATGGCATTGACCAGGTGGACGATGCCTTTCTGACGCGTGATCCGGCCGACGAAGAGGACCATTGGCTTGTCGGGGTCGACGCCAAACTTTTCGAGGGCAGTTGTTTCGTCGGTCGGGTGGTACTGGTCGACATTGATGCCATTGTAGATCACCGTGATTTTCGCCGGGTCGATGTCGAAATGCTCGAGGATGTCGGCCTTGGTTCCCTGCGAGACGGCGATCACGGCGTCGGCCATGCTCAACGAAGTCCGTTCGACCCATGACGACATGTCATAGCCACAGCCGAGCTGCTCGCGTTTCCATGGGCGCAGCGGTTCCAGCGAATGCACTGTATGGACCAGCGGAATGCCATAGAGGGTTTTTGCCAGGATGCCGCCCAAATGGGCGTACCAGGTGTGTACATGCACCAGGTCGGCGTCGACCTGATCGCTCAGCGTCTGCAGGTTGGTCTCGAAAGTATCCAGTGCGCCGCTCAGTTTCTTGTCGACATGCGCGAAACTTCCCTTGCCGAAAGGGTAGCCCTTGATGCGCACGCCATCACTGCTGACCGCATCCTGGTCACCGAAGGAGCGGACTTCGACATGCATCAGCCTGGCAAGTTCGCCAGACAGATACTCAACGTGAACCCCGGCTCCGCCGTAGACGTGAGGAGGGTATTCGCGCGTCAATAGGAGTACTTTCATTGCGGTACTTTCTATGCTGTGGTTATGAGGTGGACGTGCTCTCGGCACGTCGTTTGAAGGCCCTCTCATTGTAGCGGGAAAGGTCTTTGCCGGCCATGTCGGCAGCGCTGTTGGGCGTCGAATCGGGTGGCCCCGGGAGAAAGAACCGCGAAAACCGCGGTCGCCTCCGACCGGGCGGCAGGGAGTGTTCTGGCATTCGATGGCGACGGCGGCGGGCAGGACGGGTAAAATAGGCCCATGAATCTACTGGCCATCGAAACCTCGACCGATCTCGGCTCCATTGCCCTCTGGTGCGATGGCGTCGTACTGCAGCGTTTCTGTCCGGTCGGTGTGGCTCATTCGGAAACGCTGCTGCCGCTGATCCGCGCGACGCTTTGCGAGGCCGGGCTCGGCTTTGCCGATCTGCACGGAATCGCCTTCGCGTCCGGTCCCGGATCGTTTACCGGTCTGCGTGTCGCTTGTGGAGTCACCCAGGGTCTGGCCTTCGCCCATCGGCTACCGGTCATTCCGATCGGTACCCTCGATGCCATGGCGCTGGCCAGTGGCGGGGAACAGGTGCTGGTACTGCTCGACGCCCGCATGGGCGAGGTCTATTACGGCTGGTTTTCTGCGGCGGTGCCGCTCGCTGCGGTCGGGGTTTGCCAGCCGTCGGCGTTGCCGCTGCCCGACTCGGCGGGCTGGCTGGCCTGTGGCAATGGCCTCGGTGCCTATCCCTCGCTGCGTGCGCGGCTGGCCGGCTGCGTGCACCTCTGGCAGCCCGAACTGATGCCCGCTGCCGACGCTGTTGCCAGTCTTGCCGCAGCACGCCTGGCGCGTGATGAGGGGATCGATGTGGCTGCTGCGGCGCCGCTGTACGTCCGTAACAAGGTCGCATGGACAGTCACCGAGCGCCTGGCGATGGGTGGCAAAGCGTGAGCGCCGTGCTTGCAGCGAGACTCTCGATGCTGCCGATGTACCCTGCCGACCTTGACGAGATCATCGAGATCGAAAATCGCGTTTATCCGTTTCCCTGGTCGCGGGCCAATTTCGTCGATTCGATCGCTGCTGGCTACAGTGTCTGGGGGGGGCGTCTCGCCGACGAGTTGGTGGGCTACTATGTCCTGATGATGGTCGTGGACGAGGCGCACTTGCTCAACATCAGTGTTGCCGAGCAGCACCAGGGAAGAGGGATTGGTGCTTGCCTGCTGCGCCACGCCATGCGCCTTGCCCGGCAGGCGGGTGCGTGCAGCGTCTTGCTCGAGGTTCGCCCGTCGAACGCGCAGGCGCTGGCGATCTATCAGCATTTCGGTTTTCGACAGATCGGCGTGCGACGCGGCTACTATCCGGCAGAAAAGGGGAACGAGGATGCACTGGTAATGCGGCAGATACTGCCTGGGAGGGCGAAATGATCGCCAAGAAGCCGAGCAGTGGGCCGTTGACGCGCGTGCAACTGTTGTACGAGATCGGCCTGTCGCCGCAGTGGCAGTTGCGCGCGCAGCGCGCGGTGGCGCTTGCCCCGTCGCGCGTGCCGGCGCCCCTTCCGGACGAACGGTGTCCCGCGGCGGCAAACGCGATCACCGCCATCACCGAACTCGCGCCGTCGCCCGCCGCAACCGGTGTTCCTGCCTTGGCGCGGTCGCAGGCTATCGCCGGCATGTCCTGGGAGCAATTGCAGCACAGTGTAACCTCCTGCCGGGCATGTGTGCTTTGCCAGCAGCGGCGGCAGGCGGTGCTCGGCGTCGGCGATGTCGCCGCCGGCTGGCTGTTCATCGGCGAGGGGCCGGGAGCTGAAGAAGACGCGCGTGGCGAACCTTTCGTGGGTCCGGCGGGCCAGTTGCTCGATGCCATGCTCGCGGCGATCGGCCTGCAGCGGGGCAGGGATGTCTACATCGCCAACGCCGTGAAGTGTCGTCCACCCAACAATCGAACGCCGGAGTCTGCCGAGATCGCGACCTGCGCACCCTATCTGCAGCGACAGATTGCGCTGATCCAGCCACGACTGATCGTTCTCCTGGGCCGCGCAGCAGCGCATGCGCTGCTCGGTGAGGTGGGTTCGCTGGCCAGTCTGCGCGGCCAGACTTTCGCTTATCCGGTGCCGCAAGCGGGTGGACGCGCCATTCCGGTGGTAGTCACCTACCATCCGGCCTATCTGTTGCGCACCCTGACGGACAAAGCCAAAGCCTGGGAGGACCTGTGCCGCGCACGCAGACTGATGCGGGCAACCCAGGCCGCTGCCGCGCAAGCTGCTCCGTCGCTGCCTGCGTAGCCCGCCGAAGCGGCTTGCCACTTGAGAAATCAGCGAAAGTCGCCAATTGGGCGGTACCCTGTTCACTCCTCATCAAGGAAAATGTCATGCGACTGCGAATTCTGATCCTCCTGACCCTGTTTACCGGTCTGCTCTCCGGCTGCGGTTACAATACCTTTCAGAGCGGCGACGAGGCGATCAAGTCGGCCTGGTCCGAGGTGCTCAACCAGTATCAGCGGCGAGCCGACCTGGTACCGAACCTGGTGGCGACGGTACAGGGCTACGCCAGCCACGAGAAGGACGTGCTGACCCAGGTCACGCAGGCGCGCGCGCGGGTGGGTGCGATTCAGGCAACGCCGGAACTGGTCAATGATCCCGAGGCCTTTGCCAGGTTCCAGCAGGCGCAGGTCGGGCTCAAGAGCGCGCTGTCACGTTTGCTGGCGGTTTCCGAAAATTATCCCCAGTTGAAGGCGGATGCCGCTTTCCGCGACCTGCAGGCACAGCTCGAAGGCACCGAGAACCGGATTACCGTGGCCCGTAACCGTTACATCAAGGCGGTCGAGGGCTACAATGTTTCGGTACGTACCTTCCCGAACAATCTCACGGCGATGATCTTCGGTTACACCGTGAAGCCGAACTTCAGTGTCGAGAACGAGCAGGCGATTTCGACGGCGCCGAAGGTTGATTTCGCCAGGCCAGCGCCGGCATCGCCTGCCGCCGCTACGCCGACAGACGCCGGCAGGCCGGCGCCAGCAGCCAGTTACTGAGCAGCCGTGTCAAGCCTTCCGGCCCGTCTTGCCGCCTGGCTGTTGGGCCTATTGCTGCTGGTCGGTGCAGGTTTTGCCCGTGCCGACGAACCACAGGCGATTCCCCCGCTGGCGGCGCGGGTGACCGACCTGACCCGTACGCTTGGCGTCGATCAGCGTCAGCGGATCGACGCCAGGTTGGCTGCTTTCGAGAACGCCAGGGGATCGCAGATTGCCGTGTTGATCGTTCCGACGGTCCAGCCGGAAAGCATCGAGCAATACGCGCTGCGCGTCGTCGAGTCCTGGAAACTGGGTCGCCGCGGTGTCGATGACGGCGCGCTGCTGCTGATTGCCAAGAATGATCGGAAACTTCGCATCGAGGTGGGCTACGGTCTGGAAGGAGCACTCAACGATGCGACCGCGAAGCGAATCATCAGCGAGACGATCAGCCCGCGTTTCAAGAAGGGCGATTTCTACGGCGGCATCGATGCCGGGGTCGCCGCGATGATGCAGGTAATCGCCGGCGAAGCGCTGCCACCGGCAGCACCGGTCGATGGCGCTCGGCGTGCCGATGTGGACGATCATTTCGAGATGCTGCTGTTGATCGGCTTCGTCCTGGTCTTTGTGGTTGGCGGCGTCCTGCGAGCCATTTTTGGACGTTTTCTGGCGGCCGGCATGGTGGGTGTCGCCGCCGGGGTGATCGCTGCGATGCTGATCTCGTCGCTGCTGATCGCCGCCGTCCTGGGTGTAGTGGCCGCCATCGTTTCGCTGTTTCTCGGCATGCGGGGAGGCAGCGGCTGGTCATCCGGCGGCATTTCCTGGGGCGGTGGCGGCGGGCGTGGCTCCGGCGGGTTTTCAGGGGGCGGCGGCAGCTTCGGCGGCGGCGGTGCTTCGGGAGACTGGTGATGCGATTGCAGAGAATTTTTCGTCATCTGGTGCTGCCGCACTGGTGGGTGTTGCGTGCGCTTCCCGCTGCATCGTTGCAGCGAATCGAGCGGGCGGTTGCTGCCTCGGAATCGATGCATCGTGGCGAGTTGCGCGTGGTGGTCGAGGCCAATCTGCCCCTGTCCGGTCTGTGGCGCGGTCAGTCGGCACGGGCGCGGGCGATCGAACTGTTTTCGCAGTTACGGGTCTGGGACACCGAGGAAAATAGCGGCGTGCTGATTTATCTGCAGTGGATCGATCGGCGTGTGGAAATCGTCGCGGATCGCGGCATCAACGCCTGCGTTGGGCAGGCATTCTGGGACGGTGTCTGCCGCCAAATGGAAAGCGCTTTCCGGAGCAAGGATTTCGAGGGCGGTACGCTGCTTGCATTGCGCACGATCACCGCCGCACTGGCTGAACACTTCGCTGCCACAGGCGAAAAATCCAACGAGCTACCCAATGCCCCGCTGGTGCTTTAACGTGGAAGTCGCGCCTGCGACGCACGCACCTTCCCTCTGATGCAGGCGGGAGGGGGGAGGAATCAGCTTTCGGCATAGCGCACGCGCGGGCGTGACTTGCTCGGCTGGGTGAGATGGTCGAGAGGCAGGACATGCGTCTGTTTGACTGTCTGCAGGGCAATGCTGGTCTTGATGCGGGCAACGCCAGGTAGACACAGCAGGCGCTTCATCATCAACTGGGAAAACACCGCCAGATCGGGAACCACGATACGCAGCATGTAGTCCGCGTCGCCACTGACAGAGAAGCAGTCAACGACTTCCGGCATGGCCGCGATGGCGTTTTCAAAGGCCCCGCTGGCCGCATCGTTGTGCCGTTCGAGGATCACCTGGGCAAAAGCGGTGACTCCCAGGCCCAGCGCCGTGGGGGCAAGCAGCGCAACATATCCGGCGATGATGCCATCTTCCTCGAGCCGCTGGATGCGGCGACTGATCTGTGACGCAGAGAGACGGATCTGCTCACCGAGCGTTGCGTTGGTGGCGTTGCCCTTGCGCTGTAACGCATCAAGCAATGCAAGATCGTAACGGTCAATGGTGATTTTGGACATGATCGGCACTTTCTGTGCATGAAATATGCGCAGTATAGCGGTTTTTGCCCTTGGTTCAATCAGCCGGGAATGGCCCGGGCCAGTTCAGAGTGCGCTGTCGTCGAGCTGGCTCACGTCATCCCGGATTTCCTGATTGGCTTCATGGCGGCCCTTGACGAGCCACATCGCGCCACTGACGAACATGCCGAACAGGGTAATCACCAGGTAGATCGAGATGTTGGCGCGCATCATCAGGAAATAAAGACCGGTCATCGCCAGGATCGACAGGTTCTCGTTGAAGTTCTGAACGGCAATCGAGTGTCCGGCACCCATCAGGATATGGCCGCGGTGCTGCAATAGCGCATTCATCGGCACCACGAAGAAGCCGGAGAGCGCGCCGATCAGGACCAGCAGGGGAATGGCGAGCCACAGGTGATGGACAAAGTTCATCACCAGCACGATGATCCCCATGGCGATGCCGAGCGGAATCACGCGCACCGACTTGCGCAGGGTAATCATTCTCGCCGCGCCGGCGGCACCCAGTGCCACGCCGACGGCGACCACGCCCTGCAGCATGCTCGACTTCGAGAGACCGAGGCCGAGCGCGGTTTCGGCCCATTTGATGACGATGAACTGGAGGGTGGCACCGGCGCCCCAGAACAGGGTGGTCACCGCCAGCGACACCTGGCCCAGGCGGTCACGCCAGAGCAGTGCCAGGCAATGATTGAACTCGCGCAGCAGATACCAGGGGTTCTTGTGCAGTACGCGGTGATCGACGCCGGTATCGGGAATATGGAGGTTGAACAGTGCCGCGAGCAGGTAGAGGGCAGCGACAAAGCAGAGCGACATTTCGCCGATGGTATCGACGCCGGTATCGATGACCGGAAAATCGAGGCTGAGCAGATGATAGGCGACCTCCGGCTGGATCAGGGTGCCGCCGACGACGACGCCGAGAATGATCGCCCCGACCGTCAGACCCTCGATCCAGCCATTGGCGACCACCAGCAGACGGTGCGGCAGGTATTCCGTGAGGATGCCATACTTGGCCGGTGAGTAGGCGGCCGCCCCAAGACCGACGACCGCGTAGGCCAGCAAGGGGTGGGCATCCCAGTACATCATCGCGCAGCCGAAGATCTTGATTCCGTTGCTGATGAACATGACCCGCCACTTCGGCATGGAGTCGGCAAACCCTCCCACAAAAGCCGCCAGAGCGACATAGGAGACGGTGAAGAAGGTCTTGAGCAGCGGCTCGTACTCGCTCGGCGCGTGCATTTCGCGCAGGAGCGAGATGGCAACGATGAGCAGGGCATTGTCGGCCAGCGCTGAAAAGAACTGCGCAGCCATGATGATGTAAAAGCCGAAAGGCATTGGATAGTATGATGCCCTGTGGGTTGGGTGTTGGCCTTATACCATGAAAGACGCCAACTTGTTAGCCGCACCGGCGGCCGGGCGCTGTGCATTGCACCGGCACAGATCTGGCTCGCCGGGCTGTTTTGTGTTTGAATCTGGTTTAAAGGAAAAAGGAGAGATGGCTGGTGGCTGATCGTCGACTACAGGTATTTCAAGCGGTGGCCAGACACCTTTCCTTTACCAAGGCTGGCGAGACGCTGTACATGACGCAACCGGCCGTGACCTTTCAGATCAAGCAACTCGAAGAACATTTCAACACCCGTCTGTTCGAGCGCGGCGGCGGGCGAATCTCGCTGACGCCGGCCGGAGACTTGGTGCTCGACTACGCGGAGCGCATCCTGGGACTGACCAAGGAGCTCGACGTGCGTGTCGCCGAGATGACCGGGCAGATGAGCGGCAGTCTGCTGGTCGGGGCGAGCACGACGATTGCCGAGTTCATGCTGCCACCGATCCTGGGCGAATTCAACGTCCGTTATCCGCAAGTGCGTGCGCGGCTGACCGTTGCCAACTCGGAAGCGATCAGCAATGCCATTGCCGCCCATACCCTCGACATCGGCCTGATCGAATCAAACACTCACCATGCCAGCCTGCAGTGCGAAATCTGTGGCGATGATGAACTGCAGGTGGTGTGCACGCCCAGTCACCCCCTGTCCAAGCGTAGCGAGATCGATGCACGCAGCCTGCTGGGATACGACTACATCGCGCGTGAAGCGGGTTCGGGCACCCGCGAAGTCACCGACGACTATTTTCGGGCTTGTGGCGTCGATCCCGAGAAACTCAGGATGCTGATGGAGTTGTCGAGTCCGGAATCCTTGAAGGGCGTAGTGGCGACCGGTCTGGGCTACTCGATCGTGTCGCGGGCGAGTTTCGAGAAGGAACGGCAACTCGGAACACTCGTCGCCGTGCCGCTGCGACCGCGACTGAAGCGTACCTTGTCGCTGGTTTATCCGAAAGAGCGCTTCCGCTCCAGAGTGGTCCTCACCTTCGTCGACTTCGCCAGGAACAAGCTGCGCGAGCTGTCTGCCTGATGCCGCGCCCGATTGAAGCCCGCATCGATCTGGCGGCGTTGCGTCACAATTACCGGGTCGCGAAAAGGCATGCCGGTGCGGCCAGGGCCTGGGCGGTGGTCAAGGCCAATGCCTACGGGCATGGCCTGCTGCGTGCGGCGACAGCGCTCGGCGAGGTCGCCGACGGATTCGCCCTGCTCGACCTCGATGAGGCGATCAGCCTGCGCGAGGCCGGTATCCGTCAGCCGATTCTCCTGCTCGAAGGTTTCTTTGCTGCGGCCGATCTGGAAATCTGTGCGACGTATGGGCTGAGTGTGGTCATTCATCACCTCGAACAGTTGCAGATGCTGCGCCATGCCGCCCTGCCGGTCCCCCTGCCGATCTATCTCAAGCTCGACAGCGGCATGCATCGCCTCGGCCTGTCCGGCGGGCAGATTCCGGCCGCGCGCCGCGAACTGGCGGCGCTGGCGGCGGCGACGGCGCCTGCCCCGGTGACCCTGATGACGCACTTTGCCGAAGCCGACGCGGTCGGCGGTGAGCGCTGCATCAACTGGCAGCTCGAACGCTTTGCCCGCATGCTGGCCGATTGGCCGGAGGCCGCGAGCCTGCCGGTCTCGGTGGCCAACTCGGCTGCCATCCTGCGTTACCCGCAGACCGCGTATGCCTGGGTACGGCCGGGGATCATGCTCTATGGCGGCAGCCCGTTCGCCGATCAGGACGCCGCGAGCCTCGACCTCAAGCCGGTGATGACGCTGCACAGCCGGATTCTGGCGGTGCAGGAAATCGGCATCGGCGAGCGCGTCGGTTACGGCGGCACTTTTGTCGCGCCGCGGCCGACGCGCGTCGGCGTCGTCGCCTGCGGTTACGCCGACGGTTATCCACGCCATGCGCCCAGCGGCACGCCGATTCTCGTTGCCGGTCAGCAGACACAGACACTCGGTCGAGTGTCGATGGACATGCTCGCCTGCGACCTGACCGATCTGCCGGGCGCCGACGTCGGCAGCCCGGTGGTCCTCTGGGGCGAGGGTCTGCCGGCCGACGCGGTGGCGGCAGCTGCACAGACCATCAGCTACGAGCTGTTCTGTGCGCTGGCACGGCGCGTTCCGGTGGTCGAAACCTGAGCATGGCGCGGCCGGGGAACACGCCAAAAACCGTTTTCACCTGCAGCGAGTGCGGTGCCGGCAACAGCAAGTGGCAAGGCCAGTGCCCCGCTTGCGGGGTCTGGAATACGCTGGTCGAGACGATGGTCGAAGTACCGGTGGCCACCGGCAGCCAGCGGCGTTTTGCCGCGCTCGGCGGTACCGCCGGATTGCAGACGCTTTCCGAAATCGAAGCGCGCGAAGAGGATCGGCTGCCGACCGGCATTGGCGAGTTCGATCGGGCGCTCGGGGGCGGACTGGTCAGCGGAGGCGTCGTGCTGATCGGCGGCGATCCGGGAATCGGCAAGAGCACGCTCTTGTTGCAGGCGCTGGCGGCCCTGTCGACGACACAGCCGGTGCTCTATGTCAGCGGTGAGGAGTCCGGCCAGCAGGTGGCGATGCGCGCACGGCGGCTGGCGCTCGACACGGGCAAACTGCAACTGCTGGCGGAAATCCATCTTGAGAAGATCCTCGCCACGCTGCAGTCGGCGCAGCCGCAGGTGGCAGTGATCGATTCGATCCAGACGCTGTGGTCGGAGCAGCTCAGTTCGGCGCCGGGGTCGGTCGCGCAGGTGCGCGAATGCGCGGCGCAGCTCACCCGCCTGGCCAAACAGACCGGCATCACGGTGATCCTGGTCGGCCACGTCACCAAGGAGGGCGCGCTGGCCGGGCCACGCGTCCTCGAACACATCGTCGACACCGTTCTTTACTTCGAGGGCGACACGCACTCGAGTTTTCGTCTGATCCGGGCGGTCAAGAACCGCTACGGGGCGGTCAACGAAATCGGCGTCTTTGCCATGACCGACCGCGGACTGAAGGGGGTGAGCAACCCTTCGGCGATCTTTCTGTCGCCGCACGGCAGCGATGTTCCCGGCTCCTGCGTGCTGGTCACCCAGGAAGGCACGCGACCGCTGCTGGTCGAGATTCAGGCGCTGGTCGATCAGGCGCACGGCAACCCGCGCCGCCTGACGGTCGGGCTCGACGCGCAGCGACTGGCGATGCTGCTGGCGGTCCTGCACCGCCATGCCGGCATCGTCTGCTTCGATCAGGACGTTTTCGTCAATGCCGTCGGCGGCGTCAAGATCAGTGAACCCGCCGCCGACCTCGCGGTGCTGCTGGCGATCGTCTCGTCACTGCAAAACCGCGCCTTGCCAGCCAAACTCGTGGTGTTTGGAGAAGTCGGCCTGGCCGGCGAAATTCGCCCGGCGCCGCGTGGTCAGGAACGCCTCCGGGAGGCCGCCAAGCTCGGCTTCACGCGTGCGCTGATTCCCGAGGCCAACCAGTCGAGGCAGGCGATCAGCGGCATCGAAGTGATCGCCGTGCGGCGCGTCGAAGAAGCCGTCGGGCGGCTGCGCGAACTCGCATGAAGGGCGCTCGACGCCGTCGTGGGGAGGGTTCACGGAAACCGACTTTTCTCTCTTGCGGAAGGGGCACGAAGATCTTGAAGGTTTCCACCTTACCCGAGTGGATCAACGGGTGCAGACACTGACTCCTTTCCGCTGCGAGCGGGTGGTGATCAATCGCCTCGCTTACAACGTGCGCCATTGGGGTCCGGACGATGCGCCGCTGCTGCTGATGCTGCATGGCTGGATGGATTCTTCGGCCAGCTTTCAGTTCACGGTCGATGCGCTCCGTCACGCGTGGCATGTGGTGGCGCCGGACTGGCGTGGCTATGGGCAAAGCGAATGGCTGAACCGCCGCTATTGGTTCGCCGATTACTACGCTGACCTCGATGCGCTGCTTGATCGTTATAGCCCCGGTGCGCCGGCACGCATCGTCGGCCACAGCATGGGTGGTGGGGTGGCGAGCATCTACGGCGGTGCCCGGCCGGATCGGATCGCCGGCCTGCTGATGGTCGATTTCCTGGGCCTGCAGCCAAACGCAATCGACGAAGCGCCCGGCCGCATCCGCGCATGGCTCGACCATGCGCGCGGGACACCGAAGCTGCGCGCCTACGCCAGCCGCGAGCAGCTTGCTGCGCGACTGCTGCAGTTCAACCCGCGCCTCCTCCCCGAGCGGGCCGCGTTTCTGGCGACGCATTGCGCAACCGAGCTGCCCGACGGGCAGTATGTCGTTGCTTGCGACCCCTGGCACAAGATTCCCTCGCCCCACCTCTACCGGATCGAGGAAGTCATGGCCTGCTGGCGGGCGATGACTGCCCCCGTCCTGCTGGTGACGGCCGACGAAGGCTATGTGCAGCAGCGCTTCGGCAAGTCTCCCGACGAGCTGCAACGACGAATGAACTGCTTCGCGAAGGGAAGCGTCGCCCGCATTGACGATTGCGGGCACAACGTGCAGCACGATCGGCCGGAAATGCTGGCCGGGTTGATCGAATCGTTTTTCGCAACCGTGCCAGGCTGCTAGCGGCGGCTGGCGGTGCCGGTCATTGGTACGAAGCGCACCGGCAGGATGGCTTCGCGCTGCAGCGTCTGTCCCCGTTTCCGCAGCAGATACAGGTTCTGATCCTCGAGTTCTCCGACCGGAATGATCATGCGACCGCCTTCCCTGAGCTGGTCGATCAGCGGCTGCGGCACGTGATCGGGGGCGCAGGTGACGATGATGGCGTCGAAAGGTGCCGCTTCCGGCCAACCCAGGTAACCATCGCCGTGCCGCACGCTGACATTGCCGTAGCCGAGTCTGGCCAGATCGGCCTGCGCCCGGATGGCGAGCGGCTCGACGATTTCGATGCTGTACACGGCACGCACCAGACCCGCCAGGATAGCCGCCTGGTAACCCGAGCCAGTGCCGATTTCCAGCACCCGGTCGGTCGCTTGCGGTCCCAGTTTCTCGGTCATGAAGGCAACCACGTAGGGCTGTGAGATGGTCTGGGCATAGCCGATCGGCAGTGGCCGGTCATCGTACGCGTAGCGCCTGAGTCTGGCCGGAACGAACTCATGTCGTGGCACCGTGGCCATCGCCTTGAGCACCTCGGGATGGCTGATGCCGCGCGTCCTCAACTGTTCTGCGACCATGCGCGTTCGCGCACGGTTGTAGTCCATGTCGGCGGCTTCGACGGCATGAGTGGCAAAGAACAGGGCGGACAGGAGTGTCCGCCACGGCGCCGTGAAATGTCGCCGCTGCTGTGGCGCTTGCCAGGGCAGCGTTGCCGGACCCGGTGCCGGTGGATGCGTATTTTCGGACATCACGATCTCCCAAGAACGGTACTGGTGGCGCAGGATGATCCACCGCGGGCGGCAATCGAACACACCCTGCACTCGGCGCGGACGAGCCGGCGATTGCAGCCTGTCGTCTGATTTGAGTATAGGTTCCCGGCAAGGCTTATGTCATCATACCTCTTCCGCAGTACCGGCAGGCTTTGCAGACTGTCCGGATTCTTTCACCCGCGCTGCCACGGCGGCATCGTTTCCGAGTTCCTCTGATGGTTCCACCTGTTCCCGGCACAGGCACGCGTCTTGGCGGTTTCGTCTGTATCGTCGCTTCGGCGGCTGGTTTCGGAGCCATGCCGATCTTTGCCAAGCTGGCTTACGCCGAGAGTGTCGATTTGCCAAGCATGTTGTTCCTGCGTTTCGCGCTGGCTGGTCTGATGATGGCCTTGCTGATGCGCGTACGCGGGATGGTGTGGCCAAGCGGCCGTAATCTGCTGCTGCTGGTGGCGATGGGTGGGGTTGGCTACGTCGCCCAGTCGTTCTGCTACTTCGCCGCCCTGCAGTATGCAACGGCCAGCCTGACGGCACTGCTGCTTTACCTCTATCCGGCGATCGTCACCGTGCTGTCGGCGCTGCTGGTGCGGCGGCGACTGTCGCCGCTGCGCCTGTTGGCGGTGGTGGCGGCGCTGTTCGGTACCGGTCTTGCTGTGGGTGGCAGCCTTGCCGGCAGTGTTCCTGGCATTCTGCTTGGAATCGGGGCGGCGTTGATCTACTCGGTCTATATCCTGGTTGGCGAGCGCGTCACGCCGCTGGTCGGGGCGATGCCGTCGGCAACGGTGATCATGCTTGCGGCGGCGTGGGTGTTCGGGCTGGTCGTGCTGGCGCGCGGCGCGGCTTTCCCCGTATCGCCGGTGGCCTGGGCGGCCGTCGGCGGTATCGCGCTGTTCTCGACGGTGGTGGCGATGATCACCTTCTTTGCCGGCATGGCGCGGCTGGGTGCGGCCGATGCGGCGACGCTGTCGACGCTGGAACCGGTGGTTACGGTGATTCTGGCCGCGATCTTCCTTGGCGAGGCAATCGGCGGTTGGCAGATCGCCGGGGGTGCGATCATCCTCGCCGCAGTCGTCGTGCTGGCGCGCTCGGGCGCGGAGCCGCGCTAGCGGGCCTGGCCGGCGGCGTTCGCCGGGCTGACGAGGAAGTTCAGGAGGTGCTCGACGACTGCTTGCGGCTGTTCGTTCATCATGGCGTGTCCGCAGTCGGGAATCTCGGCGCGCAGCACCTGGCGCAGAGCCGATTGCAGCGCCGGCAGGTTGCGGCGTGGCGTCATGCGGTCGCGGCACGCGACCAGCAACAGGGTCGGGCAAGCGACTCTGGCGGCGGCCTCGAGGCCGCGCACATAGTGGTTGCAGTTGGCGAGATCAATCGCCAGCGTGCCCGGCGGGCTTCGGCGCATGATTGCCAGCGTCACGCCGGGTCCCCAGATGCCGTGACCGGTACCGCCGGTAAGTTGGAACCGTTGGGTCAGCGAATACTCGTTCATCATTCGAAGGACGCTGTCGGGATGAGCTGCGGCGCAGCTGAGCAAGACCTCGGCCACCGGCATCGGTGCTGAGGTACCGAGCAGCGCCAGCCGGTGCACACGTTGCGGATGGCGCGCGGCGCACTCGAGTGCAATCAGCGAGCCCATCGAATGCCCAACCAGAATCGCCTGTTCGACAGCGGCGGCATCGAGCAGTCGCACCAGCCAGTCGGCGAGTGCCTCGATGCTGCGCAAGGGTGGTCCGCTGGAGAGGCCGTGCCCAGGCAGGTCGGGAACGAGCACCGCGCAGCCGGCAGCGGCCAGACCGCCGGCGACCTGCTGCCAGGCGTCGCGATCATTGGCGGCCCCGTGGATCAGCAGCAGCGGCAGCCAGCGCGAGCACGCCGGGTCGAATGGCCGGCCGCCAGTGCTCAGGCAGCAGCGGTGGCCAGCGACGGTCAGTTGCATACGCGTCTTGTCAGCATGGCGGGTCGCCGGATCAGGCTCGGTCTTCCGGCTCGATCAGGTGCTCGAGAAGCGCAATGCGGTCCTTGAGCAGCAGCTTGCGTTTCTTGAGACGTCGGACCAGGATGTCGTCGGGTGGCGGGTTCTGCGTCAGGTGATCGATCACCTGGCCGAGATCGTGATGTTCGATCCGTAATTCTTGCAGGGTGACGCGGTTTGCAGTGATCTGTTCTTCGGTCAGCATGATTGGCGATATCCCCGGGTGGTGAGTCGGATGAACCGGTCAAGGCTTGCCGCGCCCAGTGGACGAGCATGCCAGAAACGACGGTGAGTCAGGTTCCGCGCATTTGCCGGGCGATCACGACTGCGAGATGGCGGCGGCGAAAAGGCTTGACCCGGAGGCTATGGTAGGCGCGCCAACGACAAAAAACAACGGCGGCGCGATTGATTGCCGCCCTCAATAACTTGCCATGCACGCTTGGGACTTGCAGCCTGGAGTGCTTTTGCGAATAGAATAGAGGATGCATTGGTAACTTTGAGACACCGCCGGGAGGAGGCAGATGGTTTACCACATTATCGTTTCGTTTGGGCGGGAGAGACAGTACGAGTTCAAGTTCTCCCATACCGAACTGGCCGTCGGTTCTCCCGAAGAAGCACGCCGCTGGTTTGACAAGGAATTTGCCGACCTTGAATGCGAACCCAGCAATCCGATGGGCAAGGTATTGATCATCGACAAGATTCTCAATGTTGCCCGGTACGGCGGTGAGCAGCGCTTCATCGACGGCAAGGACTGGGCGACCCGTTTTGCCCGTTACACAGCACTGGCCCTGGGGCGCGATACCGTGCGCATCGATGTCGCCGCTTTCAATATCGGCTACTGATCCCATACGGCAGTTGCCGGAAGGGACTCGCAACTACATTACCCCGGGCGGGCACGCGCGCATCCGTGCGGAGCTTGAGCAGTTGTTGCGCGTCGAGCGCCCGCAGGTCGTGTCCGTCGTGCAATGGGCGGCAGCGAACGGTGACCGCTCCGAGAACGCCGACTACATTTATGGCAAGCGGCGGCTGCGCGAGATCGATCGGCGCATCCGCTTTCTGACCAAACGCCTCGATCTCGCTGAGATTGTCGATCCGCTGACGCGGGCGAACAGTGATCAGGTTTTCTTTGGTGCGACGGTGACCCTCTGTGACCCGCAGGGACTTGAAAGTACCTACCAAATCGTCGGCGTGGACGAGACCGACTTCGCGCGCGGACGCATCAGCTGGGTGTCGCCATTGGCGCGCGCGCTGCTCAAGTCACGGGCGGGCGATACGGTTCGTTTTCAGAGCCCGGCCGGCTGGCGCGAGGTCGAAGTGCTCTGTGTCGAGTATCTGAGCATCGACTGAGCGATCCTGGCGACGCCGGCGATCTTGCCGCCAGGGCTTGAAATCGCAAACTTTGTCCCCACTTGCGGCTGCATTGCGCCGGTCTGGCGCGGCCATTCTTTTTTCAACGTTTTTCACGGAGTCTCGCATGGGTGCACAGAAGGAAACCCTCGGTTTTCAGGCCGAAGTCAAACAACTGCTGAATTTGATGATTCATTCGTTGTACAGCAACAAGGAGATCTTTCTGCGCGAACTGATCTCCAACGCTTCCGACGCCTGCGACAGACTGCGCTTCGAGGCCTTGAACAATGCCGGCCTGTACGGTGACGACAGCGATCTGAAGATCCGTGTCGCTGTTGACAAGGACGCGCGGACGCTCAGCATCTCCGACAACGGCATCGGTCTGTCGCGAGAAGAAGCGGTAGAGCACCTCGGAACGATCGCCAAATCGGGAACGCGCGAGTTCTTTGCGGCACTGACCGGCGATCAGGCCAAGGATGCGCATCTGATCGGCCAGTTCGGTGTCGGTTTCTATTCGTCGTATATTGTTGCCGACAAGGTGACGGTGCTTTCCCGCCGTGCCGGCCTCGAAGCCAATCAGGCGATCCGGTGGGAATCGTCGGGTGAGGGCGATTTCACGATCGAGGTGATCGAACGGGCGCAACGCGGTACTGAAGTGACCCTGCACCTGCGCGAAGGCGAGGATGAGTTTCTATCGAACTGGAAAGTGCGCGAGATCATCCGCAAGTATTCCGACCACATCACCTTGCCGATCGTGATGAAGAAGGAAGAATGGAACGAGGAAAAGAAGGCGCAGGTCATCACCGACGAAGACGAAACCGTGAACCAGGCTTCAGCCTTGTGGACTCGTCCCAAATCGGAGATTGGCGACGAGCAGTACAAGGAGTTCTACAAGCATGTCGCGCATGATTTCGAAGATCCGCTGGCGCATGTGCACGCCCGTGTCGAAGGCAAGCAGGAATACACACAACTCCTGTACATCCCGTCGCGCGCACCCTTCGACCTCTTCGAGCGCACCGCCCGCCACGGCATCAAGCTCTATGTGCGTCGCGTCTTCATCATGGACGACGCCGAGCAACTGATGCCGCTTTATCTGCGCTTCGTGCGCGGGATCGTCGACTCCAACGATCTGCCGCTCAACGTCTCGCGTGAAATCCTGCAACAGTCACGCGACATCGAGAGCATTCGTGGTGGCTGCGTGAAGAAGGTCCTCGGTCTGCTTGAAAGCCTTGCCGACAGTGAAGAGGAGGCTGACAAGGAAAAGTACGCAAAATTCTGGAAGGAATTCGGCCGCGTGCTCAAGGAAGGTGTCGGCGAGGATTTCACCAACAAGGATCGCGTTGCCAAACTGCTACGCTTTGCCTCGACACATGCCGATACGCCGGACGAGAATGTCTCGCTCGCCGCTTACGTGTCGCGGATGAAGGATGGCCAGGAGAAGATCTACTACGTCACCGCGGAGACCTTCACCGCCGCCAGAAACAGCCCGCACCTCGAGATTTTCCGCAAGAAGGGCATCGAAGTGCTGCTGCTCTCCGACCGCGTCGATGAATGGGTCACCGGTCATCTGACCGAGTTCGACGGCAAGCCGCTGCAATCGGTGGCCAAGGGCGGGCTCGATCTCGGCAAGCTCGAGGATATGGCCGAGAAGGAAGAGGCCGAGAAGGCGGCCGACGAGTACAAGGAACTGCTCGGAAAGATCAAGACGACCCTGGGCGACAAGGTCAAGGACGTTCGCGCCACGCATCGCCTGACCGATTCGCCTTCGTGCCTGGTGGCCGATCAGTACGACCTCGGCGGCAATCTGCAGCGCATCCTCAAGGCTGCCGGCCAGCAGGCGCCGGCGAGCAAGCCGATCCTGGAAATCAACCCGAAGCATCCGGCGGTACAGCGCCTGAAATACGAAGAGGCCCGTTTTGACGACTGGGCCAATCTGCTGCTTGAGCAGGCGACGCTCGCTGAAGGCGGGTCGCTCGAGGACCCGGCGGGTTTCGTCAAGCGCATCAACGACCTGATGCTCGCGCTCTCGCTCGGCAGCGGCCGTTGATCGCCGGCGGTGGGCCGGCGCTGCTGCACGGTCTGCCGCCGATTCTCGATGCCGGCGTGAGGAGCCTGATTCTCGGCAGTTTCCCTTCGCCGGCCTCGCTGGCGGCAGCGCATTACTATGCGCACCGCCAGAACCAGTTCTGGCGCCTGCTTGGCGCCCTGCTCGTCGAGCCATTGCCCGAACTCGATTACGCCGACAAGCAGCGGTGTCTGCTCAAGCATGGCATCGGAGTCTGGGATGTCTATCGCCAGTGCCTGCGCGAGGGTGCGCTCGACGCAGCGATCCAGTCGCCGGTGCTCAACGATTTTGCACGATTGCGTCGCGATGCGCCGGCCCTGCAGCGTGTCTGCTTCAACGGCCAGACCGCTGGCAGATGTGCCGGCTGGTTTCAGCAACAGGGCTATGAAACCTGCGTCCTGCCTTCGACCAGCCCGGCGTATACCCTGGCTTTTGAACGCAAACTTGCGGTCTGGCGGGCAGCGGGGCTTGGCACGCTGTCAGGAAATTAACGGTCACGGCGGTCGCCGGCCCGGCGCGTGCCGATGCCCTGGCCCATTTGCTCGGCGCGTCGGTTGGCTGCGAAGGGGAGGGCCGGCTGAGCCGGCGTCCCGGACCGGAACGAATCCGTACCGATCTCATACACCGTCCGGCTGCCGGCATTGAGCCACATGGGCTCTGTCCGGTATAGTGCCCGATGCTCGAACATCCACAGGGAACACTGAAATGTCCCAAGCGTCCCAAGTTGCGGTCAACACCGTACATGAACATCGCCTGACGCTGGCAGAAGTCCTCAAGGGCTTGCTTGAGGATGGCTTGGTCAGCGCGCCCGACGCCGATAATCTGGTCAAGGAGAGTCGCCTCAAGCGTTTGGCGGCGCATCCTCTGGTGATCATTGCCGATCAGAAGTGGAAGACACAGAAAGAGCCGCATCGGCCATTGACTCTCGAAGAACTCGGCGAGTGGCTGGCGCACAGGGTTGGCCTCGAGTACCAGCACATCGACCCGCTGAAGGTCGATTTCACGGCGGTGACGGAGGTCATGTCGAGTGCCTATGCAACGCGCTATGGCATGCTGCCGATTCAGGTGACAACGCGTGAAATCGTGGTGGCGACGACCGAGCCTTTCCTGCGGGACTGGGAAAAGGAGATCAAGGCGATCGTCAAGAAGGAAATCCGCCGGGTGATGGCCAACCCGGTCGATGTCGCGCGCTATCTGGTCGAGTTCTACAATCTCGCGCGTTCGGTCAAGAAAGCCGCCCAGCTCGGCGGACCCACCGGCAACCTGTCTTCATTCGAGCAGTTGGTCGAACTCGGCCGCACCAATCGCCAGTTTGACGCCAATGACCAGCATATCGTCAACATTGTCGACTGGCTCTGGCAGTATGCCTTTGACCAACGCGCCAGCGACATCCATATCGAGCCCCGGCGCGAAATCGGTATCGTGCGTTTCCGGATCGACGGCGTTCTGCATCAGGTGTACCAGATCCCGATGAGCGTCATGGCGGCGATGGTCAACCGCGTCAAGATTCTCGGCCGCATGGACGTGGTCGAGAAACGGCGCCCGCAGGATGGCCGCATCAAGACGCGCACTGCGGATGGCCTGGAAGCCGAACTGCGTCTGTCGACGCTGCCCACCGCTTTCGGCGAGAAGTTGGTGATGCGGATTTTCGATCCGGATGTCCTGGTCCGCAGTTTTGCCGACCTTGGCTTCACCGACGATGACCAGATGCGCTGGAAGGAGATGTCGGAAAGGCCGAACGGAATCATCCTGGTGACCGGTCCCACCGGTTCCGGTAAGACCACGACACTCTATTCGACACTGAAGCAGCTCGCCATTCCGGCCGTCAACGTGTGTACCATCGAAGATCCGATCGAGATGGTCGAACCGGCGTTCAACCAGATGCAGGTGCAGAACGTCATCGACCTCGGTTTCGCGCAAGGCGTGCGCGCGCTCATGCGTCAGGACCCGGACATCATCATGATCGGAGAAATTCGCGATCTGGAAACCGCCGAAGTGGCGATCCAGGCCGCCCTGACCGGCCATCTCGTGCTGTCGACCTTGCATACCAACGATGCCCCGGCAGCGATCACGCGCCTGCTCGACCTCGGCGTTCCCTCGTATCTGCTCGGCGCGACGGTCCTCGGCGTCATGGCACAGCGCCTGGTACGCATCCTCTGCCCGCATTGCAAGCAGGTGCATCAGGCCAGCCCGGTCGAGGAAAAGATGTGGGATCAACTGGTCGCACCCTGGAAATCGAATCGTCCGGCGCGCTTCTACCGACCGGTCGGTTGTCTCGAATGCCGAATGACCGGTTACCTCGGGCGTGTCGGGCTGTACGAAATTCTGCTCCTGTCACAGGACATCAAGCTGGCGATCAGTGAAAACAAGGACATCGCCAAGATTCGTGACCTGGCTTACCGGGAAGGCATGAAGCCCCTGCGCATTTCCGGAGCGATGAAGGTTGCTGCCGGGGTGACCACCCTTGCCGAAGTTTTCAAGGTTGCGCCGCCGGTCGAGCAGGCCTGACTCCCGTCCAGTTTGCCAAGAGGCTGGAGCGCGAAGTGATCGTGCGCAGCGTGTTCGGAACCAACACCTTGAGAGGCTTCTGGCGCAGAACGCGGAGCTGCTTGCCGGCAAGGGGATGAACCCGCCACTGTTCGATGATGCAGATCAGATGGCAACCGATGGCTACCACAAGAAGATACAGGAGAGACTCACCGCAGTGACTGCGAACCCGGCACACACGACCGAGTTCACCGTGGCCTGGCAGGAAATTGGGAATGCGTGGCTGCCGCTATGGGGGTTGCGCCCCCACTGGAACGGGCTGGCGCGCGCGAGGGTGGCTCTGGAAAGGGAACAGGTAATCAAGCGGTGGCTGCGGTAGAAACTCAGAACGATGATCCTGGCATCTGCAGGAACGCCATTTCTTCTGGTGTCGACGGGCGGCCAAGCGTCGCATTGCGGTGCGGGTAGCGGCCGAAGCGTTCGATGATCGTCTGGTGCCGCAACTCGAAAGCCAGGTGGTCTGCAAGTCCTGGCGCCGAGAACAGGCGTACGGCGATTGCGTGGATTGCTGCCGACTCGCTGTGCATGTACGGCAGGTAAAGGAAGGCGCGCCGTTCGATGGGCAGTGAATCGTCGACTCCCAGGGAAACGGCTTCCTGCGCGAGTGCGAGCGCCATGCCGTCGGCAGCGAATGCTGCGGCGCGACCGCGATGAATGTTGCGTGAGAACTGGTCGAGGACGATGATCTCGGCGAGCCGACCGTCGCCATGCGTTCGCCACGCGTACAGCTCGCAGCGCGTTGCTGCTGCGTGCAGCGCAGCAAAGCGATCCGAGATCTGGCGATCGACCTGCGGCGATTTTGCCCACCATTGCAGCGGCTGAAGTTCTTCGAACCAGAATGCGAGAATTTCTCCGGGTGTAGCGAAAGCCGCGTTCATTTTTTCTCCTTTCCTGTTCTTGGCCCGGCAAGCGCGGGCGCTGTTGCGCTTGCGTGGGGTCGTCGCGCCCAGGATCGGGCGTGGTCTCATGCCTGGTGGGCGCCGTTCAGGTGCGCTGCGCCGGGCGTCGCCCACCCGTGACGGCGTTCCCGAGGCGCATACCGCGCGGAATTTTGGCGCCGACCAACCTCGCGGAGAACCGTCGCGGATCCCCGCCACACGGGAACAGCCCAGAGCATCACGAACTGGTTGTCATCGAACCGACCGAGGGAATTGACCGCAAATTTTGGACTGGACTCCTGCCGGGGCCCCCGGGCGAGTGGCGTCTGCTCTGCCCCGGCCTACACGACAGCGCGGGCCGGCTGCTGCGGAAGTGGTGCTCGGTGAAACCTCCGCCTTCGCCCTCCGCCAGGGATTACCAGTTGGTTTCGCGTTCGGGGGTCGCGGTGATCTTGTGGATCGACAGATCGGCGCCGTTGTATTCCTGTTCCTGATCGAGACGCAGGCCGACGACGGCTTTCAGCAGGCCATACACCAGACAGCTACCGGCCAGTGCAATGGCGATCGCCAGACCGGTCATCAGCAGTTGCGGCATGAAGGCGACGCCGCCGACGCCGCCGAGCGCCCGGCTGCCGAAGATACCGGCGGCGAGACCGCCCCAGGCGCCACAAAGACCATGCAGTGGCCAGACGCCGAGGACGTCGTCGATCTTCCAGCGGTTCTGGGTCAGCGTGAACATCACCACGAACAGGCCGCCGGCGATACTGCCGACGAACAGTGCGCCGATCGGATGCATCACGTCGGAGCCGGCGCAGACCGCGACCAGACCGGCGAGCGGACCGTTATGGACGAAGCCGGGGTCGTTTCTGCCCGCGACCATGGCCACCAGCGTGCCGCCGACCATCGCCATCAACGAGTTCATCGCCACCAGTCCGGAGATCTTGTCGATCGTCTGCGCGCTCATGACGTTGAAGCCGAACCAGCCGACGGTCAGAATCCAGGCGCCAAGCGCCAGGAACGGAATCGACGATGGCGGGTGGGCGGAAATCCGCCCTTCCTTGGTGTAGCGCCCGTAGCGTGCGCCGAGCAGCAACACCGCTGGCAGGGCGATCCAGCCGCCCATCGCATGCACCACGACGGAACCTGCGAAGTCGTGGAATTCTTCTCCATAGTGGGCTTTCAGCCAGGCCTGGAGGCCGAAGGCCTGGTTCCAGGCAATGCCTTCGAAGAAGGGATAGATGAAGCCGACGATCAGAAAGGTCGCGGCCAGTTGCGGGTAGAACTTGGCACGCTCGGCGATGCCGCCCGAAACGATCGCCGGGATCGCGGCCGCGAAGGTCAGCAGGAAGAAGAAGCGCGTCAGCTCGAAGCCATTCTTCTGCAGCAGCGTTTCGGCGCCGGCGAAGAAGTGGATGCCGTAGGCGATGCTGAAGCCGATGAAGAAATAAGCGATCGTCGACACCGAGAAATCGGTCAGGATCTTGACCAGCGCGTTCACCTGGCTCTTCTTGCGTACCGTTCCCAGTTCGAGAAAGGCAAAGCCCGAGTGCATCGCCAGTACCATGATGCCACCGAGCAAAATGAACAGAACGTCACTACCAGACTTGAGTACTTCCATGGTTCCTCCGGAATATCGGGTCGAAGCCATCAAGCAAATTCTGTTCCAGGCTCAGCTTATCCTGGATTCAATGACTTGCACGCATTTTTGGTTCTTTTGGCGCACTGTTGTGGTGCATTATGACTCGTTCACGCACCAAAAAAGGAGTCCATGCACTGGTTTGCACCACGCTCGGCCTATTTTGGTGCGGCGCTCAACGGCAGGAGAACCCACATCTGCCCTGGCTGTTTCATTCGGCCGGCCTGATGGCCGGCTTGCGTCCCGAAGCCCCAGAACAGATCGGCACGTACGACACCGCGAATCGCGCCGCCGGTATCCTGCGCCAGCACGAGACGGCGCAGCGGTGTCGGCGAATCAGGCTGGCTGGTGGCCAGGAAGACCGGGGCGCCGAGTGGCGTGTAGCGGGGGTCGACGGCGATGCTGCGCTCCGGGGTCAGCGCGACGCCGAGCGCGCCGGTCGGGCCGTCATTGCCCGTGGCGGGTTGTTCGCGAAAGAACACATAACTTGGGTTGGTGTTCAAGAGCTCGTTGACCCGGCCCGGATTGGCTCGCGCCCATTGCTTGATGCCTGCCATCGAAGCCTGTTCGAGGCTCAACTCGCCGCGGTCGACGAGTATCCGCCCGATCGACTGATAGGGGTGGCCATTCTGGTCGGCGTAAGCCAGGCGAACCGTTTGGCCATCGGGCAGCTTGATCCGCCCGGAGCCCTGCACCTGCAGAAAGAACAGTTCGACGGGGTCGTCGACATAAAGCAGGACGCGGTCGGGGTGGTCCTTTTCCTGAGCGGTGATTTCCGCACGGGAAAAATAGGGAACCACCCTGTTGCCTTGCAAACGGCCGCGCAGGCGCAGGCTCTTGAGATCCGGCAGGACCGCGCCGAGGTCGATGGTCAGCAGGTCGGGCGGCACGCCGAGCACCGGCTGCAGAAAGGGCTTGGCACGCGTCCGCGCGCCGTGCAGCAGCGGTTCGTAGTAGCCGGTGATCAGCCCGCTCGTCGTGGCGTCGGGATTGGTCAATAGCCAGGGCTGGAAACGCGACTCGAAGAAGCGGCGGATGCTGGCCGTCGCCGATCCGTTCAGACTCCGTGCCTCGTCACAGACCACCTGCCATTGCGGCCACTGCGGCCGCTTGGCGAGGGCCCGGCAGGATTGCAGGAAGGCCGGCCAGGCGGCTGCGAGGTCATCGTCGTTCCAGCCCGGCAGGTCGCTCCAGCGCGCGGCCTGTAGCGGCCTGGCAGCGGCCGGTTGGGCGGAGGCCGTTGATCCGGCCGCAGCGCAGGGTGGACAGGCCGGGCAAGCAGGGGGCGCGGCACAGGCGCTGCTCGGCGCTGGCGTCGCACAGGCGTTGAGCAATACCGCAAGCAGGACAGCGAAGACGACGAGGAAACAGCAGGATTGGCTTTTGTGCATGGTTTGGCTAGAGTGTCGGGTCCGTCAACCTTCGAAGTATACTGTCCGCGCTCCGATGATCGACTCTTTCCAGAAAATTGCACACTTCCTCGTTCGCGCTGAACAGTTCCTCGATCGTCTCGAGCCCTTGCTGCCGCCGACCTCCCCGTTTCCGGACTGGGCTGCAGCCTGCGCTTTCCGCTGGCGAACCCGCCGTGGCGTTGCTTATCTGCAACCGATCACGCGCCTGCCCACGATCCGGCTTGGCGATCTGCAGGACATCGACGAGCAGAAAGCGCGCATCGACGCCAACACGCGCCACTTCGTCGCCGGCCAGCCGGCCAACAATGTGCTGCTTACCGGTGCGCGCGGATCGGGCAAGTCGTCGCTGATCAAGGCGCTGCTCAACGAATACGCCGCGCAAGGACTGCGCGTGATCGAGGTGGAAAAGGGCGACCTGACCGACCTGCCGGACATCGTCGAACTGATCGATGGACGCCCGGAGCGCTTCATCATCTTCTGCGACGATCTTTCCTTTGACTCCGGCGATGCACGCTACAAGGCGCTGAAGGTCGTTCTCGACGGTTCGATCGCCGCGGCGCCCGAAAATGTGCTGATCTACGCTACCTCGAACCGGCGGCATCTGATGCCCGAGTATTTCGCCGAGAACCTGGAGAGTCGGCGCGTCGGTGAGGAAATTCATCCCGGCGAAGCGGTCGAGGAAAAGATTTCGCTGTCCGAGCGCTTCGGCCTGTGGATTTCCTTTTACCCTTTCGACCAGGAGGCCTATCTCAACATCGTGGCGCATTGGCTGCAGTCCTTTGGCTGTGCCCGCGACGAAATCGTCCGTGCCGAGCGCGATGCGCTCAACTGGGCGCTCGAACGCGGTTCGCGCAGCGGGCGCGTCGCCTGGCAGTTCGCCAGGGACTGGGCCGGCCGGCAACTTGCTGCGCCAGGTCGCCAGAAGCGGCCGCGCGGCGTGCCGGCCACCTCGCCAACGACCGCACGCAAGCGCTCGCGGAACGTCGCGTGAACTGCCGAGCGGCGATTCGAGGCGCCTCATGACCCAGGTGACCGAAGTGGCGGCGGCAGTGATGCTGCGCGGCGATCCGGCGGCGCCCGAGTTTCTGCTTGCGCAACGCCCGCCCGGAAAGGTCTATGCCGGCTACTGGGAATTCCCGGGCGGCAAGGTCGAACCTGGCGAGACGGCGCGCGCGGCGCTGGTTCGTGAACTGCAGGAAGAACTCGGCATCACCGTCGAGCAGGCCTGGCCGTGGGTCTGTTGCGAATTCAGCTATCCGCACGCGACGGTGCGCCTGCGCTTCTTTCGTGTCAATAGGTGGCACGGCGAGCTGGCGGCGATCGAGCACAGCGGCCTGATCTGGTTGCAGTCCGGCGTGGCAGCGAGCGTCGCACCGATCCTGCCGGCCAACGATCCGATCCTGCGCGCGCTCGCGCTGCCGTCGCTATACGCACTGAGCAATGCCGAGGAGTCCGGCGTGGCGGTCGAACTGGCGCGACTGCAGAACGCCCTGGCCAACGGATTGCGCCTGTTCCAGGTGCGCGACAAAACGCTGCCGCCAACGCAACGCCACGCCTTTGCGCGCCAGGTCATGGCGCTGGCGGCCAGGCATGAGCAGGTGATGGTGCTGATCAACGACGACCAGGAACTCGCCCGCAGGGTCGGCGCCGGGGGCGTTCACCTTTCGTCGCAGCGACTCTGGCAGATCGAACGGCGCCCGGATTTTGCTTGCGTCGCCGCCTCGTGCCACGGCCCTGCGGACCTGGCTCGCGCCGCCGAACTGGGACTCGATTTCGTCGTCCTCGGCCCCTTGCTGCCGACGGCCAGCCACCCCGGAGCAGCCGGCATCGGCTGGCCAGCGTTCGCGCGGCTCATTGAACGCTCGCCGTTGCCGGTCTATGCGCTGGGCGGCTTGCAGCCGGAGATGCTCGAAACGGCGAGGCGCCACGGCGGACACGGCATCGCGCTGATGCGTGGCTGGCGCTAGAGTAGTGGGATAGGTCGCGCCAGCGAATCAGGAACGGCTGAGAGCTTGTGAAGAAATCGTCGCGAGCGGGCCGAGCTGCCAGGCGCGAGCGAGCGAACGACGAGACCTATCGTTTGAGTTCAGCGGCGGAGCGTAGCGGAGTCCGCTGGAACGCTAAGTTAGGCGCGCCCGGAAACACGGTGACGCCAGTAGCCGGGTTCACGGTGGCAGTGCATGACTGCAACAATCAGCACGAAGTCCGCTTCGACGGTGTAGAGCACGGCGTAAGGAAACACACGTGTGAGACACCGCCGAATATCTTCCTCCAGGATACGCCAACGTTCGGGGGCTTCGAGAATCTGCCGAACAGTGTGTTCAACCGCCGCCATGAAGCGGATCTCCAAACCCGCCTGACAACCCGCATAATACTTGGCAGCCTCTTCGTACTCCGCGAGGGCCTCGGGGTGGAACTCATATTTCATTGACCAAACATCCGACGGACTCGCTCCAATGCTTCATCGCCGGGGATAGTTTGCACTCGTCCGGCGCGGACGTCGTCTCGGCGGCGGCGCGCCTCGGCAGCCCAGAGTTGTTGAATGTAGCCATCTTCTGCCGGATCAAGGCTTTCCACTAGGCGGTCGGCGAGCAAAGCTCGTGCTTCGCTCGGCAGGGTGAGTGCTTCTTCAGCGATTTGTTCGACGGTCAAGTTCATAGGGATTGACTCCTGGTTAAGAACGCCTTTTCAGAAGGCCCAAACTTGCTAAAAAGCCGGAGACAACAAGCCTGAGCTTCCCTCGGTTTTTCGCCTTCCAAAGGATGAGTTTCATGCTACCAGTTTTTCCTGATGCTGCTGGCTAATCCCATGCTCCAGGATTTGAACTGGAGAGCGGTAGCCGAGGGTCGAATGCTGCGTAATCGTTCACACCCCCTCAACAAAACCTTCCAGCGTGATGATTTGTATGGGATAGTTGCGGCACTTTCGGACGACCTGAGCGACGCGGGGCGATGCACCTGAGCAGACATGACCTTTTCCAG
>NZ_JAZKUD010000007.1:0-99695 GCF_036625275.1 Accumulibacter sp.
TCAATACTTCAATTTCCACATACACCTCCTTCGTGATCATCGGCGCCCAAAAAAATCGCCGATCTTCTCAGTTCGGTGTATCAACTTTCAATCGTTGCGCTGTATCAATTTACTTCCGTTGCTGACACCAATACAGCACGGGCAACAGGGTGCCCGTCAGCCACTGCTGGGTGGCTGGGTCCACTGACCATCCCAGCAGGATTTTCTCTACCCAAAGCCACCAGAAACTGAGGTGGCTGGATAAGGCATCGATCTGGGCGCGAAACTTCCGCAGGGCAGAACGGGGGTCCAAGATGCCCTGTTGCGCCGCAATGCGCTCCAACGCCTCGGCCCGTTTTTCCAGTCCCGCCCTCACGGAGTCCGCCGTCCGACACGTATGGTCTTCCAATGAAAAGGGGGGCACTTCTTCGGAAATACCCAGCAGGTTGGTCTGGTAGTCTTTCTGCGCCACCTCTATTTTGGCTTGTGTTTCCATGGCCTGGGCTCGTCGTGTCTCCAACCCCGCCTTGTCCTCGGCGCTTGCCTCAGGGGGCAATGATTCCAAAGCCTTTTTGGCGGCCTCACCGTGCTGGTTCGCCTTGGTTTTGCGCCGACCCAAAGCCGGAAACAACCACCGGCTGATGCCCTATTGTTCATGGAACGTATCCGCGCCCGAAGCACACCCAAAGCCTACGACCGCCAGTTTGATCAACGCCTTGGCACGATCACGGATCGCATGGCCCACCGGAATACCCCGCGCTTCTAACCGGGGAGCCGCTTGAGCAAACCAGGTATCAAAGCTGCGGTTGTTCTGTGGGGTCTCCAGCAGCAAATAGCCGGAGGACAAATCCATCAAGATCAGGATCAGCATCTCCCCAAAGAAAGTTTCATCCGCCGCCAATATGGCTTTTTGTGTCGGCGAAGGGGCAGAGGTTTCGCAGCTCTGCTGGAAGGCTGGCAGCCACTCTTCCCTCTGACGGAGTTGTGTCCGCAAAGCTCCGGGAGAGACGCCCACGTGAGTGTCCATGCGAATCAGCCTGAAAAAATCCGATAGGGCATCCGCCCCCACAGGGTGTCGCAACCCAAACGAGTACCGCACGGCAAATACCAGTAATCTCTGCCAGGCAGCCCCAGCTTCGGTTTCCCACAACCCTGATTCAGCGGGCCGGTTCCTGCAAACCCGTGCCTTCAGGTGTCGGTGAACGCTGCTTTTCGTGTGGCCAACTACCTTACCCAATGCGCGCAGGCTTGGTTTACCCTTGGCAGCAATCCCAGCAAAAATCGCGCGGCTGGCCGCCCGTATGGCTTGAGTGGGGGCGTTTTTTTGTCATCCTCGGAAGGATACAGGGATACAGCAACCCGTTTCTACCGCCCCCTTCATCTGAATACGCCAACATCACTGTCCCGGCTTAAGTGGGTAGCCCAAGGTCGATGATACGTTGCGGGGCTTGTGGGCAGCCACCGCCTGCCCACAGGATGGCGCGTAGCGCAAAGGTGGGAACCGCGTAGCCGGCTGTCCACAAATCCACAGTGTCCGTTGTTTCGGGCGAGGCGGCGCAGCCTGTTTCCCCTCGGGGCCACGGAGCCCGTGTCTGAGCAGATGGCGCGCCGCCGTGACCGTTCCTTGGGAGCCCGAACCGTTGTTGGACCCAAGATCGCATGTACCTTCGACGCTGCCATTGGCGTCGAAGGTAGGATCGAAACCTTCGCCAACGAGGATGGCGGCCAGGATGCGCTGCTGGCCAGGCTGGCAGGGAAAGCCGTCGATCTGATCGTCATGAAGGCCACCGGTGGCCTGGAGCGGAACCCGGCCTGTGCCCTGCAAGCGCCCGGTTTCGCCGTGGCGGTCGTCAATCCCCGCCAGGCGCGGGATTTCGCCAAGGCCATGGTATCTCGCCAAGACCGACCGCATCGACGCCAAGGCTTTGGCCGAACTCGCCCAGGTCTTGTCCAGGCATCCGGAACGGGAGCGTTTCATCCGTGCCTTGCCGACGCCAGAACAGCCGCTCTTGCAGGTCCTGGTGGCCCGCCGCCGGCAACTCGTCGCCATGCGCGTGGCCGAGCAGCAGTGCCTGTCGTTCAGTCATGCCGCCGCCAGGAAGAGCATCGAGGTCATGATCCAGGCGATTTGCGCCCAGCTCGACGAGGCCGAGGCCGAGGCCGAGGCCGATCTTGCCAGGCCTATTGAGCCCCCCCACGCCGACCTCGCCAAACAGTTGGCCAGCGTGCGTGGCATCGGCCCAGCTACCACCGCCAGCCGGATCTCGAACGTGCCGGCACTGGGGCGGCTGTCGCGCCGGGGAATCTCCGCCTTGATCGGCGTGGCGCCGTTCAACCGCGATTCCGGCCAGATGCGCGGCCAGCACGCCATTTTCGGTGGGCGCGGACAGGTCCGTCGCGGACTCTACATGGCGGCGCTAGTGGCCATCCGCTTCAACACCGCCATCAAGCCGTTCCACGAGCGCTTCGTCGCTGCGGGAAAACCCAAAAAGGTCGCCATCGTCGCTTGCATGCGCAAGCTCCTCACCATCCTCAACGCCATGGTCAGAACTGGAAAATCCTGGGACGATTCTTCTCTTTATATCGCTTGACTCGAAAGACCGTTGCTCAGACCTCTGCGCCGATCAGGGCGCCGTTTTCTTCCATCCATGCGCGCCGGCCGGCCGACTCGCCCTTGGCCATCAGCAGGTTCATCACCGGCCTGGCAGCCTCGGCACCGGGCATGCGAATGCGCATCAGGCGGCGCGTGTCGGGCGACATCGTCGTCTCCCAAAGCTGCTCGGGGTTCATTTCGCCGAGTCCCTTGAAACGCGAGATCGCCAGAGCCTCCGGCTTGATGCCCTCAAGTCGCAGGCGGTCGATCACCGCTTCGCGCTCGTCGTTGTCGAGCGCATAGATCTTGCGCGGCGGGCGCGTCTTGCCCTGGCCGGGAACATCGAGGCGATACAGCGGCGGTTGTGCAAAGTAGAGATGACCGTTCGCGATCAGCTTCGGAAAATGGCGATAGAAGAGCGTGCACAGGAGAACCCGGATGTGCGAGCCGTCGACATCGGCGTCGGTCATGATCACCACCTTGCCGTAGCGCAGGTTGAGCAGCACCGAATCGGGCGCATTCGCCGGGTGCGGATCGATGCCGAGCGCCACCGCAATATCGTGCACTTCACGGTTGGCAAACAGGCTGCCGGCTTCGACCTCCCAGGTATTGAGCACCTTGCCACGCAGCGGCAGGATCGCCTGCAGTTCCTTGTCGCGCCCCGATTTCGCCGAACCCCCGGCAGAGTCGCCCTCGACCAGAAAAATCTCGTTGCGGCGGGTATCCTCGCTCTGACAATCCGAGAGCTTGCCAGGCAGGATCGCAACCCCGGTCTGCTTGCGCTTCTCGACTTTCTGGCTCGCCCGCGTGCGCGCCTGCGCCGCCCGGATGGCGAGTTCGGTGATTTTCTTCGCGGCTTCCGGATGCTCGTTGAGCCACAGCTCGAAGGTGTCGCGAACCATGCGTACGACGAGTGCAACCGCATCGCGCGAGTTCAGGCGTTCCTTGGTCTGCCCCTGGAACGAGGGATCGAGCAGGCGTACCGCGAGAACGAAGCTGGCACGCGAGAAGACGTCTTCGGCGGCGAGCTTGACACCCTTGGGCAGCAGCGCGTGGTGCTCGGCAAAGCTTCGGATGGCGTCGAGGGTGGCCTGCCGCAGGCCGGCCTCATGCGTGCCGCCGGCCGTTGTCGGAATCAGGTTGACATAGGATTCGCGCGCCAGACCGCCTTCGGCCGTCCAGCAGATCGCCCAGGCAGCCCCCGAGCCGGCCGGGAAGTTCTCGTCACCCCTGGTCGCGTACTTCTCGCTGCTGAACACCGGCGCCACCACTTCCCCGTCGATCTGCTCGCTCAGATACTGCAGCATGCCCTGGGCAAAGCACCACTCGGTCGTCCCGCCGTCCTCGACGCTCAGCGCAACCTGCAGGCCAGGCAGGAGCAGCGCCTTGCTGCGCAGCAGGCGTTCGAGCTGCGCCAGCGGGATCATCGGCGAGTCGAAGAAGGTCGGGTCCGGCCAGGCGCGCACGCGCGTGCCACTGGCCTTTTTCGGTGCATCACCGACCCGGCGCAGCGGCTCGACGACCTCGCCACTGGCAAAAGCCATCTGATGGCGCGCGCCGTCGCGGACCACTTCGACTTCAAGCCGCGTCGACAGGGCATTGGTCACCGAGACACCAACGCCGTGCAGACCGCCCGAGAAGCGGTACGCCGAAGCCTGATCATCCTTGTTGAACTTGCCACCGGCGTGCAGGCGGGTAAACACCACTTCAACCGTCGGCACCTTTTCGAGCGGATGCATTTCCACCGGGATGCCCCGCCCATCGTCCTGAACCGTGACCGAATGATCGCGGTGCAGGATCACCGTGATGCGCTTGCAATAGCCGCCCAATGCCTCGTCGGCGGCGTTGTCGATCGCTTCCTGGAGGATGTGCAGGGGGCAATCGGTCCGCGTATACATGCCGGGGCGATGGCGCACCGGTTCCAGTCCCTTGAGGACAGCGATCGATTCTGCGGTATAACTCATTGCGCTGACTTCTCCGGCAGGTCACCTTGACCAAATACAAAAACGCCAGAGCAAGTCTGGCGGATCAATGCAGCAAAGTGCGGAGTGTACTACCGAAGTGATCGAGGGTGGACAACCGGCAAGTGCTACACTGGCGACCCATGCGTACCCTGTTCGCTGCCTGCTGCGCCTCGCTGGCGCTCGATGCTGCCGCTGCCGGCGTGGTGCTGCGTGGCGAGCTGCTGATCGGGTCGCCGTTCGGATGGACGGTGCCGCCGCCGTCGATCGTTTACGATTCGTACGGTCGCTGTCTTTCTTCCGCGGGCTGCCCCAACTACGAACAGCTACGACGCTTCCTGGATCGCTACGAGCGCAACTACGGCCAACGCTTTGCGCCGAATCCGCCGGCCTTGCCCGTGCCGGCGCAGCCGCGCGACGTACCGCCCACCCCGGAAGCCCACATCCAGCCGCGCTACCGGGGGGCAAGCCAGATCCGGCCGGAATTCGAACAGGCCGGGAAGCCGGTCTCCCACCCGTGATCCGCCTGGCCGCCGGTTCGAGGTCGGGGAGGTCGGGGCATTGAACCCGCTGTTGCAGGCAGTCGTCGGCTATCTCCTGCTGCTCGGTCTGGCCTGGACTCTCTCCTCCCGGCGCAGCGCCATCCCGTGGCGGACGGTCATCGGCGGCATCGGCCTGCAGTTGGCGCTGGCGCTGCTGATCTTTCGTCTGCCCGGCGTGCGCGAGATCTTCGCGGCCGGCAACGACGCCTTGCTGGCCATTGCTGCGGCGACCCGCACAGGGACCCAGTTGGTGTTCGGTTTCCTGGGCGGGGCGTCGCTGCCCTATGCGGAAACCACTCCCGGAGCCAGCTTTGTTCTGGCCTTTCAGGCCTTGCCGGTGGTGCTGGTGATGAGTGCGCTGTCGGCACTGCTCTATCACTGGCGGGTGCTGCCGCTACTGGTGCAGGGCTTCTCGCGGGTACTCGAAAAAACCCTCCGAGTCGGCGGGGCAATCGGCCTGTCTACTGCCGCCAATGTCTTCGTCGGCATGATCGAAGCGCCGCTGTTGGTCCGCCCCTACCTGGCCAGCGTCAGTCGTGGCGAGATGTTCATCATTCTCACCGGCGGCATGGCGGGGGTCGCAGGGACGGTCATGGCCCTGTACGCCAGCATTCTCGGTCCGGTTGTCCCGGATGCGCTGGGCCATATCCTGGCCGCCTCGTTCATCAGCGCTCCCGCGGCCATCGTTTTTGCGGTGATCATGGAGCCGCCCGAGGGGCTACCCACCGGCCGGCATCTCGACCTGCCGCAGACCGACACCAGCAGCATGGAAGCGGTAACCCGCGGGACCGGTGAGGGTGTGAGCCTGTTGATCAACATCGTCGCGATGCTGATCGTGCTGGTGGCCCTGGTAAGCCTGGCCAATCAGGCGCTTGGCCTGTTGCCGAACGTCGATGGCAGCCCGCTTTCGCTGCAGCGTCTCCTCGGTTGGCTGATGGCCCCGGTGGCCTGGATGGCCGGCATCCCCTGGAGCGAATGCGCCGTTGCCGGCTCGCTGCTGGGAACCAAGACGGTGCTCAACGAACTGCTGGCCTACATCGACCTGGCCCAGCTTTCGCCGGACACGCTCGCGCCCCGCAGCAAGGTGATCATGACCTACGCGCTGTGTGGTTTCGCCAATCTCGGCAGTCTCGGCATTCTCCTCGGCGGCATGTGCGCGATCGCCCCGCAACGTCGCGCCGAACTCGTACAGCTCGGCCCGCTGACGCTGGTCTCGGGGACCCTGGCGACCCTCTCCTGCGGCAGCATGGTGGCGATGCTGCTGTAACGAGATGGGGGCCACCTCGTACTGCACGATCCAGTTTGGTCGTACTTGGGGGCGTCGGCAGGCTCAGTGCTGCGTCGGGCCGAACAGGTCTTCCAGGCTGCGGGCAGTCAGCACACAACCCAGCCAGACTTCGATCTGGGCTGCTGTGGCGCAGGCAATCTCCCTGCTCACCTCAGCCGGAATCCCCCCGAAACGCTGGGTGAGCATCATCATCAAGGCACGAGCTTCACCCTGCTGCATCCCCTGCTGCATCCCCTGCTGCATCCCCTGCTGCATCCCTTCTTGTTTGCCCTCCGCCCGAAAGCCGGCAGCCCATTCTTCCATCCGTTCAGCCAACATGACGTTCAGCTCCTGTAAATCATCGACCTGAGGCAGCACAATACGATATTCGGCCTGGTGCATCAACGTGGCCCGTATCCACAGGGCAAACATGCGCCGCAGGTCCGGCCGGTCGGCCAGCCAGTCGTTCAACAGGCCCAACAAGGTGCCGATGCTTTCCGGAGTCGTCGGGTGTTCGATCCGGAAGACCGCAGCCACCAGGTTCCTGGCCGAGGCCAGTTCGCGGTCGCTGTAGGCGTTCTCGTCGATCAGGAGGTACTTGAGCCGGGGTTTATGTTGCTCGACCAGGCCCGGCACCGGCGGGATCAGTTCGAAGATATCGGTCGGGGAAGTCCAGCGCTGACGGCCGTTATAGAGCACGATCGGGAGAATCGGCGGCAATCGACCGTCGGCCAGCACCTCCCCTCGCTGGATCAGGTCCTGGTAGAGCAGCCCCTGATAGACCATCATGCGCAGCGCCATGTATCGGTCGACCCGGCTCTGGAATTCCATCAGGAGATAGAGATAGACCCAGTCGCCCCCGACCCTGACCCGCCAGACCATATCGTCCGCGCGGTGGCGGAAGTCTTCGGTGACGTAGCTGCCCGGCACCTTTTCCAGGGTGGTGTAGTCAAGGCTGTGCAGCCAGTCATCCTCGACGAACCCGATGAGCAGGTCGCGCACCATCTCCGGGTGGGAAAACAGGAGTTTATAACCGGTGTCGTGATCGTTGGCCATCGGGCCATTCTACCTGCGAATGACCAAGAACTCCGTCACACAGTTGACGGCTCATCGAGAACAAATCCCCGTGGGGTTTGAGGAAACACTGCTGGCCTGGTTGACACTGATTTTCCAGGCCACGTCGGATCTCAGGCCCCCGGCGACCCTCTCCTGCGGCAGCATGGTGGCGATGTTGATTTGCCTTCACGCCTTGCTGCAGGTCTTGCGCACGCGGTCACACTTTTGCACGAGCAGCCTATAGATCGCGCGGACGATGGTAACTGGCGAATCTGGGCAGCCCGCGGCCAGTCAGTTCGCGATAGCGGAAGGTAATCAAGGTGCCTACCGGTGGCGGCTGGCGACGGTCTGCGTCGCTGAAACCCGTACCGAGCATGAACTCGATCCCGTCAGCAGTCCGTACACGCAGGGCGCCCAGCATCCCGGCATACTTGCCGCGGCCGGGCTGATGGCCGATCACCGTCGCCTCGGCATCGTGCCACGCTTTCAGCTTGAGCAGGACATCGCTGCGCCCGGTGACGTACGCGGCATCCGCACGGTGCAGCATCAGTCCCTCGCCACCGGCCCGGACAATCTGTTCGAGCTTCTTGTCAAGCGCCTCGCGAGAGCCGAACTCCCATTGTTCCACTGCCTGCAGCCAGGGCAGCGCCAGTTTGGCAGTCAGCTCGCGCAGGGCCAGCACCCGTTGGCGAAAAGTGCCGGGCGACTGCGGCAATTCGAAAACCAGATAACGCACCTGCTGCCACTGCGAGTCATCCGGCGTTTGCCGACGGACGATGCCAGAGAGCCGCTCGAACTCGCCGCGACCCATCCACAACTCGCCGTCGAGCGGCTGCGCCGGGAATCGAGCGACAAACCAGGACGGAACCTGGATCGTCTGACCCTTGCGCGTGCGGAGCGTCTGCCCATCCCAGAAAGCGCGCACACCGTCGAGCTTCTCGCTGACCAGGTAGAGCGCGACATCGGCCTGACCTTGCTCGGTTTCAGCCAGCAACAACGGCAGACTCTCTGCTGCCGGTAAAGGCAGTGCGGTGCCAAACAGCGCAGCCCACACCAATGACTGAACGATCGGATGAGCACGCATGGCTTGATCCTCCTGAAGAAACGTCCCGACGAAACATCGCGGCCTCAAGGCGCGACCGCACCCAGCGGAATCTTCGACGCCGCGTGCGCGACCTCGCGCACGAAGCGTGGCACCAGATAGCCCGGCAAACGCGCGCGTAAGGCTTCGTGCAGGCCACGCACGCTTTGCTCGGCGACTTCGAAGTGCGCGGCGCCTTGCACGTGATCGAGCAGATGCAGGTAATACGGCAGCACGCCGATGGCGAACAGGCGCTCCGACAGATCTGCAAGCACCTCCACATCGTCATTGATTCCCGCCAGCAGCACGGTCTGGTTGAGCAGCGCAATCCCGGCATGGCGCAAGGGTTTGAGTGCGGCGGCCACCGAATCATCAAGTTCCTGCGCATGATTGACATGCAGCACCAGGCTCACCTGAAGACGGGTATCGGTCAACAGGCTGAGCAGCGCGGGGGTGATGCGCTGTGGGATCACCACCGGCAGGCGGCTGTGAATGCGCAGACGGCGGACCTGCGGGATCGCCTCGATCTGGCCGAACATCCACTGCAAATGGCGATCCGCCACCGCCAGCGGATCGCCACCCGACAGGATCACTTCGCTGATCGACTGATCGCGGCGGATGTAGTCGAAGGCCTGCGACCAGTCCGCGCGCGACGCCTGTCTTGCCGCGTAGGGGAAGTGGCGGCGGAAACAATAGCGGCAATGGATGCCGCAATGGCCGGTCACGATCAACAGCACGCGTCCGTGGAACTTGTGAATCAGCCCCGGCACCTTGTTGGCTTCGGCCTCTGCCAGTGGGTCGCAGCCAAAGCCGGGTTGCGGCGTGCTTTCGGCGATCAGCGGTAGCACCTGCCTGAGCAGTGGATCGTCAGGCGTCGCCGGCTGCATGCGTGCGACGAAAGCGCGCGGCACCCGCAGGGAGAAGGACTGACGACGGTCGATGGCCAGCGCCTGTGGCGAAAGGTCGAGCAGCTTCAACAACTCGTCGCCATCGCGGATGACCGTCTGCAGCGCCCGTTGCCAGGACTCGGTCTGCTCATCGGGTGTGAATGAAAGTGTCGGGAGGTCCCGACAGGCTCCCCTCCCCCCTCGCGAGGGAGGGGTCGGGGGAGAGGGGACCATGCCCTCGCAGAAGCCAACAGGGCCGACTGACGGCTCTGGCGATAGATTTCGCAAGGATTCGACGGATTCGTGTGCAACCATGGCCCCCTCTCCCCAACCCCTTCCACGACCCGCGCTGCATCGCGGGCCGGCTGCGGCGGCGCGGAGCAGTGCTCCGCGGAACCCCGCCTTCGTTCCCGCAAGGGGGAAGGCGATCACCGATGTCAACACCTCTCCATCGAACCAAGGACTTCGACCAACACTTTCATTCGCACCCCTGCGCATCCTCGCCCTGCCATTTTTCAGGGCTTCGCGCTATCATGGCGCCCTTCATTTTTATCGACGATCTCACGAGGGATGCAATGGCGAGCTATTCTACCAACGAATTCAAATCGGGTTTGAAGGTCATGCTGGACGGTGACCCCTGCATGATCCTCGAAAACGAATTCGTCAAACCCGGCAAGGGTCAGGCCTTCAACCGCGTCAAACTGCGCAACCTGAAAACCAACCGCGTTTCGGAAAAGACTTTCAAGTCCGGCGATTCCCTGGAAAGCGCCGACGTCTTTGACTGTGAAATGCAATATCTCTACAACGACGGCGATTTTCATCATTTCATGGAACCGGAAAACTTCGAGCAGCATCAGGCCAGCAACAGCACCGTCGGTGACGCTGCCCTCTGGCTCAAGGAACAGGACCTGTGCACCGTGACGCTGTACAACGGCACCCCGCTGGCCGTGACCCCGCTCAACTTCGTCGAACTGGAAGTCGTCGAAACCGAGCCCGGCGTCCGTGGCGACACCGCCACCGGCGGCAACAAACCGGCGCGCCTGTCCACCGGCGCAACGGTCAAGGTGCCGCTGTTCGTCAACCAGGGCGAAATCATCCGATGCGATACGCGCTCGGGTGAATATGTGTCGCGCGTGAAAGGGTAAAGGCGTCATTCTGTCGCGAACGCCAACCCCCACGGACGCCGATGTCAACGGAGGACTGGCGACCCGGCGCACCCCTCGAAAACCTGCGCCGTCGCGCCCAGATTCTGGCGCGGATTCGTGCCTACTTTGCGGCAGCGCAGGTCCTCGAAGTGGAAACACCGCAACTCTGCCCAACCACCGTGACCGATCCGCACCTACACAGCATGCAGGTGCCTGGCCACGGTTATCTGCAGACCTCGCCCGAATACGCGATGAAGCGCCTGCTGGCCGCGGGCAGCGGTTCGATCTACCAGATCGCCCGCGTGTTCCGCGCCGATGAAATGGGGCGCCGGCACCACCCCGAGTTCACGATGCTCGAATGGTATCGCGTCGGTTTCACCCTGGATCAGCTCATCGACGATGTCGCTGCCCTAGCCTGCCTCGCGCTCGGTGAAACACGCTGCGTGCGCCACCGCTATCGCGACCTGTTCCGCACCCGGCTCGGCCTCGACCCACTGCGCTGCAGCATCGACGAACTGCGTGCCGCGGCAAGACGGTATATCGACCTGGCCTTCGACGAGGCCGACCGCGACACCTGGCTGGAATTGTTGATGGGCCAGGTCATCGAACCGACCCTCGGCATCGACACGCTGAGTTTTGTCGTTGACTATCCGCCCTCGCAGGCCGCCCTTGCCCGCCTGCACCTGGACGCCGAAGGCCAGGTCGTGGCATCGCGTTTCGAGCTGTATCACCGCGGCGTCGAACTGGCCAACGGCTATCACGAGCTGCTCGACGCCGACGAACAGCGCGCACGTTTTGCCGCCGACCTGCGCGAACGCGCGGCGCGGGGCCTGCCGGCCATCGCCATCGACGAGCCACTCCTGGCGGCGCTGAAATCCGGCCTTCCCGATTGCAGCGGCGTCGCGCTCGGACTCGACCGCCTGTTCATGCTCGCCGTCGGCAGCGATTCGCTGCGGGAGGTGATCGCCTTTTCGCCCCCTGAGAACAGATAACAAGGCTCAGGTCCGGATACTGCGCTGCCGTATGGCCAGCAGGGCAGCGCCGCTGCACAGACCAAGCGACGATACGGGCGCATCCCTTTGAATCACTGCCAGCCAGCCATCCCGCTGACGCACTCGACGCCCCAAGGTACAATATCTTGGTTCATATTCGGGAGGCTACCAAGCATGCAGGTCACACTCGTCCATGTGCGCGTCCGGCCGGAGTCGGTCGATGCCTTCATTGCTGCCACGCGCGCCAACCACGAAGCCTCGGTCGGCGAAGCGGGCAACCGGCGCTTCGATGTCCTGCAGGCGCCCGACGATCCGGCGCGCTTCATCCTCTACGAGGCCTATGCTTCGGCCGCCGACGCAGCCGCACACAAGGAGACGGCGCATTATCTCGCCTGGCGGACGGCGGTCGCCGAGATGATGGCCGAACCACGGCGGGGTGAGCCGATGAATGGGCTATTTCCCGCATGAGCGACGCGTTACCGGCTCTCCCGGTATTCCCCGGCTTCTCGATCGCCCGCCTGCCACGCATCGAATTCGGCAGCGGCGCCCTGGCCCGCTTGCCGGACATCGCCGCCGGCTACGGCCGCAATCTTCTGCTCGTCACCGGCCTGCGCTTCCTGGCCGAATCCGGGGCGGGCAACAGGCTGTTCGCGCAACTTGCGCAACGCGGACTGTCGTGGGAACAGGTACGGGTATCGGGTGAGCCATCGCCGGAATGGATCGATGCGACCGTCGCCGCCTGGCGGGGAAGACCCTTCGACTGCGTTGTCGGTATCGGCGGCGGCAGCGCGCTCGATGCGGCGAAAGCGATCGCCGGACTGCTGCGGCCCGGCAACTCGGTGATGGAGCACCTCGAAGGAGTCGGCCCGGAACTGCCCTACCGGGGACCGGCGATTCCCTTGATTGCCGTTCCAACCACCGCCGGCACCGGCTCGGAAGCCACGAAAAATGCCGTGTTGAGCGTGCCCGGCCATTTCAAGAAGTCCTTCCGCGACGACCGGCTGGTCGCCGAATGGGCAATCGTCGATCCGGATCTACTGGCCACCTGCCCGCCGGAACTGATCGCTGCCGACGGCCTCGACGCCTTCACGCAGCTCCTCGAATCCTTTGTATCGACACGCGCCAACCCGCTGACCGATGCGCTGGCCCGTTCGGGGATCATGGCTGCGCACACGGCACTGCCGGCGCTGCATCGGCAGCAGTCGGCCACGGCGCGTGCGCAGATGGCCTATGCCTCGCTGCTCTCGGGCATCTGCCTGGCACAGACCGGGCTGGGTTCGGTACATGGCCTGGCCTCGCCGCTCGGTGCCTTCTTCCCGATTCCGCACGGCGTCGTCTGCGGCACGCTGGTGGCCAGCGCGACCGCCCGCAACATTGCCGCCCTGGAGGCCCGTGAACCGGACCACCCGGCGCTGCCGAAGTATGCCGAGGTCGGCCGTCGCTTCGCCAGGCAGAAGGGTCTCAACGGACCCGACGCACGCCGCTTTCTGGTCGACACGCTGCGCCGCTGGGAACTGGAACTGGCACTGCCCCGCCTGTCGGCTTACGGCATCGGCCAGGCCGATCTGCCACGCATCGTCGCCGCCAGCCGCGGCGCCAGCATGAAGACCAATCCGGTCGAGCTCAGCGACGCCGAGCTGACGGAGATTCTCGCCACGCGGCTCTGAGCAGGGCCAGGCGGGCGGCTCCGGGCCCAGGTGATCCAGGAGTTTAGGACTTCGGCAGACGGCCGAGCAGAAAAAATTCGTCGTTCGGCCGCATCGAGCTCAGATTCGCCAGCCGGTTCGACATCGCAAAAAATGCGGCGACGGCGCCGATGTCCCAGATGTCGTCATCCGAGAAACCGTGCTCGCGCAGCACGGCAAAATCGGCGTCAACGATCTCGGCCGAACGCAGCGCAGTCTTCATTGCAAAATCAAGCATCGCGCGCTGCCGCGCCGTCAGGTCGGACTTGCGGTAGTTGACTGCGACCTGGTCGGCAATCAGCGGGTTCCTGGCGCGCAGGCGCAGAATGGCACCGTGTGCGACGACGCAATACTGACACTGGTTGGCGCCGCTGGTGGCGACGACAATCATTTCGCGCTCGGCCTTGCTCAGACCGCTCGGCTTCTCCATCAGCGCATCGTGGTAGGCGAAGAAAGCACGGAACTCGTCGGGGCGGTGCGCCAGGGTGAGGAAGACGTTGGGGATGAAACCGGATTTTTCCTGCACTTCGAGGATGCGTTGACGCATGTCCTCCGGCAGTTGATCGAGTTCGGGAACGGGGAAACGGCTGATTGGCGGGTTCATGGCTCAGGAACAGGCTCCAGGTGAAGGGATCATCGGCTGCATGGCAGCGGGTCTCGGATCGTGGCATCATACACAAAATCCACATCGATCAGAGGAGACCCACCATGAATCACCGCAGCGATTTCGACAGCCTGGTTCCTGCCCTCCCCTGCAGCCGCCGGCAGTTCATGGTCAGCGCCCTGGGTGCCGGTTTTGCACTGGCCGTGCAGCCGGTCGTCGCACAGACGGTGATCACGACCGACAGCGTCGGCCTCAGCGTCGGCGAGATCAAGGTGGCGACCGGCGACGGCGAAATGCCGGCGTATCGCGCGCAGCCCGCGAGCGGCGGCAACTGGCCGATCCTCCTGGTGGTGCAGGAGATATTCGGCGTTCATGATCACATCAAGGACGTCTGCCGCCGTCTCGCCAAGCTCGGCTACCTTGCCATCGCCCCCGAACTCTACGCACGCCAGGGCGACCCGCGCCAGTACAGCAGCATCGAGGAGGTGCTCGGCAAGATCGTCGGAAAGGTTCCCGATGCACAGGTGATGGCCGACCTCGACGCCTGTGTGGCCTGGGCCGCGGCACATGGCGGCAATGCTGCCCGCCTCGGGATCACCGGTTTCTGCTGGGGCGGTCGCATCACCTGGCTGTACGCGGCGCACAATCCGCAGCTCAAGGCCGGCGTCGCCTGGTATGGCCGGATCGTCGGCGTGCCCAGCGAACTCAACCCGCGACACCCGATTGACATCGCCGGCAAGCTGTACGCGCCGGTGCTGGGACTCTATGGCGGACTCGACCAGGGGATCCCGCTCGACAGCGTCGAGAAGATGCGCAAGGCCCTCGCCGAATCGGTTAATCCGGCCAGCAAGGCCTCGATGATCCATGTCTATGACCAGGCGCCGCACGCTTTCCACGCCGATTACCGGCCGAGTTACCGCAAGACCGAGGCTGACGACGGCTGGCGTCGCCTGCAAGCCTGGTTCAGGCAGAACGGCGTTTGAACCACCCATCAAAGCCTGGCCATTCAAGGGTCACTTTGTGCATCGCGGGCCGGTGGCGGCGCGGAGCAGTGCTCCGCGAAACCCCGCCTTCGTTCCCGCGAGGGGAGAGAGACCTGTCGTTACCTCCCAACATTTTCATCCACATCCGGCGGACCGGGCCGCCGGGCACTTGTCACATACCATTCAGATAGCCAGTTGATAGACCTGCTGCGCGCGCGCGATGTCGAAATCGTGATGCTCACCCAGCGCGACCATGCCATGCCGCTTGAGTTGTGCCAACAGGGCCGGGATCGCCTCGGTACCGATGCCGTACGCCGAAAGGCGCGTGGCGACCTGCAAGGACTCGAAGAACTGCCGGGTGTTCGCGATTGCCTGATCGATGCGCCCATCCTCCGTGCCCGCATGCAATCCCCAGACGCGATCGGCGTACTGCAGCAGCTTCTCGCGCTTTGCCTGGCGACGGACCTGCAGCATTGCCGGCAGCACCACGGCCAGGGTCTGGGCGTGGTCCAGCCCGTGCAGTACCGTGATCTCGTGACCGAGCATGTGCGTCGCCCAATCCTGTGGCACCCCGGCACCGATCAGGCCGTTGATGGCCAACGTGGCTGTCCACATCAGGTTGGCGCGTACGGCGTAGTTCTCCGGTTCCTGCAATGCGCGCGGGCCTTCCTCGACGAGCGTCAGCAGCAGGCCCTCGGCGAAACGGTCCTGTACCTTGGCGTCCACCGGATAAGTGAGGTACTGCTCGATGATGTGCACGAAAGCGTCGATCACGCCGTTGGCGACCTGCCGCGGTGGCAGGGTGAAGGTCTTGCTCGGGTCGAGAACCGAGAAGCGCGGAAACAGCCGCTTGTGATGGAAGGCAAGCTTGCTGGTACCCCGGGTCACCACGGCGCCGTTATTCATTTCCGATCCGGTTGCCGAAAGCGTCAGGACGCTGCCGAAAGCAATCGCGCTGTTTACTGCAGCATGCCTGGCCAGGATCTCCCAGGGGTCGCTGTCAAACGGGACGGCGGCGGCGATGAACTTGGTACCATCGATGACCGAACCGCCGCCCACGGCGAGCAGAAAATCGACGCGCTCGCAACGCGCAAGTTCGACCGCTCGCATCAGTGTTTCATAGGTCGGGTTAGGCTCGATGCCTGCAAACTCGAAGACCGTAAAGTTCTTGAGCGCAGTCTTCACTTCATCAAGCGTGCCGGTTCTCACGACGCTGCCACCACCGTAGGTGATCAGGACGCGAGCGCCAATGGGAATCTCGTGCCGTATCTCGGCGATGCGACCGCGGCCGAAGAGGATGCGTGTCGGATTATGGAAAGTGAAATTCTGCATGGATCCGTCCTTGTATTTCACAAAGGCGCTTTACCCGTCAGCAGGGACGCGCAATTCACCAGGAAGGAGCGGGTCTTCTGGGCGTCCGGCGGCGCGAGGCGTGCGGGGGCTGGTCATCGGTGGGGATTGGCGGAACGCCCCGCCGGGGGGGCTGCGGCCATCCGACAGCGCAGCGTTTCGAACAGGCAGATGGCGGCGGCGGCGGCAACGTTCAATGACTCGGTGGCGCCGGGCATCGGAATATGCAATTGCCGGTCAGTCGCAGCCAGCACGGCAGGTCTGACACCGAGACCCTCGCTGCCAAAGACCCAGGCCAGCGATCCTGGCAGACTGGCCGAATACAGACTGACCGACGCAGCGAGCGTGGTGGCAACGGATTGCCCGCGATAGGCAGCAAGAAACTCGGGAAGGTCGCTGTCTTCGTGAATATCGAGCTGAAAATGTGCGCCCATCGCGGCTCGCAGCGTCTTTGGCGACCAGGCCTGTGCGCAATCGATCGACAGCAGGACCTGGCGAAACCCCGCGGCAGCGGCACTGCGCAGGATTGAACCGACATTGCCGGGATCCTGAACGCCATCGAGCAATACCGTATCGGCCGCGTAGTCGAGCTTGCGCGCCGCCACAGGCAGCGGAACGACGGCCATGATGCCGCTCGGGGTGTCGACTGTCGAGAGTTCGCCGAACAGCGCGTCGGAAAGCAGGGTTACCGTCCGTGCAGATCGGCCTCGTTCCAGGTATCTGGCAATCTCCGGCCGACCGGTGCCGCTATCGCTGACCAGGATTTCTTCCGGGATGCCACAGTGACAGTCGTAGGTTTCGATCAGATGCATGCCGTCAAGCAGCACGCGACCACTCTTGCGTCGCCCACGGCCACTCTCGCAGAGTTTCCTGAGCGACTGGTAATGCGGATTGCTCCGTGCGACGATGCGTCTCACGATGACCCGAGGCGCGCCACCGGCCCGAAGCTGCGGCGATGCTCGGGGCTCGCGCCGTGTTCGCGCAGCGCCGCGAGATGCAAGGCGGTGGGATAACCCATGTGCCGATCAAAGCCGTACTGTGGATACACCGCGTGCAACTCGCGCATGCCGGCGTCACGTACGGTCTTGGCCAGGATCGACGCCGCGGCGATGGCCGCGATCTTGCCGTCGCCACCGACGATGGCCTCAACGGGGTACGGCAACTGCGGGCAACGATTACCGTCGACCATCACCCGAACCGGCGCGAGCGGGTACCGTGCGGTGAGCCCGGTGACGGCACGTTGCATGGCCAGCAGACTAGCCTGCAGGATGTTGATGCGGTCGATTTCCTCGACGTTCGCGGCAGCGACTGCCCAGGCCAGCGCTTTGGCGCGAATCGCTTCGGCCAGCGTCGCGCGCTGCCGGACGGAAAGCTTTTTCGAGTCATCGAGGCCGGCGATCGGCTGTGCCGGGTCGAGGATCACTGCGGCGGCCAGCACCGGCCCGGCGAGCGGACCACGGCCGGACTCGTCAACTCCGCAGACCAGGCCTTCAACTTGCAGCAGCATGCTTGCCCAATAATGGCGGCAGGCAGCCGATCACCGCCAGCGCGGCCTTTTCGGCAGCATTCTGGCGCAGTTGCAGATGTAGCGCTCGAAACTGCGCCTTGAGTCCATCGCACACCGTCTTGTCGGCGTAGAGGTTGAGCAGCGCCTGTGCGAGATTGTCGGGAGTCGCATCATCCTGGATGAACTCGGGAACGATGAAGCGACCGGCCAGCACATTCGGCAAGCCACAATAGGGCAGATAACCACCAATGCGCTGCATCAGCCACCAGGACAGCGGCGCCATCTTGTAGGCGATGACCATCGGTCGCTTGAGCAGTGCTGCCTCGAGGGTGGCGGTGCCGCTCGCGACCAGAACGACGTCGGCGGCCATCATCGCCTGATGCGCATGTCCGAACAGCAGGCGAATCGGTCGTTCCTGAGCCTGGCAGCGATGTAGCGCGGCCTCGAAAAGAAGGCGTGTCTCGCGAGTCGCGAGCGGCACGAGAAACAGCGCATCCGGGATCTCGACGTGAATTCGGAGTGCGGTTTCGATGAAGGTATCAGCCATGTACTGCAACTCGGACTGCCGGCTGCCTGGCAGGAGCGCAAAAATAGCGGCCAGCAAGGGCAGACCCAGCAGCGCGCGCGCACTATCGCGCTCATCTTCGACCGGCAGCATGTCGGCCAGTGGATGGCCAACGTAGCTGACCGGAATCCCTTGCTTCTGGTAGATCGCCGGCTCGAAGGGGAACAGTGCCAGCACCCGTGCGACCGCCGCGCCGATCTTGCGGATGCGTCCGCCGCGCCAGGCCCAGATCGAAGGACTGACGTAGTGGATGGTCGCAATGCCGCGCTGTTTGAGGGCCTTTTCCAGTCCCAGGTTGAAATCCGGTGCATCAACGCCGATGAACACATCGGGTGGATCAGCCAGCAGGCGACGTTTGAGGTCCGCGCGAATACCGGCAATTTCACGATAGTGCCTGAGCACCTCGACGTAGCCGCGCACCGACAGTTTCTCGAGCGGATGCCAGGCGTCGAAACCCAGCCCGAGCATTTTCGGGCCTCCGACGCCATAGAACACGGCGTTCGGCAGCCGGGCCTGCAGGGCCTGGATGAGCTGGCTGGCGAGCAGATCGCCCGAGGCTTCTCCAGCCACCATGGCAATCCGCAGCATACCTGCGGTCATCTGATGATGCCGCGCTTCGATACCGCGAGGAAGTCGATCAGCGGCTGGATTTCGGGATGGGCGATGGCCTCTTCGATGAGTTTGGCGCGTGCTTCTTCGAGCATCAGTCCGGACTTGTAGAGCGTGCGGTAGGCACGTTTCAGGGCCAGCATCGCCTCTGGCGAAAAACCCCGACGCTTCAAGCCCTCGGCATTGATGCCGTAAGGGCTGGCGGTGTTGCCGGCAGCCATCACGAAGGGTGGGATGTCCTGTACGGCCACCGTCCCGGCAGCGGTCATGGCATGCGCACCGATGCGGCAGAACTGGTGAACACCGGAAAAACCGCCGAGAATCACCCAGTCGGCAATGTGCACATGACCGGCCAACTGCGCATTGTTGGCAAATACGGTACGGTTGCCGACCTGGCAATCATGCGCGATGTGCACATAGGCCATGATCCAGTTATCGTCGCCCATGCGGGTGACACCCGCATCCAGGGCGGTGCCCAGATTGAAGGTGCAGAACTCGCGAATCGTGTTGCGGTCTCCGATCTCCAGACGCGTCGGCTCACCAGCATGCTTCTTGTCCTGAGGCGGTCCGCCCAGCGAGGAAAATTGAGAGATGTGGTTGTCACAGCCGATGCGCGTCCGACCCGAAATGACTACATGCGGGCCGATCACGGTATTGTCACCAATTTCGACATGCTTGCCGATGATCGAAAAGGCACCGACCGAAACATTGGCACCGAGTTGCGCTCCAGACTCGATGATGGCACTGGGATGGATCATGGCCGTGCTCATCCCCTGGTCTTGACCAGGTTGCTTTTGGCGCACATCAACTCGGCGTCTGCGACGACCTCGCCGTCCACACGTGCCTCTGCCCTGAACTTCCAGATGTTGCGAAACTGACGCTGGATATCCACATGCAGATGTAACTGGTCGCCGGCTGCCACGGTCTTCTTGAAGCGCGCCTTGTCGATGCCGACGAAGTAGAACAGCGAGGTCATGTCGGGCTTTTCGCCGAGCGTCTTGAACGACAGGATACCGGCCGCCTGCGCCAGCGCTTCCATGATCAGAACACCGGGCATCACGGGATAATGCGGGAAGTGACCCGTAAAAAACGGTTCGTTGATGCTCACGTTCTTGTAGGCGTGGATGGATTTTCCGGGCTCACACGCAAGCACCCGGTCGACCAGCAGGAACGGGTAGCGATGTGGCAATTGCCCGATGATCTCGTGTATGTCCATTGCATTCAAGACGTTTTCCCCATCAATTCGAGTGTCTTCTCGAGTTCGGCAACGCGCTCGGCAAGTTTCGCCAGACGCTTGATCTGTGCCGCGTTGTGTAACCACTCGTGGTGCGCTGCGAGTGGAAAGATACCGGTATAAGCGCCGGGTCGGCCGAGGCTCTTGGCAACCAGGGTACCGGCCGAAACATGCACATCGTCGGCAATTTCCAGGTGGCCACTGATCATGGCTGCGCCCCCGACGGTACATCGACGACCGATCCTGGCGCTGCCGGCAATGCCGACACAGCCGGCCATCGCGGTATGGTCGCCAATGCTGACGTTGTGCGCGACCTGAATCTGGTTGTCGAGCTTGACGCCGTTGCCGATCACGGTATCGTCGAGGGCACCGCGATCGATCGAGGTATTGGCGCCGATCTCGACATCGTCCCCGATCACGACGCGGCCGATTTGCGGAATTTTGACCCAGTGCTGGCCATCCTTGGCAAAACCGAAGCCATCGGCACCGATGACCGCGCCGGCGTGAATGACGGCGCGTCGGCCGATCACGCAGTGCTCATACACGACCACATTCGCGTACAGGACCGAATCGTCGCCAATAGCGACCCCGTCACCCAGCACACATCCCGGATATAACGTCACGTTTTCGCCGATGCGAACGCCGTTACCGATCACCGCGTTGGCCCCGACGCTGACCGACGCCGGCAGGGGCGAATTGACCACTGCGCCGGGATGCACGCCGGGCCGGCCTGGCACCGCCGGATTGAGCAGCGCCACGACCCGCGCGTAGTAGGCATAGGGGTTCTGATGAACGATCCGGGGCAGCGTCGTGTCGTCGGCAAACTGCGGCGGGACGATCACTGCCATGGCCTTCGTCCTGTGCAGTTGCTCGCGGTATTTCGCGCTGGCGATAAACGCGATTTCACCTGCTCCGGCCGAAAGCAGCGAACCCACCTGCGAAACGACCAACGATCCGTCACCTTGCAACACCCCTCCCAGACGAGCGACGATTTCGTCTAGGCGCAGACCTCCTGACACAGGCACTCCATCGAACTGAGCAATTGGCGCCGCTTACTTCGCCGGCTGGGGATCGGACAAGGCCTTGATGACTTTATCGGTGATGTCGAGCTTCGGACTCACCCAGACCACGTCCTGCACGATCAAATCGTACTTCTCGTTATCGGCAAGCTGCTTGATCGCCTTGTTGGCCTTTTCAATGATCGCCGCATTCTCTTCATTCTGGCGCAGGTTCAGATCCTCGCGGAATTCGCGCTGCTTGCGCTGAAATTCTCTCGACAGTTCGCCGAGATCCTTTTCCTTGCTGCGGCGATCCGATTCCGACATCGTCAACCCGCCTTTTTCGAGCACTTCCTGCAAGCCCTGAACCTGTTTGGCCAAGCGCTGCAAATCCTGGTCACGCTTGGAGAATTCCTGCTCGATCTTCTTGGCCGCCTTGACGGCTGCGGGTGCATCCCGGAAAAGACGCTGGGTATTGACGTAACCAATCTTCAACTGGTCTACCGCCGACGCGTAAGTCACCGGCAGCGAGGCCATCAACGCAACCAGCAGCCTGGCAATCGTCTTCTTCAAGCTAATTCTCCTAGATTAAAAGGTTGTCCCCATCTGGAACTGGAACTTCTGTAGTTTAGCAGTACTGACTTCGTTGATCGGCTGACCATAGCTGAATTTCAAGGGTCCCAGCGGCGAGATCCAGGCCGCAGTCAGTCCGGCCGACATCGCCAGGCCTTCCTTCGAAAAGGAATAGTGATTGGTAAACACATTCCCTGCGTCAAAGAATGGACCGAAGCGAACCGACTTGTCGAAACCTGGCAGCGGCATCAACAACTCGACATTGAACACCGCCTTGCTGGTCCCGCCAAGATAGGTATCAGGGTAAAGCGGATCCACCGGACCGAGGCTGGCGGTTTGATAGCCGCGCACCGACCCGATACCGCCAGCGTAGAAATTCTTGTAGAACGGCAAGCTCTGTCCGCTCAGACCGTTCGCGTATCCAACCTCACCCATCAGCGCCAGAACCCAGTCCTTGGTCAGGGAAAAGTAGCGTTCGTTCTTGTAGGTCAATCGATAGAACGACAGGTCCACACCTGGGATGGCGACCTCGACAGCGGCACGCTGGGTACCGCCAGAGGTCGGATAAATCGAGCTGTTTCGGGTATCGCTGGTCCATGACACGGTCGCCGGCACCGTGATATTCGAGTCACCATGTTCGGCCCGGAACTTGATGTACTGAGGCGGCGTGGCTGCCGTGACGGGAGTGATGTCGATCGTCGTCTGATCGATCGCCAATCCGAAGCTGAGCGTTTCCTTCTCACCGATTGGGTAGCCGAAGCGGATGCCGCCACCAATGGATTCGGACTGGAAGGCATAGCCCAGCGAGGTCGGGTTAACCCGACGGTCGTAAAGGTCGAAGCCCTGGCTGATGCCATCAACCGTGAAATAGGGATTGGTGTAGTTGATCGCCAGGGTGCGGTTGAGTTTGCCGGTGTTCACCTGCAGCGACAGGAACTTGCCGCTGCCGAAGATGTTGGACTGCGAGATCGATCCGGAGAGGATGACCTTTTCTGCACTCGAATAGCCGGCACCGATCGAGATGTTGCCCGTCGATTTTTCGGTCACATTGACATTCACATCAACCAGGTCAATGGTTCCGGGCACCGGTGGGGTTTCCACATTGACCTCGCCAAAATAACCAGTTCGGTCGATTCGCTCGCGTGACGCGGCCACCCGCTCAGCGTCGTACCAGCCCCCTTCCATCTGACGCATTTCCTGACGAATGACTTCGTCACGCGTTTTGGTGTTGCCCGTGACATTGATCCTGCGCACATAAGTCCGCTTTCCCGGGTCGACGAAGATCGTAAACGCGACCTGATGCTTCTCCTTGTCGAGCTCCGGTGCCGCATTGATATTGGCAAACGCGTAACCTTGGGCGCCCAATTTGTCGGCAATGGCTTTGGTACTCTCGTTCACTTTCTCGCGGGAGAAGACGTCCCCCGGCTTGATCTTGACCGCCTTCTTGAACTCTTCGTCGGAGAGCGTCAGATCGCCCGCCAGCTTGACCGATGAAACAAAGTAGCGATCACCCTCGTTGATGCTGATCGTGATATAGATTTCCTTTTTGTCTGGAGTGATCGAGACCTGCGTCGACTCGATACTGAACTCCAGGTAGCCGCGATCAAGGTAATACGAGCGCAAGGTTTCAAGATCGGCCGACAGCTTCTGCTTTGAATACTGGTCACTCTTGGTGTACCAACTGATCCAGGTGGGCGTCTTCTGCTGCAGGACGGAAAGCAGTTCTTTTTCCCGGAAGGCCTGCGCACCGACGATGTTGATTTGTTTGATCCTGGCAGTCTCGCCTTCATCGACATTGAAATTGATCGCCACGCGGTTGCGATCCAGCGGTGTAATCGTGGTGGTGATCGTCGCTGCGTAGCGGCCGCGTGACAGGTACTGGCGTTTCAATTCCTGTTCGGCCTTTTCGAGCGTAGCGCGGTCGAAGGTCCGCGACACCGCGACACCCACTTCCTTCAGGCCCTTGATCAACTGATCCTTCTCGAACTCCTTCAAACCGACAAAATCGATCTGTGCGATGGCCGGGCGCTCCTCAAGCACGACGATCAGTACCGGACCATCCATCTCAATCCGGACGTCCTTGAAGAATCCCGTGGCAAACAAGGTCTTGATCGCCTGCGCGGCCTTTTCGTCGGTCATCGTGTCGCCGACCTTGACTGGCAGGTAGCTAAAAACCGTACCGGCTTCCACCCTTTGAATGCCTTCGAGGCGGATATCCTGGACCGTGAACGGTTCCACTGCCGCTGCGCCAGAGACAACAAAGGTAGCCAACAGACCTGCGCGCAGGTTTTTCTTCATAAGCTCAGCCGGAGAACAGTAATCGATTGATGTCGTTGTAGAAGGCAAACGCCATCAGCATGAGCAGGAAGGTCAGACCGATTTGCTGACCAATTTCCATGGTTCGTTCGGAAACGGGCCCACGCTTGATGATTTCGACGAGATAATACAGCAAATGCCCGCCATCCAGAATCGGGATCGGCAGCAGATTGAGAACGCCGAGGCTGATGCTGACCAGGGCAAGGAATTTGAGGTAGTAGTCGACTCCCAGTCTCGCCGACTGGCCGGCGTAGTCGGCAATACTTACCGGCCCGCTGATATTTCGCCACGACACCTCTCCGGTCACCATTTTGCCGATCATCAGCAGGGTAAACACCGATTTGTCCCAGGTCTCGCCAACCGCTTTGCGAAACGCCGACCAGGGTCCGTAACTGACCGTGATCATCAAGGCCGCACGTGCCTGGCCATGGTCGCTGACCGCCGCACCAATGCGGCCGATGGTGCTTCCCCGCTCATCCACGGCAACCGGCGTCACCGACATCTCGATGTGCGCGCCATCCCGCAGCACTTCCACCCGCAGCGTTTTTGCCGGCGACTGGCGGACCACGCGCACGACCTCCGCCCAACTGTCGATGACCTGCTTGTCAATGCTCAGGATTTCGTCTCCCGAACGCAGTCCGGCAGCTTCTGCAGCACTGTTCACGTTGATCTTGCCGAGTACCGGCGGCAAGCGCGGGCGGTAAAGACCGAAGCCCAGTTGGTCAAGGGCGTCTCCCTCCCAGCCCGAGCGGCGCACTGACGAGACATCCAGGCGGCGGATGGCGATTTCGTTGGCGGCGTTGATCACCTCGAGGTCGACCTGATCCTGCTCGGCAGCCCTTTGCAGCAGGAGCCACCGCATTTCCTGCCAGGTCTGCACTTTTTCGCCGCCCACCTGCAGAACCTGTTCACCGTCTTGCAGGCCCGCCGCGGCAGCAGGACTGGCGATTGCCGGGCGGCCGAGAATCGGCTTGAATTCTTCCGTTCCGTGCCAGAAAAGTCCCCAGTAGATCAGAACGGCCAGCACAAAGTTGGCCGCGGGTCCCGCAGCGACGATCACCATCCGCCAGCGCACTGGCTGCCGATTGAAGCTACGGTGCAGTTCTTCGGCAGCCACCTCGCCTTCGCGCTCGTCCAGCATTTTGACATAGCCGCCGAGCGGGAAGGCGGCAATCGCCCACTCGGTTCTGTCCCGACCCCAGCGCCGCGACCAGAGTGGCCGGCCAAAACCGACTGAAAAGCGCAGGACCTTGACCCCGGCCCAGCGTGCGGCAAGATAGTGCCCGAACTCGTGGACAATGACCAGGATTCCCAGCACCAGCGCAAAAGCAGCCAGATAGTAGAAAAAACCACTCATCCGGAACTCCTCGCGATCCATTGCTCAGCGGCTGCACGCGCTACCCGATCAGCCGTCAGCACCTCCGCCAGCGAGCCCGGTGCCACGCCTGCCGGCAACTGGTCCATGACCGTTTCGATCACGCGGGCAATTGCCGTAAAAGCGATTTTCCGTTCAAGAAAGGCCTGTACTGCCACTTCGTTGGCGGCATTCAGCGTCGTCGACGCGCTTCCTCCTTCGCTGAGCGCACGATAAGCCAGGGCCAGACACGGGAAGCGCGCCAGATCGGGTCTCTCGAAATGCAGAGAAGCGACCTGGGAGAGGTTCAGCGGCTCGACGCCGGCAGCGATGCGCTGCGGATAGGCCAGGGCATGTGCAATCGGTGTGCGCATGTCCGGGTTTCCGAGTTCGGCGATTACCGAGCCGTCGACGTATTGAACCAGCGAATGAATCACACTCTGTGGATGGATGACCACCTGAATCCGTTCAGCAGGGACGTTGAACAACCAGTGGGCTTCGATGACTTCCAGACCCTTGTTCATCATCGTCGCGCAATCGACCGAGATCTTTCGTCCCATGACCCAGTTCGGATGCGCGCAGGCCTCGTCAGGACTGACGGCATCGAGGTCGGCAGTCGCCATGCCAAGAAACGGCCCCCCCGATGCGGTGAGGAACAGCCCCAGCACACCACTGGCAACCAGATCACCGGCATAGTTGGCCGGCAGGGACTGGAAGATGGCGTTGTGTTCGCTGTCAATCGGCAACAGGGTTGCACCGTTTTCCCGCACCGCCCGCATGAATACCGAGCCGGCCATGACCAGGGCCTCCTTGTTGGCCAGGAGGATTTTCTTGCCGGCGACAGCGGCCGCCAGGGTGGGCGGCAAGCCCGCTGCGCCAACGATGGCGGCCATCACCGTATCGACTTCGGGAAGTTGCACCATCCGTATCAGCGCCTCGGGTCCATGCGCGACCCTGGTCGGACAGCCTGCAGCCGCCAGCCGCACACCGAGGTCGGCCGCCAGGGCTGGATCGCCAAGAACGGCATGGCAAGGCTGAAACTCGAGGCACTGTTCGAAGAGGCGGTCCGCCTGGCGGTGTGCGCAAAGCGCGACGACACGATAGCGTTGCCGGTGGCGGCGCAGGACATCAAGCGTACTGACCCCGATCGACCCCGTCGATCCGAGAATCGTAAGCTGCTGCACAGACGTCCCGGAAGCCATCAAAGCCGCGTCACCAACCAGACCAGGGCGACTAGCGGCAGAGTCGAAGTCAGACTGTCAATGCGGTCGAGTATCCCTCCGTGACCGGGCAGGATCCCGCTGCTATCCTTGAGCCCCGCCTGGCGCTTGAGCAGTGACTCGAACAGGTCTCCCAGAATGCTGATGGCCGTCAACAGCACCAGAACCAGCAACAACAGCGGCAGGTTCCCTGCCAGAATGACTGGCATCCTCGATGACAGCAGCAGGCCGTAAACAAGCACTGCAACCGCGCCGCCAATCGCACCTTCCCAGCTCTTGCCAGGACTGATGTTCGGGGCCAGTTTGTGTTTGCCCAGGCTTCGCCCAGTAAAATAAGCGCCGATGTCGGCCAGCCAGACAACGGCCATGATCGCCAGCAGGGCCAGCGGCCCCGCTTGTCGCAATTGTATCAGCGCCAGCCATACCGGCAGGAGCAGCACCATGCCAGTCGCCAGAGCGAGAACAGGGTTGGCAAGAGGCCAGCGCCGTTGCAGCCAGATCGGCACCAGCAATAGCCAGAAAACCGCCGCCGGCAAATAGAAGTAAGCCCCGAGCCGCCAGGCGGCAGCATCGAAGCCGGCACCCAGACCGACCGCCGCCGGTTCGAGAACGGCCACAATTGCACACAGGACAGCCAGCAGGCCTCCCAACGAAACCCGCCCCGCTGCACCGAGGCGCATCAGCGCCCCCCACTCCCAAGCGGCGATGCCGGCTATCGCGGTGACAAAGAACAGCCAGCCCAGCGGCGGCAGGTAAAAAAGCGCACCAAAGAAGGCGGCAAACAGGACCATCGCGGTGATCACCCGCGTCCTAAGCATCGATACGCGAGCCGGTCGGTGATGCTGCAGAAACGCCGCTCAACTGTTCGCTGGTGCGCCCGAAGCGACGTTCGCGCTGCTGATAGGAAACCAGGGCCGCGTCAAAGGCAGTCGAGTCGAACTCGGGCCAGAGCACCTCGGTAAAGTACAACTCGGAATACGCGAGCTGCCAGAGCAGGAAGTTGCTGATCCGCTGCTCTCCACCGGTACGAATGAACAGATCCGGTTCCGGCGCATAGCTCATCGCCAGATGCGGTGTCAGGTCGGCTTCCTGCCATTCGCTGCCTTTCCCCGGATCGCTGCTCAGCATGCGGTTGATCGCCTGCAGGATGTCCCAGCGTCCGCCATAATTCGCGGCGATCGTCAGGGTCAGGCGGCTGTTGCCTGCGGTACGGTTCTCCGAGGCCTTGATCAGTGCCTGCAGGTCAGGATCAAAACGTTCGAGGTCGCCGATCACCCGCAGGCGAACGCCATTACGATCGAGCTTCTTGACTTCTTCCCTGAGAGCGCGGACGAAGAGCTGCATCAGCAGGGAAACTTCCTCTGGCGGTCGACGCCAGTTCTCCGAACTGAAAGCAAACAGCGTCAGATATTCGATGCCGCGCTCAAGACAGGCCCTGACTATGGTACGCACCGTTTCCACACCGCGATGATGGCCGGCGACACGCGGCAACAGGCGTTTCTTGGCCCAACGGCCATTGCCATCCATGATGATCGCGACGTGACGAGGGACCGACAAGGTCGTCGGAACGTCTCGGGTCGAACTGGCAAAACGCGCCATTCTGGTCACTCGTCGGCAGTTGCTAGATGGCCATCAAATCGGTTTCCTTGTGGCTGAGTTGCTTGTCGATTTCCGCCACATAGCGATCCGTGAGCTTCTGGATTTCATCCTGGGCACGATGCTCCTCATCCTCCGAGCATTCCTTGTTCTTGAGCATTTCCTTGAGCGTCGCAATGGCATCACGTCGCAGATTACGCACCGCAACCTTGGCACCTTCACCCTCGCCCTTCACCACCTTGATCAGATCACGGCGCCTCTCCTCGGTCAAGGCCGGCATCGGCACGCGGATCAATTCTCCCTGAGCAGCGGGATTAAGACCCAGGTCACTGTCACGAATGGCTTTCTCGACCTTGGCCGCCATCCCTTTTTCCCAGGCCTGGACACCAAGCGTACGGGCGTCGAGCACGGTCACGTTGGCGACCGTGTTGATGGGTACCTGCGACCCGTAGTACTCGACCTGCACATGATCGAGCAGGCCGATGTGGGCACGCCCCGTCCGCACTTTTGCCAGATCGGTCCTGAGTGTCTCAAGCGATCTCTGCATCTTGTGTTCAGCGGTTTTCTTCACTTCAGCTATGGACATTTCAATCTCCCTCAGCAATAGACCAGGGTACCCTCTTTCTCGCCCATCGCCACCCGCTTCAGTGCACCCTGCTTGAATATCGAGAAGACGTTGATCGGCAGCTTCTGATCGCGGCACAGCGCAAACGCGGTGGCATCCATGACCGCAAGATTTTGCGCGATCGCGTCATCGAAGCTGATCCGATCATAACGGGTCGCCTGCGGATCCTTGTTGGGATCCGCAGAGTAGATGCCGTCGACCTTGGTGGCTTTGAGCACGATTTCGGCACCGATCTCTGCACCGCGCAAGGCCGCGGCCGTGTCCGTGGTAAAGAAAGGATTGCCGGTCCCCCCGGAAAAGATCACCGTCCGACCCTGCTCCAGGTAACGAATCGCCTTGGCACGAATGTACGGCTCCACCACCTGTTCAATGTTCAGCGCCGACTGTACCCGCGAAACCATGCCGGCAGCCCGCATGGCATCGTGCAACGCGAGACCGTTCATGACCGTCGCCAGCATGCCCATGTAGTCCGCCTGGGCACGGTCCATCCCCCGGGCAGCAGGCGCCACCCCGCGAAAAATGTTGCCACCGCCAATCACCACGCCGACCTGCACACCCAGGTCGACAACCCCCTTGATCTCCGCGACGATTGCCGAGATCGTCTGCCGGTTGATACCGTAAGCATCGCCACCCATCAATGCCTCGCCCGAGAGCTTGAGCAGGATACGTTTGTAGTTTGGCGAGGTTTCGGACATCGGCGTCTGGCTCCTGCAGGTCTGATCGATTGAGGGTTGTGCTTTTGTGTACTTACTTCTGCGCGGCAGCGGCGGCCTGTGCGGCCACCTCGGCAGCAAAGTCGTTGGTCCGCTTGACAAGGCCCTCACCCACCACGAACAAGGTGAATCCGGCAACCGAAGCGCCCTTGGCCTTGAGCAACTGGGCGATGGTTTGCTTGCCATCTTCGGCCTTGACAAACACCTGGCCAAGCAGCGTCACTTCATTCAGGAACTTCTGGATCGAGCCTTCGGCGATCTTCTCGATCAACGCCTCCGGCTTGCCGGCTTCGCGGGCTTTCTCGATGGCAATCCGCCGTTCGCTCTCGATCAGATCAAGGGCAACACCCGATGAGTCCAGTGCTTTCGGTTTGGTCGCGGCAATGTGCATGGCCAGATCCTTGCCTAGCTGGTCGTCACCGCCAAGATAGTCGACGAGGACACCGATCTTGGCACCGCCATGGACATAGGCAGCGAGCCTGCCCTGCGCCGTGATGCGCACGAAACGGCGGATCGACATGTTCTCACCGATCTTGCCAACCAGCGCGGTACGAGTCGATTCGACGCTGCCCTCGCCCATCGGCAACGCGGACAAGGCCGTCACGTCCATCGGGTCATGCTCGGTGACCAGTGCCGCGCAATCTCTGGCCAATTTCAGAAATTCGTCATTCTTGCCGACAAAGTCGGTTTCGCAGTTGATTTCGATCATTGCCCCCAGCTTGTCGTCGCTCGATCTGTGGATCGCCACGACACCCTCGGCGGTAATCCGACTGGCCGCCTTGCTAGCCTTGGAACCAAGCTTGACGCGCAGAATCTCTTCGGCCTTGGCGAGGTCACCGGCAGCCTCCGTCAGTGCCCGCTTGCACTCCATCATCGGCGCGTCGGTTCTTTCGCGCAGCTCTTTCACCATACTTGCGGTAATTTCCGCCATTTCAATCTCCACTTGCTGGCACGGCCAGAATCGTTGGCCGTGGCTCACTCGATACGTTCAGGAAAAACAAACCGGCCGCTGGCAGGTCCAGCCGGGCGGCCAGCGCTGTACAGCCGACGATCAGTCGCTCAGTCGTCGTCTTCCTCTTCGATAAACTCGTCACCCGAGACCACGTCGAGGATTTCCTCGACGAACTGGCTGCGTCCCTCGAGAACGGCATCAGCAACGCCACGAGCATAGAGACGGATGGCGCGCGAGGAATCGTCGTTACCCGGAATGACGTAATCAATGCCCTCGGGTGAATGATTGGTATCGACCACCGCCACAATCGGAATACCCAGCTTGTTCGCTTCCGTGATGGCAATCTTGTGGTAACCCACGTCAATCACAAACAGGGCATCGGGCAGCGATCCCATGTCCTTGATGCCGCCGATCGACTTGTGCATCTTGTCGAGTTCGCGCGTGAGCATCAGTGCCTCTTTCTTGCCGAGCCGATCAAGGGAGCCATCTTCACACATGGCTTCCATTTCCTTGAGGCGCTTGAGCGATTGCTTGATGGTCTTGAAGTTGGTCAGCATGCCACCCAGCCAACGCTGATCGACAAACGGGGAGGCGCAGCGCGACGCTTCCTCGGCCATGATTTCGCGCGCCTGGCGCTTGGTTCCGACAAACAGGATGGTGCCCTTGTTGGCCGACAGCCGGCGAACAAAAGTCATTGCTTCGTTATACTTGGCCAGCGTCTTTTCGAGGTTGACGATGTGAATCTTGCTGCGAGCGCCAAAGATATAGGGCGCCATCTTGGGATTCCAGAATCGCGTCTGATGGCCGAAATGAACACCCGCCTCAAGCATCTGTCGCATTGTTGTAGTCATACGTTCCTACTTTCAATATCAGGGTTGGACCACCATCCGCCCACCTACAGCCCGCCATTCCGGCAGGCACCCTTGAACAGGCGAATGTGCGTAGTTGGACGTACCTCGTCAGTACGCCTGACGCATCACGAAGGTGCGTCTTGCTGTTTTGCTGACGGGATCAGCAAAATCTGGCGATGGTATCATCAAGCGTCGTTGAATTTCAATTCCGGACACATGAATTTCAGGCACGATGGGCACCATTCTGCAAGCACAATCCCCTGGACAGGTGATGGTGGTGGATGATCTCTCCGTCAAATTGCCTAAGCCTCCCGCTTACTTTATCCTTCGCTCCTCTTCAACCTGGCACTGGCCCCAACGCATGAGCATTACTTACAAGACCCCTCAGGAAATCGACAAAATGCGCGTCGCTGGTCGCCTTACCGCCGAGGTGCTCGACTACATCACGCCCTATGTGAAACCGGGAGTCACCACCGGTGAACTCGATCAACTTTGCCACGATTACATCGTGCAGGTTCAAGGCTGCATTCCGGCGCCGCTCAACTATGCTCCACCCGGCTACAAGCCTTATCCGAAGTCGATTTGCACTTCGATCAACCACCAGGTCTGTCACGGCGTTCCCGGTGACCGGCAACTAAAGAACGGCGACATCGTCAACCTCGACGTGACCGTGATCAGCAACGGCTACCATGGCGACAGCAGCCGCATGTTTCAGGTCGGTGAGACCTCTGTGCAGGCACGGCGGCTATGCGAGATCACTTACGATTGCCTCTGGCTCGGCATTGTGCAGGTTCGGGCCGGCGCACACCTCGGCGACATCGGTCACGCGATTCAGCAGCATGCCGAGAAATCCGGCTATTCGGTGGTCCGTGAGTTCTGCGGCCATGGCATCGGTGCCAGGTTTCACGAAGAACCCCAGGTTCTTCATTATGGGCGGCCACATACCGGTATCGAGCTCAAAGCCGGTATGGTGTTTACCATCGAACCGATGATCAATGCCGGCAAGGCGGCGATTCGAACCATGGCCGATGGCTGGACGATCGTTACCAAGGATCATAGCTTGTCCGCACAATGGGAACATACCATCCTGGTGACCGACACAGGCTACGAAGTCCTCACCGTGTCGAAGGGGACCGCTGTACGGCCAGACTGGATCAGATAGTTGCCATGAACGGTGAAACCTTCGATCGTTCGGCGATCGTCGCCGGTTGCCGGTCGCGCCTGCATTCTGGCCAGACGACGATCTGTGAGCGTTATCTCAGCGAAGGTGATGCGGCACGCCTGTTGCGCGAGCGTTGCCAACTGGCAGACGAAATCCTCTGCGACCTGTGGCGAACACTGGCATTGCCGGTTTCACTGGCTTTGGTGGCGGTCGGTGGTTACGGACGCGGCGAACTCTATCCTGCCTCCGACGTTGACATCCTGTTGCTGTTGCCACAAGCGCCTGACGAAGTATTGACCGCTCAACTCGAGCGTGCAGTGGCGCTCTTCTACGACATCGGTCTGGATATCGCTCCTAGCGTGCGCACCGTTGAAGAGTGTTCGTACACCGCCGCCGCCGACCTGACGATTCAGACTGCATTGCTCGAAGCACGCCTGCTGGCCGGGAATGGCGAACTGTTCCAGGATGCCTGTCAAAAACTCAAGGAACAGATTGACCCTCAGATCTTCTTCGAAGCCAAGCGGATGGAACAGGAACAGCGTTACCGCCGCTACCAGGATTCACCCTACAGCCTGGAGCCCAACTGCAAGGAAGCTCCGGGTGGGCTGCGCGATCTGCAAACCATCCTGTGGATCGCCCGTGCGTCCGGCTACGGTGACTCCTGGGAAGATCTCGCGCAGCACGGCTTCATCACCCAGGAAGAACAACTTCAACTGCAGCGCTGTGTCGGTTTTCTGCAGCGTCTGCGTACGCACCTGCACCTGCACGTCGGCCGGCGCGAAGACCGTCTGCTGTTTGACTACCAGACGGCACTCGCCGAACGGATGGGTTTCGCGCCCACCGATACCCGCAGGGCCAGTGAACGGCTGATGCAGGGTTACTACCGAACAGCCAAGGAAGTCACGCAGATCAACACGATCCTGCTGCTGAACATCGGCGCTGCCATATCGCCACCACCGGAGCAGTGGCCACTGCCAATCAATGATCGCTTCCAAAACCGGCACGATCTGCTGGATGTGGTCAACGAAGACGTCTTCAACAGGCGCCCAGGGGCGATGCTCGAAGCTTTCCTGTTGATGCAGAAGCACTCCGGGCTACAGGGAATGACGGCGCGCACCTTGCGCGCCTTGTGGCATGCACGGACCCGGATTGACGCCGATTTCCGCCGTGACCCCGAGAATCGCGCCTGTTTTCTGGAAATTCTCAAACAGCCACGCGGCGTCCTGCACGAGCTGCGACGGATGAACCAGTTCGGGATTCTGGGCCGCTATCTGCCTAACTTCGGCAAGATCGTCGGTCAGATGCAACACGACCTGTTCCATGTCTACACCGTCGATCAGCACACCCTGCAGGTCCTGCGCAACCTGCGTCGCTTTCTGGCCGACGAATTCGCGCATGAGTATCCGCTGTGCAGCGAGTTGATCAGTGATTTCCCCCGTTGCTGGGTACTCTACATAGCAGCGCTGTTCCACGACATCGGCAAGGGACGCGGCGGCGACCACTCGCAACTCGGCGCCGTGGATGCCGCCGAGTTCTGCGCCGCGCACGGCATCGCTGCCGAAGACAGCCAACTGATCGTCTGGCTGGTTCGCTGGCATCTGCTGATGTCCAGTGTCGCCCAGAAACAGGACATCGCCGATCCCGACATCCTCGGTGCCTTTGCCACGACGGTCAAGGACGAGCGCCACCTGGTCGCACTCTACCTGTTCACGGTCGCCGACATTCGTGGCACCAGCCCAAAAGTCTGGAATACCTGGAAAGGGCAGCTCCTTGAACAGCTTTTCCGGAGTACCTGCCGCACCCTGCTTGCCGGCGGCCAGATACCGGTCAGGCAAGGTCTGATCGAGGAACGCCAGCAGGAGGCCTTGCGTCTGCTGCGCTACTTCGCACTTCCCGACGCGGTGCACCAACGCCTGTGGAAACAGCTCGACACGGTGTATTTCCTGCGCCATTCCGCAGAAGAAATCGCCTGGCACACGCGCGCCCTGCACTATCGGACCCGCGTCGAGCAGCCGGTGGTCAAGGCACGCGTGAACCCGCAGGGCGAAGGACTCGAGGTGTTGATCTATACCAAGGACCAGCGCGATCTGTTCGCGCGCCTGGTCGGCTTTTTCAGCCGTGCCGGCTACACCATCGTTGACGCCAAGATCCACACCACCCGTCACGGCTATGCACTGGACAGCTTCATGCTGCTCGATCTCGGCGACCGGGGCAGTGACCGTGCAATGATCAGCTACATCGAGCACGAGCTGACAGCGCGGCTGAACCGCCAGAGTCCGCCCGAGGCTCCCGGCAGCGGACGCCTTTCACGGCAGGTCAGGCACTTCCCGATTCAGCCACTGGTCACCATCGAGCCGGACGAAAAAGGCTCGCACTATGTCCTGTCGGTCAGTGCCGCCGACCGCCCCGGCCTGCTGTACACGATCGCCATGACATTGGCGGCGCATGGTGCTAATCTACATACGGCAAAGATTTCGACACTTGGCGAGCGTGTCGAGGATACTTTCCTGATCAGCGGCAGAGGCCTCGGTGAGGCTGCCGACCGTATCAGGCTGGAAACGGAATTGCTGGAGCGTCTGAAACTCTGATCGAGTCGCCATCGGTGCAAGGCGACGACCAGGACCGAAGAACCCGGCAGCACCGGCCAAACAGGAACAGCAGCAGATCCTGCAAGCTGTCGGTTTTTTTTACACTGGACTCTTGATGAAGCTTGAGAGAACCCGGAAATAAAATACAGACCCATAATTTAAAAGATTTTTTTATTAAAATCTGGATCTTGGCATATAACTTGCTTTTGTCTCTGGAAAGGCGTGTTCGGCGACGAACGTTCAGTGGCGCGACGGCATTTATTCTGCTTCTATGGCACGTAACGTGATGCAGTCCGCAAACGTTACGCGCAACGAAAGCTAGAGTATGTTGCTCAGGCAGAAATCGATCTCAAGGAAAACACATGTCAACGACTCCATCAGAACGAACCCAGCAGCGCCGCCGTCTGCTGAAGGCGGCCGCATCGGCGCCGGCCATCCTGACGCTGAATGCCGGCGCTGCGCCTGTACTCAATGCTTTCAGCAGTACCCATTGCATTGCCAATAGCCAGGCTCTGCCCAGCCCGATCATCGAAACCCCCGGTCCGGACACCTGGGTACGCACAAAGGTGACGACTGTAGTTGGAGATCCTCCACAGGAGGTGGTAACGTACCAGCTGGCTAACGGGGGTCACGGGCCTGTTTATGGCGGAACGTGCTGGAATTCGTTCTATCAAATTACGCCGGGCACATCAGGGTCGGCGGATGGCGACAATGTTCTGATTCCCTGAGATCCATGTCATAGCCTGTCCTGAACAAGGCTGGAGCAGCCTGATTGACCGATATTGCGTACCGCAGACTGGGAGACGGTGGCGTCGTCTTTGATTCGAAAAGTTGGCAGACCCATATTCTGACCCCTGCGGCAGCGATCATTTTCGAAGCCCTCGCTGAAATCAACGAGGGCGAGCCGGTACCGCAGGCTCAAGCCCTCGATTTTCTGCGCGATGAGCTGGATGTGGATATCGACACACCCGAAATGAAAGAAGTGTTGCGTTCTCTTGAGGAGATGGGCATCCTTGGCGGATGATTGCCGCCAACCCGAGAATTCGAGACCTGCCACCAGGCCTGCTGGCACAGCGTTTTTCAGAGGCATCGGTGACGCTCGATTATGGCGCTGCGTTGGTCCGTGTCCGAACCCTCCTCAAGCCCTTCGTGCGAGATTTTCAGCGAGTCTACGGGGCGTTCTTCCTGGCTGAAGAAGCCAGTTTTGCGGATTTTCACACCGAAGTGTGTTCCGGAAAGGGTTTGCGGGCAATCTTTGGGCCACAATCCCGCTTCCTGATCGACGGTATTCAGCCCTTTGATCCCTTTCCCAGGGAGCAGGCGCTTCCCCACTTCGAATGGGGCGTCAACTGGTGTTTCGGAAAGCGCTTCAACCAGCATGTCCTGTTACACTCCGGTGTCCTGGCTCTTGGTGATCGGGGCGTGATCATGGCTGCACCGCCTGGCTCCGGCAAGAGTACGCTGACGGCGGCGATGATGCTGCGTGGGTTTCGCTTGCTGTCCGACGAGTTTGGCGTACTCTGTCCACATACCGGTCAGTTGTGGCCAATGCTCAAACCGGTGGCGCTCAAAAATCGCTCGATCGACGTCATCCGTGCCTACACTGACCAAGCGATCCTTGGCCCCGTCTACGGAGGAACCCGCAAGGGAGACGTGGTCCACCTGGCTCCCGATGAGGCCAGCGTCGATGCCAGGAAACTTCCTGCCCGCCCGCACTTGGTACTCTTTCCCCGTTTCCGGGAAGGCGCCGCACTGACGACCCGTCGACTGCCCAGCGAGGAAGCTTTTGCCCGTCTGGCTTTCAACAGCTTCAACTACGGTCTGCTCGGGCAGATCTCGTTCAATGCCGTGGCCGATGTCATCGACGCGTGTTCGGCCTTCGAACTCGAATACAGTCGGCTGGATGAGGCGATCGAATACCTGCGTGCAATGCTTTCGGAATCGACCGTGGCAGCGGCAGCGGCATGAGCAGCCTGGGAGGAGTCGATCCCTGCATGCATGGCCTGCTGGCCTTGCTGATCGACCCTCAGCAGGTGCGCAGTGTCTGTCTCGCCGATTGGGACAAGATCATTCGTCTCGCTCGGCAGTCCAGGCTGCTGGGGGTGCTCTCGTACCGGATTCAGTCGCATCCTGAACTATTGCCGCAGGTGCCGGGGTGCGTGCTGGGTCATCTGCGCTCGGCGGCAGCCTATTCGGCACATCGCACCCAGGTGCTGCGCGTCGAGCTGGCGGCTCTGGCCAAGGCGCTGCCGGCCGAGGTTCCGGTAGTCGTTCTCAAAGGCGCGGCCTACATCTTGCAGGACCTTGAAAGCGCGCGCGGCCGCCTGCCGGGTGATGTCGACCTGATGGTGGCCTACGACGATCTCAAGCGAGCCGAGGCTGCGCTGCTCGGTGCCGGCTGGGCAGCAGAAGAAATCAATGCCTACGACCAGCGCTACTACCGCGAATGGAGCCACGAACTGCCCCCGATGCGCCGTCCTGGAAGTTCGGTGGAACTCGACCTGCACCACACGATCACGCCGGTGACAGCCCGTCTCAAGCCGGACACGGCACTGCTTTTCACCGACTTACAGGTGGTCGAGGGAAAACGATTCCTGGTCCTGCATCCGCAGGATCAGATCCTGCACGCGGCAGTCCATCTTTTCCAGGACTCCGAACTGTTTGCCAATCTGCGCGATCTGGTCGATATCGACAGCCTGATCCGCACCCACCTGCACTCGGAAAGCGACTGGCAGGCGCTTGCCGTGCGCGCTGCCCACCACCATCTTGAGCGACCTTTATGGTATGCCCTGCGCTACTGTCGAGCATGGCTTGCCACCACAGTGCCTGACGCTCTGCCGCTGGCCGCTCCACCAGCAATGGCCATCCGGTGGATGGACTGGGTGTTTCCCCGTTGCACACTGCCGAGAATTCCGGATCGACCGCCACCCTTCTCACGGCGGCTTGCTGCGCAACTTGGCTTGCTCCGCCACCAGTGGCTGCGCCTGCCGCCTGCCCTGTTGCTCCGCCACCTGGCCCACAAAGGCGTGCAGTCTCTGCGACCACGTCCTGCGGTACAGCACAAGGCCGAATAGGCTAGACCGGCTGCTCAGGCAGGCCCGGCAGCGAGTTCGGCATAAAGATCGTGCTCGTCGGCATCGACCACCCGCACCCGCAGAAAATCACCCGGTTCGGCGTCGAAATGATCATTGACGAACACCAGGCCATCGATTTCCGGCGCATCGGCGGTCGAACGGGCGATCGTTCCCTCCTCGTCCACCTCATCGACCAGGACGTCAATTTCACGCCCGATCTTCGCCGCCAGCAACTCTGCAGAAATATCTTCCTGCAACTCCATCAGACGACGCCGGCGTTCCTCGCGAAGCTCCTCTGGCAGCGCGCCCGGCAAGGCATTGGCTGCCGCGCCGGCAACCGGCGAATAGGCGAAACAGCCGACGCGATCGAGCCGCGCTGCCGAGATGAAGGCCAGCAATTCCTCGAATTCGGCTTCACTCTCCCCCGGAAAGCCAGTGATGAAGGTGCTGCGCACTGTGATTTCGGGGCAGACGGCCCGCCACGCCTGGATTCGTTCGAGATTGTTCTCGGCACTCGCTGGACGCTTCATGGCCTTCAGAATGCGCGGGCTGGCGTGCTGGAAAGGCACATCGAGATACGGCAGCAGCTTGCCCGCGGCCATCAGCGGCAGCAGCGCGTCGACGCTCGGATACGGATAGACGTAGTGCAGGCGCACCCAGATGCCCAGATCTGCCAGGGCTTCGCAGAGTTCCTGCAGCCGGGTCCGCAGCGGACGACCACCGACAAAGCCGGTTCGGTACTTCACATCGACACCGTAGGCGCTGGTATCCTGCGAGATGATGAGCAGTTCGCGCACGCCGGCGTCAGCCAGCGTTCTGGCCTCCTGCAGCACCTCACCAATGGGTCTGCTGACCAGGGGGCCGCGCATCGAGGGAATGATGCAGAAAGTGCAACTGTGATTACAGCCCTCGGAAATCTTCAGGTAGGCAAAATGCGGGGGGGTCAGCTTGATGCCCTGTGGCGGGACCAGACTGGTGAACGGGTCGTGTGGTTGCGGCAAGTGGGTGTGCACCTGCTGCAGCACCTCATCGGATGTGTGCGGACCAGTCACCGCCAGCACCTTCGGGTGCGCCTGGCGGATCATTTCTTCTCTGCTCCCCAGGCAGCCGGTGACGATCACCTTGCCGTTCGCGGTCAACGCCTCGCCGATCGCATCGAGCGACTCCTCGACCGCGGCATCGATGAAACCGCAGGTATTGACGATGACCAGATCGGCGCCTTCATAGGAAGGCGAAATCAGATAACCCTCTGCGCGCAACCGGGTGAGAATCTGTTCCGAGTCGACGAGCGCCTTCGGGCACCCGAGGGAGACCACACCTATACTTTTCGGTTTGGACATGAAGCGCTGCCCGAATGAGAAGGTTGCGAGTATACAGCCAACCCCGTTTTCATGATGAAAGACAGCCGCCAGCGGGTGTGATTCAAAGTGATGCGTCGTTGAGATGACCCCTTTATGCGGCTTTTTTTCGACACCTCGCCAATAGGCATCCCATTCCCGGTTGGCTCGGTTAAGTCGTAGGGCCAACATGGTCTCGATATGATTGGGGGACCACCAAGCACCGGGAAGCTTGATCCGTTCCTGGATCACGTTGAGGTTCCCTCGGTTTTTCGTCTGCCAAAGGGTAGGTTTCATGCGACCAGTTTTCCTTCCTGTTGCCCGCTGAGCCAAGCCGCCAGGAACTGCGTTGGCGACTTGTAGCCGAGGGTCGAATGCTGCCGTTTTCTGTTGTAAAAGACCTCGATGTATTCAAAGGCCGCAGCTTTGATCCCGGCGTGTGTGGCGTAGCGAACGCCATGGACCCGCTCGTTTTTGAAGCGGTTGAACCCGCTCTCCGTCGGTGCGTTATCCCAGCGGTTCCCTTTTCGGCTCATCGAGCAAATCATGCCGTATTCCTTGAGCTTGTCCTGAAACGCGTGACTGGCGTACTGGCTTCCCCGGTCGGAGTGGTGCAGCAGCCCCGGCGCTGGTTTCTTGCGGAACCAGGCCAGGGTCAGCGCATCGGTCACGATGTCCGCGGTCATGCGGGGCTTGAGCGACCAGCCGACGACTTCGCGGTTGAACAGGTCGAGCACGATGGCCAGGTAGAGCCAGCCTTCATCTGTCCACCGATACGTGATGTCCGACGTCCAGACCTGATTCGGCGCCGCCGGTGTGAAGTTTCTGGAGAGAAGGTTCTCCGCTACTGGCAGACCATGCCTGGAGTCCGTCGTGACCTGGTAGCGCCGCTTGTGGCGGGCGCGGATGCTGTTGTCGCGCATCAGTCGTTCGACCCGTTCCTTACTGGCCGAGAAGCCTCGGGTGCGCAGTTCGCGCGTCATGCGCGGACTGCCGTAGGCTCCTTTGAGTTCGGCATGAATCGAGCGGATCAGCGCCAGCATCTGGCTATCGGTCAGTCGCTGACGATCCGACCTGCCGCCACGCTTCCAGGCACGATAGCCGCTGATGCTGACATCGAGCACGTCACACCTTTCGGTCAGTGCAAACGCATTTCCCTGCTCGGCAATCCAGGCGTCCTTCACAGCACATCCCTGGCGAAGGACGCCGTCGCTTTTTTGAGGATTTCGTTCTCCCGCTTGAGACGGCCATTTTCGGCTCGCAGCCTGGAGAGCTCCCTCTCTTCGGGTGTGACCACTCTGCTCCCCGCTCCATTGAGCTGGCCTTCTGCTGACGCTGTTATCCCGTGACGCAAGGTCTGGTCGCCCAGCCCAAGTTCCTTGACCACGGCACGGATGCTCTGACCATCCTTGACCCGTTTGACCGCCAGTTCCTTGAATTCGGTCGTATAGGCTTGCTTCGGTATCTTCATGTCTTGCCTTCCAAAAGTGACTCAATTTTAGGTCACCCTGGGCAGACGAAATTTCGGGGGAAGCTCAGCCGCGCATGACGGCGGACATCGCCACGGATGCGCTGACCCTGGCCTGGTTCAGGAAGCGACCGGCACCGGGGCTGCTGCATCATTCCGACCGGGGCTGCCAGTATGCCAGCCACGCCTTCCAGGACAAGCTCCAGGAATACGGCATGACCTGCTCGATGAGCCGGAAGGGCAACTGCTGGGACAACGCCCCGACGGAAAGCGGGTTCAACCGCTTCAAGAACGAGCGGGTGCAGGGTGTTCAGTACGCCACCCAGCCGACATGAAGGCCGCCAGTTTCGAGTACATCGAGGGGTTCTACAACCGGAAGCGGCAGCATTCGACCCTCGGTTACCTGTCGCCGATCCAGTTCCTCGAACACTGGGTCAGACACCAGCATCAGGAAAAACTGCTCGCATGAAACCCACTCTTTGGAAGACGAAAAACCGAGGGAACCTCAGAACTTTGAACCAGCGCATGGCCAAGTTGCGCCCACAGTAGGGAAAAACGAGGGGAAAGCCGTCGAAAAGGCCGGAAAGTCGGCAAAATCCGGCCTTTTCATTCCGCATTGTGAAATTTGGCAGTTTTCCAAACCTCAAGTCCGACTAATGGGATGGTCGCCCCTTCCCGAAACGGCATCTGCGTGCCAAAGTGGAGAGGCGATACTTCCACCACCAAACAGGAGAGGCGACCGAGATGAAGATTACGACAGTTGGTATTGATCTGGCAAAGAACGTGTTCCAGGTACATGGCGTGGATGAACGAGGAAAGGCCGTGCTCAAGAAGCCGCTGAAGCGCGAGCAGGTGGCGCCATTCTTCGCCAACCTGCCGCCCTGCCTGATCGGCATGGAAGCCTGCGGCAGCGCGCATCATTGGGCGAGGAAGCTGGAAGCGTTCGGGCATACGGTAAAGCGGATGGCCCCGCAGTTCGTGAAACCTTACGTCAAGACGAACAAGAACGACGCCGCAGATGCCGAAGCGATCTGCGAAGCGGTGGGCCGGCCCAATATGCGCTTCGTTCCCATCAAGAACGGCGAGCAACAGGCGGTCTTGGCGATGCATCGTGCCCGCCAGGGTTTCGTCAAGGCACGCACGGCGCAGGCCAATCAGATCCGGGGGCTATTAGCCGAATACGGGATCATCATCCCGCAGGGAATTAGCCATATCGCCAAGCGCCTGCCGGATATCCTGGAGGACGGGGAGAACGGACTGCCGGGCGCCTTCCGCCAATTGCTGCATCGACTCGGGGACCACCTGAAGGAACTCGACCGCCAAGTGGGCGAACTGGAGGTGCAGATCTAAGTCTGGCACCGGGAAAACGCGGCGAGCAAGAAGCTCGCACAGATTCCCGGTATCGGTCCGATCACGGCAAGCGCGCTGGTGGCCTCGATCGGGGATGCGAAGAGTTTCGAGAATGGACGGCAGCTGGCGGCCTGGCTGGGATTGGTCCCCAAGCAGCACTCCAGTGGCGGCAAGCAGTGGCTGCTGGGCATCAGCAAGCACGGCGATACCTATTTGCGCACGCTGCTGATCCACGGCGCTCGGGCGGTGATCCGGGCAGCCGAGCGCAAAGCGGGGTATGCGCAAAGCTGGCTGGCGCAGCTGATCGGCCGGCGCAACAAAAACGTCGCAGCCGTGGCCTTGGCGAACAAGAACGCCCGCATCGTCTGGGCGCTACTGGCCCACGAGCGGGACTATCAGCCCGGCTATGAACCGTCGGCGGCATGAACACGGGTTGCCCACAGGCGCTCGCTCGCCAGCGTAGGGGGCGCGCTCGCGAGCGCCTATGGACAACCCTGCGATATTGCAGCACCACCGCTTTTTGTCGTTGTAGAGGAGTAACCCCACCGATTGCTCAGGCGATCATGACGTGATGGCAAGACAGGTAAGACCGTGGTCGATTCAACCTGATAGCAGCCTCGCGCTTCAAGCGCGTCCGACTGATGAGGCATCGATCAGCGAATTCCATCAGGGACAGAGGCATCGCCTCGATCAAAGTCCGAATGTATGGCTGCAATCTTTACCCTTCGAACCGTCACCACTTGAATGCCTGGCAAACCCAGGGGCGACCATGTAAGGCTGCTAGGGCAAATTTGGAATGGCTGATTCGTACCCAGGTACCTTCGACTGTGGTTAAAATGCGGCATCCTGTATTCCGTATTCCCATATATTCTTCCCCCAGAAAACGCCGTGTCCGACCCAGCACCCTGCCCACTGCGTAGCCTCCTGATCACCGGCTCGCTGCTGCTCGCTCTGAGTGGCTGCGATGCCGTCCAGCAGAAGCTCGGCCTCGAAGCACCGGCAGCCAAGCTGGCCCGTGACGAGGCCGAAGGAAAAGCGGTCGGCGGTGCCTGCCGGCAATCGGGACGTGCCATCGAGGATTGTTATTCGATCTATTCCTGGTTGCCAAAAGCCGCGGTCTATGAAGGCTGGCGTGACATGGATATCTACATGCGCGAGAACAAGCTGGAAACGGTCGAGCCTCAACTGCCGCCGCCACAGCCCCCCGGCACCAAAAAGAAGAAGCCGACGGCGCCGGTCGCCGCGGAGACGGCAGCAGAAACCAAGGGCGATCAGAAGGCAGACTCATCGCATTAACCTCCAGACCCCCTTGCGCAAGAACATGGCGGACTCGCGCCCCCTATCCCTCGTGGCTTTTCATTGTAGTCATTCCCGCGAAAGCGGGAATCCATTATGGCTTCTTGGAGCGGTAATGCACCCCAAGAAACACTACTCCAGATTCTGGATCTGCTCCCGCATCTGTTCGATCAGCAGCTTGAACTCGATCGCAGTCTGCGAAACTTCCGTAATGAGCGATTTGGAACCGAGCGTATTGGCCTCGCGATTGAGTTCCTGCATCAGGAAATCGAGTCGTTTGCCGCTCGTACCGCCGGTCTTGAGTACCCGCTCGACTTCATCGAGATGGGTCGACAAGCGCGCCAGTTCCTCGGCAACGTCGATGCGCGCAGCAAAAACCGCAACTTCCTGACGGATTCGTTCATCGTCGACCCATTGCACGGCGTCCAGCAAGCGCTGCCTGAGCTTCTCGTTGAATGATGCCTGTGCCACCGGAATGCGTGGCCCGACTTCGTGCACCAGGGCACGCATGCGGCCAACCTTTTCAAGAATCACCACCGCGAGTTTTTCTCCCTCGCGTGCCCGACTCGCTGTGAAATCATCGAGGGCCTCGCCGGCCAACGTCAGACAGGCCGGGAGCGCGGTCTCGACATCGACACTTTCATCACCAAAAATCGCCGGCCAGTTGAGGATGTCGCTCACGCTCAGCGGAGCGGCCAAGGGCAGGATGCTGCGAATCTGGGTGTCGAACGACCTGAGGCGTTCAAGCAGATCGGCATTCAGGCAAAGCGGTTGCGCATTCCTTCTTTCCGGAACAAAGCTGACCCGGCATTCGAGTTTTCCGCGGTGGATGCGCGCACCGATCAGTTCTTTCAACGCCGGTTCGACGATGCGCAATTCGTCACAAACCCGAAATTGGCAATCCAGGTAGCGTGAATTGACACTTTTCAATTCGATGTGCAATTCCCCGCCGCGGACGGTGCGCGTTCTGGCAGCATAGCCGGTCATGCTATAAATCATTGAAATCCTGACACCTAAAAGATTTTGAATGAGCAACCGGCTTTACAGTTCACCGCAAAAAACCGGACAATGGGAAACCATGTGAATGATAGCCCTGACACGGATGGTGCAACAAGCGAACCAACCCCTTCCCGCCGGTTTCCAGCTCGATGAATATTCCATCGAGCATCAGCTGTCGATGGGAGGCTTTTCGATCGTCTACGTGGCTACCGACGCACAGGGAAAGCGCGTCGCCATCAAGGAGTACCTGCCCAATACGCTGGCCTTGCGCAGTGAGGGGCAGACCGCTCCGGTCATCAGTGAAGATCATCTGCCGGCTTTTCGCTACGGCATGAAATGCTTTTTCGAGGAAGGTCGGACACTGGCCGCGCTTTCCCACCCTAACGTCATTCGCGTGCTGAATTTTTTTCGTGCCAACGATACGGTCTACATGGTGATGGAGTACGAAAGCGGCCATACCCTGCAGGAGCTGATCCAGAAGAACCGCGCCGGAGTCACCGAGAACTTCATTCGCAATGTGTTCACCAAGATGCTCAACGGCCTGCGCGAGGTACATGCACACCGGCTGCTGCATCTCGACCTCAAACCGTCGAACATCTATATGCGCAACAGCCACATCCCGGTGCTGATCGACTTCGGCGCGGCCCGCCAGACGCTGGCTTCTGACACGCCAATGCTCAAGCCGATGTATACCCCCGGCTTTGCCTCTCCCGAACACTACTGCCAGCGAGACCTGCTCGGCCCGTGGAGCGACATTTACAGTGTTGGCGCCTCGATGTATGCCTGCATCTCCGGCAATACACCGCAACCGGCCAACGAGCGCCTTGAAAAGGATCGGATGATACCCGCCATGGTCCGCTGGGAAGGACAATACTCGGATCAATTGCTCGAAACCATCGACTGGTGTCTGTGCCTGAACCATCGCTACCGGCCGCAAAGCGTCTTTGCGCTGCAGAAAGCGCTCACCGAGCCGGTCATCACTTCCACTGCACCTCCAAGCCCGCAGCAGAAGGACTCCTGGCTGTTGCAGGTAGTCGGCAAATTCAAGAAAACCTAGGGGATTATGAAATTCAGCATCTACCAGGAAAGCCGTACCGGCATGCGCGCCAATAACGAAGACCGGCTGGCTTACTGCTACTCACGGGAAGCCTTGCTGATGGTCGTCGCCGATGGCATGGGTGGTCACTATTATGGTGAAGTCGCAGCCCAGATCGCGGTGCAGACGCTGACCGAGGCATTCACGCACGAATTCAAGCCACGCATGCGTGACCCCTTCCTGTTTCTGCAGAATGGGATGATCAACGCCCACCGGGCCATTGTCGACTATACCGAAAGGCATCATCTGGTTGACTCGCCGCGTACTACCTGCGTCGCCTGTATCGTGCAGAACAACATCGCATACTGGGTGCACTCGGGCGATTCACGGCTATATCTGCTGCGTAACGGCAAGGTGTTGGCGCAGACCAGGGATCACTCGCGTGTTCGACAATTATTCGATCAGGGGGTGATCAGCGAAGAACAAATGGCCGTTCACCCCGACCGCCACAAAATCTACGGCTGTCTGGGTGGCCAGCAAAAGCCGGAAATCGAGTATTCCCGCAAGACCACCCTGGAAGCGGGAGATGTCCTGGCGCTGTGCACGGATGGCGTATGGGGTGTGCTCCCCGCCGGCACCCTGGCACTTTCCCTGAAGACCGCCGATCTGGCGTATGCCGTGCCGCTGCTGCTGAACGACGCGCAAGTCCGCGGCGGTTCGCACGCCGACAACCTGTCGATGATCGCCGTGCGCTGGGGAGACAGTTACAGCGATCAGAGCAGCGGCGGGAGCGGTACGAGTGGCCTGATCTCCACCAAGACCATGCCGAAAGACTCGATCACCAAGATCATCGACGAATTCGGACGCCGCCAGACCAGCAAGACCGACCTCTCCGAGGAGGAGATTGAACTCGCCATCGAAGAGATCCGCTCGACCATCCAGAAGTACACCAAATAAGGAGGGACCCGCATGCGCCTCGGCAAACGCCTGGCCTCACAGTTGCGCCAGGTACGGATCATGCGCCGCTTTACTCGCCACGCCGAAGGCTCGGTACTGATCGAAATCGGCGATACCCGCGTCCTGTGCACGGCCAGCGTCGAAGAGTCGGTACCGCCCTTTCTGCGCGGTCGCGGCCAGGGCTGGGTCACCGCCGAATACGGCATGCTGCCGCGGTCGACGCACACACGCACGGGACGTGAGGCGGCGAAGGGCAAGCAAAGCGGTCGCACCCAGGAAATCCAGCGCCTGATCGGTCGCGCGCTGCGTGCGGTGACCGATTTGAAAAGGCTCGGCGAACGCCAGATCACGCTCGACTGCGACGTCCTGCAGGCCGACGGCGGCACGCGTTGCGCTGCGATCACCGGCGCCTGGCTGGCGCTCAACGACGCCTGTGAGCACTTGCTGAGCCAGGGCAAGATCAGCGAAAACCCGCTGCGTGATCAGGTCGCCGCGATTTCAGTCGGGATCTACCAGGGCACAGCCATTCTCGACCTCGACTACGCCGAGGACGCCCACTGCGACACCGACATGAACGTGGTGATGACCGGCCGGCAAGGCATCGTCGAGGTACAGGGGACCGCCGAAGGCGACCCCTTCACGCGCGTACAGATGAACGAGTTGCTGGACCTCGCTGCGGCCGGCATCGGTGAGCTGCTGGTGCAGCAGAAAGCGGCCCTACTCTCATGAAACTTGTCCTGGCTTCAAACAATACTAAGAAACTCAAGGAACTCGACGCGATTCTCGCACCGCTGGACTGGCAACTCATTCCCCAGGGCGAGTTGGGCGTTCCTGAGGCCGAAGAACCGCATGGCACCTTCGTCGAGAATGCCCTGGCCAAGGCGCGCCACGCGTCACGCCTGACTGGCCTGCCGGCGCTGGCCGACGACTCGGGCCTCTGTGTCGACGCTTTTGGCGGCGCTCCAGGGGTGCAGTCCGCCCGCTACGCCGGCGAACCCAGGTCGGATTCCCGCAACAATCAGAAACTGCTCTCCGAACTCGGCAACCACACTCAGCGCACGGCTCACTTCGTTTCGTTGATCGTTTTTGTTCGTCACGCCGGCGATCCGCAACCGATCATTGCCGAAGGAGAATGGCACGGCGAAATTCTCCCGGCAGCACGCGGTGACGATGGCTTTGGCTACGATCCGCTGTTCTATATCCGCGAACTCGACCGGACCGCAGCGGAACTCGACGCCGCCGAAAAGAACCGCCGTTCGCACCGGGGCCAGGCGCTCGCCCGCCTCGTCGAACGCCTGCAAGCGCGCGCGCAACTTTCACCTCCACGCTGATGCCCGGCAGCCGAAGCCGCAGGGTCATTCCTTTGCTGCCGCAGGCGTGCCTGGCGGCAGCAAAGGACCCCACACCGCGATTTCGCAGCCCGCCGCCGCTCTCGCTTTACGTCCACATCCCGTGGTGCGTGCAGAAGTGCCCCTACTGCGATTTCAACTCGCATTCGCTGCAGGTGGCCAGCAGCACCGCGGCGCCGATGGCGATCCCCGAAAGTGACTACCTGGCGGCCCTGATCGCCGACCTTGAGTCGGCGCTGCCGCTGGTCTGGGGACGCCGTATCGACAGTCTCTTTTTGGGTGGCGGGACGCCCAGCCTGCTCTCGGGCGCGGGGCTCGATCAACTCCTGGCCGCACTGCGTAGCCGCCTGCCCTTCCTGCCGGGTGCCGAGATCACGCTCGAAGCCAATCCGGGCACCGTTGAAGCGGCCCGCTTTGCAGCCTTTCGCGACGCCGGGATCAACCGCCTGTCGCTCGGCATTCAGAGCTTCAACCCACAGCATCTCAAGGCGCTCGGTCGCATCCACGACGATCACCAGGCGCGACGCGCGATCACGATCGCCGCCAGCCATTTCGACAATTTCAATCTCGACCTGATGTACGGTCTGCCCGGGCAGACGCTGAACGAGGCGCTGGCCGACCTCGACGCGGCGCTGGCGTTCTCACCACCGCACCTGTCCTGCTATCAACTGACCATCGAAGCGAATACCGCTTTCGCCGCCAGGCCACCGGCACTGCCCGCAGACGACCTGTGTGCCGACATGCAGGACGCCATCGAGGCCAGGCTGGCAGCAGCCGGCTACCTGCATTACGAAACCTCGGCCTTCGCAAGACCTGGCCGACAGTGCCAGCACAACCTCAACTACTGGCATTTTGGCGACTATCTGGGAATTGGTGCCGGCGCGCATGGCAAGCTGACGCTGCACGATCGCGTGCTGCGCCAGATGCGCTGGAAAGGACCGGCGCAGTATCTGGCCCAGGTGGCCGCCGGGATGCCGGTGCAGGAAGAGTTTGCCGTTGCTGCCGCGGATTTGCCGTTCGAGTTCATGCTTAACGCGCTGCGCCTGGTACAGGGCTTCGACGCACAGCTCTTCGAGTCACGGACTGCGCTGTCGCTGTTCAGCATCGAGGGCAAGCTGCGACAGGCCGAACAGGAAGGACTGATCGAACGCCGACAGCAGCGCATCGCCCCGAGCGAGCACGGCCGACGCTTTCTCAATCGCCTACTGGTGAATTTCCTGGCCGACGCGGGGTGACGACCAACTGCGCGCGTTCGGCACCAGGCTGCGCGCGGCGAGCAGTGATCACCATCGAGCGCGGCACATAGGGGCGTGGCATCGGCCGCTGTGCCAGCGGGACCGAACTGACCCGCAACTCATTGACCGCGGCGCGCAGTTTCTTGTGCAGCTCCTCGCTCGGCCGTCCCTCGGCTTCCGCAAGACGAATCTCCTTGAGAATCGCGTCGATTGTCGGCGTGACCGCAGCCGAGCGTGTCGCTTCGCCAAAGCTCTCCTTCGGCGCCTTGACGGCAATCGCGAAATCCTCTGGCGACGAAATCATTTTCGCCAGCCGCAGGTGATCGTAGCGCATGGCCATGGTCAGAGCAGAATCACCCCAGTCGCTCTGGAGTTTCGGATTGGCGCCCGCCTCGAGCAAACCGCGCGCCAGATTCTCGTGGCCTTCACGAGCCGCCATCATCAAGGGCGTAGCCCCGTTCGGGGCACGCGCATTGACATTGGCACCACGCGCCAGCAGATCGTTGACCACCTTTTCATGGCCATTGAAGACTGCGTAGTGCAGAGCTCCCCACTGGTTACCGATACGTTCGAGCGGCGCACCGCGATCAAGCAACCATTTGACGGCCTCCTGATGCCCACCCCAGGCCGCCAGTTGCAGCGCTTGTTCGCCATGACGATTGGTCTGCCGCAGATCGGCACCGCGTTCGACGAACAGTGCCATCATGTCGATCTGGCCATACCAGGCCGCGACCATCAGACCCGTCCCGATGTGCGCTGCCTGGTACTCCGGATTCAGTCCCTCGTCGAGCCAGCGCTTGACGGTGCGCAGATCGCCCCGTTCGACGGCATATTCAAAGGTGATGGGATCGGGTAGCGATGCCCAGGCTGACGCCGGCGCAGTCAGGGCCAGCAGGCAGCACAGGAGCAAGGTCCGGTGGCTGAATGGCTTGATCAAAAGCTTCACACGCGTTCTCCATTCCGATTCGACAGATACCTTTGCAAAACCCTGCGCCCGTGCCTGCCGCACGGTTTTGCTTCACAATGTCAGATCCATGATGCTGCCTTGCCTGCCCTTTGCCATCGCTCTCTCGCTCGCCCTGCACGCCGGGGTGCTGTTTTGGGATGCCCGCAAACTCAGCCTGCCACCGGCTCCGCCGCCGATCGAGGCATCCCTGCAGCCACCGGCGCCTTCCCCTGTGCGCAACAACGAGCCGCTGCTGAAAAATACGCTCATCAATGACCCGGCCCTGGTCAAGGCGGTACCCCCTGCCTCACCGGCTGCTCGTGCGCTGCCGCCAACTGTCAGAGCGGTGGCGAGGCACCAGATCGAGGCCGCACAGCGCAAATTGTCGCAGCACCTCTACTACCCGCCCGCAGCCGTCGCCCGCGGCCTCGAAGGCGAAGTGCGCCTGCTGCTGACGATTACCGACGACGGCAGCATCAGCGACGTCGTCATCGCCGCCAGCAGTGGCCATGCCCTCCTCGACCAGGCGGCGGTGAAAGCGGCTTACGCGATGGGGCGTATTGGCTGGGCGAATTCACGCGAATTCATTCTGCCGGTCATCTTCCGCCTGGAGTGAATCCAGCCGACGGCGAAATACCAGGTCCCAGACGCCGTGCCCAAGCCGCCGGCCGCGCTGCTCGAACCTGGTCTGCGGGCGATGTTCCGGGCGCGGCGCATAACCGGATGCCGTATTCTCGAGCAGCGTTTCGGCCGAGAGCACGGCCAACATTTGCTGCGCATAATCTTCCCAATCGGTCGCGCAATGAAGATAGCCGCCCGGCTGCAGGCGGCTGGCGAGCAGCGCTACAAACGGCGCTTGCAGCAGCCGCCGCTTGTGGTGGCGTACCTTCGGCCAGGGATCGGGAAAAAAGATGTGCGCCCCGGCGAGCGACCCCGGCACCAGCATGTCACGCAGCACGTCGACGGCATCGTGCTGAATGATGCGCTGATTGTGCAGGGATTTCTCGGCGACCAGTTTGCACAGACTGCCGACACCCGGCGTGTGGACTTCGATGCCGAGATAGTCGTTTTCAGGATGCAGGGCAGCAATCGCGGCCGAAGTCTCGCCCATGCCGAAACCGATTTCAAGAATCCGAGGGGCCACGCGGCCAAACAGCGCATCGAGATCGAGGCGTGCCGCCGCGTAAGGAACGCCGACCTTCGCCATCATCTCTTGATGATAGCGCTGCTGGGCATTCGACATCCGCCCCTGACGGCGGACGAAGCTGCGAATATGCCCGGCCCGCACCACCGTATTGGCGTCAGTACCTGCGCCCGCATCTGGGTCCCTCTCTGCGCTCATGCCCGCGCCCAAATCAACGCCGGCTTCCAGACCCGCCTGCACGCAGTCCTGCACCGCCATCATGCCTAGGACCCGATCAGGCCGCTGGTCGGTGACGAAGGGTCTGCCGAATAGTACTTGCGCGGCATCCGCCCGGCGAGAAAGGCCTCGCGTCCGGCCTCGACGGCTTTTTTCATGGCGCTGGCCATCAGCAGCGAATCGCGGGCGTGCGCGATGGCGGTATTCATCAGTACCCCGTCGCAACCGAGTTCCATTGCAATCGCGGCATCCGAAGCGGTGCCGACGCCAGCATCGACGAGCACCGGCACCCTGGCGTTGTCGATGATCAGACGCAAGTTCCAGGGATTGACGATCCCCATCCCCGAGCCGATCAACGAAGCCAGCGGCATCACCGCCACGCAGCCGATCTCTTCGAGCATTCTCGCCTGGATCGGATCGTCGGCGCAGTAGACCATCACCTCGAAGCCCTCCTTGACCAGCGTCTCGGCGGCCTTGAGCGTTTCCGGCATGTTTGGAAACAGACTGGTCGGATCGCCGAGCACTTCCAGCTTGCACAATGCATGTCCTTCGAGCAGCTCGCGCGCCAGCCGCAGCGTGCGCACTGCGTCCGCTGCGGTGTAGCAGCCGGCGGTATTCGGCAGAATCGTGAATTGCGAAGGTGGCAGCACGTCGAGCAGGTTTGGCTCGCCGTCATTCTGGCCAATGTTGGTACGGCGAATCGCGACAGTCACAATCTCGGCCCCGGAGGCGTCGATGGCGGCACGAGTTTCCGCGAAGTCCTTGTACTTGCCGGTACCGACGAGCAGGCGCGAGCGGTAGATCCTGCCGGCGACCGTCAGGCTGTGTGGGGAAGATGGCATGTGTCTTTCGCTTGAGAGCAAGTCAATGAGTCTCAACCGCCACCGACGGCAACGACGATCTCGATCCGGTCACCATCGGCCAGCATCGTTTCGCCATGCCGGCCGCGCGCAACGATTTCACCGTTGCGTTCGACGGCGATGCGTTTGCCGGCGTGGTTCAAGGTCAGCACGAGTTCGGCCACCGTCAGCGGCGAAGAAAATTGGCGGCTTTCGCCGTTGATCAGGATTTCCATAGGGCGGAAATTCTAGCACGCAGAGGCCAGAAGAATTCCGGCGGATGTGCGACTGGGCGAACCAACCACCCCCGCGCAAGGCACACGGGGCACAACGGTGCACGGTCCATCCCCATGCTACACTCTCGCGCCATGATACCAAGGAGTGCGCCGAGCGCGTTTCAGGAAGGCTCTACTGCAATGGACATGTTTCGCGGAAACTTGCCGTGCGATATCGCGATGCCAAGTCACACTGGCGGACGCCACTGGGGTGCCAAGCTGTCCGGCAGAGGTACCGATCACCCGTCGAGACGGTTGCAGTGCCTGTGGATGAACCCCTGAAAACCATCTTTGCATGACCAATTTACCCGTTCCCGAATACATCACCTCGGTTACCGAGGTGACCTGGGGCATCGTACTGGTCGCCGCGACCATGGTCGTGCATGGGTTTGGCATGATCCTGACGATCGATACAAGCCGTACCCTAGAGCACAGGGCGAATGGCTCGCATTCCTTCCTTTGGGGACTCGGCAACATCATTCTTGCAAGCTGGCTGATCATGCTGGTGCATCTGCTCGAAATTGCCGTTTGGGCAGCTTTCTTCGTCGTCACAGGGTCCATTCCCAAGTTTGGCACGTCGTTCTATTTCGCGCTCCTGGAATACACGACCCTGGGCAGCAGTATCAATTTGTCTGACGAATGGAATTTGCTTGAAGGCATGATCGCGATTGCCGGCTTGATGACTTTTGCCTGGTCTACCGGCGTCCTGTTCACCATCGTGCAGGGTTTTCAGAATCGCCAACTTGAACTCATCGAGGCGCGCCGCGAGAGGCGACAGGCAATTCTGGCGTCGTCTGCAGAAAGGCGATCAGGAGAAACGGGCTGGCAGAATACGTCCGGCTTTGATCGGCTGCCGAGCGCCATACAGCGACTGCGGCAAGCCGATCTGGTCGGCGTGCGTTTCGCCGCGCATATCTTTATCGCGAGTGGCACGCTTTGGTTATTGCTGCAGATGGGTATCGGGACCAATCCGATCTGGGCAATCAGCGCGATGATCGCCGTGAGCGATCCGAACATGCACGAGGCGATGACCACTTTCCGTGGACGGATTTTCAACACCTTGCTTGGCTGTACCGTCGGTCTGCTGTTCCTGGTCGTCGGCAGTACGAGCCAGTGGAAGCTGCCGCTGGCCATGGCGGTGACCGTCCTGCTTTCGACCTACGTCGTTCGCGTACCGGCGATGTGGCGTCAGGCACCGATCACTGCCGCGCTGGTGATCGCCTCGGGGCTGATGCATCATTCCAAGGAAGTCGGCATCGAAGACGGCCTGATGCGCGTGATCGAGGTCCTTCTCGGTTGCATGGTCGGCCTGTTTTTCACTTGGCTGATGTCGAGAATCTGGCCAGTGCGCGTTGCCGGCAAGGCAAGCAGTGCGTCAGGACCATAATTGCTTCACCAAGTGACCGGTGATCGGGGTTTAATGTCAAAGTCGCGTCAGCGGCGCAAGAATCTCCCCTCTCCACTCGCGGGAGAGGGGTTGGGGAGAGGGAAATGGTCATGACCTGCATGATCGGGGGCACCTGGAAAAGTCATGACCGTTAGTCACGTTTTTTATCATAAAGGGACCAAGCGAAATGGCGCACCACGAAAACGGCACGCTGCCGAAAACTGACGAAGGCATGGGTCACGAGCGGTTTCTCCAGCTCAAACAGGGCAAGTACTCGGACGGACATCCGCTCGACGAGGTGCAGTATCTCGAGTGCAAGCTGATCCTGAAACCCGATCGTTTCATCGCTGCAAAAGTATTCTTCGAGTACGGAGAACTCGCTCGTCAGACAGCGAAAGAGTTCGGGATTGATTTCTCAAGCAAGGGGATAACCCTCAAGCCACAGGTGCGGGAGGTCGAGTTTTTTGACACCGCCGACTTCCGCCTTTACAACAATGCGTTCATCCTGCGACAGCGCGTCACCTACGAAGACGGTTTTCCCGCAGGAGATCCGGAGATCGTCTTCAAATTCCGTCATCCGGAAATGCAGAAGGCCGCAGACCTGGACGTGCGGCCGCAGATTGCCGGTCACTATCGGATCAAGTTCAAGGCAGAGGCGCTCCCGTTGAAAGATCAGGTCGGGTCGTATCGCTTGCTCTTCTCACACAACGCGCAATTTCCCTTGAGCCAGGAACCCGAAGGCGCACACGCTTTCCTGAGTGGTCTGGTGCGGATGTTCCCGGCGTTGGACTCCCTGAAGCTCGCAGGCGACGACCAGTTGGCATTGGTCAACGGCGCGATCGTCGAAGAGATCCTGCAGGACCTTGGAACTTTCGATTTTGGTCACGGGGTGACCGCCGACGTCAATATTGCGATCTGGCGCGAACGCGGTACGCACAAGCCGCTCTGCGGTGAGTTCGCATTCCAGGCCAAATTCACGCGCCGGGACGAACTGCACGAGAAAGCCATGCAACGCTGCCGTCAGTTTTTCATTGCACTGCAAACGACCGGTCGCGACTGGCTGTCCCTGGGAACAACCAAGACCGGTCTGGTCTACCGGATGAACGGCAATCCGCCACAGGCGCACGAGTGACGGAGCCCATCCAGGCAGGAGAGGGTCATCTGGTGGTGGCCCTGACGGATGACTCCGTATCCGTCATCGCCGGTAGCCTGCCGCAAGCCGAAACGGTTCCTTGACCGCACACATACGAGGCCCCCATGATTGATGACCCCGCACAAGTCACTCCCTTGAGACGGTTTCCGCCAGCGGGTGGGGGTTGATTTTCTGCCGAAGCCGCGCACAACTGCACGCGAAGCGCCTCCTGACCATAAGAAGGAGTCATCAAATGGCGAACTTGAACTTCTCAACGACCAACTGGGCCGCGTGGTTTGCGACCCCCAACCAACTTGCGCAGCAGCTCTCGCAGTCAATGACGCAGGCAATCGTCCTCCTGGACGATTCGGAAATCAATTCCGAGAGACTGACCCCAACCACCTATGCGGCGCAGTTCGACAATCAGGGAACGCTCGACATCAGTGGCCACGGGTTCGATACCGACATCTGGGTCATCGACGAGGTCAGATACTCGGACCCCTCCGGTAACACCTTCACTTTTACCGGCAACCTGCGCCTCGAGAACGACGAGGAAAGCCTCTCGGGAACCCTCTCAAACCTGAGCTTCAGGTTCTTTGGCCTCGAAATGTCAGCCGTGGGAAGCCTCGGCTTCAATGCCAGCGGCAATGGTTTCGGCAGCTACAACAGCATCATGTACAGGCAATCCGGCTGGACATTCGAGTCGGCTGGCAATGTGAACTATCAGGGACTCCAGGCAAGCGGAACACTCGACTATCTGACCGTCACCTCCCCGCAGGGGGATCGGTTTTCGGTGAGCAACTCGGCCAAACTCACTGCTCCGATCCTCAACAGCATCCAGAGCACGGGCAGTGGCATGGGATTCTTTCTCTCGGAGAGCTTCCTCGACGACAACGACACCATCACCGCGAGTGAGCGCAACGACCAGTTCAGCGGATATGCTGGCAACGATATCTTGCTTGGTGGCTCTGGTCATGACACCCTCGTCGGCGGTTCCGGCAACGATACGCTCGATGGTGGCAGCGGCATCGACAGCGCGATGTTCAGCGGCAAGTTCGCCCAGTATGGCTGGAGCACAAGTGGTGACGCCCTCCGGGTACAGGCGAATGCCGGTAGCGACGGCGTAGACACCCTCAGCGGAATCGAGCGGCTCGGCTTTGCTGACCAAAGTCTCGCGCTCGATGTGGCCAACGGCAACGCCGGCACCACCGCCAGAATCCTGGGCGTGGTCTTCGGACCCTCATTTGTCACCAACAAGGCCTACGCAGGCATTGCGCTCTCCTTGCTCGACGGCGGCATGAGTTACGACGATCTGATCGCCCTGGCGCTGCGGGTCAAACTCGGCGAACATTATTCCAACGCGGCAGAAGTGGAAGTTCTTTATCAGAACCTCTTCGGCCATGCACCGACCACCGCCGAAGTGACTTTCTGGTCCGCTGCCATTGATGCCGGCCAATTCTCCCAGGTTTCCCTTGCCAAGGCTGCCGCCAATCTCGACATCAATGCGGTCAACATCGACCTCGTTGGCCTGATGCACACCGGGCTGGGCTACCTGCCATTCACCTGAAAATCACTTGCGAGGCGCGTATTCACGACGATCTGCCCGGCTTTTGCCCTGTCATGAGATCCGGCAACCGCTGATTCCTCGGTGGCCCGATCAGGCTTGGCGCCACCCAGGCTTCTTCAGTACGTGCTCGTAGTCGCACTTCAAACCATCGTGATCCACTTGAAGGTACACCCGCAAGGGGCAAGCATGCCTTTCTTCGACGCTGTAGGGGCTGAAGGTCCGACAGCGAGCGTACAGCAGGAGTCAGAACAGATGAAAGAAACCGTGATCGGTGTCGTCGGGCTGCTCATTTTTGCCGCCCTTGCCGTCACCGTCCACCAGAACCAACGGCGCTTCCACAAGCCCTTGTTGACCACCCACTACCAGGCGGTGATGCTGACTGACGGCACGCTGCTGCACGGACGACTCGACCATCTGGGCACCGATTTCCCTGTTCTGCGCGAAGCGATGACGGTGCGCGCAATCGTTGACCCGACTTCGGGGGCAATCAGCCACAAGATCATGCTGCGCAAGAGCGGGGACCACGGTGCCGATCATCTGATCCTGCCGGCCACGTCGATCCTTTATGTCGAACCCGTGCAGACCGATTCCACAATCGGACGGGCGATTGCGCAAATTCACTCGCGCTAGCACCTCGTATGGAAAGGGAACAGCCCATGGTCTGGATACTGGCCGTTGTCGTGCTGCTTGTCATGCTACTGGTAATCCGCCATTTCCGGTCGGCAGGGCGTTTTGCAAAAAGCGAGGCCCTGCCCGACGCAGTGGCAAAAGCGGAAGCCTACTTCAAGTCGATGTTTCCGGACCTGCAACCCTGGTACCACCCGCAGAAGCTGGTGGAGTTCGTCTCGGCGCGACGCCGGCGCCGCGCTGCCGCCAGCCAACGCGGTGAGCAATGGGAAAATCCGCCGGGGCTGGGCGTGGCCATGGCGCGGCTGAAGCGTCATGGGGGCCGGGAACGGGTTCGCCTGGCCGACACCAACGGTACGCCACTGACCGAGTTTGTCTATGAGGATCACCCCGGCGGTGGCGTTTTGCGCGTCGGCAAGGGCAAGTTCGTATTGCGCCTGCAGGATGCAACCAACCCCGAGGTCCGCTACTGGCACCCGGAGCGCGAATTCACCTGGACGCGCAAGGGAGGCTGGCGCTTCACGACTCGGGTCGCCGAGCAGTCGTTCGACGCCGACGACCATGGCGTCCGCTGGTCCAGCGACCGGGACAGCCGTTCGTCCTCATCGTCGTCGGGCAGCCGCTTCGATGACGACAGCAGCCAAAATGGCTGGTCCAGCGACCGGGAGAGCCGTTCGTCCTCATCCTCCGGAGACACCGCGCGGATCGCTTCCGCCGGCATGCTTGCCGCTGGCGGCGCATTCGGCGGTGCCGGTGCTTCCGAAAACTGGGATCGGAATGGCGCGGCCGAGACCCGCGAGGCGAACGATGCCACAGCTTCCAGCACAGCCTATTGACGACCTGCGATGAACTGATCCAATGAAGGCGTCAAGCGATCCACTGCTGGCACGCACCGTCGCGGGCCTCCTGCCAATATGCGACCGGCGTGAACCACTGCGAGTCCTGGTGGCATCGCTGGCGCTCGGGGGGGCCGAGCGGATCGTGCTCGAATGGCTGGGCGCCGAAGCAGCACGAAAACGAACGATCGAGCTGGCCGTACTGCACCCACGACGGATCGAGTGGACGCCGCCCACCGGAATTGCTCTGCGCATGCGCAGCCAGCAGACACCGACCGCATTTCTGACAGAACTGGCCGTGCAATGGCGAACGGCGCGTGCACCGGTATCGGTGCACCTGGTCAATGATGAACTGATCGACATCCTGTGGAACGCCGGGGTGCAAACCGTGCCGGTGGTACACAACGCGCGCGCCGGCTGGCGCAACGACCCGGTGCGCTGGCGGCCGGCACAGGTGCCGCTTGCCGTCGCCTGCGCCGACGCGGTTCGCCAGGAGATGCTGGCCGATGGCTGCCAGGTGCCGGTCATGACGCTGCGCCACGTGCCGGCACTCGACCCGGCGGCAATCGATCCGGCCCTCCGGGCACGGGTGCGCGCACAGTTGCGTGTCGGATCCGATACCCTGCTGGTGGCCGCGGTCGGCGCCTTCAAGGCGCAGAAGGACTACGCCCGTGCGATCGACGTCATGCGCCACCTACGGCGGCGGCGCGAGGCGGTCCTGCTGATTCTTGGCGGGGCGCTGGATGGCGACGGCCTGGCTGAACTCGACCGCGTCGTGTCGCGGGCGTGTGCGGCCGGACTTGTGGATCACTTGCGGCTGCCCGGCTTCGTGCAGCCGATCGGACCCTACTATGCGGCCGCCGACGTACTGCTCAACGTCAGCCGCTTCGAAGGCTTCTCCATGGCGGTACGCGAAGCGCTCGTCGCCGGTCTGCCGGTGCTGGCGACCGCCGTCGGCGGTCAGGGTGAACGGGCGCACGCCGGGCTGCACCTGCTGTCGCCCGACGCGCCCGACGCCCTCATCGCCGCGCACCTGGCCGCACTGCCGGTGCGTGCTACGCTGACCGGCGAGTCGTTGCCGCGCGCACCGCGTCTGTGGTCGCTGACCACGGCCTGGCAAAGGCCCGGCACACGCCGTGTCGAGACGCTGTTCATCACCGCCAACCTGAATGCCGGCGGCGCCCAGCGCTCGCTGGTCAACCTGGTCACGCAGATCGCCGCGCAGCATCCGCTGGCCGTGGCGGTCTGCGGCGAAACAACCCAGACGGCGTTTGCCAACACCCTGGCGCAGCATGGCATCGAGACCTTCCGGCCGGCAGCGCAGGTCGATCCGTATGCACTCGCCGAATCGCTGCTCGGCTGGGCCGGGGCGCACGCTCTCCGGACCCTCTGCTTCTGGAATGTGGACCCGAAAGTCAAACTCCTGCTGGCGCGCTGCGCACCGACCGAACTGTGTCTGATCGATGTCAGTCCGGGGCATGACGCGTTTGTGGAACTGGACGGGGCAGCCGACTTCGCCGCCGCCATCGACCTCGATGCGGCGGCTTACTACGCGCGGCTGGATGTGCTGGTCCTGAAGTACCACGCGACCGACACGCCGACCTGTCGGCGCACAACGGTCATTGCCAATGGCGTGGCGACCTCCGCGCGCGCGGTGCCGGCACCGGCAGTGCCACGCTTTCTGGTGAGCGGGCGAATCGCGCCGAGCAAGCGCCTGCAAACCGTGCTGGCGGCCTTTGCGCAAGTACAACGCGATCAACCCACTGCCGAACTGCATCTCGTCGGCCAGGCCGAAGCGCGACATGCCGCCTGTCTGGCCGAACTGCGCGCGCAGGCGTCCGGGCTTGCGGTGCACTTCCGAGGCGCGGACCCCACCACGAGCTACCTCTGCGAACCATTCACCGCCGCCATCGTGCTCGGGACCCACCAGGGATCGCCCAACGCCGTTCTCGAGGCCATGGCGGCCGGCCTGCCGGTCATCGCCAACGCCAGCGGCGGTACCGGCGAGATCGTCCGTTCCGGCGAGACGGGCTGGCTGCTCCCCGAGCACTGCACGGCGGCGGAACTCGCCACGGCCATGCGTGAGTCTTTCACGCAGCCCGCACGGTCAGCGTTGCTGAGCATCGCCGGCCGCGCCTACGTGCGCGCTCATCATGGCCTGGAGACGATGGCAGCGCGTTACCTCGACCTGCTCAGATCCCCGGCTTCCTCTCGTCCCCGATGAGGTCAGCCGCCTTCGCGACCCCGCCGGCGATCGCGATCGTAGATCTCGCGCCCGGCATCGCGAATGTCGCGACGCAGGTCGCGACGCTCATCCGGGCTCAGGCGACGCGCCGGTGCGTCATCACCGCGGTGGCCGTCGCGCACCTCCGGGCGGTCGCTGGCGCGCCTCTCTCCAGCCGGCGGATGCCGATCGTAAGCACGATCGGCCTCCTTGCCGGCGTACGCCGGCAAGGAGGCCGCCAGCGTACCCAACAGTACCCCGGCAATCCGAGTCGCGATGTTCATTTCTCACTCCGCAATGGCTGCTGATCGACCCCCCCCGGCCACGGCAGCGCGCTCGCTTGCCGCTCAGGTGCCCATCAGGCCCTATTCCCCGTGGTAACGGCCGCGCCAGTCGCCGTCGTGCTTCGAATGATAGATGCGCCGCGACGCGTATTCCAGATCATTCTGCAGATCGGCGAACTCCCGGCGATTCAGATAACCATCGGCCAGATACGCCCGCTCCTTGGCCGCAATCGCCCTTTGCCCGGCCATCAGCTCGCGCATCTCGCCGCGGGTCAGCTGGCCGGACTGCCGGATGCGGGCGTGTTGGCGCTCCTGACGAGCGTCGATGTCACCGCTGCGGAAATGTCCACCCCAGGGTGCCGGCGCGGCGGGATAACGCTCGGGCGGGTAATGACGTTCGCCGGCGTACTGGCGAACCTCTCCGATGTGCGCAGTCGGACGGGGAGGATTCTGCCATTCCCCCGCCATTGCAGGGTTTCCGCCGAGCATCGTGAGTACGGCGAGCAACCCCAGACCTGATGAGCATGATACGTTCATTTTGTGTTCTCCTTTCCAGAGGCACCCTGCGGGGCCATTGATCACTGCAAACGGCAGCGCGACGGTGAGCAGTTTCACCGTTGAATGTAAGCAGACGATGAGCCGCCGGCGCCGTTTTGTAAGGAATTGTTGTAAATTGTTGTAAACAATTGTTTCCGGCGCATCCGCACTTGCATCGCCACTCTCGATCCGCGTTAGCATTGCATACATGAACGAAAGGAAAGATCGCATCCTGATCGTCGACGATGATCGGCGCCTGCGCGACCTGTTGAGCCGGTATCTTGTCGAGCAAGGCTTTGCCGTCAAGGCAGTGGAAGACGGCGAGACGATGAACCGCGCACTCGCCGCCGAGCTGTATGCCCTGATCGTACTCGACCTGATGCTCCCGGGTGAGGATGGCCTGGCGATCTGCCGGCGGCTGCGCGGGCAGGGAAACATCCTGCCGATCATCATGCTGACCGCGAAGGGTGACGAGATCGATCGCATCGTGGGCCTCGAAATGGGTGCCGACGACTACCTGGCGAAGCCGTTCAACCCGCGTGAGCTGGTCGCCCGGATTCACGCCGTGTTGCGTCGGCGACCGCCGGCGGGTCCACCCGGCAGCCCCGGCCAGGCGGGTGAGGTGCTCGGATTCGGCCGCATCCGCTTGAATCTGGCGACCCGCCGCATGCAGCGCGACGACCAGGAGATCCCGCTCACGACCGGCGAGTTTGCCTTGTTGAAAGCGCTCGTCAGCCACCCGCGACAGCCGTTGTCACGTGACACGCTGATGGAACTCGCCCGTGGCCGGGAATACGAAGTCTTTGACCGGGCGATCGACGTCCAGGTATCCCGCTTGCGCAAGCTGATCGAGGATAATCCGACGCAACCACGCTATCTGCAGACAGTGCGGGGTTTCGGTTACGTCTTCGTCCCGGACGGACCAACCAGCCCCGCTCCCTGATCATGCGCAACGCTCAATGAGGCTGCTTCCGCGCACCTTGCTATGGCGCGTTTTTCTGCTCGTCGCACTGCTGCAACTGCTGGCGGTGCTCGCCTGGTCGGCGATCTACCGCCACTTCGCGCTCGAACCACGTGCCCGGCAGACCGCGCAGATGGTGGCCAGCGTGATCAATCTGACCCGTACCGCCTTGCTCACCGCGGCGCCTTCCTTGCGGCGCGAATTGTTACTCGAGCTTTCGGAACGCGAAGGCATCCGCGTCTACCCGGCGGAAGACGACGACCGCATCGCACCGCTGCCGGACGAGGCCTTGTTGCAACAGATCGCCGTCGAAGTACGCCGGCAACTCGGCACCTCGACCCGCCTGAGCCTCGAACGCGACGAGATGCCCGGTCTGTGGATCAGTTTCGCGATCGACGACGACGACTACTGGGTGATGATGCCGCGCGAGCGCCTCGACCAGACGTTCCCCGCGCAATGGCTCGGCTGGGGCGTCGCTGCGCTCGGTTTGTCGTTGCTTGGGGCCTACCTGATCGTCTTTGGAGTGACGCGACCACTGAAACGACTCGCCCGCGCCGCAGCAACGATCGGTCGCGGCCGCTGGCCGCAACCACTACCGGAACAGGGTGCCGACGAGATCATGCTGGTCAGCCGGGGCTTCAACCAGATGTTGCGTGACCTGCAACAACTCGATCACGACCGCAACCTGATCCTGGCCGGCATCTCGCACGATCTGCGCACACCGCTGACGCGCCTGCGGCTGGGCATCGAGATCAGCGACCTCGATGCGAGCGACTGCGCAGCAATGAACGAAGATATCGAGGAAATGGACCGGGTCATCGGCCAGTTTCTCGCCTTTGCCCGACACGATGCCGGCGAGCCCTTGCAGATCCTTGATTGCAGCGCCCTGCTTCAGGAAATGGCCGACAGCTATCGCCGCCGTGGCGCGCTGGTCGAGATCCGGCTTGCCACACCACTGCCCGAAATCGCCGCGCGCCCCCTGGCACTGCGACGCCTGTTGAGCAATCTGCTCGACAATGCCCTGCAGTATGCCGGTAGCGGACAGGCGCTCGAACTCGCTGGTGGAATCACCGACGGCCGCCTCTATCTTGAAGTGCGCGATCGCGGTCCAGGCATCCCGGCGGAACAGTGCGAACGGCTCAAACGCCCATTCACCCGCCTCGACGCGGCACGCAGCCACAGCAGCGGTGCCGGCCTTGGTCTGGCCATCGTCGACCGCATCGCCCGCGCCCACGGCGGCGGTCTCGACCTGCTGCCAAATCCGGGCGGCGGCCTGATCGCGCGCGTCGAATGGCCCCTTGTTTCCCCGACCAGCAGCGCTGGCTGAAGCCGGTTCGGGCAGCGCGGTATGGTCACGCCGGTGGCCCTGAATTTCCTGTCCCTGGGGGCAACTCTCCGGCAGGCCGATGATCGGAATCATGGGGAATGAACGCACACCGCGCGAATTCCTCGAAGCCCTTGGCCGGCAGCGGGCGGCTGAACAGGTAGCCCTGATAGACATGGCAACCCTGGCCGGCTAGGAAATCTCTCTGAGCCTCGGTTTCAACGCCCTCTGCAATGACCGCCAGGCCCAGACTTTCTGCCAGGACGACGACCATCCGGGCGATCGCGGCATCGTTGAGGTCGGTGAGGATGTTTCTGATGAAACTCTGATCGATCTTCAATTGATCGAGCGGCAAGCGTTTCAGGTAAGAAAGTGATGAGTAACCGGTACCGAAATCGTCGAGCGAAAAGTGAACGCCTTTCGCCTTGATGATGGTCATCTTGGTAATGATTGCCTGCACGTCGTTCACCAGCAGGCTTTCGGTCAGCTCCAGCTTGAGTCGTTGCGGTTGGATTCCGCTACGGGCCAGCGCCGCCAGCACCTGATCGACAAAGGCATCATCGTGGAACTGACGAGCGCTTACATTCACCGCCAGGGTGAGACCGGATAGTTCGGGTCGGGCGGCCCAGGCCGCCAGTCGATCGCATGCGGTCTCCAGCACCCATTGGCCAATGGGAAGGATCAGTCGGCTTTCCTCGAGGAGGGGAATGAACTCGGCCGGCGACACCAGGCCACGCTCCGGGTGCTGCCAGCGCAACAAGGCTTCGGCACCGACGACCCGGCCGGAGGAATCCACCTGTGCCTGGAAATGAAGAAGGAACTGCTCCTTCTGGACAGCTTCGTGCAGACTGGCTTCCAGAGCCGCGCGCGCCGTCACCACCGCCTGCATCGTCGGGTTGAAGAAGCGCAGGGTATCGCGGCCCGCCCTTTTGGCGTGGTGCATGGCCGATTCCGCTCGCTGCAGCAGTTCATCGACGACCTCCTGGCGATCGGCGAACAGGGCAATGCCAATGCTGACCGTGCTGTGGTGCGCGTAGCCAGCGAGCGGATAGACCTGACTGAGCGTGGCGAGAAGCTTCTCGCCAACGCTTTCGGCCTGTCTTGCCGCCTCCTGGCCGTCGTCGCTCAGATCTTCGAGCATCACCACGAATTCGTCACTGCCAGGGCGCGACACCGTGTCACTGGCACGCACACAACCCGCCAGCCGCTGGGCGACCTGTTGCAGCACCAGGTCGGCCTGGTCACGACCGACGATGTCGTTCAGACTCTTGAAATTGTCGAGATCGATGAACAGCAACGCGCCGCCGCGACCGGTTCGCGCACTGGCAATCAGTGCGTGCTGCAACCGGTCCAGGAGCAGTCGGCGGTTCGGCAGATCGGTGAGGGAGTCGTAGAAGGCCAGATGGTCTATTCTTCGCTCTGCCGCCTTGCGCTGGGTCAGGTCGGAGAACACCGCCACGTAGTGCGATACGATATTCTGCTCATCAAATACGGCGGTTATGCTCAGCCACACCGGAAAGATTTCGCCGTTCTTGCGACGGTTCCACAATTCGCCTTGCCAGTGAGTCTCGACTTGCAGCGCCGTCCAGAGCGTTGCATAGAATGCCTCGTCCTGGCGTCCAGAACTGAGAATGCTGGGCGTCCGGCCCACGATTTCGTCGACGCTGTAACCGGTCACCCGGGTAAACGCGCCATTGACGGCCAGAATCCGCTCATCGGCATCGGTGATCATGATGCCTTCCATCGCGTTGTCGAAGACTTCCGCCGCCAGCTTGAGCTGCTTCTCGGCGGCGCGCCGAATGTCGATCTCCTCGTTCAGAGTCCGGTTCATTTCATTGAGGGCCTGCGTCCGTTCCTGAACCCGGCGGTCGAGTTCCCGGTTGGCCAATTCGACACCTTTCAGCGATTCCTCCAGCTCGGAGGACTGACGGTCGATAATCCCCTGGGCGCGCGCCACCAGCAGATAGAGCCCGCCGTAGAGCAGCGCCAGGAGACCGAAGACAATGCCGATGACGATCAGGCGGGTCTGTTCCAGATGGGCGACGAAAGTGGTGACGTCGCCGTAGATCTCGATCACCCCGACAACCCGCCCGCTCTCGTCGCGAACCGGCAGATAGGAGGAAATGACGTCGATATCGGTGACCGTGCCCTCGAAGGTGTCCATCGTGTCACGATGGTTCAGAACGCTCTCGACCCTCCCCGCACGCGCCGCCAGGAAGCCGGCATTGCCGCTCTTGTCCTCACCGGTCTGCCGGGTATCGGTGGAAAATACCGTGACGCCGTTCAAGGCGTAGACCTTGACCTTGACGACATCCGTACCTTTCATGTGCTGCGCGACCAGTTCCTGGAGGTGAGTGTCCTGTGCGCGTGCGCGCAGGGCATCGGCCGTTGCGCCGGCACTGTCATCGACGAGGATGGAAAAGTGCGGCCACAGCGCGTTGGCAAGGGCATGAGTCAGGACGACGTTGCGGCTTTCGGCAAGGTCCTTGAGGTCGTCCAGGGCAAGATGCTGGTAGCTCCAACCCAGCACCACGGCAGTAAGAACCGTACACAGCAGGCTGCTCAGCGAAAAATACCGCTTGAGCGCGAAACGCGCCCGCCCCTGGCCTTCGATGCTTGCGTGCTCCACCCTGTGCCTCCTGCCAAGCGTTGTCCATCGACGATTATTGCTTCCAAGAGTATGGCAGGACGTGCGAAGAAGCACGCGAACGGTCAGATTTCCTGGTACTCCTGGTCCGTAGCCCAGACGCAAAAAGGCCTTGCCCTCGGGCAAGGCCTTGCTCTCGACGCCAGATGGCGGCGCCGTATCACGATCACCTACTACAGCTTCGGTTGTTCGACGACCACCGCCACCGTGATCGTCGCCATGACGTCGCCGTGCAGAGCCACTTCCAGTTGGCTTTCGCCAATCACCTTGAGCGGGCCGGCTGGCATGCGAATAGCCGATTTTTCGATCTCGAAACCAAGCGCGCGCAGCCCGTCGGCAACGTCAAAGTTGGTCACCGAACCGAATAGGCGGCCGTCGACGCCGGCCTTGCGGGCGATCCGGACGACCGCTCCGCCCAGCCTTTCTGCATACGCCTGTGCCGCCGCCAGTTTTTCACGAGCGGCATTCTCCAGCTCGACCCGCTTGACCTCGAATTCCTTCAGGGCGGCCGGCGTGGCGCGCTTGGCCTTGCCCGTCGGGATGAGGAAGTTGCGGGCGTAGCCATCCTTCACCTTGAGCAGATCGCCGAGGTTGCCGAGGTTGGCGACTTTTTCCATCAGAATGATTTGCATCGTCGTCTCCTCGGTTTACTGATGATTGTCGGTGTACGGCAGCAGCGCCAGGAAGCGGGCACGCTTGATGGCCACTGACAGCATCCGCTGATAGCCGGCCTTGGTGCCGGTCAGCCGAGCCGGCATGATCTTGGCGTTCTCGGCGATGTACTCCTTGAACAAATCGACATCCTTGTAGTCGATCTCTTCCATTTTTTCAGCAGTGAAGCGGCAGAATTTGCGCCGCTTGAACAGTCCGCTGCCACGCTTCTTGACGTTCTTGTCATCCTTCTTTTTGAAGAACCTTGCCATCTTGATTTCCTTCAACAAATTCGATCGTGGTGATATGCAGTCTTGGCTGCCTGCTGTTGCGGCTCCTGGCCGCGAGAAAGCCCGTCAGTTGCAGGGCTGCTCCGGGACTGGCCGCCTGCAGCCACTGGGCCGTTGCGCCCAAGGCAATCGCCTGGATTTCGTATTCGACACGGCGGCGGCTACCGGCTTCAAGCTGCTCCGACTGATGCCCGATCAGACATTCCATGACGGGCACGCCGGCCGGCGTAAAGCGTAGCGCCTTGCGCTCGATCAGGATTCCGCTGAGTTCGACGCGATTCAGCAGTGCCTCGACAATCAGGCCAATCAGGCCGTCGGCTGGGTGGTTTCGGTTGGCGCCGGTTCTCGGACTTCAAGCAATGACCTGGATTTCTCATCCTTCATCATCGGGGACGGTGTGCTGACCGCACGCTTGGTCTTGATCGTCAGATGCCGAAGAATCGCGTCGTTGAACTTGAAGCCATGTTCAAGTTCGGTCAGCGTTGTGTCATCGCACTCGATGTTCATCAGAACATAATGCGCCTTGTGCAACTTCTGGATCGGATAGGCGAGCTGACGGCGTCCCCAGTCTTCGAGACGGTGAATCTGCCCGGCGCGGGCAGCGATCAGTGATTTGTACCGCTCGACCATCGCCGGGACCTGCTCACTTTGGTCCGGATGGACGATTAGAACGATTTCATAATGGCGCACGAACACTCCTTCTGGATAAAGCCCCCCGCCATGCGAACAGTGGGGCAAGGTGGAAAAACCGTGCATTATAGTGGGCTGATGCTTCGCTGGGCAATCTGTTTCGTCTGATCGCCCTGATCCAAATCAGTGCAGGACGATCGGTCGCGCCGCACCAGCGCAGTACGCGTCGAGCAGCGCGTCGATCGATTCTTCGTCACGCTCGTTGTCGGGAATATCGTCTATGGCCTTGCGCAAATCACGGGCCACTGAACCCTGAACGAAGAGGCTGCGGCTGGCCGCCTTGTCCACCAGCTCGAAACCCTGCTGCACCGGGTAGGCAACGATCGCGTACTGCTGACTGTTATAGACGATGTTCATGTAGGTGTACTCCTTTCCAGGTGGACGGGAACGATGCAATGCCCCGAGGGCTTGCACGGGCCTTGCAAACGCTCTTCTTCAGAGACAACCATTAGCAAGCTTCGTGCCATCCAACATTCTTCTCGGCGGTGTCAAAACGCATGATGCCATTGTCACAGGCGACGCGAATCTTGTCGCCGGCAACAAAACGTCCCTCGAGAATCGCTTTGGCCAGGGGATCCTCAAGCTGTGACTGGATCGCACGCTTCAACGGGCGAGCGCCATAGACTGCGTCGAAACCGGCTGTCGCCAGTTCTGACAGGGCGCTGTCGGCCACTTCCAGCTTCAGTTCGAGTTGCGCCAGACGCTGCTCGAGGTAAGCGAGCTGAATTCTGGCGATCGACTTGATATGCTGCTCTTCGAGCGCATGAAAAACCACCACCTCATCGATTCGGTTGATGAACTCGGGCCGGAAATAGCTCTTGACTTCACCCATCACCGCCAGCTTGATCAACTGGTAATCGTCACCCGCCATCTGTTGAATCATTTGACTACCGAGATTCGAGGTCATCACCACCACGGTATTCTTGAAGTCGACGGTCCGGCCGTGTCCATCGGTCATGCGGCCGTCGTCGAGAACCTGCAGCAGAACATTGAAGACATCCTGGTGCGCCTTTTCGACTTCGTCGAGGAGAATCACCGAATAGGGTTTGCGCCGGACGGCTTCGGTCAGATAACCGCCCTCCTCGTAGCCGACGTAACCCGGCGGCGCACCAATCAACCGGGACACCGAGTGCTTCTCCATGAATTCGCTCATATCGACGCGAATCAGGTGCTCCTCGGAATCGAAGAGGAAACCGGCCAGCGCCTTGCACAGTTCGGTCTTGCCGACTCCGGTCGGACCGAGAAAGAGGAATGAGCCGTACGGCCGATTGGGATCCGCCAGGCCGGCACGCGAGCGGCGGATGGCATTGGCCACCAGACGCACTGCCTCATCCTGACCGACGACACGCTGGTGCAGGCGCTCTTCCATTTTCAGGAGCTTCTCGCGTTCGCCCTGCATCATCTTCGAGACGGGAATTCCCGTCGCACGCGAGACCACCTCGGCGATTTCCTCGGTGCCGACTTCGGTACGCAACAGCTTGTTGTGCTGACCGCCCTCGCCCGATTTCTCGGCGACCGTCAGTTGCGCCTCAAGCTGCGGCAGCTTGCCGTACTGGATTTCGGCAACCTTGTCCCATTTGTTGTCGCGCTGCAATTGCGCCAGTTCCAGCTTGAGCTTGTCGATCTCCTCCTTGATGTGCGCACTGCCCTGCACTTGGGCTTTTTCGGCTTTCCAGATTTCGTCGAGGTCGTTGTATTCGCGTTCAAGCTTGAGCAGTTCTTCCTCGATCAGGTGCATGCGCTTCTTCGACGCTTCATCACGTTCCTTGCGCACCGCTTCGCGCTCGATCTTGAGCTGGATCATGCGCCGGTCGAGCCTGTCCATCGCCTCCGGCTTGGAATCGATCTCCATCTTGATTCGCGCCGCAGCTTCGTCGATCAGGTCGATCGCCTTGTCCGGCAGGAAACGGTCGGTAATGTAGCGGTGCGACAATTCGGAGGCAGCGACGAGCGCCGGATCGGTGATATCGACGCCATGGTGCAGCTCGTATTTTTCGCGCAGGCCGCGCAGGATGGCGATCGTCGACTCGACCGTCGGCTCGTCGATCAGCACCTTCTGGAAACGGCGTTCAAGCGCGGCATCCTTTTCAATGTATTTGCGGTACTCGTCGAGTGTCGTTGCGCCAAGGCAGTGCAATTCGCCACGTGCCAGCGCCGGCTTGAGCATGTTGCCGGCGTCGATCGCGCCTTCCGCCTTGCCGGCGCCGACCATGGTATGCAGCTCGTCGATGAAAACGATGATGCGCCCTTCTTCCTGGGCAATTTCCTTGAGCACCGCTTTCAGCCGCTCCTCGAATTCGCCGCGATACTTGGCTCCGGCCAGCAGCGCCGCCATGTCGAGACTGAGCACCTGTTTGTTCTTGAGCGTTTCCGGCACTTCGCCATTGACGATACGCTGCGCAAGCCCTTCGACGATCGCGGTCTTGCCGACGCCCGGCTCGCCAATCAGCACCGGATTGTTCTTGGTACGCCGTTGCAGAATCTGGATGGCCCGGCGGATTTCGTCATCGCGACCGATCACCGGGTCGAGCTTGCCCTGGCGGGCGCGATCGGTGAGGTCGATGCAGTACCTGCTCAGCGACTGGCGTTGCCCTTCGGCTTCCTGGGAATCCACCCCCTGCCCGCCACGCACCGAAGCCACCGCCTGTTCCAGCGACTGCTTGACCAGTCCGTGCTGTTTCGCCAGTCGACCGCATTCACCCTTGTCGTCACAGAGGGCAAGCAGGAACATCTCCGAAGCGATGAATTGGTCACCGCGTTTCTGGGCTTCCTTGTCGGTGAGGTTCAGCAGATTGGTCAGGTCACGACCGACCTGCACCTCACCGCCATGCCCCTGCACTTTTGGCAGACGACTGAGCGCCTGCGCCAGTGCCGCCTTGAGCGCCTGCACATTGACCCCAGCGCGGGCCAGCAGGGACGAAGTCGAACCGTCTTCCTGCTGCAATAGCGCCAGCAGCAGATGCTGCGGCTCGATGATCTGATTGTCGTGTCCGACCGCAAGGCTTTGCGCATCGGCCAGCGCCTGCTGGAACTTGGTGGTCAGTTTATCCAAACGCATGCTGAAATCCTCGGCAGAAGTATGTTGATGCCCGGCAAATGGGGACGGAGCGCATGAATTCAAGGATCTTTAGGTTTTGTGGCACGCGCCGGCCCGGAGGTTCGGCAGGACGGATCAACCGATCTTGTCGGCAGGGATGGCAAAGTCATGCAGTTCCCGATGCAGGAGAACTGCCGGAGCGTTGACGCGCGGGCACTGGCGGCGACTGCCGAACGGCCTGAAACCCAACAGACGCTGATAGTAGCGGGCGTGGCGCGGATTGACTTCGATCACGACGTCACTGGCGGCAAAGAACTGCTTTCCGTAGGAATGGGCCGACTGAAGCAAGGAGAACAGCAAATCCGGCGAACGGAAATCCGGGTCTATGGCCAACCTCGTCACTTCACAGAGAACCCGGTCGGGACAGCGCAGGCGGCTCAGCTCCGATGCGTAAAGACCGTCCGCCAGCAGACCGGCAGGAGAATCGCGACCCAGGGTCAGTGTCGCCATGACTTCCCCGTTGTGCCAGGCCGCGAGCGTCAGCCGATTCGGGTCGTCCACCTGCCACCCGAGCGATTCGGTGTCGTAACCGCGCCAGGCATACATCCGGCGCACCAGCATGCTGGCCATGCCGTGCTCGTGCGGCGTTCGTGCCAGGCGGGTGTCGTAGCCAGCACGACCCGGCACGAGTGTTCCCGAGAGTCGATCAGGCTGCACTCGCCGGCACGCAGCACCGACCAGACAGCGGTTCGATCCGTCCGGTGCAAGAAGCTTTTCGGGAAAACTCATGGCGCCGATGGTCATTGGCCTAACGGTCATGACCTTTCCAGATAACCCTGATCATGAAAGTCATGGCCTTCCCTCTTCCCCGACCCATCCCCCGCAAATGGGGGGAGATTTGTGAGTCGCTAATGCGACTTTCAAAGCAAGACACTTCGATCCGACCAGGCTAATTCTGGGAAAGCAGGAACGATATTCGTGCCAGGATGGATTTCGTAGACGGGGCCTTGATGATTCTTGCCGGTTGAACGGCCGGCGACGGCTGAACGGGCGCTCTCGCAACGGGAGGGAGTTGAACGGCAGATGAATTCTGGGCAAGCTCTCTGGCGGCAGAGGCGATGCCGTCAGGTGTGAGCGCAACGGGCCGGGGGGTAGAACCGAGAACCGGATAAGCCTCACGGCGGGTAATCGGCTCGCTCGGGCGGCAGACCTTGGGTTTCTTGAACACGGCTTTTCCTTTTGGGCAGGGTGACGGGGCTGACCTCCAGAGAACAGAAGCGATATTCGTGCCAGAACACGTTTTCAAAATAAAACCGTTGCTTACGTCGGATTCTTGAATCATCGGTCTAACTTTGACCCGGAACATGTCGGGAAAAAGAGACAAGCTCACCGGGCTTTATCGAGAAAGCCTGCACGGACAAGGAGTTGCCTTGTCGTCAGCCAGCGACAAGCCTGGCAAGGCATTGATCCAGTGGGCATGACGGTTCCGAGTTGCGGTTTCTGCCGGCCTGCTCGATGGCAACTTGTTGCGCAAGCGCTCTTGCCGGCGGTGTAAACTGGCAGCCTGCTTCGCACTCGAGAAGCCCGGCGGCACGCCACCCATTGCCCTGGGCGGTTGATCCTGGCGTGGCATCGACTTTCGTCGCGCCGGGTGCTGGATACCGATCGGCGCTGCCGGCATTTTCGTCGTGTCCTGCACGAAGCAGGCCCATCGCTGTTGCTCCACCATTGCCCGGAGAAGGCCTTTGCCGTGATTCGCATCTCGTTCCGCCAGAGCATGCTGGCCGGATTCCTGTTGATTGCCCTGGTCCTGAGCTGGGCAGCCGTCAGCAGCTGGTTACTGCTGGAGCAGTTTGTTCAGCAAAGCCGGCAACACGGCGAACACGCTTTGCAACTCAGTGCCTCGCTCCAGGAACTCGCTGACCGGACGGTCGGACTCGAACGCAGCGCGCGGCAGTTCACGGTCCTCAACGAACCTGTCTTGCTCGAGCGCTTTGACGAGAATGTCGCCCATGCCCTGACCGCCATAAAACGTCTGGACTCGATTCCCGCAGCGAGTTTGGGGACGCTCCCTGGCGACTGGCGTCAGGCTGTCGAACGGCTCAGCCAGGAACTTCACCAATCCGCACCACACGCCGAATTGCTCCCTTTTCTGAATCGCCTTGCCGAACTCAACAGAGCGCTCGAGCATGCCGGCCAGCGCTGGATGGACCAGCAGAATGCCGGGCTTCTGGCGGAACTGGAACAGGGCCGCCGGAGACTCACCGAGCTGGTGGCCACGGCGGTCGTCGGAGCGTTTCTGGTCGCCCTGGCGATGAACTGGTGGCTGTCCCGACCAATCGGCAGTATCGAACGAGCGATCGAACGACTTGGGGAGAGTCGCTTCGACGAACCGGTGATGGTTCCCGGTCCGGCCGATCTCAGAAGGGTTGGGCGTCGCCTGGACTGGCTGAGACAGCGCCTGGACCAACTGGAATCCGAGCGCGAGCGGACCTTGCGACAGGTCTCGCATGAACTGAAAACACCGCTGACGGCCCTGCGGGAAGGCATCGCCCTGCTGCAGGAACAGGTGCTGGGGCCCCTTGACGGGTCGCAGCAGGAAGTGGTCGATATCCTGCAGCACAATGTGATGGGTCTCCAGGGGCATATCGAAAGCCTGCTGCGGCTCAATGCGGCGTCCTTCGAGGCTCGTCGCGCATGCTTTCGGCCGCTGCCGCTGCAACAACTGCTGGCTGATGTCGTACAGGGACGGGACCTGCAGATTCAGGCACGGCAACTGACGGTGCTCTGCAACGCGCCAGCAGTCACACGGGAACTCGACGCCGAGAAGTTGTTGGTCGTTCTCGATAACCTGCTCTCGAACGCGATCGATTTCAGCCCTCAAGCCGGCATCATCCGCCTGGAAGCGGCAGTCCTCGGCAAGATCGTCCGTATCGCCTGTATCGACCAGGGACCCGGGGTAGCCAGCGACGATGCCGAAAAGATATTCCAACCCTTCGTCCAGGGGTCCCGCGCCTCACCGACTCCACGCCAGGGCAGCGGCGTTGGCTTGTCGATTGTCCGCGAACTGATGACCGCGATGGGCGGGCGGGTGATGCTGCGGCCCGCTGACGGGAAGGCGCCTGGAGCACATTTCTGGATCGAGGTGCCGTGTGAATTGTCAGCTTGAGGAGACGACTCCATGAAGGCCTACGGCATGCACAGCGGCTGGCCAGGGCTGCTCGCCGTTCTACTGCTCAGTGGCTGCACCACCTCACCGGCACCGCCGCAGGAAGCGCTGCCGACCGCCGCCGTGGCCCAGACCGAGGAAGCGGAAGCGGCGATCTTGCCGCTACTGGGCTATCTCCCACTGCTCCAGCGCATGTCGCCACCGCAACTGCTGAGGGAACGCGCGACACTGACAGTGACCCCTCCCACCCCGATCACTCAGCTCCGCTTGGCCCTGCTCCTGGGACAGCCACGCGCTGTGCAGGATCTCGTCCGGGCACTAAGCTTGCTGGAAGCTGTGCTGAAAAGCAGCGACCCGGCGGCGACCAGTCTGCACCCACTAGCCCGTGTGTTGGCCAGTCAATACCAGGAACGGCTGAAACTGGCGACACAGAACGAGAAACTCCTCCAGCAGTTGAAGGAAAGCCAGCACCGCAACGGTGAGCTCCAGGAGAAACTCGATGCCCTGAGCGATATCGAGCGCTCGCTGCCCGTTCGTCCCAGCAGCGGAAAGAAACCGCCCGGAGCCCCGCGATGAACCCCGTTCCCAAACCCCATGCCGCCCATGTTCTGCTCATCGACGATGACCCGGACCTGCTGCGACTGCTCTCGATGCGTCTGCATGTCCAAGGCTTACGGATATCCACCGCAGCCTCTGCCGAGGAAGGTCTGGCACGCATTGCCGTCGAACCCCCGCAACTGGTGATCAGCGATATCCGTCTGCCAGGCAAGAATGGGCTGGCCCTGTTCGATGAGATCCGCGCCACCCGACCGACCCTGCCAGTGATCCTGCTGACCGCCCACGGAACGATTCCCGACGCGGTGCAGGCGATGTCACAAGGTGTCTTCGGCTATCTGACCAAGCCCTTCGACAGCAAGCACCTGCTCGAAAAGATTGCACAAGCGCTGCAACTCTCGGGCGCCGGTGCAGAACACGAAACAGGCAAAGACGAGGCCTGGCGTGAGGGCATTGTCTTTCGCAGCAGCCGCATGGCCGAGTTGATCGAGGAAGCCCGGGTGGTGGCCGCTTCGGACGCCAGCGTCCTGATTCGCGGTGAAAGCGGTACCGGCAAGGAAGTTCTGGCCCGCGCGATCCACCGCGCCAGCGCACGTGCCAAGGCCCCTTTCGTGGCCATCAACTGTGGCGCGATTCCCGAGCAACTGCTCGAGTCGGAACTGTTCGGCCATGTGCGTGGGGCGTTCACCGGAGCCACCGCCACGCACCCCGGCCTGTTTCAGTCCGCCAACGGCGGGACGCTGTTCCTCGACGAGATCGGCGACATGCCTCTGGCGCTGCAGGTCAAGCTCCTGCGGGTGTTGCAGGAGCGAGCCGTGCGGCCGGTGGGCGCCACGCGTGCCGAGCCTGTCGACGTGCGGGTACTTTCCGCCACCCACCGCGACCTTGAAGCCGCCATGTCCGAAGGCCAGTTTCGCGAGGATCTGTACTACCGCCTCGACGTTGTCACCATGACACTGCCGCGCCTCGATGAGCGGCGCGAGGACATCCCGCTCCTGGCGACCTGTTTCGTGCAGCAACTGGCCAGAAAATACGACAAGCCCATCGCCGGCATCGCCCCGGAGGCCCTCGAGGCCTTGGTCAGTGCGGCCTGGCCGGGCAACGTCCGCCAGCTTTACAACGTGGTCGAACAGTCTTGCGCTCTGGCCACCACGCCGCTGATTCCATTGGCTCTGATCCAGCGCGCCCTGCGCGTCCCGACCATGGAGGCTCTGTCCTACGCCGAGGCGAAGCAGCGCTTCGAACGGAACTATCTGGTGCAACTGCTGAAACTGACCGACGGCAACGTCGCCGACGCGGCCCGCATCGCCGACCGCAACCGTACCGAGTTCTACCGTCTGCTGCAGAAGCACGAGCTTACGCCGGCGATGTTCCGCGGCCTGCCCGGCCACCTGTAAAACTGTCGAGAGTTCGAGCAAGCTCCAGATTTTCGACAGGAGGAAGAGGAGTCACCCCCCGACAGATTGCTCAGGCAATCATAGCAGTGCGCTGTCGCTTGACTTGAAGTTTTAGCCCCGTATAATGCGCACTTCCTTGGAGTCGTCAGTCATGTCGATTTCAATGAAGGCGCGTAGCTCAGCTGGTTAGAGCACCACCTTGACATGGTGGGGGTCGTTGGTTCGAGTCCAATCGCGCCTACCAAGCGCATTCTGAGTGCTGCTTTGGCATTTCGCGGATGTCCTTGGGAAAAGTATTCAATCGCAAGAACTCATGAACCAGCCGCCTACAGGCGGCTTTTTTGTTGACTGCCGGCGGGTCGCGTGCGCACCAGACGGGAAGAAAAGTCATCGCTGGCCTGACTGCGCCTGGATATGATCCTGCTGCATGTCCAGCAATCGAGACTTTGCCGCTGCCTGGCCGTGCGACCATCGCTTCCAGGCTATGCCGCTGACGCGCGATGCGCTAACATGAACCGCTGAAGCCAGAAGCTAGGCGGATGGCTGCCGCGCCATCCGTATAGGCGGCCCGAGGTCGAACCAGCGTCCTCAAGCGCTTTCCCTGATCGGTGGTCGAACAGAAACTGAAGGAGAGATGAACATGGACGAGCTTGCCGGACGAGGTGACGCAGAAACCGAGGCGATGCTGTTGTCCGCCCCGTCGGAACAATACATGTCGCCCGAGCAACTGGCTTTTTTCCGTCGGCGACTACTCGAAGAAGAACAGGTCTTACTCTCGGCAGTGAAAAAAACGGCTGACCACCTTCAGGAGAGCGCAACCAGTTCCGACTGGAACGATCGTGCCAGTGCCGAGGAAGAGCACACTCTCGAGCTGCGCGTCCGAGACCGCGAGAGAAAGCTGCTCCAGAAAATTCGCGAAGCCCTGAGACGGATTGATGAAGGCAACTACGGCTGGTGCGAGGAAACCGGCGAGCCGATCGGCATTCCCCGGCTGCTGGCGCGACCAACGGCTGCCCTCTGCCTCGAAGCCCAGGAGCGACGTGAACTGGTGAAGCGCCGTTTCGGCTGATTTCCGATGCCACAGATCACTGCCAACAATCTTCAGATCGAATACGAATCCTTCGGCGCCGAATCGGCGCCGGTGATCCTGCTGATCATGGGACTGGGCGCGCAATTGGGGCGCTGGAACACCGAACTCTGTGAGGCACTCGTCGCCCGTCACTATCGCGTGCTCCGCTTTGACAACCGGGATTGTGGTCTGTCCAGCAAACTCGACGCCGCCGGCATTCCGGAAGTGGGCCGGGCACTGCGCACCGGCACACCGTTGGTCGCACCCTACACGCTTGAGGACATGGCGGCGGACAGCGTCGGCCTGCTCGATGCACTAGGGATCGAAAAGGCGCATATCGTGGGTGCGTCGATGGGCGGCGCGATCGCGCAGATTGTCGCGGCACGCTATCCGCAGCGCACCCTGTCGCTGACCAGCCTCATGTCCACCAGCAGCCATCCCGACCTGCCGCCACCGACGCGCGAGGCTGCACAGGCGTTGATGGCCCCCCTGCCGCCGACGCGTGACAAGGAAGCGCTGATCGAAGATGCCCTCCGACGCCAGCTGGCTGTCGCCAGCCCCGATTTCCCGAGCTGTCCGGAGCGTTTGCGGCAAGTACTCACCGAAGAGCATGCGCGCGGTTTCCACCCGCCTGGAGTGGCGCGGCAATTGGCTGCCTTTCTGGCCAGTGGTGACCGGCGCGCGCTGCTGGCAACGATCAAGGCGCCCACACTGGTCCTGCACGGCGCCGACGATCCGCTGATCCCGGTTGCCTGTGGCTACGACGTGGCAGCGCACATCCCGGGAGCCAAGATCCGGGTGATCGAAGGACTGGCTCATGACCTCCCGCTGGCACTCACCGAGGTGTTTGCCGATGCGATTGCCAGCGTGGCACAAGCGGCAGAACACTGATCGATCCCCCCATCCATGCTCACATTCTCCTCTGCGGCCGCTCTGTAGAGGGGGTTGTAGCGTGCTTGCGGACGTCCCGGCACAGTGACCAGTGAACGCCATTCTCGCACCCGAACCGCTGATTTTTGTCGACCTGGAAACCAGCGGCGCCAATTTGGCGAACGACCGGATCATTGAAGTCGGCCTGATCGAAGTCGACGCGAATGGCGCACAGGAATGGAGCGTCCTGGTCAATCCCGAAATCCCGCTTTCCTCTTTCATCACCGGGCTCACCGGCATCGATGACGCCATGCTCTGCTCTGCCCCCACGTTTCGGCAACTTGCCCCGGCTCTGCTCGACCGGCTGCGCGGACGCTTGCTGATCGCGCACAATGCCCGCTTCGACTACGGCTTCCTGAAAAGCGAGTTCGCACGGCTCGGCGTGGATTTTCGGGCATCCAGCCTGTGTACGGTCAAGCTCTCACGCAAGCTGTTTCCCGAGTACCACCGTCACAGCCTCGACATCCTGATGATGCGGCATGGCCTCAGCGTTGCGGGTGCTCGTCACCGTGCGCTAGCCGACGCGCGCGCGCTCTGGGACCTGTGGCAGTGCTGGTATCGGCAACTGCCCGCCGCGACCATCGCAAGTGCGGTCGCGGCGATTGTCGGTCGCCCCGAGTTGCCACCGCAAATCGATGCTGCGCTGATCGATGACCTGCCCGAAGCGGCAGGTGCTTATGCATTTTACGGCAGGGACGGGCACCTGCTGCTGAGCAGACGCAGCAGCAATCTCCGCCAGCAGGTCCTGGCACATTTCACGCCGGACAAACGCGACACGACCCTGATCCGCGACACCTGGCAGGTCGAGTGGCGTGCTGCAGCCGGCGAGTTCGGCGCGCACCTGCGCCAACTCGAACTCGCCCGCTCAGTGCCAGAGTCTCACCCGACGGTCGGAAGTCACGCTGTGCCGCGACATGCCGCGGCCAATGAACTCTGTTCGTGGCAACTCCGGCAACACGCTCAGGGCGATTTTCGGCCGCAACTCGTTTTTGCGGAAGACATCGATTTTGCGCTGGCCGACGATCTGTTCGGCCTGTACCCGACTCGTCGCGAAGCGCTGCGCAGCTTGCGCACGCTCGCCGACGCACACCGCCTGTGCCACCGGCAGCTCGGGCTTGAAGAAACGGAACCAGGGGAAGCCTGCACCTCCTACCGGCAGAAGAACTGCCGCGGCGTCTGCATCGGCAAGGAAAGCGCCGGGTTGCACAGCGCCCGCCTGCTGACCGGGCTGGCCAAGTTCAAAGTCAAGGCCTGGCCTTACCAGGGAGCAGTGGTGCTGATCGAGCGAGATGAATTCGGCATGCGCGAGGAACTGCATCTGATCGATCGCTGGCGCTGGCTGGGCACGCTGCACAGCGAAGAAGCCCTGCAGGCGTGCCTGGCCGATGGCCCGACTGCAAGCCGCTTCGACCCCGATATCTACCGGCTCATCCACAAGGCTCTGCAGGCGGGCAAACTGCGCGTGCGTCCCTGCCCCGGATTCTCACTTTGAGCGCTCGACAGCCTCCGGATTGCCGGGATGTCCACCGGCCTTGCGCAAGAGGTCGGCGATGTCGGTATTCTCGGTCTTCAGCGCCCAGTCGATGGCCGTCGCACCCCGTTCGTTGGCAAGATTCGGGTCGGCGTTGTTCTGCAGCAGGAGTTCGACGACCTCGAGATGTCCAAAGCGAGCGGCAAACAGCAGCGCCGTCGAACCATTGGCGGTCGTTGCATTGACCTCGGCACCCTTCTTGAGCAGATAGTCGACCACTGCCGCATGGCCGTTGAAAGACGCGTAGATCAGTGGGGGCCAGCCGTACAGGTTGACGTCTGCACCCGCTTCAACCAGACGTTTGACGAACGGCAGTTTGCCCTGGTAGGCCGCCAGGCTCAGCGCGGTCTCACCGTTGCGGTTGCGGGTATTGATGCGGGCGCGACGCTTGAGCAGATAATCGAAGAAATCCAGGTTACCCCGCTGGACGGTCTGCATCAGCAGCGTATTGCCCAAGGCATCGACCGAATTGACATCCATGCCACGGTTGATCAACTGAATCGCCCAAGGCGTGTCACCGGAAATCAGAGCCTCCTCCATGTCTTCATACGCCCCGGCCGTGGCCAAGGCGGGAAGCAGCAAGGCAAACAACAACGCAATCATTTTCATTGAGGGACTTTCGTACGGGCATCAGGAAAAAGTCGGAAAAAATTGTGGGTGGTGGCGTCGACCAGGTCCTGGTAGCTCAGGCCACGCAGTTTCGCGATCTCTTCGGCAACGTGTTTCACATAGGCAGGCTGGTTGGTCTTGCCCCGATACGGTACCGGCGCGAGATAGGGGGAGTCGGTTTCAACCAACAGACGGTCAAGTGGCACACGCCCTGCTACCTCCCGCACCGTCAGCGCATTCTTGAAAGTGACGATGCCGGACATGGAAATGTAGAAACCCTGATCAAGCGCCGCTTCGGCGACCTGCCAGGTTTCAGTGAAGCAGTGCATCACCCCGCCGGCCTCGCCGGCCTCTTCTTCCTTCATCACTTGCAGAGTATCGGCGGCCGCCTCCCGCGTATGGATCACCAGCGGTTTGCCAGCAACGCGGGCGGCGCGAATGTGCGTACGGAAACGCGCTCGCTGCCACTCCGGAGCATCCTTGTGCCAGTAGTAATCCAGCCCGGTCTCACCGATGGCGATGATGCGCGGATGGCGAGCCAGTTCCACGAGTTCGTCAAGCGTTGGTTCGCGAACCCCGGTGTTCTCGGGATGAACGCCGACCGACGCCAGAATCGTTGGCCAGGCCTCGGCCAGGGCCAGCACCCGCGGCAGGTCTTCGAGCGTGACGCCGATGCACACTGCACAGCCCACACCATTCTCGTGCATCGATTCAAGCACCTGCCCGATATGGGCAGACAACTTCGGAAAATCGAGGTGGCAGTGGGAATCGACCAGCATCCCCATCAGACGGTATGGGTCGGGCGACCGGACTGCATCACGCCGCCGAGCAGTCCTTCGATGCGTCTGCGCGCCTCGATGCCACTTTCGTCGTTCTTGAAGTGCACCCCAATCCCCTGAACCTTGTTGTTATGCGCGCCGACCGGAGTGATCCAGACGACTGTACCGGCGATCGGCAATTTGGCCGGGTCCTCCATCAGAGACAACAGCATGAACACCTCATCGCCCATGCCATAGTTGCGATTGGTCGGAATGAAGATTCCACCGTTACGCAGAAGCGGCATGTACGCCGCGTACAACGCCGACTTCGAGTTAATGTTCAGCGACAATACGCTCGGGCGCGGCGCTGCGGAGGCCACTGGCTTGCTGGAGTTTGCGTCTGCCATATCCTTCTCAGGAGGTTCGGAACAGCCGTGCGTAACTCAGGAAAAATTCTTCGAGAAACAGGCGGCTGTTCAAAGGTTGCTCGCATTGGGCCTTGTATTGTATCGCCTTTCGGTGCAATGCCAAGAGCTTGCGAAGGTCGGTGGTTTGCGCCAGACCTTGCAGCAGCGGCGTCTGCCCCAGGAAATAGCGTGGCGGCAGACCCTCGCTCGCCAGACTGAGGTCGAACAGCCACTTCTGCGCCCAGTCGACAACGCGTTTCAAAGGTGCCGGGCGTTTCTCGGCCTTGACCAGCTTGTCGAGGCTGGCGGCAGCGGCCAAAGGGTCGAGTCCCTGGCCCAGCGAAACCTGCGCGAGCAGTGAATCGAGCAGCACGCGCTCGCCACTGCTGCTCAGTGCCAGCGCCAGCAGCGGCGAACCGCCAGCCAGCGCCAGCCAGCTTCCGGCATCGCTGACCCCTGCATCACGCAGCCATTGCCCGGCAACATCATGCGCCGGGCTGCGCACGGGCATCATCTGACAGCGGCTACGGATCGTCGGCAGCAGGCGGTAAGATTCGCTGGAAACCAGGAGGAACAGGGTCGCAGCAATCGGTTCCTCCAGTGACTTGAGAAGCGCATTCGCGGTCGGGCGATTCATGGCCTCGGCCGGGTTGAGCAACACCACGCGCACGCCATGGCGGTGCGTACCGACATGCAGGAACTCATCGAGTTCCCGCACTTGATCGATCGTGATCTGCTGGCTGGGCTTCTTCTTGCCCGTCTCTTCGCCCTCCCCGGCTTCAGCCACCGCGTCGGCAACGAGCGCACTCGGCTGCAACAGGCGCAGATCCGGGTGGTTGCCTTGCGCCAGCCAGCCGCAGGCCAGGCATTTGCCGCAAGCCTTGCCGGAAGCAGCGAGGTCTTCGCAGAGCAGTGATTCAGCAAAAGCGCGAGCCAGCTCGAACTTGCCGATTCCCCGCTGACCGGCAATCAGCAGCGCGTGCGGCAGTTGCGCCCGCCGCGCGCGAAGTTGTTGCCAGACTGCTGAATGCAATTCGATGATATTCATAAACAGTATCTTGTAATCGTTTCCTGAATCAGTTTCCGGATCACCTCCGGAGCCTGGGCAGCGTCGATGACCTGCATGCGCTGTGGTGCTGCAGCCGCACGTTCCAGATAGGCTTGGCGCACGCGTTCATGAAAATCCGCCCGCTCCTGTTCAAAACGGTCAAGTTCGCGTCCCTGGGCAGCAATGCGCTGGCCAGCGATGGCCGATGGCACATCGAACAGCAGGGTCAGATCCGGCTGCAGATGGGGATGCACCCACTGTTCGAGCTGCGCGAATTTGAGCCTGTCGAGGCCACGTCCGCCACTTTGGTAAGCGTAAGTGGCGTCGCTGAAACGGTCGCAGATTACCCAGTCGCCGCGTTCGAGGGCCGGTTCGATGACCCGTTCGAGATGCTCGCGGCGAGCCGCAAACATCAGCAGCGCTTCCGTCTCAAGGTGCATCGCCTGGTGCAGCAGCAGTTCCCGGAGTTTCTCGCCAAGCGGCGTCCCTCCCGGTTCCCGGGTGGTCAGCACCGTCCGGCCATGGTGACCGAGAAAGGCCGCGGCGTCGGCCAGATGACTGCTCTTGCCGGCGCCGTCAATACCTTCGAAGGTGATCAATCTGCCGCGCGGTTTGTACTCACCCTGGCTCAAGGCTTGCCCCCTCTCTGATAGCGCGTTACCGCCTGGTTGTGTTCGGGCAGCGTATTTGAAAAATGGCTCGTGCCATCGCCACGGGCAACGAAATACAGCGCGTCGCTGAGTGCCGGGTGCAGTGTCGCGTGCAAGGCGGCCAGACCAGGCATGGCGATCGGTGTCGGCGGCAGACCAGCGCGTTTGTAGGTATTGTAGGGCGTATCGGCCAGCAGGTCGCTTTTGCGCAGGTTGCCGTCGAAGTTGTCGCCCAGGCCATAGATCACGGTCGGGTCGGTCTGCAGGAGCATTCCCTGGCGTAGACGGTTGACGAATACCGCGGCCACCAGCGAGCGATCCTGGTCGCGCCCGGTCTCCTTTTCGACGATCGAAGCCATGATCAAGGCCTGGTAGGGATCACGATAAGGCAGACCGACTGCCCGCGCGGACCATTCGCGTGCCAGATGCCGCTGCATTGCGCGGTAGGCGCGCGCCAGCAGTTCGACATCGCTGCTTCGTTTGGCAAAAAGATAGGTGTCGGGAAAAAAGAGCCCCTCGGCGGCCGTCTCCGATACCCCCAGCAGGCGCATGATCTCGGCTTCGGGAAGGCCGGTGGTTTCATGGCGGAGTTCCGGATGCGCGTCGAGGCGCTCGCGCATTTGCCGGAAGGTCCACCCTTCGATGAAGGCCAGTTCCGCCTGCGTGAAGTCGCCACGGGTCAGTTTCCTCAACAGCTGCAGTGGCGTCACGCCGTGGGTGATTTCGTAACTGCCGGCCTTGATCGAAGCTTCGACGCCGAGCATCCTGGCGAGCAGGATCAGCGCCCAGGAATCGAGTTCGACACCGGCCGCGGCGATCTCACGGGTCGCGGTGCGCAGGCTGCTGCCGGGCGTGATCGTGAAATCGACCGTCGTACGTTCCAGACTGATCGGCGTCAGCAGCACGCTGGCGAACAGCGCGCTCAGCAGCACGCAGACCACGACAAGAAAAACGAACAAGCGACTGAGAACTTTGCGCATCAATCCTGCGCAACCGGCAGGCTGCGGGGCGGGAACGAGGGAATCGACTTGGAGTGGCCCTATAATAGCCGAAACGCCCTGCCCTGAACCGGACTCGCGGGTTCCGGATCGCCGCCCGCGGGTGAGGACCGCAGGCCAGGGGCATTGACGGTCACGATTTGATGGAAATGAGGCAACAATGAACTTGATCTGGCAGGACATTCTGGGAGCTTCCGGCGCACACCTCGAAAACGGTTTCGTCTGCGATTTCGGCGATGCCGCCGCAGAGCTGGCGGCTGCCGCTACGACGACCATCGTTGCGCCCCTGAGCCACCTCGGCGTAATCAGGGTCAGCGGCCCTGAAGCGGCCTCTTTTCTGCATCATCAATTGACCAGCGACGTCAAGCATCTCGCCAGCGACGCGGCACAGCATTCGGCCTGGTGCTCGGCCAAGGGGCGGATGCTCGCCAGCTTCCTGATTTTCCGCATCGGCTCCGACTATCAGTTGCAACTGTCTGCCGATCTGCTGCCGGCGATCCACAAGCGTCTGCAGATGTTCGTTCTACGCAGCAAGGTGACCATCAGTGATTTGTCCGTGGCTTGCGTACTGATCGGTGTCTCCGGTCCGCAGGCCGAAGCGGTACTGCAAACCGTCCTGCTACCAGTTCCCGCCAATCCCTTGAACACCGCCGTTTTCGCGGCTGGAGCCGTTGTCCGCCTCGATGGCCGCCGTTTCGAAATTCTCGTCAATCGCGACGCCGCCCCGACGCTATGGCTGAAACTGCTCACCCAGGCCCGACCGGTGGGCACCGCCGTCTGGCAATGGCTGGATATTGAGGCCGGTGTGCCGCTGATCAGCGAGCGCACCAAAGAGGAGTTCGTTCCGCAAATGGCCGATTTCGAACAGCTTGGAGCGATCAGCTTCCACAAGGGCTGCTATCCCGGCCAGGAAATCGTCGCCCGCACGCAATACCTCGGCAAAGTCAAACGCCACCTCTACCGCGCCCACTCGACCACGCCGATGGCCACCGGCGATGCGATTTTCTCACCGGCCAGTCCCCAGCACCATTGCGGCATGATCGCCAACGCCGCACCGGCGCCGTCGGGCGGCTACGATGCCCTGGCGATCGTTCAGGAGAACTTCGTCGGCGCCGGGAATCTGGAACTCGGCGCTCCGGGTGGCCCACACCTTGACCTGCAACCCGTGCATCGCTCTGTCACCACGCCTTGAGTGCAGGCCACGATGTGCCTGATCGTCCTCGCCTGGCAAGCGCACCCCGACTATCCTCTGGTCGTCGCCGCCAACCGCGACGAGTTCTTCGCTCGCCCTGCGGCACCCGCCGCTTTCTGGCAGGAAGCCCCACAGGTGCTCGCCGGGCGCGACCTCGAGGCCGGCGGCACCTGGCTGGGAGTCAGTCGTGCGCAGCGTTTTGCCGCCCTGACCAACTACCGTGAAGGCGGCAAACCAGACCCCGCTGCGCGTTCGCGCGGTGCGCTGGTGGCCGATTTCCTGACCGGCAACGCCAGTTCGTCGGCGTACCTGGCCAGGGTCGCGGCCGCCGCCGCCGACTACAATGGCTTCAACCTGTTCGTTGGCGACGAGCAGCACCTCGGCTATTTCAGCAACCGTGGCGACGACCAGCCGCGCTGGCTCGAGCCGGGCCTCTACGGCCTCTCCAACCACCTCCTCGACACCCCCTGGCCAAAGCTTGCCAGTGCCAAGGCAACCTTTGCTGCGGCCCTCTCCGGACTGCCGGCACCAGCGCCGTTCTTTACGCTGCTCGCCGACCAGGAAATCGTCCCCGACGTCCACCTGCCCGAAACCGGCGTGCCGCTCGCATGGGAGCGCATCCTCTCGGCAGTTTTCGTTCGCTCCGAAAACTACGGCACGCGCGCCTCGACGCTGCTCAGCAGGCACCGCGACGGGCAGACCACGCTGATCGAGCGCAGTTTCGATGTCGACGCCCGGGCTACCGGCGAGGTCTGTGAGCGCTTTCAGTCCTCGCTGATATCGACCGGCGTGTAGGGCGGCACCAGATCGAACAGTTCGACCATGTCGGCGTTGCGCATGCGAATGCAACCGATCGATCCGGGGCGGCCCATCGGCGTCGTGTCCGGGCTGCCGTGGATATAGACGTAACGGCGCATGGTATCGACCCGACCCAGCCGGTTTCGACCGGGTTCGCAGCCGGATAACCAGAGAATGCGTGTGAGAATCCAGTCGCGCTGCGGAAACCGTTCGGCGAGTTCCTGGCCATAGATCTCGCCAGTTGGCCGACGGGCAGCAAAGACGGTGTTCACCGCTTCACCGGCACCAATCTTGGCGCGGATCAGGTGCCTGCCGCGCGGCGTGCAGAAGCTGCCCGCGACTTCGCCTGGGCCATTCTTTGCGGTGGATACCGGATAGCAGCGCAGCACCTGCCCGGAGTCGTCCGAGAGGGTCAGTGTCTGTCGTCTGATGGAGATCTGGATGTGCATGCTCACTCGCGGCTGCGCCGCGCTGCAAAAAAACCGGACAGCAACTGCCCGCATTCGTCGGCCAGAACACCACCGACAACCGCCGTGTGATGATTGAGACGCGGTACTGCAAAGAGATCGACGACACTACCATGCACACCGGTCTTGGGATCGCGCGCGCCGTAGATCAACCGGGCAATGCGTGCCTGCAACACCGCGCCGCCACACATCGCGCAAGGTTCGAGCGTCACGAACAGTTCGCAGCCAGGCAGACGGTAGTTGTGCAGATTGCGCGCAGCATCGCGTAGGGCCGCGATTTCGGCGTGCGCCGTTGGATCGTGTTCGCCGATCGGTGAATTGAAACCGCGGCCAACAATGACCCCATCACGAACCACCAGCGCGCCAACCGGGACTTCGCCGAGGCATTCGGCAGCGCGCGCCAGGGAGATCGCCTCGCGCATGAAAAATTCGTCGTTCATCGATGGCATTCTACTGCAGCACAGAAGCAGGCTGCAGCGAATACCCCGGCCTGAAACGTACTACCTTACCTGACGAAAGGAAGCGTTGGTATCCAGCGACCTCTGAACGTACTGCTGCGACACCTTCACCACTTTCAAATCAATTCCATCAGAGAACCGCAGTGTGCGTGTGCAGGCTCTCTTGCTTCATCATCAGCTCCTGAGCCACTTGCGCAGCATGTGATCGAGGACGATGAAAAGGATCATGCAAGCCATGAGCGCGAAGCTGGCGTTGGCAAACCCGTCGAAAAACTGGGGCGATGTAACCGGCGCTGCTTCCTTGATCGAGTAATGATACGACGCGCCTGCAGCCGAAAGACTACGTTCTGCCACCTGTCCGTAGGCTTCCTGGATATTGGCCGCCGCCAGTTTCATGGTCTCGGTTCCGCCAGGAGTTTCGATCGTCGCGATATAGGTTTTCATGGTTTCCTCAGACTCTCAACGCACACCATACATGGCATCAGAAGTGGCTATTGTTGTGCCATACGATCGGCATCAATTCAACAAGGCCTTGCTGCCCTCTCATACGAGAGCCATGTTTCAGCTGTGGGAAGGAAACCAAGTACCCGCACGAATGTGCCGGGAGCGAGGTAACCCAGCCACCCTCCCGTCGTTCCGGGTTAGGGTCTGCAGCTTTGCGTCCGGGGCTTTCACCCCGTTTGCCATTTGTCTCGTGAAGCCATTATAGGTCTGGACCGCAAACCTGCCGTGAAAATTCTCACGCCCTGACCAAGGGTTGGACGAAGTCTTCGATCAGCGAGCGTAGACCCTAGTGTTACGTCTTCCTCTCCCAGAGAGCTGAGGCGCTCGCTCATCCCGTGTACGGAGAGGGATCGAGAAGGAGCGCGTCCTGAAGAAGGCTGGGACGCTTCGGGAACAGGGTGGGCTGGAGTGAGGTTCCCTCGGTTTTCGTCTGCCAAAGGACGGATTTCATGCTACCACCCTTTCCTGACGCTGCTCGCTGATCCAGTTCTCCAGGAACTGAACGGGCGACTGGTAGCCGAGGGTCGAATGCTGGCGCTTCCGGTTGTCAAAAACCTCGATGTATTCAAAGGCGGCAGCCTTGATCTCGGCAGGCGTCGCGTCGTGAACACCCTGCAGCCGCTCGTTCTTGAAGCGGTTGAACCCGCTCTCCGTCGGCGCATTGTCCCAGCAGTTTCCTTTCCGGCTCATCGGGCAGGTCATGCCGTACGCCTTGAGCTTGTCCTGAAAGGCATGGCTGGCATACTGACTTCCCCGGTCGGAGGGGTGCAGCAGCCCTGGCACCGGACGCTTCCTGAACCCCGCCATGGTCAGCGCATCGGTCACCCGGTCTGCCGTCATGCGCGGCTTCAGCGACCAGCCAACGACTTCACGTCGGTGATGTCCGACGTCCAGACCGGATTGGGTGCCGTCGGCGTGAAGTTTCTGGCCAGCAGGTTGTCCGCCACCGGCAAGCCAGGCTTCGAGTCCGTCGTGACCGGGTCGCGCCGCTTGGGGCGGGCACGAATGTCGTTGTCGCGCATCCGCCGTTCAACCCGTTCCTTGCGCACCGAAAATCCCCGCGCACGCAGTTCGCGCACCCTGCGCGGGCTACCGTAGGCGCTTTTATGTTCGGCATGGATCGCGCAAATCAGGGCCCGCATCTGGGTATCGGTCAATTGCTTGCGATCCGGCGCGCCGCCACGTTGCCAGGCGCGATAGCCGATGACGCTGACCTCAAGCACGGCACCCCTTTCGGCCAGGGAAAACGACTCGGTCTGTGCGGCAATCCAGGCGGACTTCACCGAGCATCCTTCGCGAAGTACGCCGCCGCTTTGTTGATGATTTCAAGCTCCCGCTTGCGCCGGAGAGGCTCGGCGCGCAGCCTCGAAAGCGCCCTCTCTTCCGGGGTCACGACCCGGCCACCGACGCCGCTGAGCCGGCCTTCCACCGCCGCCTTGACCCAGTGTGCCTTGAACTCGGCCGTGTCGGCCTGCTTCGGTCTCTTCATTTCCTGCCTTCCAATAATGACTCCTCAATTTTAGGTCACCCTGGGCAGACGAAATTTCGGGGGAAGCTCACCCTGACAGGTGAGTCCAATCTGTGCTTGGGCGGCTGGTTGATTGGCTGTCACCGCCTGCCGATGTTCCACCCTGCGGTGTGGTCGGCGAGGTGACGATCGACGGTCAGGACTCGGCCCGATAGGGGTCCGGATATCCCAGCGCAGCCAGTACCCGGCGCTCCTGGTTTTCCATTTCACGGGCTTCCTTCTTGCCCGCTTCATGGTCGTAGCCCTGAAGATGCAGCACGCCATGGACGATCAGATGGGCGCAATGAGCTTCGAGCGACTTGCCCTGGGTGTTGGCCTCGAATGTGACGACCGGCGCACAGAGCACGAGATCACCGCAGAGCGAGGGTTGCTGCTGATAGGGAAAGGACAGGACGTTGGTCGCGTAGTCTTTGGAGCGGTAGGTACGGTTCAGGCTGCGGCCTTCGTCGGCGTCGACAAAGCGTACGGTGATCTGTCCGCCACTGCCAAAAGGGGCTGCTGCGGCGCGTGCCCAGCTTCGAACCTGCGATTTCCTGGGGAGGTCCGGCCAGTCGCCGGCGTACTGTACGCTGACTTGCAGCCGCCGCTCACGCTTCGCCATGCCCGGTCGGCGTGGCTGCATGGGCTTCCAGCGCAGCGGTGTGCGCTTCGTAGGCCGAGACGATGCGCGCCACCAGCGGATGGCGGACGACGTCTTCCTTGAGGAACTCGGTGAAGGCGATGCCGCGGACTTCCTTGAGGATCTGGCGGGCCTCGATCAGGCCGCTCTTCTGGCCTCGCTGCAGGTCGATCTGGGTAACGTCGCCGGTGACTACTGCCTTGGCGCCGATGCCGATGCGTGTCAGGAACATCTTCATCTGTTCGGGCGTCGTGTTCTGCGCCTCGTCGAGAATGATGAAGGCGTGGTTCAGGGTGCGGCCGCGCATATAGGCCAGCGGTGCAATCTCGATCGCACCGCGTTCGAACAGCTTGCCGACACGCTCGAAGCCCATCAGATCGTAGAGCGCGTCGTAAAGCGGTCGCAAATAGGGATCGACTTTCTGTGCGAGATCGCCCGGCAGAAAGCCGAGGCGCTCGCCGGCTTCGACTGCCGGACGGGTGAGCACGATGCGCTGCACCAGTTCGCGTTCGAAGGCGTCGACCGCCGAGGCGACGGCAAGATAGGTTTTGCCGGTACCGGCCGGGCCGATACCGAAGGTAATGTCGTGTTCCTGGATGTGCTTCAGGTATTCGATCTGGCGTGGCGTGCGGCCGTGCAGCTCGGTCTTGCGGGTCAATAGCGCCGGCGCCAGACCGCCGCCCGACGCGATGTGGCGTACCGGTCGGTTGAGCAGTTCGATCAAACCGAGCTGGATGTCGTCGACCGACAAGCTGTCCTTGGCCTGTGCGTAGAACTGCTGCAGCGCCTCGGAAGCGCGCGCCCGCTGTCCGGCTTCGCCGCGCAGCGTAAAACGCTCGCCACGGCGGGCGATCGAGACGTCGAGGGCGGTCTCGATCTGGCGCAGATTCTCGTCGAGGGCGCCGCACAGATTAGCCAGTTGCTTGTTGTTGACCGGCGACAGCAGCAGTTCGGTGGCCCGACTTTTCAGCGACGGGGAGTGCGCAACAGGGCGTTCGGAAGTATGAGTGTTCATGCGCTTGTACCGACGATCTCGCCGCGCAGCGAATGCGGCAGGGCGGAAGTGATGCGAACATTCAGAAAACGATCGAGAAGTGGCGTGCTGTCGCCAACCTTGCCGGCAAAATTGACCACCCGGTTGTTGTCGGTTCGCCCAGCGAATTCCCGGTGATTTTTCTTCGACATGCCTTCGACCAGCACCCGCTGGACGCTGCCGACCATCGCTGCCGAAACCGCCTGCGCCAGTTCGTCGATGCGCTTCTGCAGGCGCAGCAGACGTTCAAGCTTGAGCGATGGCGGCGTATCGTCGGCAAGCTCGGCCGCCGGCGTCCCTGGGCGCGCGCTGTAGAGGAAAGAGAACGAAGCGTCAAAGCCGACCTCATCGATCAGTTTCATCGTCTTTTCGAAATCATCGGCGGTTTCGCCCGGAAAACCGACGATGAAGTCCGAAGACAGCGAGAGATCAGGACGCGCAGCGCGCAGCTTGCGCACCAGGCTCTTGTATTCGAGCGCCGTATAGCCGCGCTTCATCGCCGCCAGAACCCGGTCGGATCCCGATTGCACCGGCAGATGCAGGTGCGAGACGAGCTTTGGCACCCGTGCATAGGCGTCGATCAGCCGTGCCGACATCTCGCGGGGATGCGAGGTGGTGTAGCGAATGCGCTCGATGCCCGGAATTTCGGCGATGTATTCGATCAGCAGGGCGAGGTCGGCCGCATCATCGTCAGCGAGTGCCTGCCCGCTGCCCAACATGGTGCCGCGATAGGCGTTGACATTCTGCCCGAGCAGGGTCACTTCCTGAACGCCCTGCGCGGCCAGCCCGGCGACTTCGGTCAGGACATCGTCGAAAGGCCGTGACACCTCTTCGCCGCGCGTGTAAGGAACGATGCAGAAAGAACAGAACTTGCTGCAGCCTTCCATGATCGAGACAAAAGCGGCAGCGCCCTCGACCCGTGCCGGCGGCAGATGGTCGAACTTCTCGATTTCCGGGAAAGAGATATCGACCTGTGACTTGCCCAGGCGACGCCGGTCGGCAATCAACTGCGGCAGCCGATGCAGGGTCTGCGGTCCGAAAACCACATCCACATAAGGTGCGCGGGCGACGATCGCCGCACCTTCCTGGCTCGCCACGCAGCCGCCGACACCAATCACCAGATCGGGATTGGCGAGTTTCAGCGGACGTACCCGGCCGAGGTCATGAAAAACACGCTCCTGCGCCTTCTCGCGTATCGAGCAGGTGTTGAAGAGGATGATGTCCGCATCGTCGGGTGTATCGGTGTGGACGATGTCTTCGGATGCAGCGAGCACGTCGGCCATCTTGTCCGAATCGTACTCGTTCATCTGGCACCCGAAGGTGCGGATGAAGAGTTTTTTGGCCATGTCTACTATGCTTGTTTTATGGTTTGCGTTAATGCGAAAACCGCGTCAGCGACTCACGGATCTCCCCTCTCCACGCACGGCAGAGGAGAGGGGGAAACGGTCATGACCGGGATGATCCGGGGTATCTGGAAAAGTCATGACCGTTAGCGTGGTCGCGATACCGAGGCTTCGCTCGGCGTCAGCATCCAGACGCGATAGATCGCGCCGGAAGCGTCGGTCAGATAGACGATTTCGACGGGCTCCTGAATCTGTATCGGCAGGACCAGCAGGTTTTGCCGATTACGAAACTGCGCCGTCGGGGCGAGTGGCCATTGCTGGCCATTGATGGTCAGGAAACCGTCTCCGGTTGGTGGCTGCAAAACCCCCTGCCTGGCCTCTTCAGGCAGTGTACGCGCCATGGCCATCGGTTCATGCAGCACCTGCGTGTCAGGAGAGGGCGTCAGTGCGGCTTCGACGATCGAGCTGAGAATGCTGTACAGGAGTGTGGTGGGGAGATCCATCGGCGCATTATAGACAAGCTGGCGCCCGGCTGTCAGCCCATCTTGAGCACAGCCAACCCTGACGCATGACTAACGAAGCCCTGCCGTACAAGCCCTTCAGACCACGATCCGCGTATTCGGGTTGCAAATGTGGAAACGGTCATGGCGGTTTCGTGAGTCGCATTCATGACTCTCACCTCCTGACCTTCAGCGTTGCAGATACGACAGCACCTTTGGCAGCACCACGTTGTTGCCGAAGCCATCCTCGCCGTAGCCAACCCTGGCCAGGGCATCCACATCGGCCAAAACGCGCTTGTCGCCGATGAAGGTGACGGTCAGGTCGGTGCGGATGTCGAGTTGTCCCGTGGCCTGCAGGCGTGCAATCTCGGCGACGGTGTTTTCGAGGACACTGCCCGCACGGCGACCGATCTCGTCGGAGAACTCAAGCGGCTGACGGTAGAGAATCACTTTGCCCTCGCCGGACAGCCGATGCACGATGGCCAGCACGGCGGCAGCGATCGCCGAGGGTTCCAGTGCGCTGTCCTGGTCGGAAAGGACGCGGGCGATTTCCGTCGCCAGCCAGCGCCGCTTGCGCGCATTGATGGTTTCGTTGGCGCGGAAGAGGTCGAGCGGCGAGCCGGCGTCAAACAATTTGCCGTCCAGATCCATCTGCACCTCGCTGCCGTAATGCGCGACGATGCGTGCCACCAGATTCGATGGCCGCACGTGGAAGCCTCGGTAGCTGGGCACCGGAACCTCCAGTCGCCCTGGCTCGGCGTAGCGGCGCAGGATGTTCTGGCTGAGGCGCTGGCCGCCGTCCAGAAAATCGCTCGAGAAAGCCATGGCGTAGGCGAACAGGGTGGCCATGATGGTGTCGGTATCGACCACCGGCCATTCGCGCAGCAGACCGTCGCCGGTCTGCGGGCTGACGTGCCGCTCGTAGTAGTGGGCCAGATCAGTGGCGATCTTGAGCAGATGATAAATGACGCTGGCGTGACCACGCAGGATCGACAGATCTGGATCCAAGCTCTCGACCCAGGTTCTGGAAACGTGGGTATCGTAGAGTGACTGCAGATTGTGGAAACGGAAGCTGAGCTGGCGCAGACGTTCCTCGCTGACCGGATCCGGGAAGCAGTGCGCATAGTCCTGCGGCGGCACACGGGCCGAAGTGCGCAACAGCTCGCTTGCCGCCGCCAGATTGAGGAACTCCGTTGCCAGGAAGGTAACGGTGGTGCTCGCGTCGGTAGTGATGCGGTCGTCGCGGTTGCGGGCCAGGCGACCAGACAGCAACGGTTCGGCAAAATCCTCTGGCATCGGGGCGATGTCGGCAATCTCGACGCCGAGCAAGCGCGCTTCCTCCAGCAGACCGGCGGCCACCGCGCTGACGACGCCACCCACCAGGCACAGGCGTTCGCCAGTCGCAGCGTGGAAATCGGCGTCCACTGCCAGCAGGCGGTAGGTCGGCAGGCGACGCTGCACATGCGCGAGTGTCCGGCCGATGCGCGCGAAGTTGCGCAGCGCCGCAACGAGGGCCCGCAAGCGGCTCCAACGGCGGTTCTGGGAAGCACCGTACTCGTCGAGCAACTCTTCCACCTGGCTCGATTCGAGCAGCAGCCGACCACTCAGCAGCCGCGTCAGGGCAAGCTCGCCGACGCCCCTGGCAGTCAGGCCGCGGGCGAGTTCGAGCAGTGGCCGGCCGCGTGCGCGGATCAGCTCGCAAAACTGCGGGTCGTCGATCAGCCGCTCTCCCGTCTCCGCGGCGAAGAAGTCGCAACCGCTTGTATCGTTCATGATCTACTTGCCCTCTGCTGGCGCGAAAGTCCGCGGGAATGGTCGGCATTTTCCAGGTTTCGCGCCAATGGGGCGATCGCTCAATCCTCAAGCTGATTAGGAAAACGAACTACTAGTGACCGCAAAACGGGGCCACGCCGTTGGCCCCCATAAGTGCCTGCCTTTGGTAGCTCGTGCGAACGATGCCGGTGGTGGCATCGAACAGCACGTCGAAGCGTGCGAGCTGATTCCAGGCATCGCAAAACTGCCACTCCCAGACCAGTTCGTCGCGTTCCTTGAAATAGGCGGTCCACTGTGGAGCGGGTGGACCAATCAGGCGTAGGACCGATTCCTGGTCGCTTTTTCCAGGCTCGATGCGAGCAAAATGCTCCATGTCGAGCACCGCTTCAATCTGCTGCAGCCGCCCATCCGGAGCAATGAAGACCATGAACGTCTGGGTTCCTGCTGGCCCGCGCGGATAGGCCAGTTGCTCGCTGCCGTCAGCATTTTTCCAGCGGAGTGCGGGTGTCCCCATGGTTGCCACGACTTCCGGCAAGGTCGTCACGCCGGGCTGCAGACCCCAGCCACGATAACCAGCACAAGCCGACAGCAGGGATACGCCCAGCACGGCCAACAGGTATTGCCACCTCGACCATTCAGTATTCATCTCGACCATGGACCATTGCCATTATGCTTAATCAGTACCAGCCGGCTCAGACCGGATCGGTGAGGCCTTCGAACAGTTTCTGTAATTCACCCTCTTCATACATTTCGCGCATGATGTCGCAGCCACCGATGAACTCGCCGCGTACGTAAAGCTGCGGAATCGTTGGCCAGTTGGCATATTCCTTGATACCGTTGCGAATCTCTGCATTTTCCAGCACATTCACGCTGAGAAAGCCGGACACTCCACAGGCTTTCAGAATCTGTACGGTAACCGCAGAAAAACCACACTGCGGAAATTGCGGAGTCCCCTTCATATAGAGAACCACCGGGTTATTCGTGACCTGCTCTTTGATCAGTTGCTGCACATCCATCATCAAACCTCGCCATTTCTATAGTTGATAAAAATCATAGGAATTAGTGTACCGATTGGCCACCCCATCGTCAATGCAGACAACCACCGCTGACTCGTTCGATCTTCGACAGATCCAGCCAGGAAGCCACATTGGAGAACCCTGCACTGCACAACAAATCGCGCACTCTGGCGGCCTGATTGTAACCGTGTTCGATCAACAACCAGCCATCCGGCAGTAGATGTCCGGCTGCACCGACGACGATTGCGCGAATGCAGGCCAGACCGTCGCCACCATCAACCCCGTCGCTGAGTGCCATCGGCGGCTCAAAGGGGAGACCGTTCTGCTGCAGATGCGGATCCGCATACTCAACATAAGGTGGGTTGGCAACGATCAGGTCGAAACGCGTTCCACCGAGAGGGGTGTACCAGTCACCCGCAAGGAAGCTGACCTCGACGGCATGCCGCGCGGCATTGATGCGGGCCACTTCGAGTGCCGCCGGAGACAAGTCGACCGCGCTGACAATGGCCGCCGGGTACAGGGACTTGAGGGTTACCGCCAGGACCCCGCACCCCGTACCGAGGTCTACGATCCGGGGCGCTTTTAATGGCTGCAATCGTTCAATCGCCAGTTCGACCAGCAGTTCCGTTTCCGGGCGTGGAATCAGGACCGCCGGGGTGACCTGAAAATCGAGCGAGTAAAATTCTGCCGAATTCACCAGATACGCCAGCGGTTCCCCGTCAGAACGACGCTTGACGAGTGCCCCAAGTCGCGCCCATTGATCAGTCGACAACGCTTGCGTCGGGCGTACCAACAGATCGACATGCGTACAACCCGTGACGTGCTGGACGAGCAAACGCGCGTCCAGCCGATCAATACTCAGGCTGGCCACGCGCCAGGCCTCGCCGATGCTCGTCACCAGTGGCTGCGACATTCAGCGCAGGCCCATTGACGCAGACCATTGCAGAAGGCACGGCATCAGCGTCAGAACGATCGCTTCACGCGCTCTCGGCGAGCATTGCCAGCTGATCAGCCTGATACTCGGCGGTCAGCGCAGCGATCAGGTCATCGAGATCGCCGTCCATCACAGCCTCCAGTTTGTACAACGTCAGGTTGATGCGGTGGTCGGTGACTCTCCCCTGTGGGAAATTATAGGTTCGAATTCGCTCCGAGCGATCACCACTGCCAATCAAATTCCTGCGCGCCGATGCGATGTTCGCCTGTTGCTCGCGCTCCTGCATGTCCCTGATACGTGCCACCAGCACTGACAAGGCCTGTGCCTTGTTCTTGTGTTGCGAGCGATCATCCTGACATTCCACGACAATACCCGTCGGCAGGTGAGTAATGCGTACGGCCGAATCGGTCTTGTTGATGTGCTGCCCACCTGCCCCGGAAGCTCGATAGGTGTCAATGCGAATTTCGGTTGGGTTGATCTGCACCTCCTCCAGTGCGTCGGCCTCGGGCATGACCGCCACCGTACAGGCGGACGTATGGATACGGCCTTGCGTCTCGGTATCCGGAACACGCTGCACACGATGAGCACCCGACTCGAACTTGAGTCTGGAGTAGACACCATGACCGATGATACGCGCAATGACTTCCCTGTACCCGCCGAGGTCCGAAACGCTTGCAGAAACGACCTCCACTTGCCAGCCCCGACGCTCGGCGTAGCGTGTGTACATGCGGAACAGATTGCCTGCAAACAGCGCCGATTCGTCACCGCCTGTGCCGGCGCGAATTTCAAGAAAGACATTGCGATCGTCCTTGGCATCCTTCGGCAGCAATAGTTTTTGCAGTTCTGCTTCGATCTCCGGCAGGCGTTCCCTGGCACCTGCCACTTCGGCCTCAGCCAACTCCCGCATCTCTGGATCAGCCAGCATATCGAGCCCCGCACACAAATCGGCTCGGATCTGTCGCCAGGCATGGTAAAGGGAAACTACCGGACCCAGTTCGGCATGCTCGCGCGATAGCTTGCGGTACTCGTCCATGTCGCGTGTTGCCTCGCCGCTGGCCAGCATGCGGTCGAGCTCGTCAAGACGACCGGCCAGATGCTCAAGTTTGTCGCAAATGCTTTGGTTCATGGGCAATGGGTTCAGACAGCGGTTCAGGCAAAAAGGCCGTGAAGAATTTTCCAGGAGTAGGTTGGCGCCCGCGAAAGATCCACTATTCGCCGAGGTGGGACTCCACATGCAGGTGAAAAAGCCTGGCTGCCAGAGACGGCAAGTCATCCCGGTCTCCAGCGGCATGGCTCAGCGCCTGTGTTGGTGCGTGCAGGAACTTGTTGGTCAGGCGCAGAGAAAATTGCTCGAGCACACGCGCCGGGTCGTCCCCTCTGGCCAACAATTTGAGTGCATGCTCCATTTCGTGCCGACGCGATCGTTCAGCCGCGTCGCGCAGCGCACGAATGACCGGCACTGTACCACGCGTTGCCAACCAGCGTAGGAATCCATCGACACGCTCGGCGATGATCGCCTCCGCGTCAACGACGGCTGCCTGACGCGACTCGAGTCCGGATGCAACCAACTGGGCAAGATCATCAACCGTATACAGGAAAACATCGTCCATCTCGCCCACCTCGATCTCGATATCGCGCGGGACTGCGAGATCGACCATGAACATCGGGCGGTGACGACGCGTCTTGATGGCACGCTCGACCATGCCCAGACCAATGATCGGCAGCGGACTGGCCGTACAGGAGATGATGATATCGAACTGTGACAATCGCTCGCCAAGCTCTTCGAGCCTGATCGCCGTTCCGCCAAAACGATCCGCAAGCGATTGGCCGCGCTCAACCGTCCGGTTGGCAATAAGCACCTGTTTCGGCCGTTGTACCGCGAAATGTCTGGCACACAGCTCGATCATCTCGCCGGCTCCAATCAACAGGAGCTTCTGGTCGGCGATCCGCTCGAAGATGCGCTCGGCCAGGCGCACTGCGGCGGCAGCCATGGAAACGACGTTGACACCGATTGCCGTGGTCGAGCGCACCTCCTTGGCGACGGCAAACGAATGCTGGAAAAGTTTGTGCAAGGTTGTACCGAGGGTGCCAGCTTCCTCGGCCACACGTACTGCCTCCTTCATCTGGCCAAGAATCTGTGGTTCACCCAGAACCATCGAATCGAGCCCACTAGCCACCCTGAAAGCGTGGCGAACGGCATCACGTTCGGGATAGGTGTAGAGGTATGGCTCGATTTCGTGGCGGGCCAGGCGATGATAGTCAGCCAGCCACTGGCTTGCCGCCTCTGGCGCATCGGTGGCGAAGTAAACCTCGGTACGGTTGCAGGTGGAAAGAATCGCTGCCTCTTGAACCGATTTTCCGCGTGTCAGGTCGGTCAATGCCTGGTGCACCCTTTCCGCGTGAAAGGCCACCTGCTCACGAACCGACAAAGGAGCTGTGTGGTGGTTGATACCAAGCGTAAACAGCGGCATTCTTGGCGGATGGCAGGCAGAAAAAGGCAGGATTGGACAGGGATTATATCATTGACAGCGCATGCCCCCGCGCGCCATGTGCATTCAGAGCACATCCTGCACCGGCTTGCCGATGAAATACCCTTGTGCGTAGTCCACACCAAAACCACGCAACATGTTCAACGCGCGTTCTTCTTCAACGAACTCGGCGACAGTCTGACAGTCTTCTTGCCAAATCCTCGTGCTACCTCGGTCAGTGCCCGGACAAAGACCTGATCATCTGGACTGTCGACCAGCGTGCGCACAAACGGATCCGTCAATCTTCACGTAATCAACAGGTAACTGATTAATATCATTGAATGATGAAAATCCGACACCAAAATCGTCGAGCGAAAACGAACAACCCAGTTCACGCACAGCCTGCATGAACGCGCGGGCAGCGGAAAAATCCGACACGGCAGCCGTTTCGGTGATTTCAAAGACGACATGGCTGGACAGCATCGGGTTGCGAGCAAGCTCGTCGCCATTCATATCGACTTCCGTGAAATCCCTGCTCACCCGGTCATCGGTATACCCAAAGAAATCGTTATCGGTGGTGTTCACCAGCGTCAGAGAAGCAAAGCCGTGCAACTGGAAATCTCCGCCCAGCAGGTTCAGTGCACGCACCGGTACAGCCCACAGCAAGCACACGCCAATCAGCGCCATGCAAGAACATGGCCCTAGCGAATCTTGAGTACACGCACATTCGGCTTAACCTCACCCACTTTGACGTAACCAATCGCCCCCGCTCTGGAGAGCATTTCCTACGTTGAAGCGACCTGCTCGGGGTATCGTCCCTGCCCGGAAAATACCTGCCGGTCCCAGGCCATTCGCAATTGCTGAGGAAAAACCTGCAACACGGTCTTGCTGAAGGTAGCATGCTCGGGCGCGTCATCCCTGAGAACGAATACCCTGATCAGGGTATCGGCTGGCCAGTTCTGCAAGCGCATGCCAAAGATGGCGCGCAGGGAGGCCCTCGGGATGGTCTCTTCGCTGGTTGCCGGATAGGCGATCGCGACCATCACCGGATCAGCCGTCTGGGCATGCGCCACGGCGGCAAGCAGCCCGTTTATCAGCAGGCAGAACAATAGTAAGTATTCGGTGAACCCGTAGTCGGAGGCGGCGGCCGATAGTCGGCGACTGAGCAGATGGCGGAGGGCTGGACACAGAAGCCGAGTTTGGGTAGACTTCGACGTATGGGCTCTGGATCGGACATC